>NZ_JBITXM010000005.1:0-584945 GCF_044544705.1 Streptomyces sp. NPDC053541
GGCCCCTCCGGCAACGGACCCACCGGCCGCACCACCTCCCCCGGCACCCCCAACGGCTCCCGACTCGTCGCCAGCACCGTCACCCCGGGACAGCGCGCCAGGAGTTCGGCGGTCAGTTTCGCCGCCGCGCCGACCACGTGCTCGCAGTTGTCGAGGACGAGCAGGAGCCGGCGGCGGGCGCAGTGGTCGACGAGGGCGGCGAGCGGGTCGCGGCCGGCCGGGTCGGGCAGGGTCGAGCCGCTCCAGAGCTGGGTCTCGCGGGCTTCGAGAGCGGTGAGGACGGCGGTGGGGACGCCGGACTCCTCGCGGACGGCGGCGAGTTCGGCGAGCCGTACCTGGGGCTCGGCGGTGGCCTCGGCGGCGGCCAGGGCCAGCCGGGTCTTGCCGACCCCGCCGGGGCCGGTGAGGGTGACGAGCCGGTGGGCGGCCAACTCGTCCCCGAGGGCGCGTAGTTCCTCATCGCGCCCGAGGAAGGAGGTCAGCGGGGCGGGCAGCGGGCGGCGCGCCCCGGGCACGGCCGGTTCCTCGCTCCCCTCCAGCAACTCCCGGTACAGCGAGGCGAGTTCCGGGCCGGGTTCGGCACCGAGCCGGTCGGCGAGGGCGCGGCGGACCGTCTCGTAGGCGGCGAGCGCCTCGGCCGGGCGGCCGGCGGCGCGCAGGGCGCGCAGGTGGAGGGCGTGCAGGGGCTCGTCGAGGGGGTGCTCGGCGGTGAGCGCGGAAAGCGGGCCGAGCGCGTCCCGGGCGCGCCCGAGGGCGACATCGGCCGCGAGCCGGTCGCGCCGGGCGCGGTCGCGGCGCGCCTCGGCCCGTACGGCGAGCGGGTCGGTGGCGTGTCCGGGCAGGTCGGCGAGGGCGGGTCCGTGCCAGAGTCCGAGGGCGAGGTCGAGCAGCCGCGCGGCGGGCTCGGGGCGGGCGGCGTCCAGTTCCCGTACGGCCTGGTCGGCGAGCCGTTCGAAGCGGAAGAGGTCGATGTCGTCGGGGGCGGCGGCCAGCCGGTAGCCGCCGGGGGCGGAGGCGACGGCGTCCCGGCCGAGGGCCCGGCGCAGCCGTCCGACCAGGGCGACGAGGGCCGGGATCCGGTCCTCGTCGCCCTCGTCGGCCCACACCTGGTCGATCAGGGCGTCGGGGGCGACGGTGCGGCCGCCGGCCGCGGCGAGCGCGGTGAACAGGGCCCGGAGTCGGGCGCCGCTGAGTCCGGCCTCGGTGCCGTCGGCGCGGAGGGCCCGGGCGGGTCCGAGGACGCGGTAGGGGACCTGGGGGGACGGGGCGGGCTCGTGGGGCGACTGCACCGGCCCATTCTGCCGAATCGGCCCGCGTGGCGGCGTCCGCGCCATGGCGTGGGTGGGGTGCCGGTTCGACAATGGGTGGGATGACCGATGAGGAGCGGAGTCCGCGCGGCGGCGAGATCGGGCCGACCGAGCGGCTCGCGATGAACCGCACCGGCAGTTTCGACTGGGATCTCGACACCGGAACCATCGATGTCGACGACGCGGGGCTGCTGGTCTTCGGCGTGGAGCCGGACGCGTTCGACGGGCGGCCGGCGACGCTGGTGCGCGACCTGGAGGCCGGGGAGCGGACCCGTCTGGAGCAGGTGATCCGGGACGCGATCACCGGCGGCAGCTCCTCGTACACGGCGCACGTCCGCCTGGAGCGGGCGGACGGTACACCCCAATGGACGCATGTGCAGGCACGGATCCTGCGCCGGGCCGGGGGGATGGCGCACCGGATCGTGGGGATCGTGCGGGACGCGACGGCCGAGGTCACGCACTCGGCCTTCGTGCTCGACCTGGAGCGGCGCCGCGAGGCGCAGACGACGATCGTGGAGCGCACGACGCACGCGCTGTCGCGGGCGGTGACCGTGGACGACGTGACGGCGGCGCTGACCGGTCCTGGCGGCCTCGCGCGGCTCGGCGCGGAGGGCTTGGCGCTGGGTCTGGTGGAGCACGACGCGCTCAATCTGATCGCGCTGACCGGGGAGTCCCTGGAGGTCTTCGAGGACTTCCGCAGCCGCCGGCTCGACCGGGGGCTGCCGCTCGCGGAGACGGTGCTGAGCGGCCGGCCGCGCTTCGTGCCCTCGTTCCCGAGCCTGGCGCAGGACTTCCCGGAGCTGGCGCCGTACGTGAGCCGGCTGCCGTTCCGCTCGGCCTGCTATCTGCCGCTCGTGGCGCAGGCCCGGTCGCTGGGCGGGATGGCGCTGTTCTACCGGCGGCGCAGCACCTTCCACGCCGACGAGCGCAATCTGCTGCTCGGGCTCGCGGCGATCGTGGCGCAGTCGCTGCAGCGGGCGATCCTCTTCGACGAGGAACGCGAGCTGGCGACCGGGCTGCAGGCCACGATGCTGCCGCGGCGGATCCCGGAGATCACCGGCGGAGAGATCGCGGTCCGCTACCACGCGGCCTGGAGCGGCCGGCAGGTCGGCGGCGACTGGTACGACGTGATCCCGCTGCCGCGCGGGCGGGTCGGGGTGGTGGTGGGCGACGTGCAGGGGCACGACACGCACGCCGCCGCGATCATGGGACAGCTGCGGATCGCGCTGCGGGCGTACGCGGGCGAGGGCCACTCCCCGTCGACGGTGCTGGCCCGGGCCTCCCGCTTCCTCGCGGAGCTGGACACCAACCGCTTCGCGACCTGCACCTACGCACAGGTGGACCTGGCCGGCGGCACCGTGCGCGGGGTGCGGGCCGGGCACCTGGGTCCGCTGATCCGGCACACCGACGGGCGGGTGGGGCGGCCCAAGCTGCGCGGCGGGCTGCCGCTGGGCCTGGCGACGGTCTTCGGCGACGAGGAGTTCCCGGAGACCCGGCTGGACCTGGTGCCGGGCGAGACGCTGGTGCTGTGCACGGACGGACTGGTCGAGCAGCCGGGCACGGACATCGAGGCGGGCCTCGCGGCGCTCGCCGAGGCGGTGGGCAGCGGCCCCCCGCAGGCGGAGGCGCTGGCCGACCACCTGTCGGAACGCCTGTGGGAGCGCTGGGGTTCGGGCGACGACGTGGCGCTGCTCGTGCTGCGGCGCAGCCCCGACCCGGGCACGCCGAAGGCGCCGCGCATCCACCAGTACATCCACCAGGCCGACCCGCAGGGCCTGTCGGACGCGCGGGCGGCGGTGGGGCAGGCCCTGGTCGACTGGGGCATGCCGGAACTAGCCGACGACGCCGAGCTGTTGACGGGCGAGCTGCTCGTGAACGTGCTGCTGCACACGGAGGGCGGCGCGGTGCTGACCCTGGAGGTGCTGCCGGAGCCGGTGCGGCGGGTGCGCCTGTCGGTGCAGGACCGGTCCAGCGCCTGGCCGCGCCGCCGCACGCCGGGCGAGGCGGCGACCTCGGGACGCGGGCTGCTCCTGATGGACGCGATCGCCTCGCGGTGGGGCGTGGAGCCGCGCGGCGAGGGCAAGGCGGTGTGGTGCGAGATCGGCGCCGGCGCGGCGAACGGCGACGGCCGGGGGAACGGTACGGCGAACGGAGCCCCGGGCCTGCGCTAGCGGGCCCGGGAGCCTGGAGGGCGGTGCGGCGATGGACCCGGTGGCGGCGCTGGAACGGATCGCGTTCCTCCTCGAACGCTCGCAGGCCCCGAGTTATCGGGTACGGGCCTTCCGCACCGCGTCCGCCGCGGTCACCGCGCTCGGCCCGGAGGCGACCGCGGAGCGCGCCGCCGCCGGGACCCTGGAGTCCGTGAAGGGCATCGGGCCGAAGACGGCCGCCGTGGTGCGCGAGGCGCTGGCCGGCCGGGTGCCGGAGTACCTGGAGCGCCTGGAGCGGGAGATCCCGGTGCCCGAGGCGCGGGGCGGCGAGGCGCGGGGCGGCGAGGCGCTGCGGGCGGCCCTGCGCGGCGACTGCCACGTCCACTCGGACTGGTCGGACGGCGGCAGCACCATCGAGGACATGGGCCGGACGGCGGCGGCCATCGGCCACGCGTGGACGGTCCTGACGGACCACTCCCCCAGCCTCAAGGTCGCCCGCGGCCTCTCCCCGGACCGGCTGCGCGAGCAACTCGACGTGGTGGCCCGGCTGAACGAGCGGTGGGCGCCCTTCCGGCTGCTCACCGGCATCGAGTGCGACATCCTGGAGGACGGCTCGCTCGACCAGGAGCCCGAACTCCTCGACCGGCTCGACCTGGTGGTCGGCTCGGTCCACTCCAAGCTCCGGATGGACGCGCGGTCGATGACCCGCCGGATGGAGAAGGCGGTCCGCAACCCCCTGATGGACGTCCTCGGCCACTGCACCGGCCGACTGGTCAGCGGCGGCCGGCTGCGTCCCGAGTCGGAGTTCGACGCGGACCGCGTCTTCGCCGCCTGCGCGGAGTCCGGCACGGCCGTCGAGATCAACAGCCGCCCCGAACGCCAGGACCCGCCCCGCCGCCTGCTGCGCCGGGCGGTGGCGGCGGGCGTCCACTTCGCCATCGACACGGACGCCCACGCGCCGGGCCAGCTGGAGTGGCAGATCTTCGGCTGCGCACGGGCGGAGGAATGCGGGGTGCCGGCCGAGCGGGTGATCAACACCTGGGACGCGGAGACGCTGTTGGCCTGGACCCGGGAGTGAGACGGGGAGGCTGCGGCGCCGGGGGGGTCGGGGGCCGGGTCCGGCTCAGTCCGTGCCGGTGGCGGCGAGGAGGGTCAGGCGCGCTGCCAGACCGTGGTGACGTTGCAGAACTCGCGGATGCCGTGGCCGGAGAGCTCCCGGCCGTAACCCGAGCGCTTGACGCCGCCGAAGGGGAGCGCCGGGTGGGAGGCGGTCATGCCGTTCACGAAGACGCCGCCCGCCTCCAGGTCGCGCACGAAGAAGTCGACGTCCTCGTCGCGGCGGGTCCAGACGTTCGAACTCAGGCCGAAGGGCGAGTCGTTGGCCACCGTGACGGCCTCCTCGATGTCGCCGACCGGGTAGAGGGTGGCGACCGGGCCGAAGGTCTCCTCGCGGTGGACGCGCATCTCGGGCGTGATGCCGGTGAGGACGGTGGGACGGTAGAACCAGCCGCGGGGCAGCTCGGGCGGACGGCCGCCGCCGCACAGCACGGTGGCTCCCTTGTCGACGGCGTCGTCGACGAGCGCTTCGAGGTCGGCGCGGCCCTGTTCGGTGGCGAGCGGGCCGACGTCGGTGTCGTCGTCGAGGGGGTCGCCGACGGTGAGGGCGTTCATGGCGGCGGTGAAGCGCTCGGCGAAGTCGTCGTAGACGGCCTCGTGGACGATGAACCGCTTGGCGGCGATGCAGGACTGCCCGTTGTTCTGCACGCGCGCGGTGACGGCGGTCTTCACGGCCCGGGGCAGGTCGGCGGAGGGCATGACGATGTACGGGTCGCTGCCGCCGAGCTCCAGGACGGTCTTCTTCACCTCGTCGCCGGCGATGGCGGCCACGGAGCGGCCGGCGGGCTCGCTGCCGGTGAGGGTCGCGGCGGCGATCCGGGGGTCGCGCAGGATGCCCTCGACTGCCCCGGAGCCGATCAGGAGGGTCTGGAAGCAGCCGTCGGGGAAGCCGGCCCGGCGGAACAGGTTGCCGAGGTAGAGCGCGGTCTGCGGCACGTTGGAGGCGTGCTTGAGCAGCCCGGTGTTGCCGGCCATCAGCGCGGGCGCGGCGAAGCGGACGACCTGCCAGAGCGGGAAGTTCCACGGCATGACGGCGAGCACGGGGCCGAGCGGCCGGTAGTGCACCCGGGCGCGGTCGGCGCCGGAGTCGCGGACGTCGTGCTCGTCGGGGTGCTCGTCGGCGAGCAGCGCCTCGGCGTGATCGGCGTACCAGCGCATGGCCTTGGCGCACTTGGCGGCCTCGGCGCGGGCCGCGACGATCGGCTTGCCCATCTCGGTGGTCATGGTGCGGGCGATGTCCTCGGCGTCCTCGTCGAGGAGGGACGCGGCGGCCCGCATCAGCCGGGCGCGCTCGGCGAAGGGGGTGGTGCGGTACTGGCGGTACGCCTCGTGGGCGGCGTCGATGCGGCGCTCGACCTCGTCGGGCCCGTGGGCCTCGTAGGTCCGCAGCGTCTCGCCGGTCGCCGGGTTCACGGTGGCGATGGCCATGTCGTCTCCTCCTGAGCTGGAGCCCCCGCGCGCAATCCTCCCCACCCGTCACGCTTGCGCGACCGGGCGCGGCCCGCAAATCGGGGCGGGACGGCGGGGTGACGGCCCGCCCGGACCGGACCCCCGTCCCGCGGCCCCGGACCGGGGCGCCCGCGCCGCTCCCGCCGCTGGTCAGCGGCGCGCCACCCAGCGCAGGGCGCCGTCGAGGTGGGCCCGGAAGACCGGGTCCGCGTAGGCCTCGGTGGCGTGGCCGAGCGCGGTGAAGAGGATCCGGCCGTGCTCGGGCGTCGCCTCGCGGCACCACACCAGCGGATGGTCGGCGCCGAGGGTGCCGCCCTCGTAGCTGCTCTCGTCGGCGCCGGCGAGGACGTGGACGCCGGCCGCGCGCGGGTGGCCGCTGTACTCGTACCACTCGTCGGTACGGTGCCAGCGGGCCGGCAGCGGGGCGGTCGCCGGGTGGTCGGGGTCCTCGACCAGGACGGTGCCGGGCTGGAGCGGCGGGTGGCCGGCGAAGCGGGTGCCGAGGAGTTCGCCGAAGAACGGCCAGTCGGGCTCGGCGTTGGCGGCGGCGTGCACGAGGAGGAGGCCGCCCCCGCCGCGTACGTACGCCTCGAAGGCGGCCCGGCCCCGGTCGGTGAGGACGGTGCCGGTGGTGGAGAGCAGCACGACGGCGGCGCAGCGGGCGAGCCGGCCGGGGGTGAAGGCGGCGGGGTCCTCGGTGGTCTCGGGGTCGAGGCCGGCGGCGGTGGCGAGTTCGGCGAGCGCGGCGGCGCCGGCCGGGATCGAGTCGTGGCGGTAGCCCGCGGTGCGGGTGTAGACGAGGACGTCCGTGACGGTGCTGCGGGGCACGTGGGCCCTCCCCTGGGGCGAGTGGCGGTACGACGGCGGGCGGGAGTGGTGCGGCCGGCCCGGTCCGGCCGGGTCCGGACGGCGCGGCCGCGCGGCACCGGCCTGGAAAGCGCTTGCCGCGCGGGGGGACCGTAGTCGGCGAAAAGCGCGCGACGCAAGGCCGGGTTCCCCGGCAGACTGCGGCGATGGATCTCCTGCCCCGGCCGCGCCGCGCCCTCGCCCATGTGTCCGCCCTGACCACCGGCCCCGCCGTCGCGCCCCCGCCGCGCGTGACGCTCAACTTCCACCCCACCTTCCTCGACCGGCTGGCCGAGGACGGCGTGTACCGCTCGCAGTTCGTCACCGGGACCAGCAACGGCGGGCTCACCGCGCATCCGGGCGGCGACCGGTGGCGCTGGGAGAGCCGGATCTTCGGCGGCGCGTACGACGACGCCCCGGCACACGAGCGCCCGGTGTACGGCGCGCTCGACCACCGGCGGCGCCCGTACGGCGCGGCGCCGCGCTTCGGGTCGGCCCATCTGCGCCTGCGGCCCGCCACCCTGGCCCGCACCACCTTCTGCTATCCGGACAGCGTCCTGGAACCGACCGACTTCGGCGTGGCCGAGCGCACGGCCGCCCTGATCGCGCTCGCCCTCGCCGACGACCAGGACGCGCTCGACGACTACGTCGAGGCCCAGGTCCACGGCCCGGTCGAGCTCGCTCGGGACGTCGAGGCGCTGGTCCTCGACCCGTCCTTCCGGGGCACCGAGGTCGAGGCCGCGGCCCGCGCGCTGCCCTGCCCGCTGGAGTGGCACGGCGGCTTCCGCCTCACCGTCGAGGAGCTGCGACGCCACCCCGACTACCGCGGCCCCGAGTTCGTCGAACTGGGCGCCGCCCTCGCCGAGGACGGCCTCCTGGACGCCCGCATCGTCCAGTCGGCCGCCGAGTCGGGCCGCCACGACCGCCAGGCGGTCAAGCGCGTCTGGCACCTCCTGGCCCGCTTCGGGGCACCGCGGCCGGCGGCGGCCTTGGCGGCGCGGGCGGAGGAGACCGTCTGAGTCGCTTCTTTCGGATCGGGCCCGATCCGGGGGCACCTCCCGGGCCCGAAGGGCCACGGGGGAGAGCGGGGTTCGGTGCACGGGGTCCCGCCAGGCCCGTCGGGGCCGAGGGGTGGGGCCTCCCCGGGCCCGTCGGGGCCGAGGGCCGGGGCCCCCAGACCCGCCAGGGCCCAAGGTCGGGGCCCCCGGACCCGCCAGGACCCAGGGTTGGAACCTCCCCGGACCCGCCAGGACCCAAGGTCGGGGCCCCCGGACCCGCCAGGGCCCAGAGTTAGGGCTTCCCCAGGCCCGCCAGGGCCCAGGGGAAGGATCGCAAGGCGGAGGTGGGGGCACCTCCCCGGCCGCCGGGCCGAGGGGGCGGAAGCGATGCGGTGGGGGCACTTCCCCTGGGCTTCGCCGGGGGCACCTCCCAGGCGAAGCCCAGGGGGCCATCGGCGACCGACGACAACGTGGCGAGGCGCGGTGCCGGGGGCACTCCCCCAGGCTCCGCCGGGGGGCGCCCCCACCCAGGCGAGGCTCTGGGGAAGCCGCGAGCCCGGCAAGGTCCGGAGCAGGCCGTCTAGGCGGCCTCGCGTTCGGCCGGATCCGCCCGGGTCAGGGTGCAGACGCCGTCCACGCACGCGCGCCGCAGCCGGTCCCGGGAGAGCGTCTGCACCAGGCCGACCATCCAGCAGGTGGGGCAGCCGCGGAAGGCGACCAGGCTCAGCGGGGCCGCCAGGAGGACGAGCGGGCCCAGCGTGGGGACCAGGGCGATCGGTACGGCGATCAGGGCGAGCCCGAGGGCGCCGCGGGCCAGGTGGCGGGGGACGGAGCTGCTCGCGTAGCTCCGTTCCGCCGGCCTCGTCGGGGTCATCGGGTTCATCGGGTTCGCCGGCTTCGTCTGCGTGGGAGTGGTCACGGTCGTCGTCCTCCTTCACGGGCCGCTTCACGGGGCGGGGCCAGGGAGGCCCGCAGCGTCGTACGGGCCCGGTGCAGCCGGGACTTCATCGCCGGGGTGCTCAGGCCGAGGGCCCGGGCGACGGTCCGGCCGGGCAGGCCCTGGAGGTCGCGCAGGATGAGGACCCGGCGCTGGTCCTCGGGCAGCGCGCCGATCGCGGCCGCGATCCGCTCCACCTCCAGGCCCTGGAGCGCCGCCTCCTCGGCGGACGGCTCGGCGTCCGTCTCCGGGCCGGGTTCGGGCAGTTCACCGCGCCCGGCCAGCTGCCGCACCTGCCGGAGGCACTCGTTCCGGACGATCCGGAACATCCAGGAGGCAAGGGCGCCGGTGGCCCGCAGGGTGCCGATCTTCCGGTAGAGGACGATCAGCGCCTCCTGGGCCGCGTCCTCGGCGTCCTGCGGCGAGGCGCACAGGGTGCGGGCGAAGTTCCGCACGTGCGGCTGCGACTGCCGGACGACCGTGGTCAGCGAGCCGACGTCCCCGTCCTGGGCCGCCCTGATCAGGCGCTCGTCGGGCCAGCGGTAGGCCGCTCGGTTCATCTCTTCCCCCTCGTGCTCCGGGCCGCCCTCACCGGCTCCCGTGCTTCCTGCGCCGGGTCAGGTGCCACGCGCACGCCCCCATGAGCAGTACGCCGATCACCACGATGCCCGCGATCATCATCCGCTTGTCTCCGTCCTTCGGCCCGGCCCGGGCGGCCGGTGCTGTGGACAAGAGACGGGCGGACCCGAAAAGGATTCACCCGGGGCGGGTCCGGTGTCCCGAGGGGTGAGTTCCCGGAGGGGGCGGCGAGGTCCCCGAAGGGGCAGCGCGTGCCCCAGCCGGGGGGGGTGCCCGAGCGGGCGGTGAGCGGAAGGGTCATTGCCGCGACGGACGCACCGCCGTATCTTCTCGCGCCCCAGCCCGGCATCCGGCACCCGCCGCCGTCCCCTCCGGAGGATCCGCATGAGCTCCCTGCCGCCCGCCCTCGCCGCCGCCGTCGGCCCCCTGCCGGAGGGCGTGACCCTGCCGCTGCCGCCCTCCTTCGACTCGGTCGAGGAGGAGCGCCGCTACCGCAAGGAGCAACTGGCCGCCGGTTTCCGGATCTTCGGCCGGTTCGGCTTCTCCGAGGGGGTCGCCGGGCACATCACGGTGCGCGACCCGGAGGACCCGGACACCTTCTGGGTCAACCCCTTCGGCATGAGCTTCGGCCAGATCAAGGCCTCGGACCTGATCCGGGTCGACCACGAGGGCCGGGTCATCGACGGGCGGCGGCCGGTGAACCGGGCCGCGTTCGTCATCCACTCCCAGGTGCACGCGGCCCGCCCGGACGCGATCGCCGCCGCGCACTCCCACTCGCTGCACGGCAAGGCCTTCTCCAGCCTGGGCGTCCCGCTGGCCCCGATCACCCAGGACGCCTGCGCCTTCTTCGAGGACCACGGGATCTACGAGGACTACCGGGGCGTGGTCAACGAGCTGGACGAGGGCGCGCGGGTGGCGAAGGCGCTCGGCGCGTACAAGGCGGTGATCCTCAAGAACCACGGGCTGCTCACCGTGGGGCGCTCGGTCGCCGAGGCGGTGTGGTGGTTCGTGACCATGGAGCGCTCCTGCCAGGCGCAGCTGCTGGCGATGGCGGCGGGCACGCCGCAGCTGATCGACCGGGAGACGGCTCTGCTCACCCGGGGGCAGGTGGGGACCTCGATCGCCGGCTGGTTCCAGGCCCGGCCGCTGTGGGACCAGATCACGGCCTCGGACCCGGACCTCTTCGACTGAGCCCTCGGGGCGGGGGCCCCGGGTGGCCGGGCGGTCCTCAGGCCCCGTCGTGCGCGGCGCCGGGCGTCCGGCGGGTGACGGAGGCGAGCAGCGGGGCCAGGAATTCCCGTTCGAGGGTGCCGGGCGGCAGGGCGTCCGGCTCGACGTAGCTCTGGGCCAGGCCGCCCTCGCGCAGGGCGACCACGAGCCGGGCGAACCGGTCGGTGTCCACGGTGAGTTCGCGGCCCGAGCGGCGGACGACGAGCTCGATGCCGCGGGCGATCTCGGCGCGCAGCCGGGCGTCGTGCGCGGCCAGCGCCCGGGCCGCCTGCCGGTCGCGGATGGCGTGCAGGGTGAACTCGGTGCTCACCAGGTACCAGTCGCGCTCGTCGGGCTCGACCCGCGAGGCGAGTGCGGCGAGCCGCTCCAGGGTGTAGTCCTCGGGCGCGAGGGCGTCGATCCGTTCGGCGAGGCGGCGCACGATCCGTTCGCCGTGCTCGTCGAAGAGGGCGAGGAAGAGCTCGTCCTTGCCGGCGAAGTTCGAGTAGTAGGCGCCTCGGGTGAAGCCGGCGCGCTCGCAGATCTGCTCGATGGAGGCCGCGTGGAAGCCGTGCTCGGCGAAGGTCTCCAGGGCCGCGCGCAACAGGGCGGCGCGGGTGTGCGGCCGGCGCCGGGTGACACCTCTCGGCACGGGTGGCTCCTCCTTCGCGGGTCGGCCGCCCACGATACCCGCGCCGCCCGGTCCCTCCCCCGGCCCCGGTCTCCCGGTGGACCGGTCCACCGGGCCCCGGGCGGCCGGGGGCCGTCCGCTCGCCCGGCAGGCGGCGGCCCCCGACGTTAAGATGCACGCATGGGACAGCGGCCCGTCGCGCCCGCCGCCCCCGAACTGGTCCTCGAGATCGACGGGGACGCGACCGTGATGAATCCGGGCCGCGTCTATCGCATCGGGCGCGACCCCACCAGTGACGTCGTCCTCGCCGACGCCCGGACGTCCTGGCACCACGCGGTGCTGAGGGCGGTGGGCGATCACTGGACGCTCGAGGACGAGGGCAGTACCAACGGCACCTTCGCCGACGACCGCCGGGTGGCGCTGAGCGCCGTCGGCCCGGGCACGGTCATCCGCTTCGGGCACCCCGCCGACGGCCCGCGCGCCCGGCTGCTCCCGGCCGCGCCCGCGGCCCCGGAGCCGGCCCCGGCACCCCCGCCGGTCCCGGAGGCGAGCCCGCCGTCCCCCGAGCCCCCGAAGGCCGCCCCGGCCCCGGCACCCCCGCCGGTGGCGGAGCCCCCGCCCCCGCCCGTACCGGCCGACGCGCACCGGGCCGCGGCCCCGGGCGCCGCCGCGTCTCCGCCGCACCCGTCCTCCGTCTCGTACCCCGCACTCACCGGCACCTTCCGGCAGCCGACGGCCGTGCGTCCGCTGCCCGCCCGCAGCCTCCGGATCGGCCGGGCCCCGGACAGCGACCTGGTGGTGGACGACCTGACGGTGTCCCGGCGGCACGCCGAGCTGCGGGCGGCGCCGGACGGCACGTACTGGATCCGGGACCTCGGCAGTCACAACGGCACCTTCCTCAACGGGCGTCCGGTGACCGAGGCCCGGGTGACCGCCGAGGACATCGTCGGCATCGGGCACTGCGCCTTCTGTCTGATCGGCGGGAACCTGGTCGAGTTCACCGACACCGGCGAGGTCTCGCTCGACGTGCAGCAGCTCGCGGTGACCGTGGACCACGGGCGCAAGACCCTGCTCGACGGCGTGTCGTTCCCGGTGGGGCAGAAGTGCCTGCTCGCCGTGGTCGGCCCGTCCGGGGCGGGCAAGTCCACCCTGCTGGGCGCGCTGACCGGCCAGCGGCCCGCCGACCGGGGCACGGTGCTCTACGACGGCCGCGACCTCTACCGGGACTACGCGGAGCTGCGCCAGCGCATCGGCCTCGTCCCGCAGGACGACATCCTGCACCTCCAGCTGACCGTCCGCCGCGCCCTCGGCTACGCCGCCGAACTGCGCTTCCCCGAGGACACCGCGCCCGCCGAGCGGCGCGCCCGGGTCGACGAGGTGATCCGCGAACTGGGCCTGGAGGAGCGGGCCGGGCAGCCGATCCACAGCCTGTCCGGCGGCCAGCGCAAGCGGGTGAGCGTGGCGCTCGAACTGCTCACCAAGCCCTCCCTGCTGTTCCTGGACGAGCCGACCTCCGGGCTCGACCCGGGCATGGACCGCTCGGTGATGCACATGCTGCGCGGGCTCGCGGACGACGGGCGCACGGTCGTGGTCGTCACCCACAGCGTGCTCAGCCTGGACGTGTGCGACCGGCTCCTGGTGCTCGCCCCGGGCGGCCGGGTCGCCTACTACGGCCCGCCCGCCGAGACCCTGGACTTCTTCGGCTTCGCGGAGTGGCCCGAGGCCTTCGAGGCCTTCGAGAACGACCGCGAGCGCGACTGGGCGGGCCGCTTCCGGGCCTCCCGCTTCCACCGGCAGTACATCGAGGACCCCTCGGTCCGGCCGCCCGCGCCGGGGGCCGCCGCCGGCGGGGCGCACCGGGGGCCGGAGGCGGCCCCGGAGCCGCCGCCGAAGGCGCAGAGCTGGGGCGCCCAGCTCCGTACCCTCGTCCGGCGGTACGCGGCGGCGCTCTCCGCCGACCGCACCTTCCTGGCCATCATGGTGGCGCTGCCCTTCGTCATGGGCGCGATGGCGCGGGCCCTGTCCGAGGGCAGCCTCAACCCCGAGTCGACGCTGAACGTGCTGCTCATCCTGTGTGTCGGCGGCGTCCTGACGGGCGCGGCGAACGCGGTGCGCGAGCTGGTGAAGGAGCGCACCATCTACCGCCGGGAGAGAGCCGTCGGCCTGTCGCGCTCCGCGTACCTGATGTCCAAGGTGGTCGTCCTGGGCACGATCACCGTCGTGCAGGCGGTGGTGCTGACCCTGGTGGCGCTGATCGGGGTACCGCTGAACGTGCCGGGCGGCGACGGGGTGCTGATGCCGCCGCTGGTCGAGATCACGCTGGCCGTGGCGCTGCTCGCGTTCACGGCGATGATGCTCGGCCTGTTCGTCTCCGCCCTGGTGCGCAAGGAGGAGGTGACGATGCCGCTGCTCGTCCTCCTCGCCATCGTCCAGGTGGTGTTCTGCGGCGCGCTCCTGAACGTGCGCGGCACGCCGGTCCTGGAGCAGCTGGCGTGGCTGGTGCCCTCGCGGTGGGCGTTCGCGGCGATGGGCGCGACGATCGACATCGGGCGGACGGTGCCGGGCGAGAAGACGGCGGATCCGCTGATGGACCACACCGCGGGCGCCTGGCTGTTCGACATGGGCATGCTGGTGGTGCTGTGCGTCGTCCTCGGTGTCGTGGTGTCCCGGCTGCTGCGCCGGCACGAGCCGGTCGTGATGCGCCGGTAGCGAGCGGAGGTAGGGATCCGTGGTGGCTGTGGACGGGATGCCGGAGTACGGCGGCGGGTCGGCGGCCGCCCCGGACGGCTGGGAGGGCGTGCCGGACTTCCGGCCCACGCACGTGGTGCCGGGCGACGGGCTGCCGGCCTGGGAGGCGCCGGACCCGGCGGTGCCGACGCAGTCCCTGGACGCCTTCCTGCCGGTGCGGCTGACGGCGCGGGTCGGCGACTGGGGGCAGGTGCTGTGCTCCAACGGCTGGTCGGCGTGGGTGGACGCGCGGCTGCTGGTCGCCGTCCCGGGCGATCCCCCGGCGGCGGGCCGCCCTCCGGCCCGTACCGCCGATCCCCGGCCGCTGATGGCCCGGGCCGAGGACGCCCTGGGGCGCTACCGGCGGGCGGCGGAGGAGCTGGCGGCGGGCCGGGCGGACGGGGAGACCTTCCGGACCCGGACGCGGGGGCTGCGGGTGGGGATGGTCGTGGACGGCGAGTCGCTCTGGCTGTACGACGCGGAGCACGAGCGCTGGGTGTTCTGCGACGGCACGGGGCTGAGCACGTACGCCGCCTCGTCGGCGCCGTCGGCGGCGGCCGCGGCCGCACCGGGCGCCGCGGGGCCGGTCGCCGGGCACGAGCCGACCCAGGTGGTGCCGTCCCTGCGCCGGGACCCGCCGGAGGGACCCGGGGCGGCCCCCGAGGCCACGCGCGTGGTCACGCCGCCGCCGGCCGCGGCGGACGGGCCGGGTGAGGGCTGATGGCGCGGGAGCCGCACGACACCGCGCCCGGCACCCGGGCGCGTCCCGTGACGAGTCCCGGGCTGCCGGCGGCCGGCCGGGACTCGGGGCTGCTCGGCCGGCGGGTCGCGGGCTATCTGGTGGAGGAGGAGATCGGCCGCGGCGGGATGGCGGTGGTCTACCGGGCCTTCGACGTGCGCCTGGAGCGCACGGTGGCGCTGAAGCTGCTGGCCCCGGAGCTGGCCCGCAACGACACTTTCCGCAAGCGCTTCGCGCACGAGTCGCGGGTCGCCGCGGCGATCGACCACCCGCACATCGTGCCGGTGTTCGAGGCGGGCGAGACGGAGGGCGTGCTGTACATCGCGATGCGCTACGTCCCCGGCCAGGACCTGCGGGCCCTGCTGGACCGGGAGGGCCCGCTGGAGCCGGTGGCGGCGGGCCGGATCGCGGCGCAGGTGGCCTCCGCCCTGGACGCGGCGCACGCGCACGACCTGGTGCACCGGGACGTGAAGCCGGGCAACGTCCTGGTGGCGGAGGGCACGGACCGGGACCATCCGGAGCACGTCTATCTGACCGACTTCGGTCTGACGAAGAAGTCCCTGTCGCTGACCGGGTTCACGACGGTCGGGCAGTTCGTGGGCACGCTGGACTACGTGGCCCCGGAGCAGATCTCGGGCAAGCCGGTCGACGGGCGCTGCGACGTCTACAGCCTGGGCTGTGTGGTCTTCGAGACGCTGACCGGCGTGCCGCCCTTCCGCCGCGACGACGACATGGCCCTGCTCTGGGCGCACCAGTACGACCCTCCGCCGCCGCTCTCGGAGGAGCGCGAGGGCCTCCCGGAGGCCGCCGACGAGATCTTCGCCCGCGCCCTCGCGAAGACCCCGGAGGAACGCTACGGCACCTGTCTGGAGTTCGTCACGGAACTGCGCGCGGCCCTGGAGCACGGGGAGCGCACCCGCCGCCCGTACCGCGGCGGCGGCGAGGAGCAGCCGGTGAGCCCGCCGCCGGAGCCGCCGGCGTGGGCGCGGCCGGTGTTCCGGACGCTGGGGGGCCGGGGTCTGTTCGACCCGGATCCGCCGGACAGGCCCTGAGTCAGGCGGTCTCCTCCGCGCGGGCCGTGTCCGCCGGCACCTCGCCGCGGCGGCGGACGCGGGTGGTGAGGAAGCCGGCGAGCGTGCCGGTGACGGCGCCCCAGAGGGCGGCGAGGGCGACCGTGGCCCAGATGTGGGGGCGCAGGACGACCTCGGCGCCGAGGGCCGTGAGGTCGCCGATGCCGAGGACGGAGAGGCCGAAGCGGGCCTCGACGAGGGTGAGCGGGAGGACGGCCAGGAAGCCGAGGCCGAGCGCGACGCCGAAGTGGAGGCCGTGCCGCCAGGGCGTGACGTGGGCCGGGGAGCGGACGGCCATGACGAGGGCGGCGCCGAGGATCAGGACGGCGGCGGCGGGCAGGAGCCACCAGGCGCGTCCGTCGTAGGAGGCGAGGGTGCCGAGGTCGACGGTGGAGAGGTCCTTGCCGCCGTCGCCGCCGCGCAGTACGGAGTCGAGGATCCGCGGCATGGGCAGGCCGAAGGGCCCCTCGGCGCGGCCCTCCCAGGACCCGCCGACGCCGACGCCGAGGGCGAGCCAGGCGACGTTGGGCAGGCCGAGCAGGATGACGGCGAGGGTCTCGGCGGCGTGGCCCTTGGTGGCGGCGACGACCAGGCCGATGACGAGGGCGACGGCCACGTACGCGAGCAGCAGGAGCAGGACGGCGGAGGCGGCGGGCCGGACGGCCTGGTGGCGGCGCACGTACCGGGCGGGCAGCGGGGCGCCGCGGGAGACCAGGAGGGCGACGACGAGGACGCCGAGGATCCACAGCAGGCCGTAGCAGAGGGTGGGGCCGACGTCGGTGGTGAAGCCGACCTTCGGGTCGGCGGCGTCGAGGAGGTCCTTGAAGAGCTCGCCGAGGTCTCCGGTGTCCTCGGTGGTGCCGTCGCCGAGGCTGATCGGGAAGTCGTGCCGGGCGAGGGCGGACAGTCCGCCGAGCGCGGCCAGCCAGAGCAGCACGGTGGGGACGGCGAGGGCGAGCAGCGCGCGGGCGGGGGCGACGGCGTGGTGGCGCAGCGGGCGCAGGAACACGGCGCCGGTGACGAGGGCGCCCACCAGGGTGACGGAGAGCGGCATGGCGGTGAGTTCGGCCCGGGTGCCGGCGAGGGCGCCGGCGTCGCCGGAGAGCGAGATCTGCCCACCGGTGGCCATGACGACGACGGCGGCGAGGACGGCGACGAACGCGGAGGCGCCGCCGGGGAGGTCGGCCGCGCCGGCGGCCCACAGTCCGAGGGCGGCGGTGACGCCCATCGCGAGGACGCCGGCGACGACGGCGGCGAGGGCCCACAGGACGCCGCGGGCCGCCCGCCCGGTGGCGTCGGGGGGCGCGGCCGGGCGGGGCGGAGTGGGGAGCGGGGTGCTCACGCTGCCCACGCTAATACCGGAGGGGTCCGTCCGCTTGCGGGCGGACCCGGTTCGGCGCACACAATGGGCGCGGAACGGAAGAAAGGGAAAAACGTGACTTCCCACCCGCCGTCCGACCGGCCCTCGGTCCCTCCCACCGGCCCGCCCTCGGGGCCCCTCTCGGGTCCTTCGACGCGCCCGGGCCAGACCCCTCCCCCGCCTCCGCCGCCCGCCCACGGCTCGCACGACGCCTCGCACGGCGGCACGGGCGGCGGGGGTGACGGCGGCGGCGGTTCCGGCGGCAGAGGGGGATCCGGCGGTACGGGCGGGGGCGCGCCCCACGGCGGGGGCGGGGGCGGTCCGTGGTACCGCTCCATCCCCAAGGTGGCCTCGCTGACGGCCGTCGTGGTGGCGGCCGTGGCGCTGATCGTCGTGCTCACCCAGCGGGACGGCGGCGACAAGTCGAACCAGGGCGGCGGTTCGGGCGGCGGCGAGGTGTTCCTGCAGAACACCTCGGCGAGCGGCCCCGACCCCTTCACCCGCTCCACGGCCCGCGCCGACAACGCCACCGTCTCGCCGCCCGCGCTGCCGAGCCCGAGCGGCGGGGACGCCAACGCCACGCGCAGCGTGCAGGGTTCGACGCCGGGCCTGTACGGGGGCACCCACCGCACGGCGGCCTGCGACGTCGAGCAGCAGATCCGCTTCCTCGCCGACGAGCCCGCCAAGAACGCGGCCTTCGCCTCGGTGGTCGGCGTGCCCGCGAACCAGGTCCCCGGTTTCCTCCGCTCCCTGACGTCCGTTCAGCTGCGGGTGGACACCCGGGTGACCAACCACGGCTTCACCGACGGCAGGGCCGCCCCCTTCCAGTCGGTGCTCCAGGCGGGCACCGCGGTCCTGGTGGACGACCACGGGGTGCCGCGGGTGCGCTGCGCGTGCGGCAATCCGCTGACCCCGCCGGTGGCGCAGAAGTCGCCGAAGCCGGTCGGCCAGGCCTGGCCCGGCTACCGCACGAGCAACGTCGTGTACGTGCGGCCCTCGGTGACCGTGATCAACGTCTTCGTGATCTACGACCCGGACACCGACAAGTGGATCGCCCGCCGTTCGGGCGACACGGGCAAGCACGACCACCACACCACGCCCCCGCCGCAGCCGACGCCGACCCCGTCGAAGTCCCCCTCGACCTCTCCGTCCGCCTCGCCCTCCTCCCCGGTGCCGTGCGTGACGGTGACCGGCACTCAGACGCCGGCGCCCAGTGGCGGCGTCACGCCCTCACCGTGCCCGTCGACGCTCACCCCGACCTCGCCGACGCCGTCCACGTCCAGCCCGTCGAGCCCGTCCACCCCGACGACGCCCCCGGACTCGACGCCGCCGGAGTCGACCCCGGCCACGGACCTGACCTCGTCCGGGCCGGCCACGGACGGGGCCACGACGGACGGCACCACGGACGGCACCTCCACGAGCGCGTCGGCGAGCACCCCGGCCGACCTCGCCCCGGGCACGTCCTCCTCGCCTCCGGCGCCGGGCGCGCCCGGCCGCGGGCCGCTGATCTGAGCGGCCCGTCCGCGGCCGCGCCGGGTCCACGGGCTCGGCGGGGTCCACCGGCTCCGCAGGGTCCGCAGGAGCCGGCGGCCCAGGTCCCGGCCCGGGGTCCAGGGCTCGGCGATCCGCTCCTCGGTCCGCCGCTGCCAGGTCCGCTCGTCGCGATCGGTGAACTCTCCGGACATGCGTCACGCTCCTTCCCGCACGGGCCATCAGGCCACTGAGGGGAGTCTGTAGCCTTATTGGCCCGAAGAGGACGGCCAATGGGGAGTGATTGGCATGGTCGATGGCCGAGTGGTCCGCACCGTGGGCAGGGTGGGCGCCGGGTCGGACCGCACCCTGAGCGGGCGGCAGCTGGCCGCCCTGCTCACCCCGCCCGCCGACGGGCGGTTCGGCTACCGCGAGCTGGCCCGGGCCGTGCGGCAGGCACTGCTCGACGGGCGGGTGGCGCTGCGGCTGCGGCTGCCCGCCGAGCGCGAACTCGCGGTGGCCCTCGGGGTGTCCCGGACCACCGTCACCGGCGCCTACGACCTGCTGCGGGAGAGCGGCTACGCGCACAGCCGGCAGGGCGCGGGCACCTGGACCGCGCTGCCCGAGGGGCAGCCGCCGGTCGGCCCCGTGGCGCCGCACGGCGACGCGGGCACGGTGATCGACCTCGCGCTCGCCGCGCCCGAGGCGCCCGCCGACGTCCTCTCGGACGCGCTGGCGCGGGCCGCCGCCGAGCTGCCGCGCTACGCGGCGAGCCAGGGCTACCACCCGTACGGGCTGCCGGAACTCCGGTCGGCGATCGCCGACCGCTACACCGCGCGCGGGCTTCCCACCCGGCCCGAGCAGATCCTCGTCACCACCGGCGCGCAGCAGGCGCTGGCGCTGGCCTTCGCCCTGCTCGGCGGGCCGGGCGACCGGGCGCTCGCCGAGAGCCCCTCGTACCCCAACGCCCTGGACGCGCTGCGCGGGCGGCGGATGCGGATCACCCCGGTGCCGGTCACCGAGTCGGGCTGGGACAGCGGGCTGATCGACGCGGCGCTGCGGCAGACCGCGCCCCGGCTCGCCTATCTGATCCCGGACTTCCACAACCCGACCGGGCGGCTGATGCCGGACGAGCAGCGGCGGGAGGTGGCGCGGGCGGCCCGGGCCACCGGCACCTGGCTGGTGGTGGACGAGACGCTGTCCGACATCGCGCTCGACGTGCCGGCGCCGCGCCCGTTCGCGGCCTCGGCGGGCCCGGGGGCCGGGGAGCAGATCATCACGGTGGGCTCGCTGAGCAAGAGCTGCTGGGGCGGGCTGCGGGTCGGCTGGGCGCGGGCCTCGGCGCGGGTGGTGACGGAGCTGGCGCGGGTGCGGATCACCCACGACCTGGCGGGCTCGGTGACGGACCAGCTGGTGGCGGTCGCACTGACGGACCGGATCGACCCGCTGCTCCCGGGGCGGGCGGCGGAGCTGCGGCGGCGCCGGGAGGCGCTGGTGGCGGCGCTCGCCCGGCACCTGCCGGAGTGGCACTGGACGCTGCCGCCGGGCGGTCTGTGCCTGTGGATCGACCTGGGGCGGCCGATGGCCTCGCAGCTGGCCGGGCGGGCCCTGCGGCACGGGGTGCGGGTGGAGGGCGGGGCGCGGTTCGGGGTGGACCCGGGCACCCACGAGCACCGGCTGCGCATCCCGTACGCGCTGCCGGCCGAGGTCTACGAGCCGGCGGCGGAGCGGCTCGCGGCGGCCCTGGCGGGAGCGCCGGCCCCGTTCGCGGACCCGGCGCTGCCGGACTGGGTGGCCTGAGGCGTGCGGGCGCACCGGTGACTCGCGCACCGATAATCGGATGCCCGGGGCAATGACCGTGTGTACGGTCGAGCGAGTGGAACCACTGACCGAGAAAGAGATCCGCGCGTCCTTCGTGAACTGCACGAAGGGTGACGCGGCCCGGATGAAGCTGCCGCTCGACTTCGCCGAGCTGCCCTGGCCCGACCTGGACTTCCTGGGCTGGGTCGACCCGGGCGCGCCGCTGCGCGCCCACCTCGTGGTGCCGGGGGACGGGGGTCCGGTCGGCGTCACGCTGCGGGTGCCGGCGGTCGGCCGCACCAGCGCGATGAAGTCCAGCATGTGCCAGATCTGCCTGACCTCGCACGCCTCCTCCGGGGTGACGCTGCTGGCCGCGCCGCTGGCCGGCCCGCGGGGCCGGGAGGGCAACACGGTGGGCACCTACATCTGCGCCGACCTGGCCTGCCCGCTGTACGTGCGGGGCAAGCTCCAGCCGAAGCTGCGCGGGCAGCGGCACGAGGAGTCGCTGAGCCTCGACGAGCAGGTGGCCCGCATGATGGGCAACCTGAACGCCTTCCTCGGCCGGATCACGGCCGGCTGACGAAGACGGCGACGACGACTGCCGACCGGTCGCCCCGCCGGCCCCGGGAAGCGCCCGTCCGGCGCTCCCCCGGGGCCGCCGTGCGCTCAGCGGAAGGCCTGCTCGCCGGTCAGCGCCTTGCCGATGACCAGCGCGTGCACCTCGCTGGTGCCCTCGTAGGTGAGCACCGACTCCAGGTTGTTGGCGTGCCGCAGCACCGGGTATTCCAGGGTGATGCCGTTGGCGCCGAGGATGGTGCGGCACTCGCGGGCGATGGCGATCGCCTCGCGCACGTTGTTGAGCTTGCCGACGCTGATCTGCTCGGGCACCAGCTGCCCGGCGTCCTTGAGCCGCCCGAGGTGGACGGCGAGCAGCATGCCCTTGCCGAGCTCCACGGCCATGTCGGCGAGCTTCTGCTGGGTGAGCTGGTACGAGGAGAGCGGGCGGGCGAAGACGGTGCGGTCGCCCGCGTAGGAGACCGCCGCCTCCAGGCAGTCGCGGGCGGCGCCGAGCGCGCCGAAGACGATGCCGAAGCGGGCCTCGTTGAGGCAGCCGAGCGGGCCGGACAGCCCGCGCGCCCCCGGCAGCATGGCGTCGGCGGGCAGCCGCACGTCCTCCATGACCAGTTCGCTCGTGACGCTGGCGCGCAGGGACAGCTTGCGCTTGATCTCGGGGGCGCTGAAGCCGGGGGTGTCGGTGGGCACGGCGAAACCGCGGACGCCGTCCTCGGTGCGGGCCCAGACCACGGCGACGTCGGCCACCGAGCCGTTGGTGATCCACATCTTGGTGCCGTTGAGCACCCAGTCGGACCCGTCGCGCTTGGCGTGGGTGCGCATCGCGCCGGGGTCGGAGCCGGCGTCGGGCTCGGTCAGGCCGAAGCAGCCGATGTACTCGCCGGCCGCCATGCCGGGCAGCCAGCGCTGCTTCTGCTCCTCGGAGCCGTACTTCCAGATCGCGTACATGGCGAGCGAGCCCTGCACGGAGACCAGGGAACGCAGTCCGGAGTCGACGGCCTCCAGCTCCATGCAGGCCAGGCCGTACGCCACGGAGTTGGTGCCCGCGCAGCCGTAGCCCTCCAGGTGCATGCCGAGGACGCCGAGGCCGCCGAGGGTGCGGGCGAGCTCGCGGGCGGGGATCGCGCCGGACTCGAACCACTCGGCGATCCGCGGGCGCAGCTCGCGGTCGGCGAGGGCCCGGACGGTGCTGCGGATCTCCCGCTCCTCGTCGGTGAGCAGTCCGTCGATCGCGAGCAGATCGAGCGGGTGGACGGGCGACTGGTGCGGCGACTTCACGGACGGCCTCCTGGCGGCGTGACGACTCGGCGAGGACAACTCGGCGAGCCGCAGCGTAGCGGCAGACCGGATATTGGATCCAGTATTGAATGTGCGATCTCCATTGGCTACGGTCCGCTGGATCCGACCACCAGTGAGGGAGAGCGGAATGCACGCGCAGCAGGCGGATCCGGCCCCGGCCGGCGCCCTGTCGGGGATCGTCCTCGCCGACTTCGGCCGGGTGCTCGCCGGGCCGTACATGACGATGCTCCTCGCCGACCTGGGCGCCGAGGTCGTCAAGATCGAGCGGCCGGGCACGGGTGACGACACGCGCGCGTGGGGCCCGCCGTTCGCGGACGACGGCCGGGCCACCTACTTCCTCGGGGTGAACCGCAACAAGCGCTCGGTGACGCTGGACCTCACCGATCCGGAAGGCCTGGCCGCCGCCCGCGCGATCGTGGACCGGGCCGACGTCCTGGTGGAGAACTTCCGGCCCGGCACCATGGACCGCCTCGGCCTCGGCCACGAGGAGGTCCGGAAGACCAATCCCGGCCTCGTCTACTGCTCGGTGACCGGCTTCGGCTCCGCCGGGGGCGCCGCGCTGCCCGGCTACGACCTGCTGGTGCAGGCGATGGGCGGGCTGATGAGCGTCACCGGCGAGCCCGGCGGCCCCGGCACGAAGGCGGGCGTCGCGCTGGTCGACGTCATCACCGGGCTGCACGCCGGCATGGGCGTGCTCGCCGCGCTGCGGCACCGGGAGCGCACCGGCGAGGGCCAGCGGATCGAGGTGTCGCTGCTGGGCTCGCTGCTCTCCGCCCTCACCAACCAGTCCGCCGCGCATCTGGCCGCCGGCGTCGTGCCGCGCGCCCTGGGCAACCGGCACCCGAGCATCACCCCGTACGAGGTGTTCGAGGCGAGCGACCGGCCGCTGGTCCTGGCCGTCGGCAACGACCGCCAGTTCCGCGCCCTGTGCGAGCGGATCGGCGCCCCCGCCCTCGCCGACGACCCGCGCTTCGCCACCAACACGGCCCGGGTCGCGCACCGGGAGGAGCTGGGCGCCGAGCTGTCCCGGCGGCTCGCCGAGCGCACCGCCGACGCCTGGTTCGAGGAGCTCACGGCGGCCGGGGTGCCGTGCGGGCCGATCAACGACCTGGGCGGGGCGTTCGCGCTCGCCGAGCGGCTCGGTCTGGCGCCGCGGGTGCCGGCGGACGCGGCCGGGCCGGGCCAGGTGGTCCACCCGGTCGCCTTCGGCGCCACGCCCGCGGTCTACCGCTCCGCTCCCCCGCGGCTCGGTGAGCACACCGCCGAGATACTGGCCCGGTACGCACCGCGTACGGGAGGGGCACAAGCGGCCGGATCACCGGCGGGAGAGGGGGCCGGACGATGAGCGACGGCACGGCGGAGCGGCGCAGGCCCCCGACCGCGCAGCAGTTCGTGCTCGCGGAACTGCGGCGCGCCATCACCACCGGCGAGCTGCGGCCCGGCGACCCGATCCGGCAGGACGCGCTCGCGGCGCGCCTCGACGTGAGCCGGGTGCCGCTGCGCGAGGCGCTCAAGGCCCTGGAGGCCGAGGGTCTGGTGGTGCACCACGTCCACCGGGGCTACTACGTCGCCGAGTTGTCCCTGGCGGACCTGGAGGAGATCTACCGGATCCGCCGGCTCCTGGAGACGGAGGCGGTGCGCACCGCGCTGGTCCGGGCCCCGGACGGGCTCGCGGACGCCCTGGAGCGGGTCCAGGAGGAGGTCGAGCGAGCCGCCCGGGCCGGGGACGTGGCCGTGATGGCCGAGGCGAACCGGCGCTTCCACTTCACGCTGATCGAGGCCTCCGGGATGCCCCGGCTGGTGCGCCTGATCACCACCCTGTGGGACGCCACCGATGCCTACCGCGCGCTGTACTACGCGGAGGACCCGCACCGCGAGCGGGCGGTCCACGAGCACCGGGCGGTCGTCTCGGCGGTCGCGGAGGGCGACGAGGAGGCGGCGGTGCGCTGGCTCGACGAGCACCGCGACCACGCGGTGTCGGCGCTGCGCCGGGTGCTGGACCCGGCCTGAGGCCGGTGCGCGGGGGTCCGTGCCGGTTCGGTCCGTGCGGCCCGGCGGGGCCCGCCGTCCGCCGTGCCGCGTCCGTGAGGGATCATGGACAAAGGAGTCGAGAAGGGACGGTCCGAACGATGAGGCACCGCAGTGTCGCCGACCTCATGACGCCGACCGCGGTCGCCGTGCAGCCGGGAACGCCGTTCAAGGAGATCGCCCGGCTGCTCGACGAGTACGGCATCACCGCCGTGCCGGTCGTCGACGCGGAGAACCGGCCGGTGGGCGTGGTCTCGGAGGCGGACCTGCTGCGGCGGCATACCGCGAAGGACGGCCCGAGCACCGCCGAGGCGATGATGACCAGCCCGGTGGTCACCGCCCGTCCCTCCTGGACCGCGGTCGAGGCGGCCCGGCACATGGAGCGGCACCGGGTGAAGCGGCTGCCGGTGGTGGACGCGGAGGGGCGCCTGATCGGCGTGCTCAGCCGCACCGACCTGCTCCAGCTCTTCCTGCGCCGCGACCGGGCGATCCAGGAGGAGATCGTCGAGGACGTGGTCACCCGCATCCTGCGCCTGTCCCCCGCCTCCCTGCACATCGACGTGTCCGAGGGCCGGGTGACCCTCACCGGCACCCTGCCCCGCCGGAGCCTGGCGCCGATCTTCGTGCGCCTGTGCGAGGACGTGGACGGGGTCGTGGAGGTCGTGGACCGGCTCGGTTACGAGGACGAGGCCGCGCCCGCCGGGGAGTGACCCCGCGCGGGAGCGGGCGCGCACGCCGCCGGCCCGCCGGTGCGCGCGGCACGGGCGGGCCGGGAGGGCGCGGTCCGCGGCCGGCGGCCGGTCACTCGACCGCCTCGGGCCAGCCGTATCCGGGTCCGGTGCGCCGGGGCACGGTGTCGGCGCCCGCGGCCTCCATCTCCCGGTTGGCCTCCCTCATCAGCTTCCCGGCCAGATCCTTCATGGCCCGGCTCGCGGCCAGGTCGTCGCCGATCACCGGCACGTCCACGTCCGCGGGGTTGCAGCGGGCGCTGCCGTGCCCGGTGAGGGTGGACGTGCCGGTGTCCAGGCGGGCCTCCGCCTTCGTCCTGCCGCCGTCCTCGACCAGGTCCAGGCCGACCTTCCACTCCAGGTGCCGTGTCATGGCCTGCCTCCTCGTGCGGCCGGCCGCGCGGCGGGGCCGCACGGCGCTCCTCCCTCCAGCATCCCGCCCCGGGCCCGCCCGCGCCACGGCCGCAGAGACCTACCGGGCGCCGGCGGCCACGGCGAGGATCGCCCGCACCTGCGCGATGATGTCGAGCCGGTTGCGGACGAACACGGGGTCGGTGACCGTGCCGGTCGCCGGGTCGGTGTTGTCCGGGCCGAACTGGAGGACCGGCGTGTGCACGTGGCCGCCGGGCAGCCGGGTCAGGCCGAGGCGGTCGCGCAGCAGGGTGGCGCGGTAGGCGATCTCGTTGGAGAGGTAGTTCCCGCCCCCGCCCGCCCGGGCGCGTGAGCCCGGCGTCGGCCCGTCGGGCCGGACCACGGGCGTGTCGCCGCCCGCCGGGAGCTCGGTCACCGACGTGTTGTCGTACACCGGGAAGCGGCCGGTGGGCGCCGCCGTGATCGCCGCGTACGGCAGGGTCGTCGACGTCCACTGGGGCTGGGTGGCCGGGTCGTCGACGGGCACCGTCTCCGTACGGGACAGGTTCTCGTTGTCGGGGAAGCCGCCGCGCCAGGCGCCGTTGGTCCGCTCGATGTCGAACCGGCCCGGCCGGCCCTGGCTCACCGTGGTGAAGAGGTCCACGTCCGGCAGGCGGGGGCCGAGGGTGCGCTCGACCGTGCCGTCGGCGAAGTCCTGCCAGCGGACCGGGAAGACGGCCGTCTCGACCCGGGCGAGCGAGCCGTCGGCGGTGCGCAGCCAGGTGCCGTCCAGGGCGAGCGCGGTGGCCCCGGAGGGGTTGCTGATGCGGGTGTCCCGGTCGAGGGTGAACGGGTCGAAGCCGGTCAGCAGGATCCGCTTCACGCCCTGGCCTGCCTTCCCCTCCGTCCGGTCGGGGAAGCGGAGCGAGTCCTGGCCGCGCGAGGAGCGTTCGAGCCGGTCGAGCAGTCTCGCCCGGCCCTCCTCGGTGACCGTGAACCCGGGTTCCCAGGCGCGCAGTTCCCGGGTGAGCGCGATCCGCGCCCAGTACAGGGGCCGGTCGTCGTCCCGCGAGAGGTCGCCGCCCGCGTCGCCCCGGCCCTGCGCCCGCTCCACGGCCCGCCGCCAGAGACCCGCCCCGTACCGGCCGACCACCTGCTCGGCGGCGGCGAAGGAGCCGGCCCGGTCCAGGGCGCGGGCGAACTCGGGTGCCAGGGCGGCGAATCCGCTGCGCCGCAGGATCTCCCGGGGCGCGGCCCGGTCGAGCCGGGCCTCCTCGACGGTGGGGGTGACGGCGCCGGTGCCGGCGGCCGCCGCGGGGGCGGTCGGGGCCGCCACCAGGGCGAGGGAGAGTGCGGCGAGGGGAAGGGCGAGGGCGGCGCGCAGGGAAGCCACAGAAGTCCTTTCACGCGTGCGTGACGACGGCCGGGAGGCGCTCGGAGCGGGGCCAGTCTTGCGTACGGGCCGTGGCGCGTCGATGGTGCCTCCGGGGCGGCGGACCGCGGTTTCCCGGCGGGGGAAGGGGGTGCATGCTGGAAGGGAGACCGTCTTCCGATCCCCGGAACGGGCTCGGACGCGCGGCCTCGCCACTCCGAGTGAGCTCCTCGGAGCTCGGCTGGAGGAAGCGAGATGACAGAGCAGGCCACCACCGGCACACGGTGGCATGTGAGCGGCGACTGGTTCGACGTGTGCAAGTGCGCCATCCCCTGCCCGTGCACGTTCGCGCAGCCCCCGACGTACGGCGACTGCGAGGGCGTACTGGTCTGGCACATCCGGGAGGGCAACTTCGGTGACGTGCGGCTCGACGGCCTCAACGTCCTGATGCTCGGCTCCTTCGAGGGCAACGTCTGGGCCGGCGCCCACAGCGACCCGTACGCCGCGGTCTTCCTCGACGAGCGCGCCGACGACGAGCAGCGCGCCGCGCTCGGGGCGGTCTTCGGCGGCGAGGCGGGCGGCTGGCCGGCGCAGTTCGGGGCGATGTTCCACCCCGAGGTCCGGGGCATGGACGTGGTGCCGATCCACGTGGAGATCGACGAGGACCTGGGCTCCTGGCAGGCCGAGATCCCCGGCAAGGTCACGGCGACCGCCGAGGCCCTCACCGGTCCCACCACCCCGGACGGCGCCCGCGTCGAGGTCCGCAACGCCCCGGGCTCCGAGGTCGGCGAGGGCCAGGTCGCCACCTGGGGCCGGGCCACGGTCGACCGCGCCGACGCCTTCGGCTTCTCCTGGGACCGCAGCGGGAAGTCGAGCAAGTACTTCCCCTTCGACTGGAGCGGCCCGGACTGAGCCCGCCCGTCCCCGAGCGCCGCACCCGGCGCCGTCAGCCCTTGCGGACCTCCGACGGCGCGTGGGTGTAGTGCGCGTGCCCGTGCTCGACGGCCACGAAGCGCAGCCCCGGGTTGGCGAGCAGCGGCGAGAGGTCCCCGTCGGCCACCCGGGTGGTCCCGGAGAGGATCACCTCGCGCAGGGCGGGATGGGACGCGACCGGGCCGAGCGAGGCGATGTCGGCGCTGTTCTCCAGCTCCAGGCGCCGCAGCCGGGGCAGGCCGGCGACGAAGGCGATCGCCCCGGGGCGCGCGGACAGCAGGGACACGTCCGTCAGGGCCGTCGCCCCGGTCAACAGCTCGGCACGGACCAGCTGCCCGTCGTAGCAGCGCAGCGCGTCGAGCACCGGCAGGCGGCCGGCCCCTTCCATGCTGGTGACATGGCCCCGGACGGACTCGATCCTGAGCGTCCGCAGCACCGGCTTGGCGCCGAGCACGGCCAGCGCCTCGCCCCGCCAGCCCGTGACCACGAGGTCCTCGACCCCCGCCAGCACGGGGAGGCTGCGCGCCCCGGCCGTCCACGGGACCTCCGCCTCGCGCAGGCGCGTCAGGCCGGACAGGTCCACGTCCCGGGTGACGGAGCCCGGCAGTGACAGGCGCTCCAGTTCCACGCACCCCGCCACCAGGGACACGTCCGCGACCCCGTTGAGCACCCGCAGCCCCCGCAGCCCGACGAGGCCGGGCAGAAAGCCGAGGTCGGGCCCCGCCCCGCGGCGCAGGGGCGAGCCGACCACCAGGGTGTCGCACGTTCCGTCCGCGAAGCGCTCGGCGTACGCGGGATCCCACGGCTCGTCGGTCACGAACATCTCGGCCCGTCCACCGCGCCGTCGGGCGATCTTCATGGCGGCTGCTCCGGGAGGTGTGCGGAGGGTTCGCGGGCAAGGGTAGACGCCGGCGCCGGCGGGGTGGGCCCCGCACCCGTTGTGGGGCGTACCGCTCACCGAAGCGGCGCGGCGACGGCCCGGGAGGGAGCCGCGCCGAGCGTCCTCAGGCAGCCTCAGGCATCCGCGGGCTTCCGGGGGCCGACGACCGCGGCGATCTGCACGCGCGAAGCGACCCCCAACTTGGTCAGGATGTGCTCGACGTGGGTGTCCGCGGTGCGCTTGGAGATGACGAGGCGCTCGGCGATCTCGCGGTTGGTGAGGCCGTCACCGATCAGGGCGGCGACCTCGCGCTCGCGCGGGGTGAGCGGGCCCATCGCGCTGCCGTCGCCCTCCGGCGGTGGTGGGACGGCATCGGCGCCCTGCCCGTGCCCGCAGGCGATGTCGACCAGCTGAGACACCGGCAGCCGAGCGCCATGGGTGTAGTCCTGGGTGAACCGCTCAGCGCCGAGGCCGACCATCAGGGTGTTCTCGATCTCGGTGTGCTGCCTGTTCAGCGCTCGCACACCCCAGAGCGCGGTGCCGACCTGACGCCAGAGCGTCGTGGCACCTCCGAGCAGCATCGTGGCGTGCTCGTGTTCCTTCAGCTCGCAGGCGGACCAGGCCAGGAACTCCAGTGTGGCCGCGAGACTCATCGTCTCCCCCTGGTCGAGGGCCGAGGGCAGCACCTGGAGCCCCGTCGACCGGCTCTCGGCGGGCCTGCCGATCGCCCACAGCGCGAGCACCCGCGCGATCGTCAGGTAGTTGCGCGCCCACCGCTCGTGGGGGATGTGGGCCAGAGCCGCGAGCCCCTCCTCCACCTCGCGCAGCGCTCGCCCCGGCTCTCCGTGCGCGGCGTGGCACAGCGCGGTGTTGATGTAGCTGGCCGCGAGGGGGAAGAGATCGCCCGACGCCCTGAGCAGGCGGCGTGTCGTGTCGTACGACGCCATGGTGCGCTCGATGTCGCCGCCCCACATGAGCATCTCGTACGCCTCGACGTACATCGCCCGCGCGCGCAGAAAATCGTCGTCCAGGACCTCCGACACGGTCCTGCACCGCCGTACCGTCTCGCACACGGTCCGGTCCGCCTGGACCAGTCCGAAGTAGGAGCCCTGGCACAGTGCGATGCCCTGCTCGAGGCTCGGCTCCGGCCCGGCCGCCGCCAGGGCCCGGTCGATCCAGCGTCGGCCCTCGGTGAGCTTGCTCTTGCCCAGCCAGAAGCCGCACAGGCCGTTCACCAGCCGCAGTCCCGCCTCATCGCCGGGGTGCGCGATGGCGAAATCCATGGCCACGCGGAAGTTGTCGAAGTCCGCGGCGAGCCGGTTCCCCCACTCGACCTGCTGGTCGCCCATCCACTCCTCGCCCGCGCGTTGCGCCATCCGCAGGAAGAACTCTTGGTGGCGGCGCGCGTACTCCTCGGTCCGGCCGCTCGACTCCAATCGCTCGGCACCGTACTCGCGAAGGGTGTCGAGCATCCGGTAACGGTACTCGGCGACCCCCTCCACCCGCTGCAGCACCGACTTGTCGACCAGGGCGCCGAGCAGGTCGAGGACGTCCAGGTCCGCCAACTCGCCTCCGGACCCCACTTCCTCGGCCGCCGCGAGCGTGAACCCGCCGGCGAACACCGAGAGCCGGGCCCACAGTTCCTGTTCCGGCGCCGAACACAGATCGTGGCTCCACTCGATCGTGGTCCGCAGTGCGTGATGGCGCGCCTGCGCGGTGCGGACTCCGGACAGCAGCTTGAACCGGTCGTCCAGACGCCCGAGGATCTGCTCCAGGGGCATCGTCCTCAGCCGGACGGCGGCCAGCTCGATGGCCAGCGGGATGCCGTCCAGGCGCCGGCACAGCGCGATGACCTCGGCCCGGTTGTCGTCGTGCAGCCCGAAGGACGGCAGGGCGGCCTTCGCGCGGGCGACGAAGAGTGCGAGCGCGTCGCTTTCCTGTTCGCTGGAGTCCGCGTCCGGGCTGGGCATCGGCAGGATCGGCAGCACGCACTCGCCGGGCAGCGCCACCGGCTGCCTGCTGGTCAGCAGGAACACGAGGCCGGACGAGTGGCTCAGCAGGATGTCGACGAACACGGCCATGGCCTCGACGAGGTGCTCGCACGTGTCGAGGACCAGCAGGGTCCGCTTCTCCGCGAAGTGGTCGATCAGCTGGTCCATCGGCTCCTGCGAGGCGATCTCGGGCAGGCCGACGGCCGAGGCCACCGTGTTGGGCAGGAACTCGGCGTCGCGCAGCCCGCTCAGTTCGGTGATGAAGACGCCGTCAGGGAAGTCGACCGCCAACTGGTGCGCCGCCCGCACGGCGACCCTCGTCTTCCCCACACCGCCCGGACCGGTCAGCGTGATCACGCGCGCCTGCGTCACCGCCCTGCGGACGGCGTCCAGTTCGGCCACCCGGCCGATGAACCCCGTCGTCTCGTTCCGCGCACCCGCCCGCGCCCATGTCCACTGCGTCACGACATCCTCCCTCTGCGTAACCGCGAGGTTCTCATGTCGAAGCGCGCCTTGTACGGCGGTGCCGGGCACCGGCCCCCCTTCGAGCGGGTGTCCGGGCGGCCGGCGCGACCGCCGTGCGGGGCGGGAGGCACGTACGTGCACGTATGCGTCCGGCAGCCATACGTATCTCCGCGCGAGGGCTACCGATCTTGCGCACCTCCCCGGATCAGGGCGCGTTCTGCAGGTCGTAGTCCGCGCGTCCTCCTGATGAAAGCGATCCGACGTGAGCAACCTGGCCACCGCCCTGGTGGAAGCAGCCGAGCGACACCCTCATCGACCGGCCGTGTGCGGCGAGGGGAGCACCCTCACCTATGCGGAGCTGGACGAGTTCAGCGCCAGGGCGGCCGGGGGGATGCGCGCCCACGGTGTGGGGCCCGGATTCCGGGTGGGACTGCGCCTGCCCTACGGCCCCGTCTACGCGGTGCTCTTCTTCGGCGCCCTGCGCGCCGGCGCGATCGTCGTACCGCTGTACCCCCGCGGACCGCGCCACGACGCACGCGCCCAGGACGACGCCTGCGGGGCCAAGCTCGTATTCGCCGCGCCTGACGCGAACGCGGCACGCGTGGCCTGGACCGGTGACACCACGCTCGTCCAGGCCGGTCCCGACTTCCTCGACCAAGTCGCCTTCTGGCCCCAGCACTTCGAGATGACCGCCCGCACGGACCGCGACGCAGCGGTCGTGATCGGCACGGAGGGCGGGACGGCGGCGGCGCGGGGCATGACGCTCAGCCACCGTACGCTGCGCGACGCCGCCTGGACCACCCGGACGCTGATGGCCGAGTCGGTCACGGACGACAGCGACGGGGACGGGGACGGCGACAGGGACGGCCGAGCCGCGTACGGTCTGCACGCCGTGGTCCTCAGCGGAGCCTGCCTGCCCGGTGGCCGGGGGCAGGCGGTGACCACCCGCCGCCCTCACGCGTTCCCGTAACCATCCGCCGGACAGGAAGGCACCGGGTGTCCGGCCCGGACGTCCGGAACGTCCGGGACGTCCGGCAGCCGGAGGGAATCGTTCGGGCAGGACACGCGCGTGGGGACGTCGCACGAGACCGGCGCCCGCTGGACAGCGGACCTTCGGGACCGACCTCCGCCGGCGCCGGATCAAGACGACGATCCATCCTCGAACGCATCGAGATCCCCGGGTGACCGCGGAGTCGGCCGCGGCGATCACGTCGAGTCGCCTTGGCGCCGGCCCGGTGCGGGGAAGCGCGCACTGGTGCAGCAAGACGACCACAGGGTTGAATAATCTTGCTGAAACTTTCAACGAGCCCGGGTGTGGCACGGGTTCGCCCGGGCGGGATGAGAACGGGGTGTGCGCTAGATGGACGGACAGCGTGTGATCGACTGGGCAGACGCCAAGTGGCTGAACCCACCACTACGGACCGAGACGGACGGTGGCGAGCTCGTCGTGACCACCAGGGATCGCAGCGACTTCTGGCGTACCACCAGCTACGGTTTCGTGAAGGATGACGGTCACGCACTCCTGGCAGAGTTTCCTGTCGGGTCGGCCATGGAAGTGACCTTCGTGGCCGAGTTCGAGACGCTCTATGACCAGGCAGGAATCATGGTGCGCGTGGACGAGGGAACGTGGATCAAGGCGGGCGTCGAAATGACCGACGGCGTTCCGCACGTGGGCGCGGTGGTCACGGCCGGGAAGTCGGACTGGTCCCTGTCTCCCGTCCCCGACTGGCTCGGGCGTCGCGTCACCCTTCGAGCAAGCCGCGCCGACGACGCAGTGACGGTAAGAGCGCGCTGTGAGGACGGAGCCTGGCAGATGGTCAGACTGGCACCCCTCGCGCCGGACGCCGACGCACGGGGAGGGCCCTTCTGCTGTTCTCCCCAGCGGGAAGGCCTACGGGTGCGCTTCACCCGCTTCACCCAGGGATCGGCGGACGCGTCGCTGCATGTCTGACCGACACCTCGGCCGGGGTGTGGCCGTCGAAGTGGCGATGACGCCGCGGTAACGGTGACCGCGCGGGCCGGAAGGTGCCAGGGGCTGCGCCTGAACCAAGGCTGCGAAGGATCTCGTCGTCGGCGGCATCCAGGTGGCATCCCCGGACCGATGGTCGTCACGCCCTCCGGAGCCTCAAAACGGATAAAGTGGGCGATAACAGTCGAGCGAGGGTGGTCCTTGCCAGAAGCGATGCCGGCGGAGGTCCCGGATGAAGCCATGGACATCCGGCTTCGCCGTGGCCGCTGCCCTCGTTCTGGCAAGCACTGCGTGCAGCACCACCGGTGGCGCCGGAACAAGCGGCACCGGCCGAGACGATCTCACTATCGGCGTGTTGCTCCCGGAGACGGAGACCAGCCGCTACGAGACCTTCGATCGGCCCCTGATCGAGCAAGCGATCAAGGAGCGGTGCGGGGCGTGCACGATTCGCTATGCCAATGCGGAAAACGACGCCCAGATCCAGCACCGGCAGATGAACGCCATGCTCACCCAGGGCGTCGACGTGCTGATCCTCGACCCGGTCCAAGAGGCCTACCTCCGTGATCTGATCACGGAGGCGGCGGAGTTGGACGTCCCGGTGGTGTCCTACGACCGGGCCGCCGAGGGACCGATCTCAGGATTCGTCTCCTTCGACGCGGACGCCATCGGCACCCTCCAGGGTGAGGGGCTGCTCGACGGTCTCGGCAACCGGGCCGACGGGGCACGGATCGTCCGGGTGGAAGGGCCCCTGTGGAACCCCGACCATGTGGCGGTGTCGCTGCTCGAGCGGGCGGGAGCTCACGTCAGCAAGACGTACGTGACGCCGGGATGGACCCCGGAGAACGCCTACGCCATCATGGTCGGCGCCATTGCCGACCTGGGTGTCGACGAGATCGATGCCGTCTGGGCCGCCAACGACGCGCTGGCCGCCGGAGTGATCTCCGCGCTCAAGGGCGCGCGCATGGACCCGCTGCCGCCGGTGGGGGGCCAGGACGCCGACCTCTCGGCGGTGCAGCGCATCGTCGACGGTGAGCAGTACATGACCATCTACAAGCCCTACCGGCGGCAGGCGGACGCTGCCGTGGACATGGCACTCGCCCTGGGCCACGGGGAATCCCTCCGCGCCATAGCCACCGGCACCATCAGCACCGACACGGCACGGAACGTCCCCAGCGTCAAGCTCGCGCCCACTCTGGTCACCGTCGAGAACGTCAGGGAGACCGTGGTCCGGGACGGCATGTACACCATCAGCGAGATCTGCACCCCGAAGTACCGGCCGGCCTGCGAGAAGGCAGGTCTCATCAACTCATGGCGGGAGAGGTCGAGATGAGCCAGGTGTCGGCTCCACCCCTGCTCACCCTGCGCGGCGTCGTCAAGTCCTTCGGCGCCGTCCGCGCGCTCACCGACATCGACCTGGAGATCCACGCGGGCGAGGTGGTGGCGGTGATGGGGGACAGCGGCGCGGGCAAGTCCACGCTGGTGAAGGTGATCGCCGGCGTCGAGCCCGCCGACGGGGGCGAGTTCAGCTGGAAGGGCCGTCCGGTACAGCTCAGCCGCCCCCAGCATGCCCGGAATCTGGGGATCTCCGCCGTCTATCAGGACCTCTCGTTGTGCGACAACGTCGATGTCGTGGGCAACGTCTTCCTCGGCGGGGAGATCCGCCGGCGCGGTGTCCTCGACGAGATGGAGATGGGGCGCCGGACCCGCAGCCTGCTGGACTCGTTGTCGATCCGCATCCCCGACGCCCGCGTCCCGGTCGCTTCGCTCTCCTCCGACCAGCGACAGATCGTGGCGATCGCCCGGGCGCTGCTGAGGGAGCCCGACCTTCTCCTACTGGACGAGCCGACGCAGGCCATGAGCACACGGCAGACCAATCAGCTCCTCGACATGGTCGAAGGGCTGCGGGACCGCGGCCTCGGCATTCTGTTCATCAGTCACATCATGGGCGACATCAAGGCCGTCGCGGACCGGGTCGCGGTGCTCCGACTGGGACGCAACAACGGCGTGTTCAACGTGCACACCGCCTCCCAGGAACTGATCATCTCCGCCATCACCGGTGCCACGGACCACGCCGTCGCCCACCGCACCGCGGAGCGGAAGGACGACGGATCGTGAGCCACGCACCCGCGGGAACCCGACCGGCCCGCCGTTCGGGCAGCGCCGGGGACACCGTCCCGGTCCGAGCCCTGGGGAAGCAGCAGGTGGTGTGGTGAGCGCGCCCGCCCGCACTCTCGCCGGCCGGCTTCGCACCCTGCGTGAGCAGGGCGTGCGAAGCCACCTCGAAGCCCGGCGGAACAGACTGCTCGCAGGAGGTCTCGGGCCGGTGCCCGCGATCGTCGTCCTGATCCTCATCTGGACCGTCTTCCAGATCCTCGACGCCGGCTTCCTCTCCCCTCGCAATCTCTCCAACCTCAGCGTCGACATCGTCGGCACGGGCCTGATCGCCACCGGTCTCGTCTTCGTGCTGCTCATCGGCGAGATCGACCTCTCGGTCGGAGCGCTCAGCGGCTTCACGGCCGCCCTGTTCGCCGTGCTGAACGTCCACCACGGCGTGCCGGAGGGTCTCGCCGTACTCCTGGCGGTCGCGGCCGGCTGCGCGGCCGGAGCCCTGCACGGCGTCATCTTCGCCCGGCTGGGCGTGGCGTCCTTCGCGGTGACCCTTGCCGCGGCGCTCGGCTGGAGCGGCATACTGTCCATCGTCCTGGGCGGCAGCGGGACCATCATCTTCGATGACGAGGGGTTCGTCGCCACGCTGAGCCGCCACCACTTCGGCCACCCCGCAGCCGCCTACGGCCTCGCAACGGTGGTCACCGGCACCTACTTCCTGGCCTCGTACCGGCGGGCGCGGTACCACCGTGCCTCCGGCGCGGCCTCGTGGTCGGTCGGTGAGATCGCGGCCCGCGCGGCCGTACTGGGCGTCTTCGCCTTCGCGGGCGCCGCCGTGCTCAACCAGTACCGCGGGCTGCCGCTGGCGCTGCTGATCTTCCTGCTCGTCGTGGCAGGGCTGGATTACGTGCTGCGTCGCACCTCGTACGGCCGAACGGTGTACGCCCAGGGCGGCAGCGTCGAGGCAGCTCGACGTGCCGGACTCCATGTGGTGGCGGTCCAGATCTCGGTGTTCATGGTCTCCGGAACGATGGCCGCGCTCGGCGGCCTCTTCCTGGCCTCACGGACCAGCACCGTCGGCGCGGGCTCGCCCACTCTCGTCCTGTTGGTCAACGCGGTCGCGGCGGCCGTCATCGGCGGGACCAGCCTCTTCGGCGGACGGGGCCGCACCTGGTCCGCGCTGCTCGGCAGCCTGGTCATCCAGTCGGTGGCCTCCGGTATGGCGCTCCTGGGACTGCGCGGGGCCGTCCAGATCGCGATCACCGCGGGCATCCTCATGATCGCCGTCATCACCGACTCCCTGTCGCGCCGCACTCGCCCTGCCCTCCGCTCCGATGCCGGATCCTGACCCGGTCGCAGTCGACCCGTGCCCGTTCGGGAATCCATGACCCACACCTGATCACCGGCGGAGGCCGCCCACCACCCCCTGGCCGGTCCGCGCCGTCGGATCGGCCCTGCCGCGGTGACCACACTGATTGGCTGCCGCCACCTGGCGCATGGAACATGGAGTAAGGCCGGCGGGCACGGGCGTACGGAGGTGGTGCGTGATCGTGGACGGGAAGGTTCTTGCATCCTGCGGTGTCGGGTTCGCCGCCGTTTACGTGCTGTCGGAGGGTGGCGACGCATTCCGCCTCGCGGAGGTGCTCGACATCGCCGACGGTGCCCACCCCGTCGCCGGCGCGTACTCCGTCACCGACCACTCCCCCATGGCCGACGCCTGCCGGGCCGGCCAGGCCCTGTGGCTCACCGCCCACGACAGCGCCCGATACGGCCTACGAGGTCTCGCCCCCGAAGGTGCGAACGGCACGGCCCAGGCCGACACCATCTCGACGGGCGCGCTCCCGTTGGGCGGGGAGGCCCGTCCGCTCGGCTTCCTGCTCGTGGTCAGCCGGGCCGAGGGCCGCGGCTTCACCGCCGACCAGCGCACGCTGCTCGAACTCTACGCGGACCAGGCGGCCGCGGGATTCGAGGCTGCAGCGGCCCGTGTCACCGCCGTCACCGCCGGCACCGAGACAGCTGCCCCGTTCAAGCCCGCCCCCGGGCCCACGCACGGCGGCTGTTTCGTGCTCGACCTGGCCACGGGGCACATGGACGCGGACACGCCCGTGCTGGACCTGTTCGGCATTCCCCCGGAGGACTTCGACGGCGACGTCTCGGCCCTGCTCGAGTGCACCGCCCCGGACGACGCCCCCGCCCTGTTGTCGATCGTGGAGCCTCACCAGACCGGCTCCGACCAGAAGCTCGCCTTCAGAATTCGCCGCCGCAACGGTGAACTGCGGTGGCTGGGCCTGCGCTGCCGCGTTCTCGCCGGCCCCGACGGCAGGCCGCAACGCATGCTGGGCCTCGTGGGCGACGCCACGCATCTGCGGCCCAGCGCCGATGACGTGTCCCTCGTGCAACGGCTGTCCGCCGCACTGGCCGGCGCGACCACCGTCCGCGACGTCGGCGCGGTGGTGGTCGACTCGCTGCGGGCCCCGCTCGATGCCGACCGGGTGGCGGTGGCCGAGCTGGAGGGCGACCGCCTCGTGGTGACCGTCCTCGACCCGCCCGAGCCGGACGCCTGGCCCCGGTCGTGGCGCGCGGAATGGCGCTCGGAATGGCCCGACGCGTCCTGCCACGCCCTGCCGACGCTGCGGCACGCCCTGCGGGAAGGACACGTCAGCCTCTGGCCGGCGGGCAGCGAACTCGAACCCGAGCTGAAGGGTGTCGGGCCCGGCGGCCTCGCCGTCCTGCCGCTGCCCGCCAACGGCCGGACGGTCGGGGTGTGCCTCGTGGGATGGGACGATGAGCACCCCTTCGGCCGTGGGGACCGGCCCCTGCTGACCGCGACCGCGGGCATGGTCGGCCAGGCCCTGGCCCGCGCCCACGCCCTGGACGCCGGGCACGAGCTCGCCACGATGCTGCAGCGCAGCCTGCTCCCCCGCACGCTGCCGACATTGCCCGGAGGGGTGGCCGTGGCACGGTACCTGCCCGCGACCGCAGGCCTCGAAGTGGGTGGCGACTGGTACGACGTGATTCCGCTCTCCGACAACCACGTGGCGCTGGTCATCGGCGACGTACAGGGCCACAGCGCCGCTGCCGCCACGATCATGGGGCAAATGCGCACCGCCATCCGGGCCTACGCCGTCGAGGGCCACCCGCCCGACGTCGTGGTCTCCCATGCCAACCAACTGCTCGTCAGCATGGAGACCGACCTCTTCGCCACCTGCGCCTATGTCGACCTGGACATGGAGGAGGGGACCGCCTGGGCCGTCCGTGCCGGGCATCTGCCGCCGCTGCTTCGGCTGCCCGACGGCACGGTCGAGGAGCCGCGGATCGAGGGCGGACCCCCGCTCGGCGTGATCGCCGACGGCGAGTTCCCGATGACCCAGCTCAGCCTCTCGCCGGGCACGCTCATCACACTCCTGACGGACGGGCTGGTGGAATCGGCGACCCTCCACCTGAGCGAGGGGATGCAGGCCGCGAGCAAGCTGCTCGCCGTCGCCGACCCGGCCGACCCCGACCGGGTGGCCGACCGACTCGTCGCCGGCACGCGCCCCAGGGACGACGACGTGGCGGTGCTGATCCTGCGCTACGACGGCATGCAGGTCCGGCCGATCCGCGCCCGCTGGGCGGTCTGGCGGCTCCCCGACGCCGTCATGCACGCGCGCCGCTTCACCGCCCGCACCTTGCGCGCCTGGTCCGTGACGGAGGAGATCGACGTTGTGCTCCTGGTGGTCTCCGAGCTCGTCACCAACGCCGTCGCACACACACAGGGCGAGGTCCGGCTCGATCTGACGCTGACCGGCGACCGGCTGCGCGTCGCCGTGAACGACGCCTCCCCCCGCGCACCGGTCAGAGCCGAGAACATCGACTGGGAGTCAACCGGCGGACGCGGCCTCCTCCTCGTGTCGGAGATGTCCGCGGCCTGGGGCTCAGTCCCCATAAGCGGCGGCAAACAGGTGTGGTGCGACATCACACTCTCACCAGGCGATGAACCCGCACCCGACGCGGAGTCGCGGTAGGGCAGGGGCTCACGTGTGCCAGGGGGCGACGTGGGCCTCCCGGATGCAGATGTGAGCCCCTCGCCTCCGCAGGACCGCTTGAGTGCTCCCCGCGTGCCGGACCGCGTCCGCTATGGCCTGAGCCGGCGTGTGGGCCCGGACGGCGAACCACTGCACTCCACGAGCACCGTCTCCGGCAACGGTGGGCATCGTGACGAGCCAAACCGGCAGCATGTTCGGGGCCCACCCTCCGGGCCCGGCTGTGGGCGGCCGTGGGTCCGGTGCCACGCGAGGCAGGGAAATCCTGGGTTCAAAGGTGCCGGTCATGCTGTCTCCTGCGACGTGCGGCTCAAGGACGAATGACGAGACGCCTGGCGTCGTGTCGCGGCGGCCGGAGGCGGGCGTCATCGCACACCGACCTGGCGGTTCGGGCCCGCGACGGAGCGGGACAGGCGGCTGTCCGTCGCCAGGAAGGGGTGACTCGACGATGGATCGCCGCCGTCGAGCCCGTCAAGAGCCGAGACGCAACTTTTTGCAGTGATCCTGAAATTTCTTGCACGGCACGCCACAGGGTCGCCCGCAGACGCGGGCCGCCCTCGCGGCAGCCAGCCCGCCTCCCGACACGAGGGTCGAAAACCGGCCGCAGTGAACCCGCGGCAGCCCGGCCACCTCCACCGGCGGCCGCACCAGGGTCGACGCAGGGTTTCAGGCGGGGCCCCGAGGTCGATCGAGGTCGGTGACCGACAGAATGCAATCTCTTTCACTCGTGAAAACGCATGATGACCTGCTGGTTACTGTGCCACCATGGCGCATGGCTGAAAATATTTGCAGGCAGTTGCGCAAGTTGCTTGCAGGGCGTGAAGGTTCGGTGCATGACACACCTCAAGACGCGCATAGCGCGCCCCGCCGCCCTCGCCGCCGCGGGCCTCCTGATGGCTCTCGCCGCCGCTCCGTCCGCCGTCGCAGCCACCGGGGATCCCGCTCCGTCGTGCGTGGAGTACTACCAGAGCTGGCGCTACACCGACGTCCACAACGGCTGCTCCGACACCGTCGCCGTCACGGTCGAGTACACGAACGGCCAGTGGGCCCCGTGCCGCGTGATCCTGCCCGGCCAGTGGGCGACCTTCGCCGGCTACGGAACGGACGGCAACTACGTCACCGGGCTCCGCACCTGCGACCCGGACGCGACCGGCGGGGCCTGAGCCCGAAAAGCGGTGGGCCCGGCGGTCGCCGGGCCCACCGAGCGGAACGACGGTCAGCTGCGCCAGGTGTCGGTGAGTGTCACCGTGCCCTGTGCCGGTACGGTGGCGGTCCGGTTGGAGCCGCTCTCCCAGGTGATGTTTCCGGCCCCGTCCTTGCGGATGTACTTGTACGCGAACGCGGTGCCCGCCGGCAGCTCCAGGTCGAGCTTCCAGACGGGATAGGCCGCCGGGTCGAGCTTGAGGGCGCCTGAAGGCGCCCAGGAGCCGAGGGCGGGGATGTCTCCCACGACGTAGATGTTCTGGCCGGGAATCGTCGTGGCGTTCACCGCGAAGGACGCGCCGGTCCTGGACTGTTCGGCGCCGCAGGGGTTGCCGGTGCCGACGGTGCCGCCCTTGACGGTGATGTCACCGGTGCCCAGCGCGTAGTCGGCGGCGTTGTTGTTGTCCCAAGCCCCGGAGCCGTTGGTGAACGCCGCCCTGAGCCCGGTGGCGGTGCCCAGGGCGACCCGCTTCCTCACCCAGCCGGCGCAGGCGGTCTCCATCGCGACACCGGGTGCCGTGGTCCAGGTGCCGCCGGTCGGGGCGTAGTGCAGGTAGTACGCGGACCAGTGGTTGTCCGTGCTGTAGTACACGGTCGCCTCGTTGTCCGAGGTCCTGTTGTCGAACGCTCCGACGTGCAGCGCGATGGCGTCGGAGCCGCCGACCGTGGCGGTGAACCGGCCGTCGGGGCCAACGGTGTACGCGGGCCCGGTGCAGCCGCCGCCCGGAACGGGGTCGCCGTGCTGGACGTCGCAGTAGGTGCCGGCCGGCAACGAGGTCTGGAACGTCCGGGTGATCGCAACGGCTTCGCGGTTGATGGCCGCGAACGCCTTGGCGCCGCGGCCGAAGGCGATGGCGTTGTTGCCGTTGTCCCACCAGTTCTTGATGCCGGTGCCCTCGGCGGTGTTGCGGAAGGCGACCATGTTGGCGATCTGCCGCCACGCGTGCTGGCAGGACCAGCCGTCGCTGTAACAGGCCCGGACGTCATGGCCGTTGGGGGCACCGTCGTCCCGGCCCGCGAACTCGTATCCGGAGTGCACCGACGGGGTCCCGTACGGGTGGGCGAGCATGAAGACGTGGGCGAGGGTGTACGAGGCGCCGTCCCGGTAGCTCAGGCTGCCGCCGTTGCGTTCGGTGTCGTGGTTGGCGACCATGCTGCCGCTCTGGCCGGAGGGCATGTACCCCCATGCCTCGCCGAAGGTCTTGAGGTAGGACAGTTTCTCGTTGGTGAAGATCCGCTTGAGGTCGGTCGTGTAGCGGAACTCCTGGACGTCGCCCGTGCCGAGGTACTCCGTCGGCGAAACGGCTTCGCCCGCGCCGTGGATGGCCTCCTGGATCCAATACGCGTTCGCGTTCGCCAGCTTCGCGCGGATGGCCGCGAGGTCGCGCGCGGGCACGTGCTTGACGGCGTCCACGCGGAAGCCGTCGACGCCCAGGGCGGTCAGGTCGTTCAGGTACCCCGCGATCATGCCGCGGACGTACTCGCTGCCGGTGTCGAGGTCGGCGAGAGAGGGCTTGCCGACTTCGCCGAGTTCGCACTCCTGGACGTTGTACCGGTCCGCGTAGTCGCTGCCGATCGGGCGGCGACAGCCGTGGAAGTCCGCGTCGGAGTAGACGCCGGGGTACTCGTACTTGGTGTACTTCGTGCCGGCGGTGCCGGTGCCCGATCCGGACGTCATGTGGTTCAGGACGGTATCGGCGATGACCTTGACTCCGGCGCCGTGGCAGGTGTCGACCATGTTCCTGAAGGCCGCCCGGTCGCCGAGCGGTCCCTGGATCTTGTAGCTGACCGGCTGGTAGCCGGTCCACCAGGAACTGCCCTGAATGCGTTCCTGCGGCGGCGAGACCTGGACGAAGCCGTAGCCCTTGGGCCCCAGCGTGCGCGTGCACTCGCGCGCGATCGAGGCGAAGTTCCATTCGAACAGGACGGCGGTGACCTTCTTGGCACCGTTGGCATCGGGTAAGGCCGCGGCCGGGTGGGCCGGGGCCACGAGCGGGGAAGCCAGGCCCAGCGCCACCGCGATGGCGCCAAGCGCCGCGGTGGTCCGACTCGGCACGGCTCTCAGGCCGATCCTCATGGGGAGTTCCTCCTGCGTGTGCGGGTACCGACCGGGCGCGGCGAAGGTCCCAAGTCCCCTCCGCGCCCTGCCGATTGGAAGGTTTTGCTGCAACTTTCAGCAAGACCAGAGCAAGCTAGGGGTGAACTCACGGGGCAGTCAAGGCTCCTGACACGCATCCGTCGCCCGTCGTCGGCACCAGGCGTGGTTCCGTGACCGGGACGACGACCTCGGGGGGCTACCGGAACCGGCGTACGCCGCATCACCGGCTCCAGGACCCGGGCATCACGCCATCGCGGACCGAGACGCTCTCGGCCGGGCGGTCCCGCGCGGAAACGGCCCGTGACGGCCCGGGACGTTTCCCTGCGCCGATCGCGTGAACTTCCCCGGCGCAAGGTCAATACTGCCGAAGGAAGCAAGCGTGGACTCCCCCTCTCGAACCACCGTCGTCACCTGACCATCCGCTACCTCCCGAGGAGACACCGTTGAGGATGTTGATCAATGTTCCGGAGACCGTGGTCGCCGACGCGCTGCGCGGCTTCGCCGCGGCGCATCCCGAGCTGACCGTGGACGTGGAGAACCGGGTCGTGCTGCGGCGGGACGCGCCGGTGGCCGGGCAGGTGGCGCTGGTGTCCGGGGGCGGGTCGGGGCACGAGCCGCTGCATGCCGGGTTCGTCGGGCCGGGGATGCTGGCGGCGGCCTGTCCGGGGGAGGTGTTCACGAGTCCGGTGCCCGATCAGATGGTGCGGGCGGCGGCCGCGGTGGACAGCGGGGCCGGGGTGCTGTTCGTCGTCAAGAACTACACGGGTGACGTGCTGAACTTCGAGATGGCCGCGGAGCTCGCCGAGGACGAGGGCATCCAGGTCGCCAAGGTGCTGGTCGACGACGACGTGGCCGTGACCGACTCGCTCTACACGGCGGGGCGGCGGGGCACCGGCGCCACCCTGTTCGTGGAGAAGATCGCGGGCGCGGCGGCCGAGGCGGGTGCGCCGCTGGAGCGGGTGGAGGCGATCGCCCGCAGGGTGAACGAGCGCTCGCGGAGCTTCGGGGTGGCGCTGAGTGCCTGCACGACCCCGGCGAAGGGCTCGCCGACCTTCGATCTGCCGGAGGGCGAACTGGAGCTGGGCATCGGGATCCACGGGGAGCCGGGCCGTGAGCGGCGGCCGATGATGACCTCGCGGGAGATCGCGGACTTCGCGGTGGACGCGGTGCTCGACGAGCTGCGCCCGCAGGGCCCGGTGCTCGCGCTGGTGAACGGGATGGGGGCGACCCCGCTCCTGGAGCTGTACGGGTTCAACGCCGAGGTGCAGCGGGTGCTGGCCGAGCGCGGGGTGCCGGCCGCCCGGACGCTGGTCGGCAACTACGTGACCTCGCTGGACATGGCCGGCTGCTCGGTGACGCTGTGCGAGGCCGACGAGGAACTGCTGCGCCTGTGGGACGCGCCGGTGAGCACGCCGGCGCTGCGCTGGGGCCGGTGAGGGGAGCGTGTCGGAGGTGACGGACGACATGGCGGACGAGCGGACGTACGGGGCGGAGTTCTTCCGCGACTGGCTGACCGCGGCGGCCGCCGCCGTGGACCGGGAGGCGGACCGGCTGACCGAGCTGGACTCGGCGATCGGCGACGCCGATCACGGGGCCAATCTGAAGCGGGGCTTCGCCGCCGTCACGGCGGCCCTGGAGAAGGAGCCGCCGGGGACGCCGGGCGCGGTGCTCGTGGCCGCCGGGCGGCAGCTGATCTCCACGGTGGGCGGGGCGTCCGGGCCGCTGTACGGGACGCTGCTGCGCCGCACCGGCAAGGCCCTGGGCGAGGCGGAGCGGGTCTCCCGGCCGGAGCTCGCCGGGGCGCTGACCGAGGCCGTGGCGGCCGTCGCCCAGCTCGGCGGCGCACAGCCGGGCGACAAGACGATGCTGGACGCCCTCACGCCGGCGGCCGAGGCGCTCGGGACCTCGTTCGCGGCGGCCCGGGAGGCGGCGGAGGCCGGCGCGCTGGCGACCGTACCGCTGCGGGCGCGCAAGGGCAGGGCGAGCTATCTGGGCGAGCGCTCGGTCGGGCACCAGGACCCGGGGGCGACCTCGTCGGCGCTGCTGTTCGCGGCGCTCGCGGAGGTGGCCGCATGACGGGGCGGGTGGGGATCGTGCTGGTCTCGCACAGCGCGGCCGTGGCGGCCTCGGTGGCCGAGCTGGCCCGCGGATTGGCGGGCGGCGGGGACACGGCGCCGGTGCGGCCGGCCGGCGGCACCCCGGACGGCGGCCTCGGGACCAGCGCCGAGCTGATCGCGCAGGCGGCGAAGGACGTGGACGGCGGCGCGGGCGTGGCGCTCCTGGTGGACCTGGGCAGCGCGGTCCTGACGGTGAAGGCGCTGCTCGCGGAGGGCGACGAGCTGCCGGAGGGCGCGCGCCTGGTGGACGCCCCGTTCGTGGAGGGCGCGGTGGCCGCGGTGGTGACCGCGAGCGCCGGGGGCGACCTGGACGCGGTCGTGGCGGCGGCGTCGGAGGCGTACGCGTACCGGAAGGAGTGAGGGCCCGCCGGGAGCCGGGTTTGGCGGTTCACGAGGGGAGGGGCGTGCCGGGCGGCCCCTCCCCTCCCCGTGCCGGGCCCTCTCCTGTGGCGTCCCGCACATCGCCGCCCCCCATTTATGCAACTTGTTGCACAAGCGGGGGCGGGTCGTCTACAACAGTCGGGACGACCCCGCGCGAGGAGGCGCCCCGATGGCCCCGAACACCCCGTACCCGCATCTGCTGAGCCCGCTGGACCTCGGGTTCACCACCCTGCCCAACCGGGTGCTCATGGGCTCGATGCACGTCGGTCTGGAGGAGGCCGAGCACGGCTTCGAGCGGATGGCCGCCTTCTACGCCGAGCGCGCCCGCGGCGGCGTCGGCCTGATCGTCACCGGCGGCATCGCGCCCAACGAGGCCGGGCGGCCCTGGGACGGCGGCGCCAAGCTGACCACCCCCGAGGAGGTCGCCGAGCACCGGGTGATCACCGAGGCCGTGCACGCCGAGGGCGGGCGGATCGCCATGCAGATCCTGCACTTCGGGCGGTACGCCTACCACCAGGACCTGGTCGCGCCGAGCCCCCTCAAGGCACCCATCAGCCCCTTCGTGCCGAACGAGCTGTCCGACGCCGAGGTCGAGCAGACCGTCGAGGACTACGCCCGCTGCGCGGAGCTCGCCAAGGAGGCCGGCTACGACGGCGTCGAGGTGATGGGCTCCGAGGGCTATCTCATCAACGAGTTCATCGCCGCCACCACCAACCAGCGCACCGACCGCTGGGGCGGCTCCTACGAGAACCGGGTGCGCTTCCCGCTGGAGATCGTGCGCCGCATCCGCGAGCGCGTCGGCAGCGACTTCATCGTGATCTACCGCCTGTCCATGCTCGACCTGGTCCCCGGCGGCTCCACCCTGGACGAGGTGGTCGCCCTCGCCAAGGAGATCGAGGCGGCCGGCGCCACCATCATCAACACCGGCATCGGCTGGCACGAGGCCCGGATCCCCACCATCGCCACCTCCGTGCCGCGCGGCGCCTACACCTGGGTGACCAAGCGGCTCATGGGCGCGGTGTCGGTGCCGCTGGTGACCTCCAACCGCATCAACACCCCCGAGGTGGCCGAGGAGATCCTCGCCGACGGCCGCGCCGACCTCGTGTCGCTGGCCCGCCCCTTCCTCGCCGACCCCGCCTTCGTCGCCAAGGCCGCCGCCGACCGCGCCGAGACCATCAACACCTGCATCGGCTGCAACCAGGCCTGTCTGGACCACACCTTCAGCCTGAAGATCACCTCCTGCCTGGTGAACCCGCGGGCCTGCCACGAGACCGAGCTGGTCCTCTCCCCCACCCGCCGCGCCAAGCGGATCGCCGTCGTCGGCGCCGGCCCGGCCGGACTGTCCTGCGCGGTCTCCGCCGCCGAACGCGGCCACACCGTCACCCTCTTCGACGGCGCCGCCGAGATCGGCGGACAGCTGAACGTCGCCAAGCAGGTGCCGGGCAAGGAGGAGTTCGAGGAGACCCTGCGCTACTACCGGGTCCAGCTCGCCGAGCGCGGCGTCGAGGTGCGCCTGAACACCTTCGTCACCGCGGCCGACCTGGCCGACTTCGACGAGGTGGTCGTCGCCACCGGCGTCACCCCGCGCGTGCCCGGCATCGAGGGCGTCGACCACCCGAGCGTCGTCGGCTACCTGGACGTGCTGCGCGACCGCGTCCCCGTCGGCGAGCGGGTCGCGATCCTCGGCGCCGGCGGCATCGGCTTCGACGTGGCCGAGTTCCTCACCGACGGCGGCGAGGGCGCGAGCCAGGACCCGGAGACGTACTTCCGGCAGTGGGGCGTGGACACCACCTACGCCTCGCGCGGCGGTCTGCGCGCGCCCGAGCGCTCCGCGCCGCCGCGCCGGGTGCACCTGCTCCAGCGCAAGACCAGCAAGGTCGGCGCGGGCCTCGGCAAGACCACCGGCTGGATCCACCGCACCGAGCTGAAGCACCGGGGCGTCACCATGGTCGCGGGCGTGAGCTACGACCGCATCGACGACGAGGGCCTGCACCTCACCGTGGACGGCGAGCGGCAGCTGCTGCCGGTCGACACCGTGGTGCTGTGCACCGGCCAGGAGCCGCGCCGCGACCTGTACGAGGAGCTGGTCGCCGCCGGCCGTACCGCGCACCTGATCGGCGGCGCGGACGTGGCCGCCGAGCTGGACGCCAAGCGGGCCATCGACCAGGGCACGCGCCTCGCCGCGGCCCTGTGACCCTCGCGCGGGGCGGGCCGTGCGAGCGGACCGTACGACCGGCCGAACCTAGGATGCGTGCATGTCCCTCCCGCACGCGATCCTGACGGCGCTGCTCGAGAAGCCGTCCTCCGGCCTCGAACTGACCCGCCGCTTCGACCGGTCCATCGGCTACTTCTGGTCCGCCACGCACCAGCAGATCTATCGCGAGCTCGGGAAGCTGGAGCAGGCGGGGCACATCCGTGCCCTGCCCGCTCCGGTCCCCGCGCGCGGGCAGAAGAAGGAGTACGAGGTGCTGCCCGCGGGCCGCGCCGAGCTGGCGGCCTGGGTGGACACCGCCGAGGACCCCAAGCCGATGCGGTCCGGGCTGCTGCTGCGGATGCGGGCCGCGGCCGTGGTCGGCGGCACCGGACTGCGGGCCGAGCTGGAGCGCCATCTCGACCTGCACCAGCGGCAGCTGGACGAGTACCTGGAGATCGAGCGCCGGGACTTCCCGCCCGAGCGCCGGACGAGCGAGCCGGACCGGCTGCGCCATCTGGTGCTGCGCGGCGGGATCGACCTGGAGCGCTTCTGGGTGGAGTGGCTGCGCCACGCGCTCGCCGAGTTCGGCCCGCGGCCCGCGTAGCACCCCCGCCACGCCGTGCACCGGGCCGCCCCGGTCAGGCGGCCTGGCCGGTGGGCATGATGGTGACCTGCTGGAGGTTCACCCGCGGGGGCAGCGTGGCGATGAAGCCGACCGTCTCGGCGACGTCCTCGGCCGTGAGCCACTCCATGGTCTCCTTCGAGCCGGCCAGCCAGTCCAGGGCGCCCCGGTCCGTGACGTGGCTCTGCAGCTCGGTGCCGACGATGCCGGGCTCGATCGCCGACACCCGCACCTTCTTCGCGCCCAGCTCCGCCCGGAGGTGGCGGGAGAGGTGGGTCACGTACGCCTTCGTGCCGGAGTAGACAGCGAAGTTCGGGAAGATGTTCTGCGCGGCGATCGAGGAGGTGTTGATCAGGTCGGCCACCCCGCGTGCGGCGGCGGCCCGGACCAGCTGCGGGGTGAACGCGCCGATGGCGTTCATCAGTCCGCTGATGTTCAGGTCGATCTGACGCTGCCACTGGTCCGCCGCCAGCTCCTCGATCGGGGCGGGCAGCATGACGCCGGCGTTGTTCAGGAGCAGGTCGGCGCCGCCGAGTTCGGCCTCCACCCGAGCGGCGGCGGCCCTCAGGGCGGCGGCGTCGGTCACGTCGGCGGCGATCGCCAGGGCACTGCCGCCGTTCTTCTCGATGCGGGCGACGAGTTCCGCGAGCCGGTCGGCCCGGCGGGCCAGGACGACGACACGGGCGCCCAGGGCCGCCAGTCGCTCGGCCGAGGCCTCGCCGATGCCGCTGGAGGCGCCGGTGACGACCGCGACACGGCCGGTCAGGGGCAGGGCCTGGGTCGGGGAGTGGTGCTGCGACGGGGTGTTCGTGGACATGCTGCACGCCTTCCGGGAAGGAGAGGGAGGGAACGCGGCCGGTTCCGTCGACCGCCACTCCAGAACACCACCCGGAGGGGTCCCGCGGGACGCCACGACTGACCCTGGCCGGACTGGTACCGGCAGGGCCACCCTGGAGCCCACCCGGCGCCGCCGGCCCCCGCACACTGGAGGCATGGACCGCACCAAGGAGATCTCCGGCTTCCTGCGCTCCCGGCGCGCCCGCATCACCCCCGAGGACGCCGGGCTGCCCGCCGACGCGCGGGTCCGCCGCGTGCCCGGCCTGCGCCGGGACGAGGCGGCCCGCCTGGCCGGCGTCAGCACCGAGTACTACACACGCCTGGAGCAGGGGCGGGCGGGCAACCCCTCCGCCGAGGTCGTGGACGCGGTGGCCCGCGCGCTGCGGCTCGACGAGACCGAACGCGAGCACCTGACCGACCTGTTGCGCTCCGGCACCGGCGCCGCCCGGACCGCGCGCCGCGCCCCGGCGCGGGCCCAGCGGGTCCGGCCCGGCCTGCACCTGATGCTGGAGACGCTCGCCCACGTGCCGGCCTTCGTCCTCGGCCGGCGCACCGACGTGCTGGCCTCGAACCGGCTCGCCCGGGCGGTCCTCACCGACTTCGACGCGCTGCCCGCCACCCGGCGCAACCTGGCGCGCTACTACCTCCTGGACCCCGAGGCCCGCGAACGGGTGGGCGACTGGGAGCGGATCGCCGCCGAGACGGTGGCCATCCTGCGGCTGGAGGCGGGCCGCCACCCCCAGGACCGGCAGCTGGCCGACCTGGTGGGCGAACTCACCCTCGGCTGCGCCGAGTTCACCGGCTGGTGGAACGACCACCGGGTGCTGCGCCGCACCCACGGCAGCAAGCACTACCACCACCCGCTGGTCGGGGAGCTGCACTTCTCCTACGAGTCCTTCCAGGCCCCCGGCGACGCGGAGCAGACCCTGTGCGTCTACAACGTCGAACCCGGCTCCGCGACCGCCGAGGCGCTGCGGCTGCTGGACAGCTGGACCGCACCCGGCGCCCCGGCGCGCCCCCTCCCCCGCGCCTGAGTCCGCACGGACGGACAGCGCGGGCGCGCGGGCGCACGCGCCCTCGGCGCACCGGGCCGCCCGCGACGCGCCCCCGAGCGGGCGTGGATACTGATGGGTCCACATCTCCATACGCGAAAGGGCGAGGATGACCGACGAGTTGGGACCTCGCAGGACACGTCATGCGGTGGTCGTCGGGGGGAGTCTCGCGGGTCTGCTGGCCGCGCGGGTGCTGAGCGAGCACGCCGAGCGGGTCACCGTCGTCGAGCGCGACCGGTTCCCCGAGCAGGCGGAGCCACGGCCCGGGGTGCCGCAGGGCCGGCACCTGCACGTGCTGATCGAGGGCGGCCAGCGGGCGCTGGACGAGCTGCTGCCGGGCTTCATGGCCGAGCTCGCCGCGCTCGGCGCGCCGCGGGTCGGGATGCCCGAGGACATGGTGCAGTGGCAGAACGGGAAGTGGTTCGCCCGCACCCCGGCCTCCGCGCACTTCTTCTCCGGTCCGCGCGACCAGCTCGAATGGCTGGTGCGCGAGCGGGTGTTCGCGGATCCCCGGATCGAACGAATCGAGGGCACCGAGGCGGTGGGCCTGCTCGGCGACGCGGCGCGGGTGCGCGGGGTGCTGCTGCGCGAGCGCGGTGCGGGCGCACCGAAGGAGCCGTATCCGCTGGAGGCGGACCTCGTGGTGGACGCCTCGGGGCGGTCGACCCGGGCGGCGGACTGGCTGAAGGGGATCGGCGCGGAGGCGCCGCACGAGGAGACCCTGGACACCGGGCTCGCCTACAGCACCCGGCTGTTCCGCTCCCCGGAGCCGGATCCGGCCGTGGACGCGCTGGGCTATTACGTCGTGCCGAACCCCGGACAGGTCTACAGCGGGGTCATCCTGCCGCTGGGCGACGGGCGGCACGTGGTCACCCTCTCGGGGCTGCGGGGTGACGAACCGCCCACGGACGAGGCGCTGTTCGAGGAGTACGCGCGGCGGCTGCCGCACCCGGTGATCGCCGACTGGATCGCGAAGGCGGAGCCGCTGACCCCGGTGTACGGCTTCCGCCGGACGGCGAACGTGCGCCGTCGCTACGACCGTCCGGGGCGCCGTCCGGCGGGCTTCCTGGCCACCGGCGACGCGCTGTGCGCGTTCAACCCGATCTACGGGCAGGGCATGGCGGTCGCCGCGATGAGCGCGGTGGCGCTGCGCCGGGCCCTGGCGGACCCGCGGCGCACGCCGACGACGCGGCGGGTGCAGCGGGCACTGCTCGACGCGTCCCGGCAGGCCTGGGACATCTCGGCGGGCGCGGACAAGAAGATGCCGGGCGCGACGGGTGACGCGGCGCGCAGCGGGGCCGTGGACCGGGTGACCGGCTGGTATCTGGGGCGGGTGCAGCAGCGGGCCGCGGGCGATCCGGTGGTGGGTGCGGCCTTCCGCGCGGCGCTGACCCTGACGGCGCCGCTGACGGCGCTGTTCGCCCCCGCGGTGCTGCGGGCCACCCTGTTCGGCCCGGTGCCGCCGACGCCGGTGGCACCGCCGCTGCGGCGCCCGCGGGCCTGAGTACGGGCGGCGGCCCCGGGGGTTCAGACGCCCGGGGCCGCCGTGACCACGCCGGCGGCGATGGCGGCGCTGAGGGCGGAGTAGTCGTCGGCGTTCTGCGCCGCGTAGCGGAGGGCGAAGTCGGCGACGGCGCGGTCGAAGACGTCGGAGGAGCCGAGGTAGGCGGCGATGGCGATGCGGTCGCCGGAGCGGGCGTGGGCCCGGGCGAGGGCGCGGCCGCAGAGCCGGGCGTACTCCCGCAGGACGGACGGGGACATCGTCTCGACCTCGGCGGAGCCCTTCATGTCGCGCAACTGGCGCCAGTAGAAGTGGCGTTGTTCGGGCCCGGTCATCCAGCCGAGGAAGATGTCGCTCGCGGCCTGGGTGAGGCGCTGGCCGCAGACCACCCGGCGCCCGTGGTGGGCGAAGGCGCTGGGCGCGAGGTACGGCTCCAGGACGGAGCCGCCGGCCTCCTTGATCTGGAGGAAGAGCGGGTCGCCGTCGTCGCGGCCCTGGAGCAGCAGGATGAAGCAGCGGGTGCCGACGCTGCCGACACCGACCACCTTGCGGGCCGCGTCGACGAAGTGGAAGCGGTCGAGGAGCAGCCGGCGCTCCTCGGAGAGCGAGCTGCGGTAGTCGCTGAAGATCTTGCCGAGGGCGACCCGGTCGAGGTCGGCGACGCGTTCCAGGAGCGGCGGGTCCTCGGTGATCCGCCGTCGGCCGGAGTCGTCGGTGGTGGTGAGCTTGGCGAGGGCCTGGAGGCTGGTGCGGCGGCGGGCGCGGGCGAGGCGTTGCTCCATCCGGGTGCGGTCGGCGCCGCGGACCAGGGGCGTGAGGTCGTCGGCGGCGATCCGCTCGTACCAGACGTCGAGTTCGCCGAGTCCGGCGAGCCGGCGCATGGCGAGCCGGTAGGCCTCGGCGGCGACCTGGGCGGCGCGATGGGCCTTGCCCTTGGTGGTGCCGTTCTGGAGGGCGGCGACGGTGACGGAGGCGGCGAGGCGCTTGACGTCCCATTCGAAGGGTCCTGGCAGGGTCTCGTCGAAGTCGTTGACGTCGAAGAGGAGCGTCCGTTCGGGTGAGGCGTAGACGCCGAAGTTCAGCAGGTGGGCGTCGCCGCACAGTTGCACGGTGAGTCCGGTGTGCCGCTGGGCGGCCAGGTCGGCGGCCATGACGGCGGCGGCGCCGCGCAGGAAGGCGAAGGGGGAGACGGCCATGCGTCCGTAGCGGATGGGGACCAGCTCGGGGACCCGGTCCACGGACTCTCGTTCGAGGACGGTGAGCGCGTCGGGGCGCTGGGAGGACGCTATCCAGCGCCCGTGCGAGGAGCGGGGCACCCGCTTGCGGGCCGCCTTGCCCGCCGCTGCCCGCTCGGACGGTGTCGCCATCCGGCCTCACCCGCCTTTCCGCCGCGGCGTACGCCACCGGCGCGGGCGTCACCCGGCCGGCTGCGATCCATTACACGGCCCGGCGCTCGTTTCGGCCACTCTCGCCGGCGGGACTTCCAGAATGGTTTAGACCAATGATAGGAATGATCACCCACACGACTCGGGCGATCACGCCGAGCAATGGTTGAACGATGCATGACAGAGAGGGTCGAGACATGGCCGAGCCCGTTCCCGAGCACCGGTCGAGCGCGACGCTTCCGCTCTACCTCCGGGTCGCCCACGCCCTGCGGGACGACCTGGGCAAGGGGCTCATCTCCCCCGGCAGCCGGCTGCCTTCCGAGCGCCTGCTGGCCCACCGCTACCACGTCAACCGGCAGACGGTGCGCAGCGCGCTCCAACTCCTGCGCGACGAACGGCTGGTGGTGACCGACCGGCGCGGCACCTTCGCCGCCGACCCGGGGCACGAGTCCGCGCACGAACCGCGCCTCACCGTCCAGGCCGCGCGGCGGCGCACCTTCCCGGGCGGGCCGCGGGCGGCCGACGCGCTGGTGCGCGCCTCGCTGTCCTGGGAGGCGCCGCCGGCGGCACTCGCCGGGCGCCTGTGCCTGGCGCCCGGGGAGCCGACCCTGGTCCACCGGCACCTGGTGCTCACCCCGGGCGGCGAGCCGATGCAGCAGTCGGTGACCTGGTTCTCCCGGCCGGCGCTGACGGAGATCCCGCAGCTCGGGCGGTACCGCGGCGGCCACGAGCGGCGCGGACAGCCCGACCTGCGGCTGCTCTACCACTGGATGCGCCAGGCGGGGCTGCGCACGACCCACCGGGAGTCGGTGGGCGTCCCGGCGGGTCCGCCGGACCCGGGGGCGGAGGGGACGCCCGTCCCGGGCGCGGCCCGGCTGTGCGTCCACCGGGTGGTGACCGACCAGCACGGGCACGCCCTGGAGATCACGGACATCGAGTTCGCGGCCCGGACGGGCGCCTGGACCTACGAGTTCGGCGGCTGACCGGCCCCTCGGCACCGGGGTCCCGCGGCCCCTGGGCGCCGGCCGGCGCGGGCCTCCGTGCGCGTCCTCAGACGATGCCCTCGGCGATCTCCGCCTCCTCGCGGGCGCTGCCGTAGGTCTGCGGGGTGCCGTACGAGCGGCGGGCGACGTACCACCAGACGCTCGCGAGGACGAGCACCACGGCCAGCGCGATCACCGCGTAGTTCATGGTGTCGACGGTGACGGGCGAGCGCTGCGGCAGGCAGAAGAGCACGGTCACCAGGGCCACCCAGACCACCGCGATCCAGCCGATCGGCTTGCTCCAGCGGCCCAGGTTCCACGGGCCGGGCACGAAGCGGTCGCCCGCGCGCAGGCGCAGCAGGATCGGGATCGCGTAGGCCGGGGTGATGCCGATGACGTTGATGGCGGTGACCGCGCCGTAGGCGGTGGCCGAGTAGAGCGAGGGCAGCGCGAGCACCGCGGCGACGATCACCGACAGCCATACGGCGGGCACCGGGGTGTGGGTGCGGCTGCTGACGCGCCGCCAGAGGGCGGAGCCCGGCAGGGCGTTGTCACGGCTGAAGGCGAAGACCATGCGGCTGGCGGCGGCGACCTCGGCGTTGCCGCAGAAGAGCTGGGCCACGATCACCACGAGCAGCAGTGCCTTGGCGCCGCCCTCGCCGAGCGCGTCGAGCAGGATCTGCGCGGGCGGGACGCCGGTGGCGGTGTTCTGGGTGCCCGCGTAGTCCTGGATGGCGAAGGTGAGGCCGGCGAGCAGCGCGAAGCCGGCGATCCAGGAGGCCCAGATGGAGCGCACGATGCCCTTGGCGGCGGCCACCGAGGCGTTGGCGGTCTCCTCGGAGAGGTGGGCGGAGGCGTCGTAGCCGGAGAAGGTGTACTGGGCGAGCAGCAGGCCGATCGCGGCGACGTAGAGCGGGTTGGCCCAGCCGGTGTCGTTGACGAACTCGGTGAAGACGAAGCTCGCGGACTGGTGGTGGTCGGGGACGATCGCGAGCGCGCCGACGATCAGGGCGACGCCGGCGAGGTGCCACCACACGCTGATCGAGTTGAGCAGGCTGACCACGCGGACGCCGTTGAGGTTGAGCACGGCGTGCACCAGCAGGATGACCAGGAAGATCAGGAAGGTGGACTCGGGCGTCGGCGCGATGCCCCACTGGAGGTTGAGGAAGGCTCCGGTGAACAGCGCGGCGCCGTAGTCGATGCCGGCGATGGCACCGAGCAGACCGAGCAGGTTCAGCCAGCCGGTGTACCAGCCCCAGCGGCGTCCGCCGAGGCGGTCGGCCATGTAGTAGAGCGCGCCGGACGTCGGGTAGGCGCTGGTGACCTCGGCGAGGGCGAGGCCGACGCACAGCACGAACAGGCCGACGCCGGCCCAGCCCCACAGCATGACGGCGGGGCCGCCGGTGCCCAGGCCGAAGCCGTACAGGGTCATGCAGCCGGACAGGATGGAGATGACCGAGAAGCTGATGGCGAAGTTGCCGAAGCCGCCCATGCGGCGGGCGAGGACGGGCTGGTAGCCCAGCTCCCTGAGGCGGGCCTCCTCGTCCCGCGCGGCCGGTGGCGGCTTGCGTATCGCGTCGGTGGGAGCGGTGCGTGACATGCGTTTCCTCCGGGGGAAGGGGGTCGGACCGTGCCGTACGGGGGGGGACGGGCACGGTGGTCTGAGGGGCGGCCCGGCGGGCGGGCGCCGGGCTCCGGGGGCGAGCCGGGCGGTCAGGGTCCGCCGCGGGCGCCGGGGCCGCCCAGGCAGCGCGCCCGGGCCCGCAGGAAGACCTCCTCGGCGGGGCCGCGCTCGTCGGGGCGGTCGGTGCGGTACGCCCAGGGCTGCGGGGTCCAGTACGGGCCGAGGGCCTCGAACACCCGGGCCGCGTCGGCGAACTTGAGCGCGCCGTAGAGGCCGTGCGCGAGGTGGCTGAGGTCGAGCACGCTGGCCTCCTCGGTGGCGCAGAAGAGGAACCAGGAGTCCATGGCACGGTCGGCGTCGCGCACCGCGTCCTCGGCGACCCAATGCAGGTCGAGGGCGCGCTCGTGGCCGCGCTCACGGCGGTAGCGCTCGACCCGCACGTAGAGGGGCAGGGCGTGCAGGGCGGAGCCGACGGGGGCCGAGGAGGCCGCCCACTGGGCGTAGTTGACCGCCTCGGAGAGCGGTCCGCTGCGGCGCGCGTACACGAACTGGAGCATCCGGTGGTGCGCCTCGCGGTTGTACGGGTCGCGCTTCTCGGCCTCGGCGAGCAGGCCCCAGGGGCCGGGCGGCAGCATCGGCGCGGGCGGCACGGCCCGGTGCTCCTCCATGCGCTGCTGGGTGTCGAGCACCGACAGGGCGAGGCGGCACACCCAGGGCACCGGGTCGGCGGGCACCCGGTCGGCGGCCTCCAGGCAGGCGGTCCAGGCCTCCTGCCAGAGTTCCCGGGTGCGAGGGTGGCCGGTGCGGTGGGCGCGGACGGCGCGCTCGACGCACACGCGCGCGTGCATCACGCCCGCGGCGGCGGAGTCGGGCTGCTCGATCCGCCAGGCCTCGACGACGTCGGTGCCGGCGGCGACGGCGGCGAGCACCTGGGTGCGGCGGGTCCAGCCGGACCAGCCGGAGGTCTCGTCGAGTAATCGGGCCATCGCCACCCAGCGCCCGGTGCGCAGCTCCTGGACGGCCCCGCGCAGGGCGTGGTCGTGGCCCGCCGGGTGGTAGACGGGACGGAAGCCTTGCGCGGCCATCAGGGGGCGGGGCGGGGGGTGGGCGACATGATTCCTCGGTGCGGTGGGCGGAGGGGGTGGTCAGTCCCCAGGGGCGTCCCGGCCGACCCGGCCGTTGATCGGCGATCACTATAGAGGTTGCCGGATGTGACCGATCCACTTTTCTCCGTGATCGCAAGTATTCGGCCAGCGACCGGATTTGACTTGTGGTCAGCAGGGCCGCCGGACCTGACGGCTTCCCTCCGCAAGCCTTGACGGACGGCTTCGGCACCGACAGGCTGACCGGTTCCACGCTCAGGAACGCGATCAAGGAACTCCAGGAACCATGACCGGCAGGGAGTCGCACACATGACGGGCCCGGTACTCGCCGTCGACCAGGGCACGTCGGGCACCAAGGCGCTCGTCGTCCATCCCTCGCGCGGGGTGATCGGGAGCGGCTTCGCCCCGGTCCGGCCCCGCGCCCTGCCCGGCGGACGGGTCGAGGTCGACCCCGGTGAACTGTACGACTCCGTGGTCGCGGCCGGCCGGGCCGCGCTCGCCGAGGCCGGCGAGCCGGTCGTCGCGGTGGGCCTCGCCAACCAGGGCGAGACCGTGCTCGCCTGGGACCCGGCGACCGGCGAGCCGCTCACCGACGCGCTCGTCTGGCAGGACCGCAGGGCCGCCGGCATCTGCTCCGAACTTGGCCCGCACGCAACGGAGTTGACACGGATCACCGGTCTGCCGGTGGATCCCTACTTCGCGGCCCCGAAGATGGCTTGGATCCGTCGCCATCTGACCGGCGCCGGTGTGGTCACCACGAGCGACGCCTGGCTCGTACACCGGCTCACGGGCGCCTTCGTCACCGACGCGGCCACCGCGGGCCGCACCGGCCTGCTCGATCTGGACACCGTCGCCTGGTCGGACACGGCCCTCGACGCGTACGGCCTCGGCGGCGAGCGGCTGCCCCGGGTCGTGGACGCCGACACCCCGGTCGGCACCACCACCGCCTTCGGCCCGCCGCTCCCGCTCACCGGCCTGCTGGTCGACCAGCAGGCCGCGCTGCTCGCCCAGGACGTGACCGTCCCCGGCAGCGCCAAGTGCACCTACGGCACCGGGGCCTTCCTCCTCGCGCAGACCGGTCCGGCCCCGCGCCGCAGCGGCACCGGCCTGGTCGCCTGCGTGGCCTGGCGGCTCGCCGGCCGCACCGCGTACTGCCTGGACGGGCAGGTCTACACCGCCGCGTCCGCGGTGCGCTGGCTCACCGAGCTGGGGGTCGTCTCAGGCGCCGAGGAGCTCGACGCGGTCGGCGGCGCCGTGCCCGACGCGGGCGGCGTCACCTTCGTGCCCGCCCTCGCCGGACTCGCCGCCCCCTGGTGGCGCGGCGACGTGCGCGGCGCGGTCACCGGGCTCGGCCTCGACACCGGACCCGGCCACCTGGTGCGCGCCCTGTGCGAGGGCCTCGCCGCCCAGGTCGCCGAGCTCGCCGGGGCGGCCGCGGCCGATCTGGGCGCCCCGCTCACCGCGCTCCGGGTCGACGGCGGACTGACCCGCTCGGCGCTGCTCATGCAGACCCAGGCCGACCTGCTCCAGCGCCCCGTCGAGGTCTCCGCACTCCCCGACGCCACCGCCCTGGGCGTCGCGGCGGTCGCCCGGCTCGGCCACGAGCCCGGCCTCGCCGTCCACGAGGCCGTGCCCGACCGGAAGCCGTCCGCCGTGTACGAGCCGCGGGTCTCGGCCGACGAGGCCGCCGAGCGCCTGGGCCGCTTCCGCACCGCCGTGGCCGCGCTCCTCGCGGACGGCGACGGGACCGGCCACGATGCCGGGACCGGAACCGGCGGCGGCGCCTCGTGAGCGTCACCCGGCGCGGGGTGCTCCCGGACACCTCGGCGCCCGGCTCCGCGTACGACGTGACCGTGGTCGGCGCGGGCGTGGTCGGCTGCGCCATCGCCCGCGAACTCGCCCGCCACGACCTCAGGGTGGCGCTCGTGGAGGCGGGCGGCGACATCGGCGAGGGCAGCTCCAAGGCCAACACCGCGATCCTGCACACCGGCTTCGACGCCGTGCCCGGCTCCCTGGAGGCCCGGCTGGTCCGGGAGGGCGGGCGGCTGCTCGCCGCCTACGCCGAGGAGACCGGCATCCCGGTCGAGCCGGTCGGCGCGCTGCTCGTGGCCTGGGACGAGCGGCAGCTGGCGGAGCTCCCCCGGCTCGCCGCCAAGGCCGTGCGCAACGGACACGACGGCACCCGCATCCTGTCGGCCGCCGAACTGGGCGCCCGCGAACCACACCTGGGCCCGGGCGCGCTCGGCGCGCTCCACGTACCCGGCGAGTCGATCGTCTGCCCGTGGAGCACCCCGCTCGCCTACGCCACCCAGGCCGTGCGCTCCGGGGTCGACCTGCACCTGAACTGCCGGGTGGAGAAGGTGCGGCCGGGCGGGGACGGGGCACCGCACCGGCTCGTCACCCGGCGCGGCGTGCTGCGCACCCGCTTCCTGGTCAACGCCTGCGGACTGTACGCGGACGCCTTCGACGCGCTGCTCGGGCGGGAGGACTTCACCGTCACCCCGCGGCGCGGCCAGCTGCTGGTCTTCGACAAGTTCGCCCGCCCACTGGTCCGGCACATCCTGCTGCCCGTCCCGGGCCCGCTCGGCAAGGGGGTGCTGGTGGCGCCGACGGTGTACGGGAACGTGCTGCTGGGTCCGACCGCCGAGGACCTCGACGACAAGACCGCCACCGGCTCGACGGCCGAGGGCCTCGCCGGACTGCGGGAGCAGGGCCGGCGGATCCTGCCCGCGCTCCTCGACGAGGAGGTCACCGCCGTCTACGCCGGACTGCGGGCCGCGACCGGCGCCGAGGACTACCGGTGCTCCGCCCACCCCGAGCTGCGCTACGTGACCGTGGGCGGCATCCGGTCCACCGGGCTCACCGCCTCGCTCGCGCTGGGCCGGCACGCGGTCAACCTGCTCGCCGACGCCGGCCTGGAGCTCGGCCCGGAGCGGCCGCTCGCCCCGGTGCGGATGCCGAACCTCGGCGAGGCCTTCCCCCGCCCGTACCGCGACGCGGCGCTCATCGCCCGCGACCCCGCGTACGGGACGGTGGTCTGCCACTGCGAGCGGGTCACCCTGGGCGAGATCCGCGACGCGCTCGCCTCCCCCGTGCCGCCCGCCTCCCTGGACGGACTGCGGCGCAGGACCCGGGCCCGGGCCGGGCGCTGCCAGGGCTTCTCGTGCGGGGCGACGGTCCGGGCACTCTTCGAGGAGGGCGTGCGGTGACAAAGGCGCGGACGGCGGCCCGTGCGGTCGACGTACTGGTGGTGGGCGCGGGCCCGGCCGGCCTCGCCGCGGCGGCCCGGCTCGCGGCGGCCGGGGCGGGCCGGGTGGAGGTCCTGGAGCGGGAGCGGGCGGCGGGCGGAGTGCCCCGGCACTGCGCGCGCGGCGGCTTCGGCGGGCTGACCGGGCCCGCGTTCGCCCGCCGGGCGGTACGCGCGGCGGTCGGCGCCGGGGCCGTGCTCCGTACCGGCGTCGGCGCGACCGGCTGGGCCGGACCGCTCAGCCTGGAGGTCACCGCGCCCACCGGCCCCGAGGAGATCACCGCACGGGCGGTGGTGCTCGCCACCGGGGTGCGCGAACGGCCGCGCAGCGCCCGGCTGGTGCCCGGCGCGCGCCCCGCCGGGGTGCTGAGCACCGGCGAACTCCAGCAGTCCGTCGAGCTGTTCGGGTTGCGCGGCGAGCGGATCGGACGGCGCGCGGTCGTCGTCGGCTCCGACCCGATCGCCCGGCACGCGGTGCGCACCCTGCGCCGGGCCGGGGTGCCGGTGGCCGCCGTGGTCGCCGACCGCCCGTCCGGGCCGTGGCTGCCGGGCCCGGTGCTGCGCGGCGCCACCGTCCTCGAACTCCTCGGCCGGGGGCGCCTGTCGGGGATCCTGGTGCGCGGGGCCGACGGGCGCACCGGGCTGCTGCGCTGCGACACGGTGGTCTTCACCGGGGACTGGCTGCCGGACCACGAACTGGCCCGCGCGGGCGGGGTGCCGCTCGATCCGGCGACCCGTGGCCCCGCCGTCGACGGCGCCCTGCGGACCGCCGTGCCGGGGGTGTTCGCGGCGGGCAACCTGCTGCACGGCGCCGAGCCGGGCACGGTCGCGGCGGCCGAGGGCCGTGCGGTCGCGGACGCGGTCCTCGCGCATCTCGCCGGCGCCCCGTGGCCGGGCCCCGGGCCCGCCCTGCGGCCGGAGGGCGCGCTGCGCTGGCTCACCCCCGGCCGGCTGTCCCTGCCCGGCTCCGCCCCCACCCTGCTGCTGCGGCCCGCGGACCGGCTCGCCCGCCCGCTGCTGATGGTCCGTCAGGACGGACGGCTGCTGTACGAGCGGCGCCTGCCGGCCCTGCTGGACGCGCACCGGTCGGTGCGCCACCCGGCGGTCTGGGCGCCGGACGCGGACCCGGCGGGCGGCCCGGTGACGGTGGCGCTGACGCCGTAACCTCTCGGGATGGACAGCACCCGGGACCCCCAGCAGGACTGGCTCGCCGACACCCGCACCTCGTACGACACGGTGGCCGCCTCCTACACCGAGTTCGTGCGCGACCTGCTCGACCGCACGCCCTACGAGCGGGCGATGCTCGCGGTCTTCGCCGAGGCCGTGCGCACCTCGGGCGGCAGGCCGGTCGCGGACCTGGGGTGCGGGTCGGGCCGGATCGCCGCGCACCTGCACGGGCTGGGCCTGGAGGTCCTGGGCATCGACCTGTCCCCCGCGATGGTCGCGCTGGCCCGCCGCGAGCACCCGGGGCTCGACTTCCGGGTGGGTTCGATGACCGCGCTCGACCTGCCCGACGCCTCGATGGCGGGCCTGGTCGCCTGGTACGCGCTGATCCACGTCCCCGACACGGAGCTGGACCGCACCCTGGCCCACTTCCACCGGGTGCTGCGCCCGTCCGCCCCGCTGCTGCTGGCCTTCCACGCGGGCGCGGAGAGCCGGCTGAAGACGGAGGGCTACGGCGGCCACCCGATGCGCCTGCACGTCCACCTGCGCGACCCGGACGCGCTCGCCGAGCGGCTGACCGCGGCCGGTTTCGCCGTGGAGGCGCGCATGACGCTGACCTCGGCGGAGAGCACCCACGGCGCCCTGGTGGTCGCCCGGCGGGCCGCCGCCTAGCCTGAGGGCATGGCTGTGGTACGGACGGGCGGGGTCGACGTCGTCTACGCGCGGGCGGGGCGGGGGCCGCTGCTGGTGCTGGCGCACGGCGCCGGGAGCGACGGGCGGATGTGGGGGCCGCAGGTCGAGGCGCTGGCGGACGAGTTCACCGTGGTGGCCTGGGACGAGCCGGGCGCCGGGAGGTCGGGTGACCTGCCGGCGGGCTTCGGGCTGCCGGACTACGCGCGGGCCCTGGCCGCCGTGATCGAGGACGTGGGGCTCGGGCCGGCCCACGTGGCGGGGCTGTCCTGGGGCGGGACGGTGGTCCTGGAGCTGTACCGGCTGCGGCCGGACCTGGTGCGCTCGCTGCTGATGGTGGACACGTACGCCGGCTGGAAGGGCTCGCTGCCACCGGAGGAGGTGGCGGCGCGGGTCGAGGGGGCGCGGCGGATGCTCGCGGCGCCCCGCGAGGAGTTCGACCCGACGCTGCCGGGGCTGTACGCCGAGGGTCCGCCGGAGCGGTTCGCGGCGGTCCTGGACGCCATGAACCGGGACGTGCGGCCGGAGAGCATGGGCGTCCAGCTCTCCCTGATGGCCGAGGCCGACGAGACGGACCTGCTGCCCCGGATCGCGGTGCCCACGCTGCTGCTGTGGGGCGAGCGAGACGCCCGTTCGCCGCTGGACGTCGCCCACGCCTTCCGGGAGGCGATCCCGCACGCCGAGCTGGTGGTGCTCCCGGCGGTGGGCCACATGAGCAACCTGGAGGCGCCGGAGGCCTTCACCGCGGCGGTGCGCGCCTTCTGCCGCGCGCACGCCGGGGACGCGTCGGGCTGACGGAGTCGGCCGGCCGGAGCGGACCGGTCAGGCCGTCTCGTCGAGGAGCGCGGCGAGGCCGTCCAGGACGTGCGGCCAGCCCTCGCCCATGCCTTCGAGGGCCTGGCGGCCCAGGGGCGAGTCGAGGTCGAAGCCCGCGTGGGTGAGGAAGAGGCGGGTGCCCCGCCCCTCGGGCACCAGGCGCCAGGTGACGGTGGTGTCGAGGGTGCCCTCGGCGAAGCGGTAGGCGAGGAGGCGCTCGGGGTCGGCCTCGGTGACCTCGCAGGGCTGGAGGCCCCAGTTGCCCATGTCGAGGGTGAAGCGGTGCCCGACGACCGGCTTGACGTCGCCGGCCGCCCACCAGCGGGCGTGCAGCACCGGGTCGGTGAGCGCGGCCCAGACGGCGGCCGGCGGGTGGGGCAGGAAGCGCGCGAGTTCGATGGTCTCGGTGGCGGGGGTGTCGGTCATGCGTCGTTCTCCTCGTCCAGGAGGTCGGCCAGGGCGTCCAGGCGCTGTTTCCAGTAGTGCTCGAAGGGGTGCAGCCAGTCGCTGACCTCTTCCAGGCCCGCGGCCCTGAGGTGGTAGTAGCGGTGCCGGCCGCGCGGCTCCTCGCGGACCAGCCCGGCGGACTTGAGAACCGCCAGGTGTTCGGAGACGGCGGGGCGGCCGAGCGCAAACATCCCGGCCAGCTCGCCGGTGGAGCGCGGCCCCGCACGGAGGGTCTCCAGCAGTCTGCGGCGCACCGGACTGGCCAGCACGCCGAACACGTCGGTGGGCATGCCACCACGATACGTCGGGAATCTCCGACGCGTCAAAGATTCCCGACGCGTCGATGGACGGAGGGTCCGATGGCACCGGACATGGCGCGCGCGGGGTGGCGCGGCCGGCGACGCGGGGGTGTGCGGGCGGCCCCGCTCCGCCACACTGGGCGGTATGCCCGACAAGCGCAGCGCCGGACTCCTGCTCTTCCGCCGCACTCCGGACGGCCTCCCGCAGGTGCTCATCGGCCACATGGGCGGCCCCTACTGGGCCGCGCGGCACGAGTCCGCCTGGTCCATCCCCAAGGGCGAGTACGAGCCCGACGAGACGCCCGAGGCCGCGGCCCGCCGGGAGTTCACCGAGGAGCTGGGCCTGCCCGCGCCGGACGGCGCCTGGCTCGCGCTCGGGGAGCAGCGCCAGCGCAACGGAAAGCTCGTCACCGTCTGGGCGGTGGAGGCGGATCTCGACCCGGAGCGGGTGGTGCCGGGCACCTTCACCATGGAGTGGCCGCGCGGCTCGGGCGTGATGCGGGAGTTCCCGGAGATCGACCGGGTCGGCTGGTTCGGCCTCGCGGAGGCCGCGCCGCTGCTGGTCGAGGGGCAACGGGTGTTCCTCGAACGGCTCGCCGCGCGGCTCGACGGGGCCTGATCGGGCGGGCCCCGCGGGGCGGTTCACCCCGATTGTCAGACCCGTGCGAGAGGGTGGGGTGAGACAGCCTCAGACCGTCGAGAGGGAGCCCGACATGACGCCCGTCACCGGCCGCGAGCGCGCCGCAGCGCAGGCCTATCTCCGGCTGCTCGAGTCCACCCAGGCCGTGCTCTCCGACCCGCGGCTCGAGCCGTACGCGGCGGCGATGCTGACGCATCCGATGGCGGAGGCGGACGAGGCGCTGCGCGCGGCGGGCCTCGCGGGGAACGAGGCGCATCTGCTGCGCCTGGTCGCGGCCTTGCGGGCCTCCCCCGCCGCCGAGCGGGGAAGGTCCGCCTGAGACCCGGCCGGCCGGGGCGGCCGGACCTGGTTCCGGCCGTACGGGGCGGGTCAGCCGAGGCGTACGGGCAGGGCGCGCACGCTGTTGCCGACGAAGCCCGCGTGCCGGGCCAGTTCGGACTCGGGGACGGCGAGGGAAAGGTCCGGGAAGCGGGTGAAGAGCGCCTCCAGGGCGAGCGTGGCCTCCAGCCGGGCGAGCGGCGCGCCCAGGCAGTAGTGCGCGCCGTGCCCGAGCGAGAGGTGTTTGACGGCCTGTCCGCGGGTGACGTCGAAGCGGTCGGCGTCCGGTCCGTACGCCTGGGGGTCGCGGCCCGCCGCCGAGTAGCCGGCGAGCACCGGGGTGCCGCGCGGGATGGTGGTGCCGTCGACAACGAGGTCGCGGACGGGGTAGCGGAACGGGAAGTAGCTGACCGGGCTGTCCCAGCGCAGGGTCTCCTCGACCACGTCCGCCCAGTCGGCGCGGCCCTCGCGGACGTGCGCGAGCTGCTCGGGGTGCCCGCACAGGGCGCGCACCGCGTTGGTGACCAGGTTCAGGGTGGTCTCGTGGCCGGCGATGATCAGCAGCACCAGGGTGCCGATCAGTTCGCCCTGGTCCAGCCGGTCGCCGCCCTGGTCGCGGACGGCGATGAGGGCGCTGATGAGGTCGTCGCCGGGGGCGGCGGCCTTCTCGGCGGCGAGGGCGGCGAGCAGTCCGACCAGCTCGCGGTTGGCGGCGACGGCCTGTTCGGGACCGGTGTCGGTGGCGACGACCTGGCTGGACAGCCGGTGCAGCCGGTCCTGGTGCTCCTCGGCCACGCCGAGGAGTTCGCAGATCACGCCGAGCGGCAGCGGCAGGGCGTAGTGGCGGCGCAGGTCGGCGACGCCGTCGCCGGCCCGGGCCGCCGCCTCCAGCCGGTCGAGCAGCGCGGCGGTCACGGCCTCGATCCGCGGGCGCAGTTCCTCGATGCGGCGCGGCGTGAAGGCCTTGCTGACCAGGGAGCGCAGCCGCCGGTGGTCGGCGCCGTCGGCGGTGGTCATGCCCGGGACGGTGGCGAAGGTGAGCAGCGGCCAGCCCTCGGGTATGCGGCCCTCGGCGAGCGCGGTGAAGTGGCCGGGGCCCTTGGCGACATCGGGATGGGAGACGAAGTCGCGCAGGGCGTCGTGGCCGAGCACGGCCATGCCCTCGATGTCGCCGGGGAGCAGCACGGGGGTCACGGCGCCCTGGGCGAGCAAGCGGGCGTTGTCCGCGTGCGGGCAGCCGCCGGCCGGATCCAGGCGATACAAAGGCCGGTCGGCGGGGGCGGTGTGCGGGGCGTTCACGGAAGGGCACTCCTGACTGCGGAAGCGCGACCGGCCGGTCGCGGTCGGAGCCGGGCGCGGGACGGATCCGGGCACGAACGGGTCCGGGCACGGACGGATCCGGGCACGGACGGTCAGATCCTAGGCTGAACAGGGCCGTTTCCCCAGGGAGTTGCCCAGCCGTCCGCTTCCGCTCACCGTCGCTCCCGGCCGCCGTGACCCCATCCGTCCGGGCTCCGGCACCGGCGCCGGCGCTCAGGCCACCGGCTCCCCCACAGCGCCGCCCGCCGGTCCGCCGGAGGTCGCGGTGCCGTCGCCGGTGCGGGTGCGGCGGCCGTGGAGGGCGGCGAGGCCGCGCCGGGTGGCGGCCACCACGACGCGGTCGCCCGGACCGAGGGGCCGGTCGTCGGGCAGTTCCGGCAGGGCCCGGTAGCGCGAGCGGGCCTGCGGCACCCCGGCCTCGCCGCGCGCGATCACCCGCCAGGCGCCCGGCTCGAACGCCTCGGCCGGCCGCCGGCCCCGCAGCAACGGGTGGTCGGCGACGTCCAGCGCGGCGAAGAGCAGCACCCGCCGCTCGACGGGGATGGCGCCGAGCACCTGGCGGCCCATCATCGCCCCGGCGAAGGCGGGTGCCGAGAGGTGCGAGACGCTGCGGCTGCGGGTGAGGGCGCCGGGGTGGACGGTGCGCAGGGTGCGGTAGACGGCGGTGGCGAAATCGTCGTCGTACAGCCGGAGCGCCACCCGCAGTCCGGGGCTGACGGAGCGGGCGTGCAGCGCGGCCTCCAGATTGGTGATGTCGACGCTGGTGAGAGCGAGCAGGGCACGGGCGCGGTGGATCCGGGCCGCCTCCAGGACGCCTTCCTCGGTGACGTCGCCGATCACCGTCGGCACCCGCAGCCGGCGGGCGAGCGCGAGGCCGCGGGCCTCGGGGTCGGCCTCGACGCAGACCACCGGGATGTTCATGCGGCGCAGCCGGGCGAGCACCCGGGTGCCGACCTTGCCGAGGCCGAGCAGCACGACGTGCCCGGACAGGCCGCGGGGCGGGCGGCGCAGGGTGGTGGCGCTGCGGAAGGTGCCGAAGGCCTCCAGGAGCGCGGCGATCACCACGGGCAGCAGGAGCAGTCCGACGAATCCGGCGAGGATCTGGAGGAGTTGACGGCTGGTCGGCTCGCCGACGGCCGGGTCGCCGATGGCGAAGACGTCGAGCAGGATCAGATACGCCGCGTGCAGGGGGTGATCGCCCGTGGTGAGGGTGGAGGCCAGGGCCAGGGCGAGGACCGCGGCGGCCACTCCGGCGAGCGACCAGCGCAGCCGGCGCGAGAAGAGGGAGCCGACCGGCAGCCCGGAACCGCCGAGCCAGCCGGTGGACTGCGCGGGTCCCTCGTAGCGGACCGTTTCGAGCGCGACGATGCCGCGCCCGGTGGCGGCGGCGACCTCGGCGTCCCCGGGCAGCAGCCGGGGGCCGAGCGGTCCGCTGCGCTCGGAGCCCTCGCAGCCGGCCGGGTCGCTGGTCGTCGAGGACAGCAGCGCGAGGGTGCACAGGCCCGGATCGGCGACCTCGCCGGGCGCGGGCGGGGTGCGGTCCACGGCGTGCAGCAGCAGTCCGCCGGCCTGGATGATCTTCTTGCTGCCGGCCACGGCGGTCGCCGCGAGCGCGGGCGCGGCCGTGTCGGCGTCGGAGAGCACCGTGGTGGTGGCGTCCGGCTTCTCGGGGTCGAGGCCGGGCTCGGCGACGGCCGCCGCCTGGTCGAGCAGGGTGGCCAGGTGCTGGCCGAGGCGCCGGTTGTAGAGCCGGATGACCAGGCGCAGCCGCGGATTGAGCCGGCGGGCGGTGAGCGCGGCCCGGATGTTGCGCTCGTCGTCCTCGTAGACCAGGGCGAGCGCGGCGGCCCGCTCCACGCCCGCGTCGAGCAGCACGGAGTCGTCGACCTCGGCGCTCTCCACGACCCGGATCGTCCGTCCGCCGGTCCCGTCGGCGCCGGTACCGGCCGGGGCGGGGCCCGCCGTGCGCGTGACGGCCGCGGTGACCCGTCCGAAGAGGGCCATGGCCCGGCCGGTGCGGGCGGCGGGCCGGTCGGGGGCGGTGCCGGGGCCGGGCACGAGGAGGGTGACCCGCGCCTCGTACATCTCGTGGAGTTCGGCGGAGAGGCGGTGGGCGAGGACGTCGTCGCCGCAGACGAGCATGTGCTCGCCGGGCGCCGGGGCGCCGCCCGCGGCAACGGGCCTGCTCTGGTACGGGAGTGAGGACACGTCACCAGGATGCCCTGCCGCACCGACATCCCGGCCGGGCGGGCACCGCCCGTGCACCGCTCCCCCGTCGGACCGCCCCGGGCGTGACGCGCCGCGTCACGACACGCCGCCGTCCGACACGCCGCGCTAGGCCGGTCGGCGCACTCCGTCCTGCGCACACCGGGCGGCGTTCCTACGGTGGCTGAATGATCGTCACGCCAGCTGTCCGTCATGTCGCCGCCGGTGCCGCGGCGCTGCTGCTCGCCCTGCCGGTCCCGTACGCCCCGGCGGCGCTCGCCGCCCCCGCCGCCGCGCCGCCCGGCGCCCCGGCCGGGGTGGCCGAGCCCACCCCGCCGGCCCGGCACGTCGTCGACCCGGCACGGCTCGGGCGCCCCGGCACACAGGTGCAGCCGCTCCGGGGCGCGCCGCCGGTCCCGGCCCTCTCCGCACTCTCCTGGGTGGTCGCGGACGCCTCCACGGGTGATGTGCTCGCGGCACGCGACGCGCACAAGCCGCTGCCGCCCGCGAGCACCCTGAAGGCGCTGTTCGCGCTGACGGCGCTGCCCGGGCACGACCCCGACGAGCGGCACACCGTCAGCGACGCCGAGCTGACCGGGATCGGCGAGGGCAGCAGCCTGGTCGGGCTGAAGGAGGGGTACACCTACAAGGTGTCGGACCTGTGGAACGGCGTGTTCCTCAGCTCCGGGAACGACGCCGTGCACGTCCTCGCCGCCATGAACGGCGGCTGGACGGCGATGTCCCGGAAGATGCAGGAGAAGGCCCGCGCGCTCGGCGCGCGCGACACGCACGTGGTCTCCCCGGACGGCTACGACGCCCCGGGCCAGGTGTCCTCCGCCTTCGACCTGGCGGTCTTCGGGCGGGCGGGCCTCCAGGACCCGCAGTTCACCCGCTACTGCTCGACCCGTTACGCCGACTTCCCGGCCGGCTCCTGGTCGTACGGCATCGCCAACACCAACCGGCTGCTGACGGGCGAGAGCGGGGTGGCGCGCTATCCGGGTCTGATCGGGGTGAAGAACGGCTACACGAGCAACGCCGGCAACACCCTGATCGCGGCGGCGAAGCGCGGTTCGCGGACGCTGGTGGTGTCGGTGATGAACCCGCAGGGCGGGGGCGGGCTCGCGGTGTACGAGGAGGCCAGGGAGCTGCTCGACTGGGGCTTCGCGGCGGACGGGAAGGTGCGGCCGGTGGGCTCGCTGCTCCCCGCGGCCCGCGCGTCGGCGCGGCCGTCCGCCGCCGCCGAGCGGCCCGCCGTCCGGGCGCAGGCCGGTCCGCCGGCGGCCCGGGACCCGCTGCACGCGCTCGCCGCGAGCGCCGGGACGCGGGGCGAGCCCGCCCGGGCCGCCGCCAAGGACGCCTCGGCCTCCGGCCGCACGGCCGGCCTGCCGCTCGCCCTGGTCGGCGCGGCCCTCGGCGCGGCGCTCTCCCTGTGGCTGTGGCGCCGCTTCGGCGCCCGCGGCAACTGAGGCACGACGGCGGAGGGCCCGCCGTGGACCCCCACGGCCCCCGTCCCCGGCCGCCGGGCCAGGCCGTGCCGCCCACACGACGTGGGCCGCCGGAGATTCCCCGCACCGCCCCCTTCCCGGCCGCCCGGCCCGGCCCTTTCGTCGCCACGCCGCACGGCGCGGCCCTTGCCGCCGGCGCGACGGAAGGGCTGCCGGGGAACTCCCCGCGCGGCCCCCTTCCCGGCCGCCGGGCCAAGCCCCTGCGCCGCCACACCGCACACTCCGGCCCTGCCGTCGGCGGGGGGGGCGGCCGTGCGGACGACACGGCGGAGGGGCCGCCGGGGACTCCCACGGCCCCGTCCTGGGCCGCCGGGCCAGGCCGTGCCCCCGACACGGCGGGCGGGCCGCCGGGGAACTCCCCCGCGGCCCCTTCCCGGCCGCCGGGCCCGGCGCCTTCCGGCTCAGACCTCGCGCTCGTCCGGCCGCGGCTGCGCGTCGCCGTTCAGGTGGCGGCGCGACCAGCGCATCAGGAGCCGGAGGAGACAGAGCAGGGTGAGCACCCACACGGCGGCGAAGACCCAGATCACGGCGGTGGTGCCGGTGGCCACGGCGACCGCGAGGAGCACGATCGCCAGGGGCCCGAAGAAGGCCGCGGCGGGCCCGGCGAACCGTCCCGATCCGAGCCGGGCCCGCAGGCGGGTGCGGCCGGCGCCGAGGGCCCGCGCGAACCCGGTGTCCGCGGCGAGGTCCTCCTCGATCTCCGCGAGAATCCGCAGCTCTCGGGGCGAGAGCTTCGCGCCATCCATCGTCGACACCTCCCGCCGCGCCGCCCCTGGTGCGTGGTCCGTCCGGTCCGCCTGTTCCGACCGGCGCCCGTGGCGCTAATCGGCGGATACCCCACCGGTCCGGTCCGAACCGCCCACCTTCAGGAGCGGAACGGGCGTCGCGGTGTAGCGCTCGGCGGCGCGGACGGCCGCGCCCGCGGTGCGCTCCCCCATCAGGACGCACAGCGTGTACGCCGTGTCCTCGAACCGCCGGCGCGCAGCCAGGTCGTGCGGCCGGGCCAGGACCTGCCGTTCCTGCGCGCGGTAACTGCGCAGCAGTCGGGCGATCGTGTTGCGGTCGGGGAGCAGCATCCGGTCCTCCTCTGCGGGCCTGGCCCCCCGTGATGACCCCATGGTGGGGGCACCCGGTCACCCGCGCGAGCGAAACCGTCACCATGCGTGACGCGCGCGTGGGCCGCCCGGGTGCGCGGGCCCGGAAAATGGCCGAAGGTCGAGGTATGAACCCGAGCGAGCGACTGCGCGTGGTGGTCACCGGCGCCACCGGGAACGTGGGGACGAGCGTGGTGCGCGCGCTGGTCCGGGAGCGCCGGATCGGTTCGGTGCTCGGCCTGTCCCGGCGCCGCCCCGGCCTGGATCTGGAGCGCACCGAGTGGGCGGAGGTCGATCTGTCGCTGGAGGGCGACGAGCCGCGGCTCGCGCAGTATCTGTCGGACGCCGACGCGGTGGTGCACCTGGCCTGGCGGTTCGGGCCGACGCACGATCCGGTGACGACCTGGGCCACCAACGTGCTGGGCACGGTGCGGGTGCTCGACGCGGTGGCCACGGCCCGGGTGCCGGTCCTGGTGTGCGCGTCGTCGGTCGGGGCCTACTCCCCCGGTCCGGGCGACGGGGTGCCGGTGTCGGAGTCCTGGCCGACGCACGGCTGGCCGGGCGCCGCGTACACCCGTGAGAAGGCCTATGTGGAGCGGCTCCTGGACGTCTTCGAGCGGGATCACGCGCAGACCCGGGTGGTGCGGATGCGGCCCGCGTTCCTGTTCAAGGAGGAGTCGGCGAGCGAGCAGCGGCGGATCTTCGCGGGCCGCTGGGTGCCGGGGCAGCTGCTGCGGCCGGATCTGCTGCCGCTGCTGCCGGAGCTGCCCGGTCTGCGGTTCCAGACGCTGCACACGGACGACGCGGCGGACGCGTACGTGCGGGCGCTGGTGCGCGACGTGCGGGGCGCCTTCAACCTGGCGGCCGAGCCGGTGGTGGACGGGAAGGTGCTGGGGGCGCTGTTCGGGGCGCGGCCGGTGCGGGTGCCGGTGCCGGCGGTGCGCGGGGCGCTGTCGGCGGCCTGGCGGCTGCGGGTGGCGCCGGCCGAACCGGGTCTCCTCGACGCGGTGCTGCGGCTGCCGGTGATGTCGACCGACCGGGCGCGCCGGGAGCTGGGCTGGGCACCGGTCCGCAGCTCGGTGGAGGCCCTGGAGGCCTTCCTGCGCGGGGTGCGGGCCGGGGGCGGCGACGCGACCGAGCCGCTGGCCGGCCGCCGCTTCGGCTGATCAGGGCCCGCGCCTGTCGCCGCCGGCGCGGGTGGTCACGCGGGTGGTCAGTGGCCGCGCGCGGCCGTCCAGTCGACGATGCGCATGGCGGCGCCGGCCGCCTCCCGGCCCCGGCAGTGGGCGTGGTGGCGGGCGAGCAGGGCGTCGATGTCGAGGTGCCGGCCGAAGGCGGGGTGTCCGGTGAGCCGGGCGGCGTACGCCCAGAGGGCGGGGTGGTCGGCGATCCGCTCGGTGGCCGCGGCGTCGAGGTGCCAGCGGTGCACGGTGTCGAGCTGGACGAGGGTGACCCAGACGGTGACGTCGGCGGCGGTGAGGGCGTGGCCGAGGACGTACGGACCGCGGGTGAGGCGCCGTTCGAGCGCGCCGAGGGCGGCGAAGAGCACGGTGAGCGGGTCGTGGTGGGCGGCGGTGCCGTCGAGGCCGAGCTCGCCGGCCCGCTGGGCGGCGGCGCCGACGCTGCGGGCGCACAGGTCGGCGACGGCGCGGATCTCGTCCGCCCGGTCCTCGGGGAGGAGTTCGGGTCCCTCGCCGCGGAAGCGCAGGGCGAGGTCGCGCCGGATGTCGGGGACGTGGGTGGAGACGATCCGGCCGGTCCAGTCGTCGCTGAGCACGGGCGCGGCGGCCGGTCCTCGGTAGAGGTGGGCGCTGGCCTCGTACAGCGGGCGGAGCGCGGTGTAGCCGCCGTCGGGGGTGTCGGGCAGGGCGGGCAGGAGGCGCAGCGGGAGGGTGGTGTCGAGGCCGAGCAGGGCGTGGGTGACGGCGACGCCCAGACAGTCGGGGTCGGCGGGTGCCAGGTGCAGGCGGTAGCGGTGCGGCACGGGGTAGTGGCCGCTGCGCACGTCGCGGCCGATCCGGCCGCGGAAGCCCCGGTCGGTGGTGGCGGGGACGATCGAGGGGACGGCGGAGGGTGCGGCGGCGGAGGGGACGACGGACATGGTTCTCCCTGGGTGCTCGGTGCTGGGTCGCGGCGCGCACGACGGCCGCCGGGCGGGTGGCGGGGCGGGGTCGGCGCGCGGAGGCAGCAGAGGTACGGGAAGGGGGGTGCCGGACGGGCCGGACGGTGGGGCCGGTGACGGGCCGGCGGAAGGAGGGCCGGCGTGCGCCGCGCGGGCCGGCGTTACGCGGCGCTGCAGACGCGCAGCAGGTCGATGTGGCGGCGCGAGGTGAGGGCCGGGACGCGGGGCGGCCGGGCGGGATCCGTCCGGTGCGGCGCGATCGCGGCTGCCATGATTCCCTACCTGTTCGCTCGGGTTTCCCGTTCCCGAGTGTGGGAGCGGCGCGCCCGTGCGTCAAGGGGTGGGAAGGGGACACCCGCTGCGGGGTGGCGCACGGGGGCCGCCGGGCGCGGGGCGCCTCGTGGGGAGGGGTGCCGGGGGCGCGTGGGCATAATGCGCCTATGCGCATTTCAGCCAGGGCCGACTACGCGGTGCGGGCCGCCCTCCAGCTCGCCGCGGCCCGGGACTCCGGGCCGGTGAAGGCCGAGGCGATCGCCGAGGTCCAGGGCATCTCGCACAAGTTCCTGGAGGGCATCCTCGGCGACATGCGCAAGGGCGGCCTGGTGCAGAGCCAGCGCGGTGGCAACGGTGGCTACTGGCTGGCGAAGCCGGCCGCGGACATCTCCGTGGCGGACGTGATCCGCTGCGTCGACGGGCCGCTGGTGTCGGTGCGCGGGGTGCGGCCGCCGGAGCTGTCGTACACCGGTCCCGCGGAGTCCCTGCTCACCCTGTGGGTCGCGCTGCGGGCGAACGTGCGCCAGGTGCTCGACGGCGTCTCGCTGGCCGAACTGGCCGCCGCCGACCTGCCGCCCGAGGTGGTGGCGCTCGCGGACGACCCGGAGGCCTGGACCAACCCCTGACCGGGGCACACCGGGCTCGCGTCCGCGATCCGGGATCGCAATGTCCGTGATACGGACAGCTGTTGGGGCCGGGGCGGACCCTCTGCCACTATCCCTACTAATCCAGTGGGAATACTAGGGATCATGTGAGGTGACGTGAGAACGCCGAAGAAGTCCGCCCCGCGCACCGCCTCCGCGCCGGCCGGGGTGCTGCCCGCCGACCGCCGCGCGGACGACGCGATCTGGCCCCGCGTCACCCGTGAGGTCGCCGACGACCTGGCCGTGGACGCCGTGGCCCGGGACCGGGCCGGTGGCGCGCCGTACGACGAGGCCGCCCGGCTCCAGGAGGCCGGACTGCCGGCCCTGCTCGCCGCGCCCGGGCCGCTCGGCCGTGGCGCCTGGCGCACGGCGTGCGCGGTGGTCCGGGAGATCTCCGCCGCCGACGGCTCGGTGGGCGAACTCCTCGCCCACCACTGTGTGCTGTCCTGGGCCCCCCGGCTGCTCGGCGCGCCGGCCGGGCCGCTGTCCCTCGACTCCCGCACCGCCGAGGAGCGGTGGCTGCTCGCCGGCGCCGTCGAACCGCCGCGCCCCGAGCCCGGCCGGCCCGGGCTCGCCCTCGTGCCGACGGGCGGCCGCGGCTACCTCCTCGACGGACGGGGCGCCTTCGCGTCCGGCGTCACCGTCGCCGACCGGCTGGTCGTCGGCGCGCGCTGTACGGAGACCGGCGACCTGCTCCTCGTCCTGGTGGACCCCGCGCACCCGGCCGTCACCGTCGAACCCTCCGCCGACCGGGTGGGCCAGCGCCTCTCCGGCGCGGGTACGGTCGCCTTCGACCGGCTCCCGGTCAAGGCCGGCCAGGTGCTCGGCACCCTCCCGCGCGACGAGCACGCGATCGCCCCCTCCGCCACCCTCGCCCCGCTCGCCCTGCGGCTGCTCCTGGTGCACGTGGCCCTCGGCATCGCCGAGGGCGCGCTCGCCGAGGCCCGGGACGTGAGCCGGGCCGGCAAGGCGGCCGCGCCGCACGGCACCGACCCGGCGGCCCACGACGACCCGTATCTGCTGCGCGCCTACGGAGAGTTGGCGACCTCCGCGCACACCGCGGCGGCCGTGGTCGAGCGGGCGACCGACGCGCTCGGGCGCGGGCTGCTCGCCGAGCGGCTGCTCGGCTTCGAGGAGCGCTCCGACATCGCCGTCCTCGTCTCCGCGGCCGAGACGGTCGCGCACCGCGCGGCCCTCGACATCACCGCCCGGGTCCTCCAGCTCGTCGACCCGGTCACGGCCGCCGACCCGCACGGCCCCGCCCCCGGCTTCGACCGCTTCTGGCGCAACACCCGCGCCCTCACCTCCCCGGTCCCCTCCGACCACCGCCTGCGCGACATCGGCGACCACTACCTGAACGGCACCCACGCGCGCCTCACCCTGCCGGCGTAGTCCGTTTCCTCCGGCTCCGGGCCCGTCGGACGGGCCCTACGCCCGTGCCGGTCGGGACGTACGGCACTGTCGGCGGGCGCGGGACCGGGTCAAGCTGGGGGTGGCGGGTCCGTCCGACGGGGCGGGCCGCACGCCCGACGGATGACGGAGGCAGCCTGATGAGTCGTGAGATCGTCGCGGGAGTGGACGGTTCGCCGGAGAGCCTGGCCGCGGCGGACTGGGCCGCGCGGGAGGCCCTGCGCAGGGGCCTCCCGCTGCGACTCGTGCACGCCTGGCGCTGGGAGCCGCTCGACCTCCCGCTGGTCCAGGACCCGACCGATCAGCTGAAGGCCGCGCGCGAGGTGCCGGCCACCGCGGCCGCGACGCTCGCCGAGCGCTTCCCGGACCTCGCGCTGACCACCGAGCTGATCGGCGACACGCCCGTCGCCGCCCTGCTCGGCACCCTCGGACGGGCCGAGCTGCTGGCCCTCGGCTCGCGCGGCCAGGGCGCCCTCGCGGGCTTCCTCCTCGGCTCGTACGGCCAGCAGGTCATCGCCGAGTCCACCGTCCCGGTGGTCGCGGTCCGCAGCCGGGACGGCGTGCCCGCCGAGCCGCCGGCCGGCGAGGTCCTGGTCGGCCAGCACGGCACGCCGCAGGACAGCGCGGCGGCCCTGCGCTTCGCCTTCGAGACGGCGGCCGCGCGCGGGGCCGCGGTGCGGGCGGTTCGGGCCTGGAGCCTGCCGCCGCTGTTCGCGTTCAGCCCCGGCTCGCTGGCGCTCGCCGACGAGGCCGGCGGGCTCGTGCCGTACGAGGAGAAGGCGCTGCGCGAGGCCCTGGCGCCCTGGCGGGAGCGCTTCCCCGGGGTGCCGGTGACGGAGCACGTGGAGCTGGGCAGCGCCGGTCAGGTGCTGCTGTCCGGGGCGGGCTCGGCGCAGCTGCTCGTGGTCGGCCGGCGCGCGCGGCGCGGGGCGATCGGCCCGCGGATCGGCTCCGTCGCGCACGCGGCCCTGCACCTGGCGCCCTGTCCGGTCGCGGTGGTGCCGCAGGAGGTTGACCCCCAGGATTGACGCGGGGTGTCGACCTCCCTCCGGGCGGACAGGGTGACCGCCGGCAGGATCGAGGAACGAGAGAGCGGAGCTCCATGCGGCACGACGCGTACGACACACCGGACCGGCCCTCCCGCTTCTTCCGTACGGCGGTGACGGCGGCCGGCGCGCTGGCCGCCGCGGTCACGGTGCTGACCGGGGTGTACGCGGCGGACCAGGGCCGCGGGGGCGGCCCGGGCCCGGCCGCGGCCGTCCGGGCCGTCCCCGCGGCGCGGGGCGCCGGGTCGTACGGCACCGAGGTGGTGGATCTGGTCAACGCCGAACGGCGGAAGGCGGGGTGCCCGCCGGTGCGGTCGGACTCCCGACTGCGCACGGCGGCCCAGAAGCACGCCGACGACATGGCCGCGCGCAACTACTACGCGCACGCCGGCCGGGACGGGCGGGACGCGGGCGACCGGATCAGGGCGGCCGGGTACGCGTGGTCGGCCTGGGGCGAGAACATCCACCGGGGGCCGCACTCGGCCGCGCAGGCGGTGGACGCGTGGATGAACAGCGCGGCGCACCGGCGGAACATCCTCGACTGCTCCTTCGAGGACATCGGGGTGGGGGTCAACCTCACGGGCAACGGGCCGTGGTGGGTGCAGGACTTCGCCTCGGGCCGCTGAGCCGGCCTCGCGGGCAGGCGACCCGCGCGGCCGGTCAGGGCCGCAGCGGGGTCGCCAGCTCCTGCACCCAGACCGTGCCGTCGGGGCCGGGCACGGCGGCCACCCCGGTGTGCCGGTAGCGGCAGTCCAGGAGGTTGGCCCGGTGCGGCGGGTCGGCCATCCAGTCGGCGACGACGGCCTCCGGGGCCCGCTGCCCCCGGGCCAGGTTCTCGGCCCAGGCGCTCCACGCGTACCCCCCGGTGGTCAGCCGGCTGCCGGAGTCGGTGCCGTCGGGGGCGATGTGGGACAGGGCCCGGCGCTCGACCAGGTCGGCGCCGAAGGAGCGGGCCACGGCCGACAGCCGCGGCTCGATCCGCAGCGGCCCGCAGCCGGCCTCGGCCCGGTGCCGGTTGACCAGCGCGGTGACCCGCTGTTCCGTGCTGGGCCGCGGTACGGGGGTACGGGTCGGGGCGGGCCTCGGCGCCGGGCTCGACGTCACCGGGGGCGGCGGTGCCACGGTGCGGGTGGCGGCGGGCCCGGGCGGCGCGGTGGCCTGCGGACGGGCCGACGCGCGCTCGGCGGAGCCGCCGCCCGGCACCAGCAGGAACAGCAGCGCGCCGAGGGCCACGGCCGCCCCGGCGCCCACCAGCGGCCCGGACCGCATCCCGGCCGTGGCACCGGGCGTCACCGCGCCGTCACCCACCGGCCCTGACACGGCGCCGTCACCGGTCGGCCCGGTCGTCGCCGCCACGGTCTCCAGGGCCGGGCCCGTACTCCCCCGGCCCGCCCACACGAGCAGCGGCGGCACCAGGGCCAGACCCACGAGCAGGCCCTCCGCCGGGGCGAGGCCGGAGCGGGTGGGGGCGCAGTGCGGGCAGCCGTCGACGTGCCGGGCCAGGCGCTTGCGCCACAGCGGGGAGGGGGCGCCGTCCCAGCGGGCGGTGGTCTCGGCGAGGCCGGGGCAGCGCGGCACGGCGGCCAGCGCGCGCACCACGGCGCGGCCGGTCTCCAGGCGCTCCTTCATGCGCTGGACGCGGACGGCCGCGTGCCCGGGCGGCACGGCGAGGGCCTCGGCGAGCTCGGCGCGGGACAGTTCCCCGGCGGCCTCCAGCCACCACAGGGACAGCACCTCGCGGTCGGTCTCGTCGAGCCAGCGGGTGGCCTCGGCGACCTCGCGGCGCTGGCCGGTGAGCCCGAGCCGCAGGATGGTGAGGCCGGTGAAGTCGCCGGCCGGGTCGGCGAGCGCCGCGGCGCGCTCCAGGCCGGGCAGCGGCGCCTGCTGCCGCTCGTGCCAGCGGTGCCGTATCCGGTTCATCGCGATGGCGACCAGCCAGGACCGGAAGCGGGCCGGGTCGCGGAGGGCGGGCAGCCCGTCCAGGGCCCGCACCATCGTCTCCTGGACCACGTCGTCCACGTCGGCGTGCCCGTCGAGGGCCCGGCCCACGATGTTGTAGACGAGCGGCAGACAGGCCCGGGCCAGCTCGTCGCCGGCCCGTGCGTCTCCCGCCCGCGCCGCCTCGACGAGTGCGGCGGTGCGGTGCTCGTCGCTGTGCATGTGTGGTGCTCCCTCGTCGCCCGCTGCGGCCCCGCAGCGCCGGCCGCCGGATGCGGTCCGCGATCAGGAGACCACCGGGAGCGGTGCGGATAACGGTTTTCCGACCGCCCGTTTCCGCGAGGGGCGCCGCTCGCCTCCCCGCGCCGGTCGCCGGTCGCCGGTCTAGGGCGACAGGTACGGCACGGACGGAACGGTGGCACCGCCCCCGGCCCGTACCGCCGCCACGACCGCGTCGTGCAGGTCGCGGCTCTCCTCCTCCGATCCGCAGGGAACCGGACTTCCCGACATGGTGAACCAGTCGGAAGCGCCGCTGTACTGCACGGCCACACGTGCCTCGCCGTCGGCATAGGTGGTGTGCACGGTCAGATCGCCCGTGACGACACCGCCCTCGTCGGTCAGCACCCCGCCACGCCCGGTGTAGACACCGGCGGTCGTCCATGATGCCCAGCTCATCTGTCCAGATTCACACCGGCGCCGCAGATGCGCCACTGACGGGACGGCCCCGGCCGGAAAGCTTCCGGCCGGGGCCGCCCCGTGTTACCGCGTGGTTCAGGCGAGGGACGCGATGGCCTCGTTGAACGTGGCGGAGGGGCGCATCACGGCCGCGGCCTTGGCCGGGTCGGGCTGGTAGTAGCCGCCGATCTCGGCCGGGGAGCCCTGGACGGCGTTCAGCTCCTCGACGATCTTCTGCTCGTTCGCGGTGAGCGTCTCGGCGAGCGGGGCGAAGGCCTTGGCGAGCTCCGCGTCCTCGGTCTGCTTGGCCAGCTCCTGGGCCCAGTAGAGGGCCAGGTAGAAGTGGCTGCCGCGGTTGTCGATGCCGCCGAGGCGACGGGTCGGCGACTTGTCCTCGTTGAGGAAGGTGCCGGTGGCGCGGTCGAGGGTGTCGGCGAGGACCTGGGCGCGGGCGTTGCCCGTGGTGGTGGCCAGGTGCTCGAAGGAGGCCGCGAGGGCGAAGAACTCGCCGAGCGAGTCCCAGCGCAGGTAGTTCTCCTTGACCAGCTGCTGGACGTGCTTCGGGGCGGAGCCGCCGGCGCCCGTCTCGAAGAGGCCGCCGCCCGCCATGAGCGGGACGATCGACAGCATCTTGGCGCTGGTGCCCAGCTCCAGGATCGGGAAGAGGTCGGTCAGGTAGTCGCGCAGCACGTTGCCGGTGACGGAGATGGTGTCCTCGCCGCGGCGGATGCGCTCCAGGGAGAACTTGGTCGCCTCGACCGGGGAGAGGATCTTGATCTCCAGGCCCTCGGTGTCGTGCTGCGGCAGGTACTCCTTGACCTTGGCGATCAGCTGGGCGTCGTGGGCGCGGTTCTCGTCCAGCCAGAAGACGGCCGGGGCGCCGGTGGCGCGGGCGCGGGTGACGGCGAGCTTGACCCAGTCCTGGATCGGGAGGTCCTTGGTCTGGCAGGAGCGGAAGATGTCGCCCTCGGCGACCTCCTGCTCCAGGACCGTGGTGCCGGCGGCGTCGACGAGGCGGACGGTGCCGGCCGCGGCGATCTCGAAGGTCTTGTCGTGGGAGCCGTACTCCTCGGCCTTCTGCGCCATGAGGCCGACGTTCGGGACGGAGCCCATGGTCGCCGGGTCGAAGGCGCCGTGGGCGCGGCAGTCCTCGATGACGGCCTGGTAGACGCCGGAGTAGGAGTGGTCCGGGAGGACGGCGAGGGTGTCGGCCTCCTGGCCGTCCGGGCCCCACATGTGGCCGGAGGTGCGGATCATGGCCGGCATCGAGGCGTCGACGATGACGTCGGACGGCACGTGCAGGTTGGTGATGCCCTTGTCGGAGTCGACCATGGCGAGGGCCGGGCCCTCGGCGATCTCGGCGTCGAAGGAGGCCTTGATCTCCTCGCCGAGGCCGTGCGGGATGGTCTCCAGGCCCTTGAAGATGGTGCCGAGGCCGTCGTTCGGGGAGAGGCCGGCGCCGGCCAGGACCTCGCCGTAGGTGGCGAAGGTGCGCGGGAAGAAGGCGCGCAGGACGTGGCCGAAGATGATCGGGTCGGAGACCTTCATCATGGTGGCCTTGAGGTGCACGGAGAAGAGCACGCCCTCGGCCTTGGCGCGGGCGACCTGCTCCGAGAGGAAGGTGTTGAGGGCGGCGGCGCGCATCACGGAGGCGTCCACGACCTCGCCGGCGATGACCTTCAGCGGCTCGCGCAGCTCGGTGACGGTGCCGTCGGCGGCGACGTGCTCGAAGCGGAGGGTGGTGTCCTCGGCGATGACGACGGACTTCTCGGTGGAGGCGAAGTCGTCGGCGGCCATGGTGGCCACGTTGGTCTTGGACTCGGGGGTCCAGGCGCCCATGCGGTGCGGGTGGGTCTTGGCGTAGTTCTTCACGGCGCCGGGGGCGCGGCGGTCGGAGTTGCCCTCGCGCAGGACCGGGTTGACGGCCGAGCCCTTGACCTTGTCGTAGCGGGCGCGGATGTCGCGCTCCTCGTCGGTCTTCGGGTCGTCCGGGTAGTCCGGGAGCGCGTAGCCCTGGGCCTGGAGCTCGGCGATGGCGGCCTTGAGCTGCGGGATGGAGGCCGAGATGTTCGGCAGCTTGATGATGTTGGCCTCGGGCGTCTTGGCCAGCTGGCCGAGCTCGGCGAGGGCGTCGGCGATGCGCTGGCCCTCCTCGAGACGCTCCGGGAAGGAGGCGATGATGCGCCCGGCCAGGGAGATGTCACGCGTCTCGACGTTCACGCCGGCGGTCGAGGCGTAGGCCTGGATCACGGGCAGGAACGAGTAGGTCGCCAGGGCGGGCGCCTCGTCAGTGTGCGTGTAGATGATGGTCGAGTCAGTCACCGGGTGTGCTCCGCTCCACGTCTGCGTCTGCGTCTGCAAGATTGCTCGACATCAAGATATCTCGTGATCGTGCTCCTCGGGAAAGGGGTCCTCGGCTACGGGGTGCGTGATCCGGTACGGGGCGCTGCCGGGGTCGAGGTCGACGCGACGGAGCAGGGCGAGCAGGACGAGCGCGACGGCGGCGCCGGTGCCGGCGGCGAGCGCCTGGCCGCAGCGGTGGGCGGTCCGGGACAGCTCGGCGGGCAGCGGGCCGGTGGCGGCGGGCAGGCAGTCGCCGAGCAGGTAGGCGCCGGCGGCGAGCCCGCCGAGGGCGAGCAGGGCGAGCGGCACGGTGACGAGGAGCCGCTGCGGCGGCAGGCCGCGCCGGGACGCGGGGCGGATCTTGCCCTTGCGGGCGAGCAGGGCGATCAGCGCGGCGAAGGCGGCGAGCACGAGCAGGTCGGCGGCGATGACGTCGCCGGGGCGGTGCCGGCCGGAGGCGATGGAGTACGCGCCAAGGGCGACGGCCCACAGGGCGCCGAGTCCGACGGCGGCACCGCGCAGCCGGTGCGGCACGACGAGCGTGAGGCCGAGGGCGAGGCCGGCGGCGAGGACGGCCGGGCCGCTGGGGAAGCCGCTGGACACGGCGAGGCCGGCGGCTTCGAGGTAGCGGGGGCCCGGGGCGTAGCGCTGGAGGAGTTCGGCGGCGAGCAGGGCGGCGGCGACGGTGCCGAGGGCGGCGCCCAGCTGCGCGTACCGCTTGCGGAGCACCCCGAGAGCGACGAGCAGCAGGGCGACGAGGAGGAGCGAGAGGGTGCCGAGGCCGCCCTGGAGCGAGGGGTGCTCGCGCAGGAAGCGGGCGACGGCCGGGTCGGTGAGCCGGCCGGCGAGGACCGCGTCGCCCCAGCGCCGGCCGGTCGTGGTGAGCACGAGTCCGGCGTAGGCGACGGTGAGCAGCAGGACGGCGGCGAGGCAGGCGCGCCGCATGCGTATGCGGATGCGGGCGCTGAACGATCCGGCGGCCTCGCCGGCGACGGCGGCGTACCACCAGGTGTCGCCGGCGGCGATGCTGGGTGGTGAGCCGCCGGTACGGGGCCTGTCGAAGGGTGCCATGCCTCGATTCGACCCCTTCGGCGCCGGGTCCGCCCGCTGGAGTCACCCGAACGACGCGGCTCGGCGCGGGGCGGCCGGGGGGGCGGCGCGGGGGCGGCTGCCTGGGGCGGTCAGGCCGCGGTGGCGCGGCGGGCGGCGGTGCGGTCGCGGCGGCGGGTGCCGTCGAGGGTGAAGGCGGTGTTGACGAGGGCGACATGGCTGAGGGCCTGGGGCATGTTGCCGAGCTGGCGGCCCGTGGCCGGATCCCATTCCTCGGCGAGCAGGCCGACGTCGTTGCGCACGTCCAGGACGCGTTCGAAGGCGGTTCTCGCCTCGGCGGGGCGGCCGGTGAGGGCGAGCGCGTCGGCGTACCAGAAGGTGCAGGCGAGGAAGGCGCCCTCGGTGCCGGGGAGGCCGTCGACCTCGTGCGCCTCGCCGTTCGTGACCTCGTCGTAGCGGCGCACGAAGCCGCGGTCGTCGAGGCCGGCCATGGCGCGGACGGTGCCGAGCACCCGGGGGTCGTGGGCGGGCAGGAAGCCGAGGCGCGGGATGAGCAGGGCGGTCGCGTCGACCCGCCGGCTGCCGTAGTACTGGGTGAAGGCGCCGCGCTCCTCGTTCCAGCCCGACCGGCAGACCTCCTCGCGGAGTTCGGCGCGCAGGGCCTGCCAGCGGCGGACCGAGCCGCGCAGTCCGGCGACCCGGGCGAGCCGCAGCGCGCGGTCGGCGGCGACCCAGGACATGACCTTGGAGTGGACGAACTGCCGCCGGGGACCGCGGACTTCCCAGATGCCCTCGTCGGGTTCGCGCCAGCGCTTGGCGACGTATTCGAGCAGGGCGGCGAGCAGGCTCCACAGGTGCGCGTCGAAGGGCACCCCGGCCCGGACGGCGGAGTAGACGGTGTTCAGGACCTCGCCGTAGATGTCGAGCTGGAACTGGTCGACGGCCGCGTTGCCGAATCTGACGGGGCGTGAGTTCTCGTAGCCGGGCAGCCAGTCGGCGACCGTCTCGGGGAGCCGGCGCTGGCCGCCGACCCCGTACAGCGGCTGGAGGTCGGCGGGGTCGCCCGCGGCGGCGCGGACCAGCCAGTCGGTCCAGGCCAGGGCCTCGCGGCGGTAGCCGCTGCGCAGCAGGCAGGAGAGGGTGAAGGTGGAGTCGCGCAGCCAGCAGAAGCGGTAGTCCCAGTTGCGGTGGCCGCCGAGGCACTCGGGCAGGGAGGCGGTGGCGGCGGCGATCACGCCGCCGGTGGGTTCGTAGGTGAGGGCCTTGAGGGTGACCAGGGAACGCATCACGGCCTCGCGCGCGGGCCCCTCGTAACGCAGGCCGGAGGCCCAGTCGTTCCAGAAGGCGAGGGTGCGGTCGAGGGCGTCGGGCACGTCGGGCGCGGGTGGGGCGGGGGCGTGCGAGGGGTGCCAGCCGAGGACGAAGGTGACGCGCTGTCCGGCGGTGACCGGGAAGGCGAAGGCGGTGCGGTCGGGGCCGACGACGGGCTCGCCGGCGCCGGGTCCGCAGGTCAGCCGGGTCGCGTCGGGGCCGGCGACGCAGGCGACGGTGCGCCGGTCGAGGGCGTGGGTCCAGGGGCGGACGCCGCCGTGGTCGAAGCGGACCCGCAACTCGCCCCGGATGTCGACCCGTCCGGCGAGGCCCTCGACGATCCGGACGATGCGCGGGCCGTTCTGACGGGGCGGCATGAAGTCGGTGATGCGGACGGCGCCGTCCACGGTCTCCCAGACGGAGTCGAGGACGAGGGTGTCGCCGCGGTAACTCCGGCGGTTGCAGACGCGGTTGCCGGCGGGGGCGAGGGCGAAGCGGCCGTGCCCGGGATCGCCGAGGAGGGCGGCGAGGCAGGCGGGCGAGTCGAAGCGCGGGGCGCACCACCAGTCGATCGAGCCGTCCCGCCCGACGAGGGCCGCGGTCTCCAGATCGCCGATGAGGGCGTAGTCCTCGATTCGCCCTGCCATGTCCGGATTGTAACCCCGCACGCGCGGGCCGGGGCGGTCCTTGACCCGGGCGCCGGGCGCGCTCGATCCTGGGAGGGTCCACGGCCATCCGGAGGGCGTCCCATGGGTGCCACGAGCGGCGAACCGCATCCGATGCGCCGGGCCACGGACCGCGCCCCGGCCGCCCCGGGACGGACGGCGAGCCTGGTGGTCGCGGTGCGGCCCGGTGACCGCGATCCGGCCTGGATGTTCGACCGGCTGCCGCCCGCCGTGCGGGAGGTCGTGCTGGTGGGCGGGGGTCCCGGGACCGCCGGACGGCTCCCGCCGGCGGGGGTCGCGGTGCGCCGGCTCGGCCCGTGGGACCGCACGGCGGGCGAGGTCCCGCACACCGGACTGCTGGCCGCCACGGGCGACCACCTGGTCCTGATGGGCGCCGACGGCGCCATGTCGCCCGGGGAGATCCCGCACTACCTGCACTACCTGGAGAGCGGTTTCGACTTCGTGAAGGGTTCGCGCTTCATCGCGGGCGGCGACGGCGGCGACTATCCGCTGACCCGCCGGCTCGGCCACCGGGCGCTGCTCCGGCTCGCCCGGCAGCTGTACGGGCAGCGGCTGACCGATCTGCGGTGCGGCTGCTGCGCCTTCCGGCGGGAGTTCCTCGGCCTGCTCGACCTGCGCGCCGGCCGGGTGGAGCTCGGGGCCGAACTGGTCGTGCACGCGCTCCACTACGGGCTGCGGGTGGCCGAGGTGCCGAGCCTCGAACTCCCCTCCCGGCACGGCCCGTCGCACCCCCGGACGGTCCGTGACGCGCGCCGCGTCCTCGGCGCGCTGCTCGACGAGCGCCCGCACAACGCGCTGCCGCGGTTCCGGCCGGCGCTGCGCCTGCGCGGCGGTGCCGGAAACGCGTTTCCCGGGCCTTTCGGTTGACTCAGGACATATCAGGTGCTAAGCCAAGAAGTCAGTGCATTGCACTCGGCAACGCACCGCAGACCCCCGGCAGGGTCGGTTGTCGGAAGAGGCGTGTCATGACCTCCCTCCCCATCAGCCGAGCACCGGTGGCACCCGCTCCGCATCCGCTGCGCCGGGTGACCGACTGGCCCTCCGCCGCGGCCTGCCGCCGCCCCGCCCGCGCCCGCACCGCGGCCCCGCACCCGGCCCACCCCGCCCGGCGTGCCTCGGACCGGGTGCGTGACGCGGCCCGGACCTGCCGCCGCCGGCACCCCGTCCGCCGGCCCCGCACAGCACCTCGCCGCCGACGCGGCCGCGCCGTCCGCACCCGTACCGGCGGCGGACGCCGGCGCTCGGCCGGACCGGCCGGCCCAGCGGCCCACCGCCCCGGCCCCGGCGGCCCCCGAACCCCCGCACGGCCCGCGCGCCGCGCCTTCCCCCGAGGAGGCGAGGCGCGATGACGACCGCCCCCGCCGCTGCCCCGCTGCCCCGCTCGCTCACCCGGCCGCCGGTCGAACTCGAACTGCTCATCCCGGCCTTCAACGAGCGCGAGCGGCTGCCCGCGACCGTCGCCGCGACACTGCGCTTCCTCGCCCGCCGCCCCTGGTCCTCGGCCGTGGTCGTGGTCGACAACAACAGCGTCGACGGCACCCCCGACTGCCTCGACCGGTTCGCGGACTCGGCGCTCGGGCGGGCCGTCGGCCTGCACGTCATCGGCTGCGGCGACCGCGGCAAGGGCGCGGCCGTGCGGCGCGGCATCGCGACCTCGTCCGCGGCGTACATCGGCTTCGCCGACGCCGACAACGCCACGCCCGTCGAGACCCTGGACCGGGTGATGGAGCTGCTGCGCGCGGGCCACGGGGCCGTGATCGCCTCCCGGCACGCCCCCGGCGCCCATCTGGCCGTCGCGCAGGGCGTCCTGCGGCGCGGCGGCGGCGCGCTGTTCCGTACGCTCGCGCACCTGACGCTGCCGGACGTCGCCGACACCCAGTGCGGGTTCAAGTTCTTCCCCGGCCCGCTCGCGCGGGAGATCGTCCGCGACTGCCACGTCGACGGCTTCGCCTTCGACGTCGAGCTCCTCGCCCATGTCGTCAGGGCCGGCCGGGACGTGGTGGAGGTGCCGGTCGACTGGACCGACCGGGCCGGGTCCACCTTCTCGGCGCGCCGCGACGGGCTGCGGTCCATGGCCGACCTGCTGCGCATCTCGCTGGACCGGTGAGCACCGTGACCGCCGCCTCGGCCCGCTTCCCCGCCGCCCCTCCCCCGGCGGGCGGCGCGCTGGCCCGGATCGCGCCGCTCGACATCGCGTTCCTGAACTGGCGCGACCCGTGGCATCCGCAGGCCGGCGGCGCCGAGGCGTACGCGCACGAGATCGCCCGCCGGTTCTCGGCGGCCGGCGCGCACGTCACCTTCGTGTCCGCCCGCTACCCCGGCGCGCCGGCCCGCGAGTACCGCGACGGCCTGCGGATCGTGCGCGCCGGCGGCGCCTTCGGCGTGTACCCGGCGGCCGCCGCGCACCTGCTGCGCAACCGGCACGCGTACGACGCCGTCGTCGACTTCCAGAACGGCATCCCGTTCTTCTCGCCGCTCTTCACCCCGCGCTGGACCGCCGACCTGTGCGTCATCCACCACGTGCACCAGCGCCAGTTCGACGTGCGGTTCCGGCGGCCGCTGAGCACCGTGGGCCGGCTCCTGGAGAAGCAGGTCAGCCGGCGGGTGTACCGGGGCCGTCCGATCGTCGTGGTGTCCCCGTCCACGCGGGAGGGCGCCCGCCGCGAACTCGGCCTCGGCAACCCGCTGCACATCGTGCCCAACGGCAGCCCCGCCGGGGTGCCGGCGGAGCCCGCCGGGGCGCGCAGCGACACGCCCGCGCTCACCGTCGTCAGCCGGCTGGTCCCGCAGAAGCGGGTGGACCTGCTGCTGCGGGCGCTGCCCGCGCTGCTGCGCCGGTTCCCGGAGCTGCGGCTCGACCTGTGCGGCGACGGGCCCGAACTGCCCGCGCTGCGCGAACTGGCCGGCACGCTCGGGGTCACCTCCGCCGTCACCTTCCACGGGCACGTGAGCGACGCGCGGCGCGCGGAGCTGTTCCACCGGGCGTGGCTGACCGTGGTGCCCTCGGCGGCCGAGGGGTGGGGACTGACCGTGATCGAGGCGAACGCGGTCGGCACGCCCGCCCTCGCCTACGACGTGCCCGGCCTGCGCGACGCGATCCAGCCCGGCGTGAACGGGCGGCTGCTCGACCCGTCGGCCGACCTCGCGGACGGCGTGGCCGCCGCCCTCGCCGAACTCGCCGACCCGGCGGCCCGCGAGCTGACGGCGGCGCGCTGCCGCGCCTGGGCCGCGGCGTTCTCCTGGGACGCCAGCGCGGAACGGCTCGCCGAGGTGATCCTGGAGGAGCTCCGCCGGGTGCACCGGCACCGCCGCTCCCGCCGCAGCGCCAACGACCTCGCCGTCCTCGGCCGGTTCACCCCCGCGGACGCCGACGCCACCGAACGGGCCGCCGCCGCGGCCCTGCGCCAGACCGACGCCTGGCACCGCGAGGGCGACGCCTTCCAGGTCCTCCTCCACGGCTGCGACGAACTCCAGGCCCTCACGGCCCTGGCCCGCCTCGGCGTCCACGACGCCACCCTCTCCCTGGCCGGCGCCCGGGACGTCCTGGTGGGCGGACCCTCCCGGCGCGTCACGGAGGCGGGCCCCCCGCCTGCCCAGCTGGCGGGGCCCGCCGCCCACCAGGCCCCCGTGCCGTCGCCGGAGGCGGGGTCATGAGGGCCGGGGCGGCGCTCGCGCCGCGGGCCGAGGTGCTGCCCGACGAGGTCACGGCGGTGCGCGGGGCGCGCTGGGTCGCGACCGGGGCGGTGCTCGTCGGGGTGCTGAACTACGGGTACGCGCTGGCGCTCACGCGACTGCTCGACGTCGGGGCGTACGCGGTGTTCGCGGCCGGGCAGGGGCTGGTGGTGTGCGCGGCGGCGGTGGCCGTGGTGACCGTGCCGTGGATGCTGGCGCAGGCGCTGGCGCGGGCGCGGTCGGAGGCCGAGCGGGCCGAGGCGGTGCGCTTCGCGATCGTCACCGGGCTCGCGGGCGGGCTGGTCGCCGGCCTGGTGGTGGGCGCGGTCGCCGCCCGGTTCGCCGGGGCGGGCACCACCGCGGCCGTCGCCGTCGCGACCTTCCTGATCTACGTGACCCGGGTCAGCTCCGGCTGGCTGCAGGGCACCGAACGCCTGCGCACCCTCGGTCTGCTCACCACCACGGAGGCGGTGCTCAAGCTGGCCGTGGGCCTGTTCTTCGTCGCCGTGCTCGGCCTCGGGCCGACCGGCGCGCTGGCGGCCTTCGCGGTCGCCGTCCTGCCGTACGCCTTCTTCCGGCCGCGCCGCTTCCACGGCGGCCGGCCCCGGGCCTGGCTCTCCACGACGGCCGACCGGACCCTGTGGCGGCGGGCGGTCGGCGTCGCCTCGCTCCAGGGCGTGGTGGCCGTGATGGCGGCGGTCGACGTGATCCTGGTGGCGGTGCTGCCCACCGACCGTGCCTCGGCGGCGAGTTACCAGGCCGCCGTGATGCTGGGCCGGGTGCCGCTGTTCCTCGCGGGCGCCGTCTCCGTGGCCTTCCTGCCCGCGCTGTCCCGCCGCCGGGCCGGCACCCCGCTGGCCGGCGACGCGCTGCGCATGTACCTGACGGTGGCCGTGCCCCTGACGGCCGTGGCCGCGACCGTGCCGCAGGCCGTCCTCGACCGGGTGTTCCCGGCCGGTTACGCCCAGGTCGGCACGCTGCTCGCGCTGACCGCCGTCACCGGCCTGGCCCTCGGCGCGTTCGCCCTGCTCGTGACCTTCTGCCAGGCGGTCAACGACTACGCCTGCCTGTCCACGCTGCTCACCGGGCTCGCGCTGTACGTGACCGGGCTCGCGGCCGGCTGGTCGGCGGCCGGTGTCCTCGGCATGGCGGTCGGCGGCATGTGCGGCACCGTGACGGCCCTGCTGCTCCTCGCGGTGCGCCACGCCCACCGGCACGGCTTCGGCGCGCCGGGCGAGCACCCCGGCGGGCGGCCAATGGCATTCCTGGTCCTCGCGGGCCTCCTCGCCGGCGTCCTCGCTCTGCTGCGGCCGCTGCCCGTGGCGTGGCTGTGCGCCGCCGTGGGCGTCGCCTGCGGCGCGCTGTGGTGGTTCTTCGGGCACCGCAGCGAACCGGGCCGGGGCGTGCCGGCCGGCGAGGGCCGGGCCGCTGATCCGGCCCCGGGCCGCCCGCCCGTCCCCGTACCGCCCGCCCGGTCCGGACCGCCGGCCGACGAGGCGCGCGCGCTGCGGCTCCTGGTGGACGCGGTGTGGCGCGGCCGGCCGGGGCCCGCCACCGACGCCGAGCTGCTCGGCGCGCTCGCGGTGGCCCGGCGCAACCAGGTCGAGGGCGTCCTCGCCCGCGCGTACCCGGAGCGGCTGGCCGCCACCCGCGCCGAGGTGGCGGCGGCGACCGGGCTGTTCCGGCGCAACCTGACCGAGTCGACCACCCGGCTGCGGGCCGCGGGCATCCCGGCCGTGCTGATCAAGGCGAACCTGTCGGGCGACTACGTGTACGGCAACTTCGACCTGGTGGTGCCCACCGGATCCTGGCGGCAGGCCCAGCGCGCGCTCGCGGGCTGGTACGTGCGCCGCGAGTCGTACTGGCTGGAGCGCTCCACCAAGGTGCTGCTCGATCCGGCGAGCGGACCGGCGGCCCATCTGCACACCGCCGTCTCCTGGTTCGGGATCCCGGTGGTGCCCACCGACCGCCTGTTCGCCCGGGCCCGCCCGGCCGTGCCCCCGAACGGCCACGGGGCCGACGGGGAGGGCTCCGCCGCGTGGCTCGTGCCCTGTCCCGCCGACCGGCTGCGGATCTGGCTGGCCCACGCCCTCTTCCAGAACCTCACGCTCGACCTGTCCGAACTCCTCGCCCTTCGCGAGCTGCTGGGCCCCGCCGTGCTCGCCGAGGCCCGCCGGGAGGCGGCCCGGGAGGGCTGGGCGGGCGGCGGCGGGCGGGCCCTCGCCGTCGCGGTGGACGCGATGGGGCGGCTGGACCGCGGCGAGCCGGTGCCGCTGCCGGTGCCGCTGCCGGTGGGCACCTCGCTGCGGGTCGGCGCGGAGCACTCGGGCCATCTGCTCGGCCGGGGCCGGGTGCGGACCGCGGCCCGGGAGGCCTCGCTGCGGGTGCCGCTCGTGGTGGCCAAGCGCGTACGGAGGCGGGAGCCATGACCAGGTTCGTGAACGGCGCTCCCCCCGACACCGGCCGGGAGGCCGGGCCGCGGCCCCCGCTGCTCGTCGCGGTGTCCGGGCCCGACCACACGGGGAAGTCCTCGCTGGTGCGGGCGCTCGCCGGGCTGCTGCGGCAGCGGGGCTTCGCCGTGGCGACCGTCCACTGCTACGGCTGCGTGCTGTGCCGGATGTTCCCGGTTCCCCCGCGGGTGAGGGAAGAGGGGGAGCCGGGCGGGACGGGGGCGGGCGGGCGGGGCCGGCGGACCGCGCGTCCCGAGCGCCGGGGACCGTGGTTCCGCCGGGCCCACGCGCACCTCGACGCGGGCGAGCTCGGCCTGCGGATCGCGCTGGCACGGCGGGCCGTCTCGCTGGTGGCCCGAGGACGGCCGGTGGTCGTGCTGACCGACCGGGGGCCGCTGGACGGACTGGTGAAGTTCGGGCTGCCGGCGGACCGGGGCGCGGCCCGGCGCTACGTCCGGATCGCCGGGCGCTACGACCTGACGCTGCTGCCGGAGACCCTGCCCGGCACCCTGGCCGGGCGGGGCTGGGAGTCCGGGGCCGGCTCCCCCGCCGCGTGGTGGGCCCGGCACCTCGGCTGGGCGGCCCGGCTGCCCCGGGTGGTGCGGATCGACGGCGAGGAGCCGCCGGCACGGCTCGCGGGCGCGGCCCTGGAACAGGTCCTCGGCGTGGTGGGGCCGGGGCCCCGGCCGGCCGGTCCGCAGCGCCGCCGGCGGGTCGTGGTGTCGATCTACGACGACGCGGAGAACACCGACTACCGGGGCGGCGGGGCGCTGGTGGTGGAGAAGCTGGCCCGGCGGCTGGCCGAGCACTACGAGGTCACGGTGGTGACGGCGGGGCGGTCCGGCGGGAGCGTGCGGCGGCACGGGATCCGCTATGTGCGCCTGCCGGTGTGCCGGGCCGGGCCGCGCGCCGGGCAGCTGCTGTTCCTCGGCCTGCTGCCGTTCGTGGCGCGGCGGATCCCGCACGACGTGTGGCTGGAGTCCTTCACCCCGCCGTTCTCCACGAGCTTCCTGCCGCTGGTGTCGCGCGCGCCGGTGGTCGGCATCGACCAGGGGCGCAGCGCGGAGGCCCTGTGGCGCCGCTATCACCTGCCGTTCTTCCTGGTGGAGCGGGTCGGGCTGCGCTGCTACCGGCACATCGTGGTGCTGAACGAGGCGGACGCCTCGGCGGTGCGGCGGCTCAGTCCGCGGGCCGACGTGCAGGTGATCGCCAACGGGGTGGAGCAGCGGCAGCTCGACGACGCCAAGCTGGGGGACGGGAACACGATCCTCTTCCTCGGGCGGATCGACGTCTGGAGCAAGGGAATCGACCTGCTGCTCGACGCCTACGCCTCGGCCCGGCCGCCGATGGAGCTGGTGCTGGCCGGCGGCGGTACCCCGGCCGAGGAGCGCCGGCTGGGGCAGCTGCTCGCCGGGCACGGTCCCGGGGTGCGGCTGGTGGGCTGGGCGGACGAGGAGCTGAAGCGGCGGCTGCTGCGGGAGAGCGCGTTCGTGGTGCTGCCCTCACGGCACGAGACCTTCGGTCTGGTGGCGCTGGAGGGGATGGCGTACGGGAAGCCGGTGCTGCACTTCGACCTTCCGGCGCTGCGCTGGATGCGCGGCGGCGGGGACGTGGCCGTGGCGCCGTTCGACACGGTGGCGTTCGGGGAGCGGATGCGGGAGCTGGCGGCCGATCCGGCGCTGCGCGGCCGGCTCGGCCGGCAGGCCGGTCTGGCCGCGCAGCACTACACCTGGGACGAGATGACGGGCCGCTATCTGGCGCTGACCCGCCGGCTGGTGGAGGGCCCCACCGGGGCGCGGCGGCCGCGGAAGGACAGGAGAGTGCCATGGCAGACCGCCCCCTGACCCCGCCGGTCCGGCCGGCCACGCCCGCGGCTCCCGCGCCGTCGGTGCCGGCCGCGGTGCTCGCGCTCGCCGGGTCCGGTGAGGTGCTGGTGCTCTCGCCGCACCCGGACGACGCCGTGCTGTCCTGCGGCGCGCTGCTCGACCGCCTCGCGGGGCGGGCGCCGGTGACCGTGATGACGGTGTTCACGGAGGCCTCGCCCCCGCCCCACACCCTGTCGGCCCGTCAGTTCCTGCGGCAGACCGGCGCGGTGGACGCGGAGGAGCTGTATGCGGAGCGGCGCGCCGAGGACCGGGCGGTGCTCGGGCGGCTCGGTGTGGCCCGCTTCCACGCGGGCTTCGTGGACGGCCTGTTCCGCCGCGACCCGGAGCCGGCGCGCTGGCGGCGGCGGGCGGCCCGGCTGCTGCCCGAGCTGGGGCACGTGTATCCCACGTACCGGCTGCACCTGGCGCGCGGCCGGGTGGCGGCGCGGGACGCGGAGACGGTGCGCCGGGTGACGGACACGGTGCGGGAGCTGCTGCCGCCCGGGCAGGGCGTGCTCCTCGCGCCGCTGGGCGTGGGCGGGCACGCGGACCACGTCCTGGTGCGCACGGCCGCCGCGCTGAGCGGCCTGCCGGCCGTCTACTACAGCGACTTCCCCTACAACCTGCGGTCCGCCGCCGATCCGCGGTTCACCGGCCCGCTCGGCGCGCGGGAGGCGTCGTTCGGGGGCGGCCTCGACGCCAAGGCCGAGCTGGTGCGGGGGTACCGGACGCAGGTGGGGGCGCTGTTCCCGGACGGGGTGGTGCCGCGCGTCCCCGAGGTCTATCTGCTGCCGTCCGGGGCGGCGCCGTCCGGTGGCGCGGGCGTCCCGGACCCGTCGCCGGGAGGTGGGTCATGAGCGTCTCCGGTGCCTCCGCCGTCCCCGCCGCCGACCGGGCGCAGGAGCCGCCCGGGCCCCCGGCCGTCCCGCCGCGCCGGCGGCGCCGTCCGGTGCCGACGGTGGTGTGCGCGCTGGGCGCGGCGGTCCTCACGGTGGCGCTGCGGCTGGTGAACATCGGCCGGGCCGGGGACGTGTTCGTGGACGAGGTGATCTACCAGGAGCTGGGCCGCAGCGCCGCCCGCGGCGGCTTCCCCGGCACCTCCGAGGGCCTGTTCTTCCTGCATCCGCCCGGCTTCTTCTATCTGGAGGCGGGCTGGATGAAGCTGTTCGGCAGCCATCAGGACGTCATCGCCGAGGTGCACTCGCTGCGCGTCCTGAACGCGCTGCTCGCGGGTGTGACGGCGGCGTTCCTCGTGGCGCTGGTGGCGCGGATCCGCTCGCGTCCGGCGGGGCTGGTCGCCGGACTCCTGTTCGCCCTGGACCAGTTCTGCATCCGGCAGAACAACCGGGTGCTCCTGGAGACCGGGACCCTGGTGTGGGTGCTCGCGGGCTTCCTCGTCCTGGTGCCGCTGTGCCGGACCGGGCCGCCGCCGCACGCCCGGGCCCGTGCGCTGTGCGGCGGGCTGCTGCTCGGGCTCGCGGTGCTGACGAAGGACCACTCGGCGCTGATCACGGTGCTTCCGCTGCTCGCGGCACTGGCCCTGGGCTGGGGCATGCCGCGCCGGCTGACGGCGGCGGCGCTGGGCGCGGCGGTCGTGCCGTACGGGGTGTACGTGGCGCTGGTGGCGGGCTTCGGGCACGGCGCGGAGTTCTGGGACGAGAAGACGTACGGGCTGCGCCGGCTGCTCGGGATCGTGCAGGAGACCGGTTTCAACGCGCCGGGCACGCCCTCGCTGACCGGGCGGCTCGCGGCCGAACTGCCGGGCTACGCCACCACGTACCTGCTGCTGTCGCTGACCCCGGTGGCGCTGTTCCTGCTGCTGCGCCGGCGCGAGCCGGTGTACCGGCTGCTCGCGCTGTTCCACGCCTCGGCGATCGTCACCCTGGGCTATGCGCTGGGCATCGGCACGCTGGAGGAGCAGGCGCTGTACCTGCTGTTCGTGCCGAACCTGGTGGCGCTCGCGGTGACGGTGCCGGTGCCGCGCGGGCGGCCGGCGCTGCGCGGCACGGTGATCGCCGGGCTGGTCGCGGTGCTCGCGATGCCGACGGTGGTGTACGCCCGGGAGCGCGGCACCCCGGACGACGGCTTCGTGCGGCTCGACGCCTATCTGCGGGCGCACGTCCCGGCGGGCAGCGGCATCGTCACGGTCGACGGGGCCCGCACCCGGGGCGTCACCTACTGGACCTTCGCGGACAGCTACCGGCTGGGGAACTGGGTCTCGCCGGGCGAGCGGGCGGCGCACGGGGCGCGGTACGCGATCGTGCCGTGGAAGGTGATCGACCAGGGCTACGGCCGGACCACGCCGGCCGAGGTGCGGCGGCTGACCCGGGACGCCCGGCTGCTGTTCGCCGTGGACGGGCACACCTACGGCACGCTGGCACTGTACGAGCTGCCGCCGCCGGGGCCGGTGCCGGCGGGCGGTCCGCGATGAGCACCACCCCGCGCCGGCCGCGCGTCCTGCTCCTGACCAGCAGTCCGCTGGACGGGGCGGACGGCGCCGACGTGCGGCTGGCCTCGGACGTGCTCGGGGCGCTGCCCGACGTGGAGTTCACCTGGTTCGCGCAGTGGCCGCACCGGCGCGGCCGGCCGCCGCCGGCCGGGCACGGCGGGCGTCCGGTGCGGATCCTGTCCCGGGACGGCGTGCCGCACGTGCCGGAGCGGGTGCAGTCGGCGTTGGCGGGGGCGGTGCAGGCCCGGCGCTGCGACCTGGTGCACGCCTTCCTGACGATCGGCCGGACCTTCCCGGCCTTCTCGTGGTTGCGGCCGCTGCTGCTCGGGGCGCGGCCGGTGGTGCACACGGTGCCGGGCGTGATGGATCCGGGGCTGCTGGTCCGCACCCGGCCGCTGGGCACGACGGTGGCACTGTCGGAGTCGATGGCGCGGCGGCTGCGGGCCGCGGACTTCGGGGACGTGCGGGTGATCCCGCCGATGATCCCGCTGGAGCACTGGCCGTCGAGGCCGCGGCCGGCCGGCCTTCCGCTGGTGCTGTACGCGGGGCACCACGACCCGCAGGGCGGCGCGGAGGTCGCGATCGACGCGGCGGCCGAGGCGGCCCGGTCGGGGGCGGTGTTCCAGCTGGTGCTGGCGATGCGCGGGCGGCCGGGGCAGGACCGGCACGCCCTTGAGGAGGCGCTGCGCGAGCGGGCCGGGGCGGCGGGGCTGCGGGACGTCGAGGTGCGGGGCTACGTGGACGACATGCCCGGTCTGCTGGCCGCGGCGCACGTGCTGCTGTTCCCGCCGCAGTCGATCGGCGGGAAGGCGGACATCCCGCTGACGGTGCTGCAGGCGCTGGCCACCGGGCGGCCGGCGATCCTCAGCGACCTGCCTCAGTTCGCGGACTTCGGCAACGCGGTGCTGCGGGCCCCGGCGGGCGACGCCCGGCGCACCGGGCAGCAGCTGGTGTGGCTGCTGGACCAGCCGCGGTCCTGGGACGTGCTGGCGGAGCGGGGCCGGGCGGCGGTGGAGGACCGGTTCGGTCCGGAGCGGTTCGCCGCGCGGTACGCGGCGCTGTACCGGGAGCTGCTGTCGTGAGGCGGGCGGGCGGGTCCCGGGCACGCCGGCCGTGGCCGCCGCACCGGGCGGCGCTGTTCGGGTCGGCCTTCGTGCTCGCGCTGCTGACGCTGGTGGCGGCGGCGTTCGGGACGCTGGGGCGGGACGGGCGGGATCCGGGCCCGCACGCGTTCGGCGCGCTGCAGACCGCGCCGGAGCGGGCCGCCGGGGAGTACGCGCGGGGGCTGAGGATCGCGCATCTCCAGGTGGACTGGGGGCGGTTCGAGCCGGAGCGGGGGGTGTACGACGAGGGGTACGCGCGTGAGGTGCGGGACCGGCTGCGGGCCTTCCTGGACGCGGGGCTGCGGGTGGAGGCGGGCCTCGGGCTGAACCATCCGCCCGAGTGGCTGGCCGAGGCCCATCCGGACTCGGTGTGGGTGAACCAGTTCGGCGAGCGCAGCACGGCGGTGCCCAACGTGGTGTTCAGCGATCCGGTGCGGGGCGAGGTCGCCGCGTACGTCCGGCGGGTGGGCGAGCGGATCGGGCTCGACCGGGTGTGGGCGATCCGGCTGGGGATCGACGAGAACGGCGAGTTCGCGTATCCGCGGGCGGTGTCGGACGGGCGGGACACCGGCGAGTTCTGGGCGTACGACCGGCACGCCCAGGCGGCGAGCCCGTACCCGGGCTGGCGGCCCGGGGAGCGCACGTACCGCGGGGCACCGTTCACCGAGGACCGGGTGGCCCGCTGGTACGACTGGTATCTGGGCGCGCTGGCCGACGCGGTGAACTGGGAGATCGCGCTGCTGGCGGAGCTGGGGCACACGGGGCCGGTGAAGGTGCTGGTGCCGGGGGCCGGTTTCTATCCGTCCGACCGGGCGGCGGCGGTCGCCGGCCGGCTGGTCGGCACCCGGTCGATCGGGCTGGTGGGCCGGGGCGTGGGCTTCTTCCGCACGCTCGGGCTGCTCGACCACGGGGAGCGGGTGCACGTGGTGACCACGGCCCTGGTGGACGGCACGGGCGAGCCGCGGGACAACGGGTGCCGGGCGGAGGACGCGCGGCGGGTGGGGGCGGCCCCGGACGCCACGCTGCGGTCCTGGTCGTCGGCCCGTTACGTGGTGGCGGTGGCCCGGGCGGAGGGCTTCGACCGGATCGACGGGGAGAGCGCGGGCCAGCAGGTGGCGGCGTACGGGCCGGGGGTGATGACGAGGGCCTTCCGCCAGTTCGACGCGTGCGGGCTCGGCGATCTGATGTGGGCCTTCGACCACAACCTGTACGACGGGACGCCGGGTTCGTCGCTCGCGGAGTACGCGGCGATGGTCAGGCCGCGGGCCGCCGGGCCGTGAGGAGCAGGATGCCGGTGTCCCCGTACTCGGGCAGGGTGCGGTCCTTGGCGAGCCGGGAGATCCGCAGACCGGTGGTGCGGGGGGTGAACACGGCGCGCAGCGCGGCCTCGTCGACCGGGCAGGCGGGCCAGACGGGGCCGGTGCCGATGCGGTAGCTCGGCATGTGTTCCATGAAGGAGGCGACCAGGGCGCCGCCGGGGCGGACGGCGCGGACGAAGGTGTCGCACAGGGCGGTGAACTCGGCGCGGTCCTCGGTGACGCTCTCGGCGACGAAGTTCATCGAGGCGGCGTCGTAGCGCCCTTCGGGCAGGCAGTCGGCGTGCCCGGGCAGTACGTGGACGCGGGTCAGGGCCTCGGCGAGGGTGGCGGGCAGCGAAGGGTCGAGGGCCCGGCAGAGGGCGTAGAAGGACTGCCAGCTGTCGTCGGGGCCGTGGGCGAGCTGGTCGCGGAGGTAGGCGAGGCCGGCGGCGCCGGGTTCGAGGGCGTCGATGTGCCGGCTGGCGCCGGCGGCGAGCATCAGCGGGTAGAGGTTGGGTCCGGCGCCGAGTTCCAGGGTGCGGGCCAGGGAGCCGGGCCGGAACTGCCGGTAGAAGACGGAGTGGTGGTGGATGACGCCCCGGTCGCAGGGGTGGATCCGGCGGTAGTTCTCGGCCAGGTAGGCGGCGACGGGCCAGGCGTCCCAGTCCGCGTCGCGGTTGCGGCGCACGGCGGTGTGCCGCTCGGTCACCGGGCCTCCGGGGGCGGGCCGGCCCGGACGGCGCCGGGGCGGGCGGGGAGCTGCCGCTGGAGGGCGAAGCGGCGGGAGAGCGCGGTGAGGGCGTGGTTGAGCTGGTCGATCTCCTCGTCGGTGTTGGCGGCGGTGATCTGGATCCGGAAGCCGACCCGGTCGCGCGGCACCAGCGGATAGCTGGCGAGGGTGACGTAGATGCCCTGCCGCCAGAGGTGGTCGGCGACGGCCTCCAGGTCGGCGGCGTCGCCGAGCGGGATCTCCACGATGGGCAGGCCGTCGGTGTTGGGGGTGGCGATGCCGAGGCCGCGGACGTGGTCGAGGACGCGGGCGGTCTTGCGGTGCAGGTCGGCGCGGATCGCGTCGCCGCGCCGCTCGTTGACGTCCAGGCCGGCCAGGGTGGTGGCGAGCGAGGCGGTCGGGGACGGCCCGGAGTACAGGTAGGGGGCGGCGGCCACCTTGAGGTGGTCCTTGAGGCGGCGCGGCACGGCGAGGAAGGCGAGCAGCGAGGAGTACGCCTTGGAGAAGCCGCCGACCAGGACGATGCCGTCGTAGCTCTCGCCGAGGTGCCGGACCAGGCTGTTGCCGCGCGAGCCGTAGGGGCTGGTCTCGTCGGGGCCGCGTTCGCCGATGACGCCGAAGCCGTGCGCGTCGTCCACGTAGAGCAGGGCGCCGTGGGCGCGGCAGATCCGGGCGATGCCGGGCAGGTCGGGGAAGTTGCCGGTCATGCTGTTGACCCCGTCCATGCAGACCAGCCGGGAGGCGCCGGCGGGGGTCTCGCGGAGCAGGGTGTCGAGCTCCCAGGGCCGGTCGCCGGGGAAGCGGTGCAGCCGGGCGCCCTGGCCGCGGGCGACGACGCAGCCGTCGTAGATGGTGCGGTGGGCGGTGGCCTCGACGAAGAGCTCGCCGCCGGCGGCGAGCAGCGGGATGACGGACTGGTGGATGAGGGTGATGGTGGGCAGCAGCAGGGTGTCGGGGGCGCCGAGGAGGGCGGTGAGGCGTTCCTCGATGCGCGGGTAGAGGCGGGGGCTGCCGATGAGCCGGGACCAGCTGGGGTGGGTGCCCCAGGCGCGTACCTGCGGCTCGATCGCGGCCATGATCTCGGGGTCGAGGTCGAAGCCCAGGTAGTTGCAGGAGGCGAAGTCGACCAGCCAGTGGTCGCCGACCCGCAGCCGGCGTCCCTCGACGGCGTCGATGACGGCGTCGCACATCGGGCTGGTGCGCTTGAGCCGTTCCAGGTCGCGCCAGCGCAGGTCGGACCGGGCGGCCCGGGCGGCGGCGTGCCCGGCCGGGGCGGCGCGGCCGGCGGCGGGGGCGGGTGCGGGCCGTGCGGGGCTCGCGGGCGCTTCGGTACGGGCCTGCCGGGCGGCCCGCGCGGCGCGCACCGTGCGGGCGGTGCGGGCCGGCCGGTCGGGAGCGCGGTGCAGGAAGGTCTCGGCCTGGCGGGCGGTCAGGGGCCGGGCGAAGAGGAAGCCCTGGCCGTAGCGGCAGCCCATGTCGGCGAGCAGGGCGCGCTGGTCCTCGTTCTCGATGCCCTCGGCGACGACCTGGAGGCCGAGCACCTCGGCGATCCGGACGATGCCCTCGACCAGGGCCACCTGCTGTCCGTCGGTGGTGATGTCGTCGATGAAGGTCTTGTCGACCTTGAGCAGGTCGATGGGGAACTCGCGCAGATAGCTGAGCGAGGAGAAGCCGGTGCCGAAGTCGTCGATGGCGATGGACACGCCGAGGTCCTTCAGGGCCCGCATGGTGGTGCCGATCTGCTCGTCGCCGTGCATCAGCACCGACTCGGTGAGCTCCAGGACCAGCGAGCCGGGGGCGAGTCCGGAGGAGCGCAGGGTGCGGCGGACCACGTCGAGCAGCCCGGGGTCGCGGAACTGGCGGGCGGAGACGTTTACGCTGGCGCGCAGCGGCGGGGTGCGGGGGTCGGCGCACTGCCACCGGGAGATGTCGCGGGCGGCGTGGTCGAGCACCCAGGCGCCGAGCGGCATGATGTGGCCGCTCTCCTCGGCGAGGGAGATGAACTGGTCGGGCGGCACCATGCCGCGGCGGGCGTGCGGCCAGCGGATCAGGGCCTCGAAGCCCGCCAGGGCGGCGTCGTCGACCTGCACGATGGGCTGGTAGCGCAGCGCGAAGGCGTGGTCGGCGATGGCGGTGTCCATGCCGGCCTGCAGTTCGTGCCGGGCGACGAGCCGCGAGTGCAGCTCGGGCCGGAAGCGCCGCCAGCGCTTCTTGCCGGCGGCCTTGGCGGCGTAGAGCGCGAGGTCGGCGTGGCCGAGGAGCTCCTCGGCGTGCGCGCTGTCGAGGACGGTGGCGACGCCGACGCTGGTGGAGACGGAGACGGCGCCGTCGGTGAGGTGGAAGGGCTGGCTGAGGGTGTGCACGATCTCGGCGGCGAGCGCGTCGGCGTCGCCGGGGTCGCGGGCGCCCTCGATGAGCACGGCGAACTCGTCGCCGCCGAGCCGGGCGGCGGTGTCGGTCAGGCGCAGCACGGCGGTGAGCCGGCGGGCGACGGCGACGAGGAGTTCGTCGCCGACGGAGTGGCCCATGGTGTCGTTGACGACCTTGAAGTCGTCGAGGTCGACGAAGAGCATGCAGGTGAGGGTGGATTCGCGGCGGCCGCGCAGCAGGGCGCGCTCGATGCGTTCGAGCAGCAGGACCCGGTTGGGCAGTCCGGTGAGCGAGTCGTGGAAGGCGCGGTGGGTGAGCTCCCGCTCCAGTTTGCGCTGTTCGGTGACGTCGCGGAGGGTCAGCACGAGGCCGTGGACGGTCTGTTCGGCGCGCAGGTTGCTGCACCGGACCTCGACCTCCAGGTCGGTGGCGCCGCCGTGCACGAGTTTCCAGTCGTCGCGGGCGTCGAGGTTGCCGTGGGTGCGCACGTCGGCCAGGATCCGCAGGGCGCTGGCGCCGTCGCCGGGGGCGAGGAGTTCGGTGAGCGGGGTGCCGGGCAGCAGGGAGTGCCCGAACATGTTCTCCGCGGAGGGGCTGGCGTAGCGGACGGTGTCGTCGTCGTCGACGATCAGGATGACGTCCGAGGTGTTGTGCACGAGGGTGCGGAAGTAGGCCTCGCTGGTGCGCCGGCTGACCTCCTCGCTCAGGCCGAAGCGCTCCAGGGCGAGTGCGGCCTGGGAGGCGAGGGACTGGGCGGGGCCGGCGATCTCGCCGAGTTTCTTCTCGGTGCCGGCCAGCAGCAGCGCGCCGAGCAGCGGTTCGCCGGCGGCCGGGGCCTGGAGGGCGAGCGGGCAGAGCAGGACGTGGGTCTCGGGGGCGATGGCGGCGGCGAGCCCGGGCGCGAGGCGTTCGGCGGGCAGCCTGCGGCTGCCGGGGGCGAGGAGTTCCGGCCAGGCGGGCCCGCCGGGGCCGGCCAGTTCGGCGGTCTGCACGTTCCAGGGGCGCCGGCCGGTGGGCACGGCGGTCAGCCGGCCGCGCCGGTCGCGGGCGAGCAGCATGGTGTGGTGCGGGGTGTCGGGGCCGAAGAGGGTGGCGGTGGCCGTCTCGACGGCGGCGGCGACCTCGCGCGGGCTGAGCGCGGCGACCAGGGAGGCGGCGGCGACGCGGAGGCTGCGCTCGCGGGCCTCGGCCCTGCGGTGCTCGGCCATGATGCCCGCCAGCCGGATCAGGACGAGCCCGAACATCAGGGCGCAGAAGATCGCGATGACCCCGATGTCCCGGTCGGGGTCGGCGCGCAGCGACTGGAAGAGCAGCAGCGCGGGGGCGATCAGCGAGGCGAGCGCGAGCAGGGCCACGCGCCGCTGGGCGACCCCGGGCGGCGGTTCGGGCGCGAGTTCGGTGAGGCCGGTCATCGAGGGGTCGAGGGCGGCCAGCCCCCAGGCGGTGAAGAACACCACCCAGCCGAGGTCCCACGGGGTGCCGACCTGCCAGGTGCCGTTGATCTGCTGGATGCCGTAGGCGACGTCGGAGAAGAGGATGCCGCAGGTCCCGAGGGTGAGCAGCTGCACGCTGCGGGAGCGCAGTCCGCCGGGGACGAGCAGCCGGGCCAGCATGGCGAGCATCAGGACGTCGCCGAGCGGATAGGCGATGGAGATCACGCGCTCGGTCCACGTCATGTCGGGCGAGTTGGCGAGCGGGGTGATCAGGTAGACCCAGGACAGCAGGGCCAGGCCCGAGGTCAGGATCAGCGCGTCGAGGGCGACCGCCAGGTCGCGGCCGGCGGCGCGGCGCCGGATGAATCCGTAGAGCCCGAGGGCGAACAGCGGATAGGTGACGAGGTAGAAGGCGTCGGCCACGGAGGGGAAGGGCCGGTCCTGGTGGAAGAAGCTCTCCAGGGCGTTGTAGGCGGTGTCGCCGCTGACGAAGGTGAGGTTGGCGGCGGCGAGCACCAGCCAGGGCCAGCGGCGCGCGGGCCGGTGCAGCCGTACCCCGGTGAGGATGGCGGCGACCCCGCTGAGTCCGATGAGCGCCCACAGCACGGTGTGCCGGGACGGGATCTGGAGGTAGGCGACGGACACGACGGCGACGAACAGCAGGTAGAGGGTGGTCCAGCGGCGCAGTGCCCCGGACGGCTGTCCTCGCAGCGGCATGGTGCACGCCCCCATCCGACGGGAGGTCGTATCAGTCCAGTGTCGCGGGTGCGGCGGGGCGCCGCACCCGCGGAACGGGGCCCGTGGTCAGCGCGCGAGCTCGGCCATGGCGCCCCAGCCCTGCTGCGGCACCTCGACGTTGATGATCTCGGGGGTGGCGGCGATGGCCTCGGCCATGGTGGCCAGACCGGCCTTGAAGTGCTCGGACTCGACGTGCGCGGCGCCGGCCGCGGCGTCGGCGAAGGCCTCGAGGAGGACGAACCTGTTCGGGTCGTCGACGCTGCGCGACCAGTCGAAGAAGAGGTTGCCGGGCTCCTCGCGGGTGGCGCGGGTGAAGTCGGCGACGCGGTCGAGCCAGCCGTCGGCGAACTCGGGGCGGACGGTGAAACGTACGGCGATGAAGATCATGCGCTCATCGTGCGGCGCGGCCGGGCGCGTGGCCACTCGTGCGGTTCAGGATTCCGGCAGGGTCGGAAACGGGCCCGGCGGGCCGGCCGCGGGCGGGTGGGGCAGGGCGGCGGTGAAGAGGGGTACGGCGCGGGCCAGGGCGGAGCGCAGCTCGCCGTGGCGGCGCCGGAAGTCGGCGGTGGGCAGCGACAGGGAGAGCGCGTGCACGACGCCGTCCTCGGCGGGCGGGAGCGGCAGGGCGGTGGCCAGACAGGTGTACGCGGGGTCCGCCTCCCCCACCGAGACGGCGAAGCGGCCCTCGCGCACCCGGGCCAGCTCGGCCTCGAAGCGCTCGGGGCTGGTGATCGTGCGCTCGGTGAAGCGGGCCATGCCGTGCGCGTCGAGATAGCGGCGGCGGGCGGCCCGGGGCAGCTCGGCGAGCAGCGCCTTGCCGTGCGCGGTGGCGTGCGCGCGGGGCTCGGGGCCGGGCGCGAAGGGGTGCGCGGTGTCGGTGACCGGGGCGGTGGTGTCGACGACGGTGATCCGGCCGTCGCGGTACGCGGTGAAGTACGCCTCGGCGCCGGCGGTGCGGCGCAGATGACCGAGGAGCTCGGCGACCGGCCCGCCGAGCCCGTGGTGCCGCTGGTAGGCGCGGTGCAGGGCGGGCACGCGCGGCCCGGGCACGTAGCCGTCCGGGGTGCGGGCCAGGTGCCCGCGGGCGATCAGCGGCCCGGTCAGGTGGTAGACGGTCGACAGGGCGCACCCCAGGGTCCGGGCCAGCGCCTTGGCCCCGACGGGCCGGTCGGCGTCGGCGACGGCGTCGAGCAGGGCGAGCGCGCGGTCGACGGACTGGGGACCAGTGGGGGGCGTGGACACCGGTCCACCTTAGTTCCACCGGAATGAGAGGAGTGTCACCGAAGGAACGAAAGGGACTATCTGGATCTTTCACCCGGTTGGGCGTACCGTCGAGGAAGGCCCCCGTGCGGGGGACGCCCGGCCACGGCTCCGGCAGGTTCCGGTTGCGGCAGTGGTCGGCGGCGTCCCACCGGGGGTTCCCCCTGACTTCCTCACCGCACCGGGAGGGTGTGTGCGCCGCTCCACGACCGACCACGCCGCCGCGGCACCGAACGGGCGCCGCGGCCACATACGCAAGGCGGCGATCGCGACCGGCGTGGTCGCCGCCGTCGCCGGCGGACTGTACGTGGCGGCCCTGGCCGTGACCGGGGACGACATCTCCGCGGGCACCCGGGTCGACGGCATCGACATCGGCGGCCTGAGCCGCGCCGAGGCCGCCGCCCGTCTCACCGCCGCCGCTCCCGCCGCGTGGAAGGACCCCGTCCGGGTCGCCGTCGGCGACACCACGACCACCGTCGACCCTGCCGCGGCCGGCCTCACCATCGACGTGGCCGCCACCGCCGACCGGGCGGCCGACCCGTCCCGCGATCCGGTCACGGTGATCGGCCGGCTCTTCTCCTCGGGCAGCCGGGACATCGCCCCGGTGGTCGCCTTCGACGGTACGAAGGCCAGGGCGGCGCTCGCCGCCACCGCGAAGCAGCAGGACCGCGCCGTCCGCGAGGGCGCCGTCTCCTTCGAGGACGGCAGGCCGGTCGTCACCCAGGCCCGGGACGGGCGCGCCCTCGACACCGACAAGGCCGTCGAGACGCTGCGCGCCGCCTACCCCGGCGCGGGCGGCAGCGCGGCGGCTCCCGTGGCGCTGCCGGTCTCGGTGACCCACCCGAAGGTGGGCGCCGCCGAGGTCTCCCGCTTCGTCAAGGAGTTCGCCGACCCGGCGATGTCCGGCCCCGTCACCCTCACCTCGGGCGACAAGCGCCTGTCGATCGCCCCCACCACGCTCGGCGACCACCTGGACGTCAAGGCCGAGAACGGCCGGCTCACCCCGGCCCTGGACGCGAGCTCGCTGATCCGCGACCCGGACGTGGCCCGTCCGCTGCACGCCTTCACCGGCGGCCCGGTCGAGGCCCGCCTCGGCGTGCGGGACGGCAAGGTCGTGGTGGAGCGCGACGGCCGCCCCGGCCGCCAGGTCTCCCCGGCCGCCCTCGGCCGCGCCGTGGAACCGCTGCTCACCCGGCAGGGCGCCGCCGCCCGTACCGCCGCGGTCGACACCACCGAGACGCGGCCCAAGGTGTCCGCGGACTCCCTGGCCCGGCTCGGCATCACCGAGCAGATGTCGACCTTCACGGTGAACTTCCCGACCGCGCCCTACCGCACCACCAACATCGGCCGCGCGGTCGAGCTGATCAACGGCTCCTTCGTGCAGCCCGGCGAGGTGTGGAGCTTCAACCGCACCGTCGGCGAGCGCACCGAGGCGAACGGCTTCGTCGACGGCACGATGATCATGGACGGCCAGTACCAGAAGGCGCCCGGCGGCGGGGTCTCGGCTGTCGCGACCACCGTCTACAACGCGCTCTTCTTCGCCGGCGTCCAGCCGGTCGAGCACGGCGCGCACTCCTTCTACATCGAGCGCTACCCGGCCGGCCGCGAGGCCACGGTGGCCTGGGGCACGCTGGACCTGAAGTTCCGCAACGACACGGGCAAGCCGATCTACATCAAGGCGAGCTCGACGGACTCGTCGGTGACGGTGAGCTTCCTCGGCACGAAGAAGTACGACTCGGTCGAGGCGGTCGCGGGCCCGCGCACCAACATCACGCCGCCCGGCGAGCGCAAGGGCAGGCTCGCCGACAAGTGCGAGGTGCAGGAACCCCTGGAGGGCTTCGACATCCAGGTCGACCGGGTCTTCAAGAACGGCGGCAAGGAGGTCAAGCGGGAGACCTTCGACACCCACTACACCCCGCGCGACAAGGTCACCTGCGAGTAGTCCCCGGCCCCGGCGGGCTCGCCGGGGCCGCGTCAACCCCCGTCTGCCCCGGCAGGGGCGACACCTTCACCCCCGCGACCGCGCCTTCACCAAGGTCGAGGCCCGCCTGCGCGGCACCGAACTCGCGTCCCGGGCCCTCGGTTTGTGAGGCGCTCCTCGGGCACGGCCCCGGGCCCCGGGGGCGATCGGTCAGGATTCGAGAAGCCCCGCGGGGCCCTGCGCGCCTAGCGTCGTGGGCATGACCTCTCTCGCACTCCTCACCCTCGAAGTGGCCGACCCGACGGCGGCCGAAGCCTTCTACACGGCCTCCGGGCTCGCTGCCCACGTCCGCCTGCGGGCCGCCACCGACGAGCCGTCCGAGGGATTCCGCGGCTTCGCGGTCTCCCTCACCGTGGCGCAGCCCGCGGACGTGCGGGCGCTCGTCGGCGCGGCGGCCGACGCCGGAGCCACCGTCCTCAAGCCGGCCACGAAGTCGTTCTGGGGCTACGGCGGCGTCGTGCGGGCCCCGGACGGCACCGTCTGGAAGTTCGCGTCCTCCGCGAAGAAGGACACCGGCCCCGCCACCGGCCGCGTCGAGCGAGTGGTGCTCCTCCTGGGAGCGGGGGACGTGGCCGCGACCAAGGAGTTCTACGTCGGGCGGGGCCTCGTCGTGGCGCGGAGCTTCGGGCGCAAGTACGTCGAGTTCGCCGGCTCCGGGAGCGGCGTGACGCTCGCCCTGTACGGCCGCCGGGCACTGGCCAAGGACGTCGGAGTGCCGGCCGACGGCAGCGGGTCGCACCGGATCGCGCTCGGCGGCGACGGCGCGGCCTCCTTCACCGATCCCGACGGGTTCGTGTGGGAGCCCGCCGCGGTCACGACCGCCCGCTGAGCCGGTCCGGCGGACCGCCGTCGCCGTCGCCGTCGCCCGAAGCATCGACGGCCGTACGCGCCGCCGCCACGAACGCCGCGACGGCCGGGTGGGCGCCGCCGCCCGCGCGGAAGGCGAGCCGCGAACGCCGGAAGAGGGGCAGTCGGGTGAGGACGACGCCCTCGGGGGCGCGCCGGGCGGCCATCTCCGGGACGAATCCGGCGCCCTGGCCGATGGCGGCCAGGCCCAGGACCGTACGGAAGTCGTTGACCCGGTGGCGGATGCGGGGCTGGAATCCGGCCGCCTGGCAGGCGCGTACGGCCATGGCGTGCCCGGTCGTGCCGTCCCGGGCGGTGATCCAGGGGGAGGCGGCCCAGGGGCCGAGCAGCTCGGCGAGCGTGCCGCCGGCATCGGGCGCGGCGGTCTCCGGAGTCCCGCCGGTGGCCAGGTACATCGGCTCCTCAAGGAGGGGCACCTGGTCGACGGTGGTGTCGGGGGCCGCCGGGACGAAGTCGTAGTCGTGGACGAGCGCCACGTCGAGCTCGCCGGCGCGCAGACCGTCGGAGACCCGCGCCGAGTCGATCTCCTGCACCATCGGTTCCAGGGCGGGGTGCCGCCGGGCCAGCACGGCCAGGGTGGCGGGCACGATCTCGGGGCCGCCCGAGGGGAAGGTGCCGATGCGCAGCGGCCCGCCGAGGCCGTCGCGCGCCACCGCCAGTTCGGCGTTCGCCCGCTCGAGGCGTTCCAGGACGGCGTCGGCGTGCGCGACGAGGCCGCGGCCGGCGGGCGTGAGCACCACCCGCCGTCCGCTCCGTTCCAGCAGCGCCACCCCCGCCTCGCGCTCCAGCACGCTCAACTGCTGGGAGACCGCGGAGGCGGTGAAGCTGAGCGCCTCGGCGACGGCCGCGATGGTGCCGCGCCGGTGCAGTTCGCGCAGCAGGTGGAGACGGCGCACATCGAGCATGCGCCGATCCTACGCAGGGGGCGCGGCGGCTCAGCCCGCCGGAACGGCCGCCCCGCGGAAGGTGCGCCGGTAGGCCATCGGCGAGACGCCGATGGCGGCGTGCAGGTGCTCGCGCAGGGAGGTGCCGGTGGCGAAGCCGACCCGGCCCGCGATGTCGTCGACGGAGAGGTCGGTGGTCTCCAGGAGGTGCTGGGCGCGGACGACGCGCTGCTGGATCAGCCAGCGCCCCGGGCTCGTGCCGACCTCCTCGCCGAAGCGGCGCGCGAAGGTGCGCAGGCTCATCCGGGCGTGCCCGGCGAGGCGCGCCAGGGTCAGCGGCTCGTCCAGGTGCTCCAGCGCCCACTGGCGGGTGGCCGAGGTGCCGTTGCCGGACGGCGGCGGCACGGGGTGCTCGATGTACTGGGCCTGCCCGCCGTCCCGCCAGGGCGGTACGACGCAGGCCCTGGCCACCTGGTTGGCGACGGCGGCACCGTGGTCCCGCCGCACGAGGTGCAGGCAGACGTCGACGCCCGAGGCGGCGCCGGCCGAGGTCAGCACGTCGCCGTCGTCGACGAACAGCACGTCCGGGTCGAGCGCGACCTCCGGGTACCAGGAGCGGAAGACCGCGGCCACCGCCCAGTGGGTGGTGGCGGGCCGCCCGTCGAGCAGCCCCGCGGCCGCGAGGACGAAGGCGCCCGTGCAGATCGACACGATCCGCGTCCCGGGCCGTACGGTCGCCAGCGCCTCGCCGACGCCCGGCGGCAGCGTGCGCGAGAGCCGGGAGATGTCGAAGGGCGGCAGCAGCACGGTGTCCGCCGTCGCGAGCACCTCGGGGCCGTGCCCCACCGTGACCGAGAAGTCGGCGTTGGTGACCACGGGCCCGCCGTCGACCGAGCAGGTCAGCACCTCGTAGCGGTCCTGGAGCGCGCCGAAGACCCGGCTGGGGATGCCGAGTTCGAAGGGATAGGTGCCGTCCAGGGCGAGGACGACCACACGGTGGACGGCGGCGGGCGCGGTGGTGGCGGTGGTCATGGCACGATCCCGTCGGAAGTTGGCATTCATGCCATGGTACGGGGCGGGGCCCGGCGGCGAGGCTGGTGCCCATGACGAATGCCACCACCATGCGCGCCATCAGCCAGGACACCCACGGCACCCCCGAGGTCCTCACCGAGGTGACCCTGCCCCGCCCCACGCCCGGCCCCGGCCAGGTCCTCGTCGCCGTCCGCGCCGCCGGCGTCAACCCCACCGACTGGAAGCACCGCGCCGCCGGGCTCTTCCTCGACCGCCTGCCCCTGGTCCTCGGCTGGGACGTCTCCGGCGTCGTCGAGGCCGTCGGCTTCGGCGTCACGCTGTTCAAGCCCGGCGACGAGGTCTTCGGGATGCTGCCCTACCCGCACGGCGTCGGCTCGCACGCCGAGTACGTCACCGGCCCGGCGCGCGCCTTCGCGCGCAAGCCCGCCGGCATCGACCACGTCCAGGCCGGCGCCCTGCCGCTCGCCGCCCTCACCGCCCACCAGGCGCTGGTGGACACCGCCGCCGTCGGCGCCGGGCAGCGCGTCCTGATCCATGCCGCCGCCGGCGGGGTGGGCCACCTCGCCGTCCAGATCGCCAAGTCGCGCGGCGCGTACGTCATCGGCACCGCGAGCGCCCCCAAGCACGACTTCGTGCGGTCGCTCGGCGCCGACGAGGTCGTCGACTACCGCACGACCGACTTCCGCGACGTCGTCCGGGACGTCGACGTGGTGCTCGACCCGCTGTCCGGCGACACCCGCAGCCGCTCGCTCGACGTCCTGCGCCCCGGCGGCGTCCTGGTGTCGATCCTGCCCGGCACCGACCCCGAGGAGGCCGCGAAGGCCGCGGCCCGCGGGGTCAGGGTCGAGACCCTCCTCGTGGAGGCCGACCACGCCGGCATGAACGCCGTCGCCGACCTGGTCGCCGCCGGTTCCCTGCGCGCCCACGTGGCGGCGGTCTTCCCGCTGGCCGAGGCGGCCGGGGCCCACGCCCTGGGCGAGACGGAGCGCACGGCCGGCAAGATCGTGCTGACCGTTCCGTAGCCGGGCCGGCGGACGTCCGTCTAACGGACCGCCAGGACGATCCCGTACGCGGCGAAGAACGCGGCGCAGACGAGGACGACGATCACGACGACCAGCAGCGGTCCGCCCGCCCAGCCGCGCTTCGGCGGGCGGTGCGGGCCCGTTCCGGTGCCGGTGCCGGTCTCGGCGGGCGGCGTCTCGCCCGGGGGCACGCCGCCGCCCCGGTCGAGTCCCGGGGTCCTGCGGGGGTCCGGGTCGGGGTTGCTCGGGATGGTCATCGGGCTCACCTCCTGCACGGCCGGAGCCGGTGGTCGGCCGCTCGACGGGCGCCTACCCCGCCGGACTGCGGGCATCCGGGCACGGACCGGACCACCGGCACAGGCCGGTGACCGCCGACGGGGCACCGGGCGCGGACCGGGCCACCGGCGCGCGCCGGTGGCCCGTCGGCGGGGCCGCTCACGTGTCCTTGCCGTGCCGCTCCCGCTGGTCGGGAGGGGTTCCGCCGCCCTCGCCGCCGCCGCGCCGGCCCTTGTCGGTGCCGTGCGGCCGGCCGCCGCCGCGTCGGGGCTCGCCGGTCTGGCGGGCCTTGAGCTCCGCGCTCTCCTGCGGTGTGGCGCCGCCCTTGCCGCTGCGCCGCTGTTCGGGTCCCTGGGGGTTGCTCATGGTCGGCCTCCTGCCGTGTGCGACGGGGCTCTTCGGCCTGCGTGTGACCGGTCCCGGAGGCTTCATTCGCGCCGGGCGCGGTTTCGCCCGCCGTTCGGCGGGCAGCCGCGGGACGCGAGGACCCGACAGAGCCAAGGGGGCCCGGCCATGTCCACAGGAACACTTCTGGCCATCGTCATCCCGGTGGCGGTGGTGATCGTCCTGATCGCGCTGGCGATCTTCCTGGACCGGCGCAGACGGCGCCGGCTGCGGGAGCGCTTCGGTCCCGAGTACGACCGCGCGGTCGACGAGGCGGGCGGGCGCCGGGCGGCCGAGTACGAGCTCGGCAAGCGCCAGGAGCGCCACGAGTCCCTCGACATCCGGCCGCTCGACCCCGGCCTCAGGGACCGCTACGCCCGCGAGTGGCGCGGGGTGCAGGAGCAGTTCGTCGACCGCCCGGAGTCCGCCGTGCACGACGCGGACCGGCTGGTGACCGCCCTCATGCGCGAGCGCGGGTACCCCACCGAAGACTTCGAGCAGCAGGCCAGGGACTTGTCCGTGGAGCACGGGAAGACCCTGGAGCACTATCGGGCGGCCCACGAGGTCGACCGGCTGAGCGCGGACCACCGGGCCACCACCGAGCAGCTGCGCGGGGCGATGGTCCACTACCGGTCGCTCTTCGACGAGCTGCTCTCCGACGGCAACCGGCCCGGCTCCGGCCGGTCCTGAGAGGGATTCCGCCATGCGCGACAACGACACGCCCGCACCCGAACCGGCGGCCACCGGACTGTCGACCGACGACATCGCCCGCCGGGGCGGCGACCGCGAGACCGAGCCCGGCAGGCCTCCCCAGTACCCGGGCGAGGCCACCGGCACCACCCAACCGGACCGCTCCGGCGGCTCCGACCACTCCGACCGCTCCGGCCGCTCAGACGGCGCCTCCGGCCAGGGCGGACTGAACCTTCCGCAGGAGCCCGGCCCCGCCCGGCCGGACCAGGCCGAGCAGCCCGAGCGGACCGAGCAGCCCGACCGCACCGAGCGGGCCGACCGCACCGCGGGGGACACCGCCGCGGTACCGTCCGGCGCCCGGCAGGGCGCCCCCGCCGAGCACGCGGCCGGAGGCGAGCACTCCGACGACGAGCCCCCGCGCCTGATGGACCCCGGGGACGAGGAGTCCTTCCGCACCCGCTGGCACGAACTCCAGAGCCTGTTCGTGGACGACCCGCGCCGGGCCGTGCACGAGGCCGACGCCCTCGTCGCCGACGTGATGCAGAAGCTCGCCACCACCTTCTCCGACCACCGCAAGTCCCTCGAAGCCCAGTGGCGGCAGGGCGAGGAGGCCGACACGGAGAGCCTGCGCACGGCGCTGCGCCGCTATCGCTCCTTCTTCCACCGGCTGCTGCGCACCGGTTTCGAGCAGGACGCGGAGGAGTCCGGCACGGACCCGGCGACCGGCCCGGGCGGCACCGCCTCGGGGTCCGGCACCGCCGGTCCCGGCGGGCAGCAGCGCGCATTCGGGTGAAGGCGACGCCCTCGGCGGCCCCGCGTCGCGGCACCCGGCGGACCGTCCGCGCACAGTGAGGACATGTCGTTGTCTCTGCGTGCGGGCGGTGCGCTGCTGCTCGCGGCCCTGCTGTGCGGGTGCGGGGCGTCCGCGGCCCGCGAGGACGGAGCGTCCCAGGCGGGCCGGCGGTTCGCCGCGGCGCTCGCGGCCGATGACTACCGCGCCGGCTGCGAGCTGCTCGCCCCCGAGACCCGTGACGAGGTCGAGCAGGACGCCCAGGGCCCGTGCGGCCCGGCCCTGCGGGAGCTCGGTCTGCCGGCGGCCGGCCCGGTGCGGGGCGTCGAGGTCTACGGACGGGACGCGCTGCTGCGCACGGCCGGGGACGTGCTGTTCCTGTCCCAGTTCGGCAGCGGGTGGCGGGTGACCGCGGCCGGCTGCGTCGCGCAGGGCGAGGACGAGCCGTACCGCTGCGCACTGAAGGGAGGATGACCGCGTTGAGGACCGTGTTCTTCGGCTGCGTCCTGACGATCCTGGGTGGCCTCGCCTACTTCACGGTGATCGGGGCGATGCACCGGTGAGCCGCCGGGACGGCGCGGACCGCGCCGAGCGCATGGGGTTCTGGCGCTCCAACAGTCTGACCCTGGTCTTCGGCGGGGCCTTCCTGGTGGTGCTCGCCGCCCAGGCGGTCGCCGGACGGGCCGAGTTCAACGAGCAGCTGGCCGTCGCCGGGCTGCAGCAGATCGGGCTCGGCGACTATCTGATGTCCTCGGACTTCGCCGTCGACGTCACCGAGAACTGGCAGTCCGAGTTCCTGCAGTTCTTCCTGTACGTGTTCGGGACCGTCCATCTCCTCCAGCGCGGTTCGCCGGAGTCGAAACGCCTCCAGGACGCGGGTCCGGAGAGCGAGCGGCAGCAGCGGATGGGCGACCACGCCGACGCCGAGTCGCCGCGCTGGGCCGGCACCAAGGACTGGCGGCAGGCGCTCTACTCGCACTCCCTGGGCCTGGCGATGGCGGCCCTCTTCTTCCTGTCCTGGTTCGCCCAGTCCGTGGCCGGCGCCGCCGCGTACAACGGCGAACGCCTGCGGGAGCTCCAGGCGCCCATCGACTGGGGCGCCTACCTCGCGTCCTCCGACTTCTGGAACCGCTCGCTGCAGAACTGGCAGTCGGAGCTGCTGGCCGTCTCCGCCATGGCCATCCTCTCCGTCTACCTGCGGCAGCGCGGCTCCCCGGAGTCCAAGCCGGTCGGCGCCCCGCACTCCGCGACCGGCGTGGAGGGCTGAAGCCGCCGGGAACGGGCAGTCGCCGGGGCGGGCCCGCGGCGGACGCGCCGCCGGACGCCCCTGGCAGGGGCCGGGCCGACCGGGAGGTGACCGTGAGGACCTCGGTGGACCGCATCGCACAGCCCTGGGGCAGCCGGACCCCGTACGGCCGGGGCCGCCCCTGGCCCGCCCGCCGGGACCTGTGTCTCGACGAGGGCGTCCGGGAGGAGGACGTCGAACGCTGGGTGCAGACGGCGTCGATCCTGCACTCCGACGGCGACGCCATGGACATCGCCGTACGGGACGGGCGCATGGTCGGGGTGCGGGGCAGGGTCGTCGACCGGGTGAACCGCGGCCGGCTCGGGCCCAAGGACGCCTTCGCATGGCGGGCCAACAGTGCCGCGGACCGGCTCCGCCGGCCGCTGGTGCGGCGGGGCGGGCGGCTGGTCGAGACGGGCTGGGACACGGCGATGGGGCTCGTCGCGGACCGCTCGCGCGCCCTGCTCGACGCGCACGGGCCCGGTTCGATCGGCTTCTACACCTCCGGGCAGCTGTTCCTGGAGGAGTACTACACGCTGGCCGTGCTGGCCCGGGCCGGCCTCGGCACCCCGCACCTCGACGGCAACACCCGGCTGTGCACCTCGACCGCGGCCGAGGCCCTGAAGGAGTCCTTCGGCTGTGACGGACAGCCGGGCTGCTACGACGACTTCGACCACGCCGACGTGATCGCCCTCTTCGGCCACAACCTGGCGGAGACCCAGCCGGTGCAGTGGATGCGGGTGCTCGACCGGCTCGCCGGCCCCGAGCCGCCGCGCCTGGTGTGCGTGGACCCGCGGCCCACCCCGGTGGCCCGGCGGGCGACCGTGCACCTGGCGCCGCGGCTCGGCACCAACGTGGCCCTGATGAACGCCCTCCTGCACGAGATCGTCCGGGCCGGGCACGTCGACCACGCCTACGTCGAGCGGCACACGGTCGGCTACGAGGAGCTGGCCCGGACCGTCGCGCCCTGCACGCCCGAGTGGGCCGCCGCCCGCTGCGACGTGCCGCCCGCCCGGATCCGGGAGGCGGCCGAACTGCTCGGCACCGCGGACCGGCTGATGTCGACGGTGCTGCAGGGCTTCTACCAGTCCCATCAGGCCACCGCCGCGGCCGTCCAGGTGAACAACCTGCACCTGCTCCGCGGCATGCTCGGCCGGCCCGGCGCGGGCGTGCTCCAGATGAACGGGCAGCCGACCGCGCAGAACACCCGCGAGTGCGGCGCCGACGGCGACCTGCCGGGCTTCCGCAACTGGGCCGACGAGGCGCACGTCGCCGACCTGGCGCGGGTGTGGAACGTCGAGCCCGAGCGCATCCCGCACCACGCGCCGCCGACGCACGCCCTGCAGATGTTCCGCTACGCCGAGCAGGGCTCGCTGCGCATGCTGTGGATCAGCGGCACCAACCCGGCCGTCTCGCTCCCCGAGCTCTCCCGGGTGCGCGAGATCCTGGGCCGCGAGGGGCTGTTCCTCGTGGTGCAGGACCTGTTCCTCACCGAGACCGCCCGGTTCGCCGACGTCGTCCTGCCGGCCGCGACCTGGGGGGAGAAGACCGGCACCTTCACCAACGCCGACCGGACCGTGCACCTGTCCGAGCGGGCCGTGGATCCGCCCGGGGAGGCGCGCCCCGACCTGGACATCTTCCTCGACTACGCCCGGCGCATGGACTTCCGCGACCAGGACGGCGGCCCGCTGGTCGGCTGGTACGACCCGGAGTCCGCCTTCCGGGCCTGGCAGCGGTGCAGCGCGGGCCGCCCGTGCGACTACACCGGTCTGTCGTACGAGCTGCTGCGCGGCGGCAGCGGGGTGCAGTGGCCGTGCACGGCCGAGGCCCCGGAGGGGACGCCCCGGCTGTACGCGGACGGCGTCTCCTGGGCCCACCCGGACGTGTGCGAGTCGTACGGCAAGGACCTGGTCACCGGTGCCCCTGCGCAGGCCGCCGAGTACCGCGAGCTGAATCCGGAGGGCAGGGCGGTGATCCGGGCGGCGGCGTACCTGCCGCCGCACGAGGACACCGGGGCGGAACTGCCGTTCCAGCTGACGACCGGCCGCACGCTCTATCACTTCCACACCCGGACCAAGACGGGACGGACCCCACAGCTGGCCGCGGCGGCGCCCGAGGTGTGGGTGGAGATCTCGGTGGCCGACGCCGCCGAGCGGGACCTCCACGAGGGCGACCTGGTCGAGGTCGCGGGACGGCACGGCTCGCTGCGCGGGCGGCTGCGGGTCACCGGGATCCGGCGCGGACTGCTGTTCGTCCCCTTCCACTACGGCTACTGGGACACGGCCGGCGGCTCGGGCCCCGACGGAGGGACGCCCGGGCGGGCGGCCAACGAGGCCACGGTCACGGACTGGGACCCGGTCTCCAAGCAGCCGCTGTTCAAGACCTCCGCCGCCCGTCTCATCCTGCTGGGCCGCGGCGACGGCACCCCCTCCCCCGCCCCCACCACCACGGCCTCCGCCCCGGCTCGCCCGGACGCGGTCCCGGGAACCGCGGGCGACCGGACGGCACGCGTCGAGGAGTCGTACGGGGAGCCGGAGCCGGACGCGGCGGGCGAGCCGGGCGCGGAATCGGAGCCGTACCCGAGGGAGGCGGGATCGTGAACGGGATCGCGGCGGTCCTCGACGCCCTGCGCCGGGGCGAGGGCCGGCTGACGGCGGAGCTGCAGGCCATGGTCCGGCTCCACCCCGAGGAGCACGAGGTCCGGCACGTCGCGACCGAGCTCGCGCGCTGGTCGGCCGAGCACGAGGGGCTGCTGCGGGAGGCCCTGGAGGAGTACGGTCCCGCGGACGGCACCCCGCTCCCGGCCGGTCCGGACGAGACCGGCTCCGTGCCGGACGGCACCCGGCTGCGGCTCCTGGCGGACCTGCGCGCCCTGCACCTGGCCGTCACCGGCAACCGCGTGTACTGGCTGATGCTCGCCCAGGCCGCCGCGGCCTCCCGGGACGCCCGGCTCACCGAGCTCACCGGACGCGGTCTGCCCCGTGCCGAGCGCGAGCTCCGCTGGACCGAGACCATGATCAAGAACCTGGCGGCCCAGGCCCTGACGGCGTCCTGAACGCGTTCGGGGCGCAGCGGCTCCCCGCGGGCGGCCCCGACGCATTCTTCGGGTCGGACGGGGTAGAGGCCGGTCCCCGGAGATCCGGGCCGACAGCGGTGCGCCCGGCAGCAGGAGGAATCGAGATGAACCTCGTCGAAGAAACCCCCGTGAACGCCGGCCGCGCCCCCGTGGGCCGCGGCCCCGCGGCCTCCGCGGGTCATGCGGCGCGTGCGTCGGCCGGCGGCCGCCGGTCGCGGAACCTCCCGCCGGACCACACCCAGGCGATCCTGGAGGTCACCAAGGAGGTCGCCGGCGTCCTCAAGGCCTCGGGCTGTCCCTTCGCGCTGGTCGGCAGTGTGGCCGCGTACGCCTACGGCATCCCGGTGCGGCTCCAGCACGACGCGGACTTCGCCGTGCGCAGGGAGGACGCCGAGCAGGTGACCGCCCTGCTGGACGAGCACGGCGTGGAGATCGTCGACCCTCCCGAGGACTGGCTGGTCAAGGGGCGCAGGGACGGCGAACAGATCGACCTGATCTTCGCCCTGGCCGGCCGCCCCGTCACCGACGAGCTGCTGGGGCGGGCGGTGACCCTGCCGGTCGACTCGGTGCACATGCCGGTGATCGAGCCGACCGACCTGATGGTCGGCCGGCTTGCCGCGCTCTCGGAGCACCACTGCGACTTCGGGGCGCTGCTGCCGGTCGCACGGGGCCTGCGGGAACGGGTCGACTGGGACCGGGTCCGCGAGGAGACCGGGGAGCAGCCGATGGCGGCCGCGTTCCTGTATCTGCTCGAACTGCTCGACGTCGTGCCCCGCGGCGCCGGCGGGCAGGAAGCGGGGCGGGAGCGATGAGCCCGCACGACCCCCAGGAGATCGAGTACCGGATCGCCCGGCTGCGCGAGCGGCTGGCCGGTGACGACATCGCCGAACTCGGCGTGCGGATCGAACTGCGCGGCGACGCGGTGCTGTTGTCCGGCACGCTGCCCACCGCCGGCCGGCGCGAGGAGATCCTGCGGCTCGCCCGGCAGGAGCTGTCCGGGCTCGTCATCCGTACGGATCTCGGCACGCCGTCCGTCGACGCCCCCGACCACACGGAGCACCTGCCATGACGCCGGCATCAGCGAGGACCGACGGGCACGCCGATCACGCCGTGAGGGTGGCGGCGGTCGGGGACATCCATCTGGGCCCGGACTGCGCGGGGCGGCTGCGTCCCGCGTTCCTGACGCTTCCCGAGCGCGCGGACGTGCTGCTGCTGGCCGGTGACCTGACCCGGCACGGCACCGTCGACGAGGCGCGGGTGGTGGCCGAGGAGGTCCGGGACGTCGGCGTCCCGGTCGTCGCCGTGCTCGGCAACCACGACTACCACTCGGACCGGGCGGAGGAGGTCACGCGCACGCTCACCGACGCCGGGGTCAGCGTCCTGGAGGGCGACTCGGCCGTGTTCCCGGCCGGGGGCCACCGGATCGGCGTGGCCGGCGCGAAGGGCTTCTGCGGGGGCTTCGCGGGCCGGAGCGCGGGAGCGTTCGGCGAGCCGGAGATGCGGGCCTGGGTGAGGGTGGCGCACGTCGCCGCCGAGCGCCTGTCGTCCGCGCTCCAGGAGCTGGCGGACGACGGCTGCGAGGTCCGGGTGGCGCTCACGCACTTCGCGCCCGTCCCGGACACCCTGGCCGGCGAGCCGGTGGAGATCTATCCGTTCCTCGGCAGCTACCTGCTGGCCGAGGCGATCGACTCGGTGGGCGCCGACCTGGCCGTCCACGGGCATGCCCATCTGGGCACCGAGCACGGCATGACGGCCGGTGGGGTCCGGGTGCGCAACGTCGCCCAGCCGGTCATCGACCGGGCGTTCGCGCTCTACGAGTTGCCGGTCCCGGGCCACGAGGCGGCGTGAACGCGCCGTACGCCGTCCGTGCGCCGTACGCCGTCCGGCCGGACCCGCCCCCGCGTCCTGTCACGTGCCCCGTCACGCACCCGTGCCGGGGCGCGGCCCGAGACGGCACGGCGCAGGAGCAGGGCCGGCAGCAGCCAGCAGGCGGCGAACCAGAGCAGCAGCACCGCGTCGATGGCCAGCGCGACGGGCGCGCCGACCACCATGCGCAGGACGACGAGCAGGGCGAGGGCGATGGTGCCGAAGAACAGCACGAGACCGGCGGAGGTCAGCCGCGCCGCCCAGACCACGGCCTCCGGCTTCACGCCGAGGCCGGTGACCAGCCGGTGCAGGCACACGGGCGCGGTCAGCGTGCCGATCGCCGCGGCCCCGAGCACCACGCAGCCGACGTAGAGGAGCCGGTCGGTCTGTCCGAGCCGGGCGAAGACGGGGGTGAAGGCGGCCGCCAGCAGGAAGGCGAAGAGCAGCTGGACGCCGGTGAAGGCGACCCGCACCTCGTGGAGCAGCTCCCCCCACAGCCGGTCCGCGCGTTCGTCGCAGGTCTCCTGCCGGTCGCCGACCCCCTCGCCCCGGGCGATCACCGGGGCCTCCCCTCTGCGGCCGGGCCCAGGTCGAACAGGTCTGCGGATCCGGTGATCTCGAGGAGCCGGATCATCTGGTGGCTGGGGGCGGCCAGGGTGATGCGGTTGCCGGCGGCGAGCGCCCGTTCCCGGGCGGCGAGCAGCAGATTGAGACCGGTCGAGTCGCAGAACGAGGAGTTCTGGAGGTCGATCACGATGTCCGTGCCGTGCGGCGCCAGGTCGACGCCGTCGAGGAGCAGGGGCCTCAGCTCGTCCGCGTGGTCCATGTCGAGGTCACCCCGTACCCAGACGACGAACGTCCGCGGCGCCTGGAACTCGTCCTCGGGCCGTGCGGTCCGCTCCTGGTCGGGCGTCATCGCGCACCTCCTCGTCCGAACGGCGGATGCCCCCCTTCCGGGCCGCCATGCGGTCCGGAAGGAGGGCGGGCCCTGCCGTCACCAGCGGTACCAGCGGCCCTGCGCGCCGTGGAAGAAGAATCCCAGCACCCAGATGACCAGTACGGCCAGGGCGATGTACCACAGGACATCAACGGCGAAGCCTGCTCCGAAGAGCACCAGAATCAGGAGTAGTACGAGCAGAAGCGGAATCATGTCGAAACCTCCTCGGGTTCCGGCCCGCGTCGTGTCCGCCGCAATGCCGGTCGTCCCTCGCGCTCCTGCCCGTATCCCCGCCATGCATGCGTCTCCCTTCGCTCCGGCCGTCCCGGGCATGGTTCCGCGTCCCCGGGGCACCGGCCCGTCAGGAAGCCGCCGGCACCGGCGGCGTGCGAGAGGAGCGCGACCATGCGGAAGGGCACCGAGCACAAGATGAAGGGCCGGATGAAGGAGGCCATGGGCAAGGTCACCGACGACAAGAGCCAGGAGATGAAGGGCAAGGCGCAGAAGACGGCGGGCAAGGCCCGCGAGCAGATGGAGAAGGCCGCCGACAAGACCCGCCGGACCGGACGGGACCGGTGACGGGACAGCGCCTGATGCCGGCCGACAACACCCTCCTCCTGCTGCTGAAGGGCTACGCCTGGCTGCCCGGGGTCGCGCGGCGCCGGGGCGCCGCCGACGCCGGAGGGCCCCTGCGGACCCGCCTCCTCGGACACCCGGTGCGCGTGCTCCGGGGCACGGAGGCGGTCGCCTTCTTCTACAACGAGGACCACGCGCACCGCGCCGGGGCACTGCCCGGGCCGGTGCTCGACACGCTCTTCGGCCGCGGCGCCGTGCACACCCTGGACGGCGCGGCCCACCGGGCGCGCAAGGAGCTGTTCCTGGAGCGGCTCACGGATCTGGCCGAGGTGCGCGCGCTGACGGCCCGGGTGTGCGCGGAGTTCCGGGCGGAATGGGAGCGCCGGCGCGGGGAGCGGGTCTCGCTGTTCGACCTGGGCGCGCTGGTGCTCGCCCGGGCGGTGACGGACTGGGCCGGGCTGCCCGAGGACGGCGTCCCGGACACCGAACGGCTCGCCCGTGACTGCGTGGCCATGGTCGACGGCTTCGCCACGCCGGGGCCGCGGCACCTGCGTGCCCGGCGGGCGCGGGCCCGCCAGGAGGAGCTGCTGGGCCGGGCGGTGGTGCGGGCACGCGAGGAGGGACCGGCCGAGCCGCCCCGTACCGCGTTCGAGGCGGTCGTGGCCCACCGGGAGGCCGACGGTTCGCCGCTCGATCCCCACACCGCCGCGGTCGAACTCCTCAACATCGTGCGGCCGGCGGTGGCCATCACCTGGTTCGTCACCTTCGCCGCCCACGCCATGCGGGACGATCCCGCGCTGCGGCGGCGGCTCGCGGCCGACGAACCCGCCGGTCTCGCCGTCTCCTTCGCGCACGAGGTGCGGCGCTTCTACCCCTTCGTGCCGTTCGTCGGCGCGCTGGCCCCCGACGGGCTGCTCCTCGGCGGCGAGACGGTGCCGGAGGGCACGATGCTGCTGCTCGACGTGTACGGGCAGAACCACGACCCCGAACTGTGGGACGAGCCCTTCCGGTTCGTGCCGGACCGGTTCCTCGGCGCGGTCGCGCATCCCGAGGGGCTGATCCCGCAGGGCGGCGGCCCGCGCGAGGGCCACCGCTGCCCCGGCGAGGACATCACCGTCGCGGTGCTGGCCGCGCTCGCCCGCGAACTCGCCGGGCTGGACTTCACGCTGCCCGAGCAGGACCTGCGCATCCCGCTGACCCGCATCCCGACCGGGCCCCGTGACGGCTTCCGCCTGGAGGTCCCCGATGAACCCGAACCCGAAGCAGGCGCCCGAGCCGGAGCAGGCGCGGGAGCAGGAGCAGGCACCCGGCACCAGGCCTGAGGAGGGCGCCGAGCCGTACGACGCCACGCCCTTCCTGCCGAGGCGCGGCCGGCTGCCCGCCCACCGGCGGGCGGCGGCCGACTGCCGCGGTTGCCCCCTGCACCGGGAGGCGACCGGAACCGTCTTCGGGCGCGGCGCCCCGGACGCGCGCCTGATGCTGGTGGGGGAACAGCCGGGGGACCGGGAGGACCGCGAGGGGGTCGCCTTCGTCGGCCCGGCGGGCCAACTCCTCACCCGGGCGCTGCGGGACGCGGGGATCGACGAGGAGGAGGTCTACGTCACCAACGCGGTCAAGCACTTCAAGTTCACCCGCGACGAGACCCGCAAACGGCGCATCCACAAGGCGCCCAGCCTGCGCGAGACGCTGGCCTGCCGGCCGTGGCTCGCGGCCGAACTGCGGCTGGTCTCCCCCGACCTGGTCGTCACCCTGGGCGCCACGGCCGGCCGGGCCCTGCTCGGGCCGTCCTTCCGGGTCGGCGCCGACCGGGGCGTCCCGCGACCGGCGCCGGACCCGGGTGAGGACGGCGGCAAGGGCCGCGGACCCGCCCTCCCCGAGGGCGTCCAGGTGCTCGCGACCGTGCACCCCTCGGCCGTGCTGCGGGCGCGGGACGCGGACCGGGAGCGGATGTACGAGGGTCTGGTCGCCGATCTGCGCACGGCGGCGGAGACGTTGCGGTCGCTCTGAGCCGCGTCCGCCCCGCGGACCGAGGCCCGGCGCTCGCGCCGGGCCTCGTCGGTTGCGCGGCCGGTGGGCCGGGGTGGCCTCAGCGGTCGGCCTGCCGCTCCGGTTCGCTGCGCGGCCAGCGCAGGATCGCGCCGATCCCGCCGGCGGGGGTGCCGTCGGAGCCGTCGCCCGGCACCATGACCGCCTCGCCGCCGGACAGGGCCGCGCAGAGCACGAGGGCGTCGTCGGCCCGGGCCTGGTGCGGCCGGGCGGCGCCGAGTGCCTCGGCGTCGGTACGGCGCACCGCGAGCTGGTCGGGACGGTCGCCGACCCAGACCTCCCGGCCGGGGTCCGCGCCCGCCTCGCCGATCAGCAGGGTGTCGAGACGGTGCTGTCGGGCGGCGTCGGCCACGGCGGGCACGCCCTCGACGGAGGAGCTGGGCGGCTCGCCCTCGTCGCGACCGGACCGGAAGCGGTCGAGCACGGACTCGGCGTGCCGGGCGGCCATGTCCAGGCGGGCCGCCTCGACGTCGGCCGTCAGCAGGTCCGTGTCGGAACCGGCGGCCCGGCCGCCGTGCGAGCTGATCCTGGTGACCTCGCGGAGTTCCGCGGGCAGGTGGTCGCGCACGGCGTGGCACTCGCGCGCCCCGCCCGCGAGCATGATCACTTCGGCGCCGGACTCCCGGCAGACCCGGGCGAGTTCGTCGGCCGTCAGGGCCGCGTTCTCCTCCCAGGTGTTCTCCACGGCGGCGTCGAAGTGCGAGGCGGACCAGTCGCCGGAGGCGGCCCGGTGCAGCGGCCAGTCCCGGCCCTCGACGGTGCCCTTCCCCGGCTCCCCCTCCTGCCGCGCGCCGTCGCCGGCGCCGTGGACGTAGTAGTCGCATCCGCTCCGGTCGACGCGGGCGACCAGACAGGCGGGCGCCTGCCGGGCGGGGTCGAGCAGGGGCGTGACGCGGGGCAGGTCCGCCCACACGGCGGACGGCCCGCCGGGCTCCCGGTCCAGGGGGCGGGTGAGCGCGACCCGGCCCTCCGAGGCGAACAGCGCGAGTCCGTGCTGTCCCGCCCCGGGGGCGGCGCGGTCCAGTTCCTCGCGCACCGCGCCGACGGTCGCCTCGTCCGCGCCCTGTTCCTCCAGGGAGCGGCACAGCTCGCGCCAGACCAGTTCGCGGCGCTCCGCCGAGGACTCGTCGGGCGGTCCTGTGGTGGCGTATACGGATGCCCAGGGTCCCTGGTGGGCCACGGGCGCCAAGAAGTCGAGCTTCACCCTCATCACCTCGCACGCCGAGTGCCGTGCTGTCGGTTCGGTCGTCTCAGTCGTCGGTACGGTCGTCGGTGCGCTCCCCGGTCCCCTCGCCGGGTCCGGCGTCGGGTCCGGCGTCTCCGCCGTCGACGGCGGTGTCCCGGTGCATGGCCGCCTCCTCGGCGGTGGCCGCCGCGTCGTCGGGGCCGACGTCGCGCGCGGCGACGCCGCCCGGCACCGGCGGGTCGGCCGGGACGAGGCGCCCGGCGCGGGCGGCGCCGGACTCGGCGTCCAGCGGCTCGCCGTCCCCGCCGGGCAGGTCACCGACGCCGTCGTCCTGCTCGGGCGTCACGTCGGGCCGTTCCTCCGCGAGGCGCTCGTCAAGGGGCGCTCCGGCCCGCTGTTCGCCGGCGGTCGTGCCGTGGCGGGTGACCGCGACCGGCCGGTCCGGCGGGGAGTAGCCGGGTTCCTCGGGGGCGGCGGCCGGGTCGGTCGGTTCGGTCGCCAGCGCGTTCTCCGGGTCCACCGGACCGCTCGGGCGGTTGGCCGCGTCGGAGCCGGTCGGCTGGTAGACGTCGTCGCCGCGCGCGTCCGTGGTGGTGGACGGGTCTTCGGGGGAGGTCATGCGCCCTCCTCGCCCTTGCTCTCGTCGGAGTAGGGCGGCGGGTCGGCCGGGGGTTCGGGGTCGTGCCAGTCCTCGGCCCGCGTGGGGTGCCCGGCGCGGACCTGGCCCTCGACCTCCTTCTTGCGTGCGTCGTCGAGTCGCGGTCCGGACTTGCTGCTGCCGCGGTCGGGGGTGGTCATTCTGCTCCTCCTCCTTCGTCCGTTCTGCGTCGTGCATCGGTTCTGCGACGGTGCGCCGTCGGCCGTGATTCGGTCGCGCGTTCCGTCTCGCCCCCGCGACTACCCGGTCGGGACGCGGGCAACCAGCACGCCGCCCGGCCGGGTCAGCCCGGGGGACGGGACAGCGGGGTGGAGTCGATGGTGCGCAGCAGGGTGAGGGCGTCCTCGCAGACCAGGACGGCGCCCGCGGCCTCCAGGTCGCCGCGCGGGATGCCGCCCGTCAGCAGGCCGATGCAGGGCATGCCGGCCCGCCGGGCGGCCTCGACGTCCCACACCGTGTCGCCGACGAAGACGGCGTCGGACGCCTCGGCGCCCACCGTGTCGAGGGCCGCTTCCACGATGTCCGGGGCGGGCTTGGTCGCGGACACGTCGCCGCCGCTCGTGGCGGCCTCGATGACGTCGTCGGCGCCGAGCCGTTCGCGGACGGCGGCGACCTCCGCCTCCGCGGCGGAACTCGCGAGCACCACCCGCCAGCCCCGGGCCGCCGTCGCCCGCAGCAGGGCGGCCGCGCCCTCGAAGGGGCGCAGGGTCGCGTACCACTCGGCGTACAGGGTGCCGTGCGCGTCGGCGATGGCGCCGTCCTGCGCGTGCCCGCGGTCGGAGCCGAGCACCGCGTCGAGGAGCCGGTCGGCGCCCATGCCGATGGCGCGGTGGATCCGGACCATCGGGACGTGGTGGTCGTACTGGCGCAGCGCCTGCCACCAGGCCAGGGTGTGCAGGTAGTTGGTGTCGACGAGGGTCCCGTCGAGGTCGAACAGGGCGACGCCGCCGGGCCGGGGTGCGTCGTGCGAGGTCATCGGGTCTCCCAGGGGGCGGGTGGGGGCGGGGCGGACGGCGGAGCCGCCACGGCCCGGTGCGCGCCGTTCGCGCCGTCCGGGCCGTCCCGGGGCTCCGCCGTCCCGCCTCCGCCGGCGTCATCCGGCCAGTGCCCGGCCTCGCCCGCGCCATGCGGCCGGGTTCGGCGCGGCCCGGTCCGGCGCCGCGGCGGGTGCCCGTCAGACGCGGGCGGTCAGGCGGGCCAGGGCGTCCACGACGTCCGCAAGCCGCCCGTGCCGGCGGAAGGCGACGCGCTGGACGGCCGCGCCGGCGCCGTGGGTCCTCACGTGGTGCCACTGGCGGAGCACCCGGGCGGTGTCGCCGGCGTCGTCGAGGGCGGGCAGGGCGCGGTGGACGAGGCGGTCGACGAGCTCGGCGGACGGGCGTTCACGGCCGGTGAAGGGGTCGATGCCGTAGCCGGACAGGCCGTGCCGGGCGGCCATCTCGTGGGCGAGCAGCAGGCGCCGGAGCGGTACGCGGGGCGCGGGCCGGCGGTCCGCCTCCTCGCGCAGCAGGACGGTGCCGAGGCCGCGGACCAGCGCGGCGAGCATCACGACCGTCTCGACGTCCGCGTTGGCGTCGGCGACCCGGATCTCCAGGGTCGGGACGTGGTCGGACGGCCGGGCGTGCCAGTAGAGCATGTGCGGGTCCATGACGGTGCCGCTGCGCACCAGCTCGGCGACGTGGGCGAGGTACCCGGGCTCGTCGAGGGCGGGGGCGGGCCCGACGGTGGGCCAGCGGGCGTACTCGACGGAGCGCCAGCTGTCGAAGCCGGTGTCGCGGCGGCGCGCGAAGGGCGAGTTGGTGCTCAGTGCCTGGAGGGCGGGCAGCCACGGGGCCATGCGCCGGGACAGGGCGAGCGCGAGTTCGCGGTCGAGGGTGCCGACGTGGATGTGGCAGCCGCACAGGAGTCCGTCGACCGGGCTGAAACGGGTGGCGAAGCGGCGCGCCATGCGCCGGTAGCGATCGGTGTCGGTGACGGTCAGCGGGCTCTCCGGCGGTACGACGGAGGTGCCGCTGGCGACCGGCAGGCAGTTCTCCGTACGGGCCGCGTCGGTGATCACGGAGCGCAGCCGGACCAGTTCGTCGCGCAGGTCGCGGCAGGAGGCGGTGGGCTGCGTGGTGGTCTCCACCTGGGCGTTGAAGAACTCCTTCTGGACCTGTCCGCCGAGCACCTCGGCGGACAGCTCGATCACCCTCGGTGCCCGGCCGACCGGTGCGCGGGTCGCCCGGTCGACGAGGACGAACTCCTCCTCGACGCCCATCGTCAGGATCTTCATGGCCTTCACCTCGTGTCGCTGGCGCGTGTACCCGGCCGGGCCGGTTCCACCCGTCGCCGGGGGCGCGGGCGTGTTCCCGGCCGGCCTGGGCAGTCGCCGGGCTGACGGATGCCGCTGGGGACAGATCAGGAGTGTGCGGTCATGGTGGTGAGCAGGTCCGATGTCGTCTCGTTCCTGGAGAGCCTGGTGGTGCTGCGGGCGACCCGGGAGCCCCGGCGGCGGCGCGAGCACCGGCGGCCCCACCGGGTGCGGCGGCCGTTCGAGGGCCGGACCGTGGTGGTGACGGGGGCGAGCGCGGGGGTCGGCCGGGCCACCGCCCGCGCGTTCGGGGCCGCCGGCGCCCGGGTGGCACTGCTGGCCCGGGGCCGGGTGGGTCTGGAGGCGGCGGCCGAGGAGGTGCGCCGGGCGGGCGGCGAGGCCCTGGTGGTACCGGTGGACATGGCGGTGCCGTGGATGGTGGAGGAGGCCGCGGACCGGGTCGAGGCCCGGCTGGGGCCGGTGGACGTGTGGGTGAACGTCGCCTTCACCTCCGTGTTCGCGCCGTTCCTGTCGGTGGCCCCGGAGGAGTACGAACGCGTCACGGACGTGACGTACCTCGGCTGTGTGAACGGCACCCGGGAGGCGCTGCGGCGCATGCTGCCGCGGGACCGCGGCGCGGTCGTGCAGGTCGGCTCGGCGCTCGGGGAGGCGTCGGTGCCGCTGCAGGCGGCGTACTGCGGCGCCAAGCACGCGGTGAACGGCTTCACCGCCTCCGTACGCCTGGAACTCCTGCACCGGCACAGCCGGGTGGCGGTCACCGTGGTGCAGCTGCCGGCGGTGAACACCCCGCAGTTCTCGTGGGCGCTGTCGCGGCTGCCGCACCGGCCGCGGCCGGTGGCGCCGGTGTACCAGCCGGAGGTGGCGGCCCGGGCGGTGGTGCACGCGGCCCGGCGGCCGCGGCGCAAGGAGTACCGGGTGGGCGCGTCGACGGCGGTGGCGGTGCTGGCGCGGCGCCTGGTGCCGGGGCTCGTGGACCGGTACGTCGCCCGGACCGCGTACGACTCGCAGCAGACCGGCGAGCCGGCCCGGGGCGAGGACCCGCACAACCTGTGGGCGCCGCTGGACGGGCCGGGCGGCCGGGACCACGGGGCCCACGGGGACTTCGACGACGAGGCCGCCGCGCACTCGCCGTACAGCTCGCTCGCCCGGCATCCGGCCGTCGCCGGAGCGGCGGCCGCGGGCGCGGCGGCGCTGGCGGCCCGGACCCTGCGCCCGTGGCGCGGGACGAGGCGGTGAACCGCGGTGAACACTTTCGAACTGGTGGACCTGTCCTTGCACACGGAGGAGCTGGGGCGGTTCCGGGTGCCGCTGCGGGAGGGGACGGCCTCGGCCCCGGTCACGCTGCCGGAGGGCACGGTGATCAACGTCGGCCTCACCTTCCGGCTGGGCCGGGAGATCGACGGGCTGACCCTGGAGGAGACCCGGGTCAGGGACGGGACGGTGGTGTCGACGGCGCGGACGGTGCTCGGCGGCTTCCGGACCGGCGGCCCGTACGAGGTGCGGCTGCCCGCGGAGCGGCTGCCGGTGGGCCGGGCGCACTGCGGCGAGTACGAGGTGACCAGCCGTTTCACCGACGGCACGGGGCGCGAACTGGTGACCCTGCGGCACCGGTTGCGGCTGGTGCACCAGCCGGCGCCCGACCCCGGCCGGGACCCGGCCCCGGCGTCCTGAGCGGGACGGTACCGGCGGAGCCGGGTCACTCCTCGCCGTCGGGGCCGGCGTCCCGCGGCAGCCGCACCGCGTTCTCCAGGAGCAGGGCGTGCACGAAGGCCTGCGGCAGGTTGCCGCGCAGCCGGCGCTGGAAGACGTCGTACTCCTCGGCGAAGAGGCCGGCCGGTCCGGCGGCCGAGCGGGTCCGTTCGAACCAGCGCGCCGCGGCGACGGGACGGCCCTCGACCCGGCAGGCGGCCGCCATGAGGAACCCGCAGAGCAGGAAGGCGCCTTCGAGGTCGCCGAGGGTGCGGCCGGGGCGCCGGAAGCGGTGGACGAAGCCGTCGGCGGTCAGTTCGCGCTCGACGGCGCGCCGGGTGGCTCCGAGCATCGGGGCGCCGTCCGGCCGCGGCCAGGACGCCGAGGCCAGGGGCCGCAGCAGGGCGGCGTCGGGGCGGGCGTCGTCGGCGGCGCGCTGCCAGCGCCCGGAGGGGTGGACGCAGCGCCGCCGGGTCTCGTCGAGGATCGTGTCGGCGAGCCGGCGCCAGTCGTCGGCGGCGGGGACCTCGATGTCCTCGGCGGCGGCCCGCAGTCCGCAGACGGCGGCCAGCCGGGAGTGGGTCCACCAGGCGGGGGTCAGCTCCCACAGTCCGGCGTCGGGGCGCCGCCAGTGGGCGGCGAGGGCGTCGGCGGCGGTCCCGGCCGCCCGTACCCCGTCGCCGTCGAGGCGGTCCTGGCGGGCGGCCGCGGCGAGGAGTTCGAGGACCTCGCCGAAGGTGTCCAGCTGGAACTGGCGGCCGGCCCGGTTGCCGACGCGGTCGGCGGCGCCGGGGTAGGCGCGCAGCGGCAGGCTGCGCTCGTCGGGGACGGGCCCGCCGTCGGTGCGGTAGGCGGGCCGCAGTGCCGGGCCGTCGGCGAGGACGCGTTCGGTGGCCACCCGGACGGCGGCGTCGGTGAGCGGGTGGGGGCCGTGCGCGGCGACGGCGAGGCCCGCGTAGCACTGGTCGCGGAGCCAGGCGTAGCGGTAGTCGTAGTCGCGCGCGCCGCCGGCGTGCTCGGGCAGGGAGGTGGTGGCGGCCGCGACCATGGCGCCGGTGCGCGGGCTGGTGAGTCCGGTGAGCACCGCGTAGGCGGTGCGGGCGTCGCGGGCCGCGGGCAGTGCCGTGCAGTCGGGGACGGCGCGGTCCCAGTGCCGCAGGGTGCGGCGCCAGGCCCGGGCGGCGGAGGGCGGGGCGCCGAGCGGGCGGTCGGAGAGCTCCAGGACCAGGTCGTGCGACTCCCCCTCGGGCAGCGCGAGCCGGGCGCGGAGTTCGCCGTCGGCGGTGACCTCGGCGGTGGTGACGCCGGTGAGCCGCATCCGCAGTCCGCCGTGGGCGGCCTCCCAGACGTCGGGGCCGGTGCGGCGCGGGCGGAGCGGCGGGCCGCTTCCGTAGTCGCCGCGGACCCGCAGCCGCACGACCGCGCGGGCGGGCCCGGACGCGGCGCGCACGCGACGCAGCACGACCGCGCGGTGCGGGTCGGCGGGCACGGCGAGGGCGTCCCGGCACTCGACGACGCCGGGGGCGAGGGTCCAGCGGGTGGTCCAGATCAGGGAACCGTCGCGGTAGCAACCGCCGGGCACGTGCCACGCGTCCTCGGGGGCCACCTGGAACGCGCCGGCGCCGCCGATGAGTTCGCAGAGCACGGCGGGCGCGTCCCAGCCGGGGACGCACAGCCACACGAGCGAGCCGTCGGGGCCGAGCAGCGCCCCGCGCTCGCCGTCGGCGAGCAGGGCGTACTCGCACAGCGGCCGCGGCCGGTGCGCGGGGCCGGCGGGCTCGGTCGGCTGCGGGTTCACGTCATCACCTCCGGGCCGGCCCTCGACGGAGCGGGTACCCGGGAAGGCGGCGGGTACGCCGCTACTCCGGACCGGTGACCCGGGCGGGCGCGGCGGCGCGGGGCGGACGCCGGGGGCGGCGTGCGCGGTAGACCTGTCGGCCGGGGCGAGCGGACACGACGGCCGGCGGCTCCCGGGCGGGGCGCGGGGCGCTCGCGGCGCCGGGAGGGCGCGGCGGGCCCGGTGGCGATGTGGACGGGGAGGCGCGATGGCACGGGCAGGGTCGGAGGTGCTGTCCTGGTGGGCCCTGCTGCTGGTGCTCCAGGTCCTGCTGATCGGCTCGGTGAGCCCCATCGAACTCGCGGTGGCGGCCGGCGGCGCGCTGGTGGCCGCGCTCGCGGCGCGCGCGGTGCGGGTGGCGGCCGGTACCCGGCTCGGCGGCACCGCCGGGTGGGCGCACGCCCTGCTGCTGTGGCCGGCGGCACTGGTCACCGACACCTGGCGGCTGGCCCGGGCGGTGGTCCGCACCCTGGGCGGGCACCGGGTGGTCGGGCGCTTCGTCACGATCCGCTGGCGGCCGGGCACGGGCGGTGCCTGGGCGGGCGGGCTGCTCTCGGCGACGCCCGGGGTGTACGTGGTGGACCAGGGGCCCGGGCGGTCGGCGCTCGCGCACACGCTGCCGGGCGGGGCCGGGGCCCTGGAGACGGCGCTGACCACCGGGGAGCGCACGTGACCGGGGTGCCCGCCGGGGAGTGGAACGGCTGGCTGATCGCCTTCGGGGTGCTCCTGGTGTGCGGTCTCGCGCCGGCGCTGCTCGCGGCCTGCCGGGGCACTCCCCCGGCCCGGCTGGCCGGTCTGAGCCTGAGCGGCACGCTGGTCACGGTGCTGCTGCTGATCGCCTCGCGGGGCTTCGGCCGTGCCGCGTACGGGGACCTCGCCCTGGTGCTCGCGGTGCTCGGCCCGGTCGGCGTGCTGGTCTTCGCCCGCTTCCTCGGCGGGGCGGCGGCCCCCGGACGGTCCCGGCCGGACGCGGCGGAGGAGGGCTGAGGTGGAGGTGCGCCCGGTGTGTGCCGCGGTGCTGCTGACGGCCGGGGTGGCCGTCCTGCTGCTCGCGGTCCTGGCGCTGCACGTGCTGCCCGGCCCGTACGCCCGGCTGCACGCGCTCGCCCCGGCCTCCTCGCTGGGGGCGCCGCTGGTCGTGCTCGCGGTCGCGGTGGCCGAGGGGCCGGGCCGGCGGGCGGTCGGGCTGCTCGTGGTGGCGGTGCTCCTGGTGGTCGGGGGCGCGTTGACGGCGCCGGCGCTCGGCCGGTGCACCGCGCAGCACGAGGGGCGGGTGGCGCGGAAGGACCCGCCGTGACGGGGGCCGTGCCCCCTCCGGCGGAGCTGTTCGCCGCGGTCGCCGTGGTGCTCGCGGCGGCGGTGGCGACGGCGGCGGCCCGGACCCGTGACCCGGTGCGGCAGGCGGTGGTGCTGAGCGCCCTCGGGCTGGTGCTCGCGGTGCTCTTCCTGCTGCTCCAGGCGCCCGACGTGGCGCTGAGCCAGCTGGCGGTGGGCTCCGCGATCACCCCGCTGCTGATCCTGCTGACGGTGCGGGCGATCCGGCGCCGTGCGGAGCGGGACGCGGCCTCCGGGCCGCACACCGGGACGGACGCGGGCCCGGACGGCACGGGGCGGGAGGGCGGGCGGTGAGCCGGCGGGCGCGGGCGTGGCTGTACCGGGTGGCGGCGGTGCTGTTCGGCGCCGGGTACGCGGTCGCCTGTCTGGAACTGCCGCCGCTGGGCTCCCCGTTCCATCCGTACGCCGAGCGGGCGGTTCCGGCGGCGCTGGCCCGGCGGACGGCGAACGCGGTCGCGTCGGTCAACTTCGACCAGCGCGCCTTCGACACCCTGGGCGAGGAGTTCGTGCTGTTCACGGCCGCTCTCGGCGCGGTCCTTCTGCTGCGCAGGACCCGGGACGAGCAGGTCGGCACGCCGCGCCCCGGCCGGGTGCTGCCCACCGTGCGGCTGGCCGGCACCGTGCTGCTGCCGGTGGCGCTCGTGACCGGCGTGTACGTGGTCGCCCACGGGCAGCTGACCCCGGGCGGCGGCTTCCAGGGCGGGGTGGTCCTGGCCACCGGGCTGCACCTCGCGTATCTCGCGGCGGACTACCGGGTGCTGCGGCGGGTGCGGCCGCGCGCCGCCCTGGAGGCCGCCGAGGCGGTGGCCGCGGGGGCGTTCGCGCTGCTCGGTGTGGCCGGTCTGCTGGGGACGGGCGCCTATCTGGAGAACGTGCTGCCGCTCGGGACGCTCGGCGAGCTCACCTCCGGCGGTCTCGTCCCGCTGCTCAACGCCGCCGTGGGCCTGGAGGTCGCCGCGGCCCTGGTGGTCGTGCTCGCCGGCTTCATCGACCAGGCCCTGGAGATCGAGTCCTCATGACCCCGCCGCCCGCCGCCGCCCTCGCCGCCCTGCCCGCGCCGCCGCTGCCGGACTCGCCGCTCGCCGTGCTGCCGTACCTGGCCGCCGGCTGGATGCTCCTGGTCGGCGTGCACGGCCTGGTCACCAGCCGGAACGCGGTGCACGCGGTGGGCTGTCTGACCGTCGTGCAGTCCGGCACGTACGTGCTGCTGCTCGCCGTGGGCTACCGGCGCGGCGGCACCGCCCCGTACGTCACGGACCTGCCGCCCGGCACCCCCGTGGTGGACCCGGTCGCCCAGGCGCTCACCCTGACCGACGTGGTGGTCGGCGCCGCCCTCACCGCCCTGCTGCTCGCGCTGGTGCTCCAGACCGCCAAGCGGCACGGGACCACCGACCCCGACGCCCTCACCGGGCTGCGGGGCTGACCGTCCGGGAGCCGCGTGACCGCCTCCGACCTGCTGCCGCTCGCCGTCGCCTGGCCGCTGGCCGGCGCCGTGCTGCTCGCCCTGCTCGGCCGCCGGCTGCCGCGGTCCGGCACCGACGCGCTCGCCACGGCGTGGGCGACCGGGCAGCTGGCCCTCGTCTGCGTGCTGGCCGCACGGACCGGCGGATCGGGCCGGACGGTCGGCTGGGTGGGCGGCTGGACCCCGGTGGAGGGCCGGAGCGTCGGCATCGTGCTGGTCGCCGACGGGCTGGGGCTCGGCCTCGCGGTGCTCGTGGCGCTGCTCGTGCTCGCCGCGCTCGGCTACGCCTGGCGGTATTTCGATGAGCCCGAGCGGGCCCGGGGGCACGGCGGGGGCTTCCCTGCGCTGCTGCTGCTCTTCGAGGCCGGGACCACCGGGTTCGCGCTGACCGGCGACCTGTTCAACGCCTTCGTCTTCTTCGAGCTGATGGGCGTCGCCGGCTATGCCCTGACCGGCTACCGGGTGGAGGAGCCGCGCCCCTTGCAGGGCGCGCTCGCCTTCGCCGTGACCGGTTCGCTGGCCGGCTATCTGGCCCTGGTCGGGGTCGGGTTGCTGTACGCGCGCACCGGTGAGCTGGCGTTCGCGCGGATCGGGCAGGAGCTCGCCGCGCGCCCGGCGGACGCCCTGGTCGCCACGGCGGCGGCGCTGCTGGTCTGCGCGATGCTCGTCAAGGCGGCGGCGGTCCCGTTCCACTTCTGGCTGCCGGACGCGCACGCGGAGGCACCGACCCCGGTCTGCGTGCTGCTGTCCGGGGTGATGGTCGAGCTGGGCCTGTACGGGCTCTTGCGGCTCCACCTGACGGTCTTCGCCGGGCCCGGCGGCGTCCCGGACACGGTCGTGCGGGCCACCCTGGTCGCGACGGGGGCGGTCACCGCCCTGACCGGTGCGCTGCTGTGCTGGCAGCAGCGGCACCTGAAGCGGCTGCTGGCCTTCTCCACGGTGGGGCACATGGGTCTGTTCCTGTGCGGCGCGGGGCTGCTCGACGCGGAGGCGACGGCCGGCACGGCGCTGTACGTGGCCGGGCACGCGGGGGCGAAGGGCGCGCTGTTCTGTCTGACCGGGGTGCTGCTCGACCGGCACTCCTCGGTCGACGAGCACGGCCTGTGGGGGCGGGCGCGGGACATGCCGCTGGTGGGCGTGCTGTTCGCGGTGGGCGGCTGCGCGCTGGCCGGGCTGCCGCCGTTCGGCACGGGGCTCGGCAAGTCGGTGGTGGAGCACGCGGCGCACGAGGAGCCATGGCTGCTCGCGCTGTTCGTGCTGGTGCCGGCGGTCACGGCGGGCGCGGTGCTGCGGGCCGCCGCCCGGGTGTTCGCCGGTGCGGGGTCCCGGCCGCGGGAGCGGCACTCGGGCAGCGAGACGACCGGTGCCGGGGAGGAGCCGGAGGTGCGGGGCCCGCGCCGGGAGGTGCCGCGGCCGATGCTCGTGGTGCCGGCGGCGCTGCTCGCGGTCGCCCTTGCGGTGGGCACGGTACCGGCGCTGTGGCGGTACGTGGCGGCGGCCGCCGCGCGGTTCCACGATCCGGCGGGCTACCTCGCGGCGGTGACGGGCGGCCCGGGCGGCACGGCGGCCGGGCCGCCGCCCGAGGTGGCGTGGACGGTGTCGGGCGGCGGCTACGGGCTCCTGTCGACGCTCGTGGCGGCCTGCTGCGCGGCCGGCGCGTTGTGGGGGCCGGTGCTGGGCGGCCGGTTCGCGCGCGCGGTGCGGGCCGGCACGGAGGCGGTGGACCGCACGCTGGTGCTCGCGGTGCGGCGGCAGCACTCGGGGCACGTGGGCGACTACGTGGCCTGGCTGCTGGCCGGACTGGCGGCGCTGACGGCCGTGTTCACGCTGTGGGGCTGACCGGACGGCCCGGGCCGGACCCGTACCGCATCGGAAGGGGCTCAGGCGGTGCGGTACGACGCGGCGGCCTGCTTCCGCAGGGCGAGGCCGAGACCGGGGGCGCCGGAGGCGGCGGGACGGACGGTGCCGCCCGCCGGGTCGAGCAGCCCCTCGCCCTCGAACAGCAGGGGTTCGAGCCGGGCGTGGTCCTCGAACCACTCGATGTGCCGCAGCGCCGGCGCGCTCGCCGCCGGGTGGGCGTGGACGTGCGGGGCGCAGTGCGCCGAGAGGCCGAGGCCGTGCGCGTCGGCGAGGGCGGCGGCCCGCAGCCAGCCGGTGATCCCGCCGCAGCGGGTGGCGTCGGCCTGGAGGCAGTCGACCGCGCCGGCGGTGAGCATGCGGGCGAAGTACGGCGGGTCGTAGCCGTACTCCCCGGCGGCGACGTCGCAGTCGAGCCGGTCGCGGACCAGCCGGAGCCCGGTGAGGTCGTCGGAGGAGACGGGCTCCTCGAACCAGACGACGTCGTGGGCGGCGAGCTCGCGGCCGATCCGGACCGCCTGCTTGCGGGTGTAGGCGCCGTTGGCGTCCACGTACAGCTCGGCGTCGGGGCCGATGACCTCGCGGGCGAGCCGTACCCGGGCGAGGTCCCGGCCCGTGGCGGTGCCCCGGTCCTGGCCGGTCTTGATCTTGACGCGGGGGATGTGGCAGCCGTGCACCCAGGAGTCGAGGCGGGCGGTGAGCCGGGCGTCGGAGTCGGTGACGAAGCCGCCGCTGCCGTAGAGCGGGACGTCGGTGCGCACGGTGCCGAGGAGGGTCACGAGCGGCAGGCCGAGCAGCCGGGCCTTGAGGTCCCACAGGGCGATGTCCACGGCGGACAGGGCGCAGGCGGCGATGCCGGGACGGCCGGCGTTGCGCAGGGCGCGGACCATGGCGCGGTGCAGGGCGGGGACGGCGAGGGCGTCGCCGCCGGAGACGACGGGGGCGAGCAGTTCGCGGACGACGGCGGCGGTGGCGGCGGGCGCGTAGGTCCACCCGGTGCCGGTGGCACGCTCGGCACGGACCTCGACGACGACCGCGGTGGTGGCGTCCCAGGCGAAGGTGCCGTCCGCCTCGGGCCGGTCGGTGGGCACGGTGTAGGCGGTGGCGTCGACGCCCGTGACCGGGGTGTCGGCGGGGACCCGGGCGGGGGTGGGGTCCGTGGCGGTCATCGGGGGCTCCGGGCGAGCGGGAGGCCGGCCCGCTGCCGGGCCGTCAGGAGGGCGGCGGCGCGGTCGGCGAGGGCCATGATGGTGAGGGCCGGGTTGGCGGCCCCCTGGGTGGGCAGGACGCTGCCGTCGGTGACGAGCAGGTTGGGTACGGCGAAGGTGCGCAGGTCCGGGCCGACGACTCCGTCCTCGGGGCGGGCCGCCATGCGGCAGCCGCCGACGAGGTGGGCGTAGCGGTTGACGGTGACGAGTTCGCGGGCGCCGGCGGCGGTGAGGATGTCGGACATGGTGCGGGTGGCGGCCGCGGTGACGAGCCGGTCGTTGGCGCAGCGGCCGTGGGTGAAGCGGGCGACGGGCAGTCCGTGGGCGTCGGTCTCGGTGTCGAGGGTGACGCGGTTGTCGGCCTGCGGCAGGTATTCGCAGAGCGCGCCGAGGGTGGCCCAGTACGGGTAGCCGCGCATCCGCTCGCGCAGGTCCGCGCCCCAGTGGCCGGCCTCGGCGAGGTGCCGGGCGAAGACCACGGGCAGCGGGGAGACGGTCTGCACGGAGAAGCCGCGCCGGTACGGGCGGGCCGGGTCGGTCTCGTAGAACTCCTCGGTGGTCACCTCGGGCGGTGGCGCCTTGTACATCCGGATCTCGTCCTCGAAGCGGCCCGCGACCTGGGGCGCGCCCTGCACCATCACGTACCGGCCGACCAGGTCGTGTTCGTTGCACAGGCCGGAGTTGAGGAGCAGCCGCGGGGTCTCGATCGCGTAGCAGGCGAGGGCGACGGCCCGGGCCCGCTGGAGGTGTTCGCGGCCGTCGCGCAGGTACCGCACGCCGGTGGCCCGGCCGTGTTCGGTGACGACCCGGACGGCCATGGCGTCGGCGCGGATCTCGGCGCCGTGCGCGAGGGCGTCGGGGACGTGGGTGACGAGGGGGCTGGCCTTGGCGCCGACGGTGCAGCCCTGGAGGCAGAAGCCGCGGTAGACGCAGTGCGGGCGGGCGCCGAAGCGTCCGTTGACGATGGCGACGGGGCCGACCCGGGCCTCGATGCCGAGGGCGGCGCAGCCTTCCAGCATGACCTGCCCGTTGCCGCCGACCGGGTGCGGGGCGTGCGGGTACGGGTGGGGTTCGCCCCAGGGCCAGTACTGGCCGGCGACGGGGAGTTCCCGCTCGATGCGGGCGTAGGGGCCGGCGAGTTCGGCGTAGTCGAGGGGCCAGTCGGCGCCGACCCCGTCGAGGGTGCGGGTGCGCAGGTCGGAGGGGTGCAGGCGGGGCGCGTAACCGGCGAAGTGGACCATGGAACCGCCCACGCCGCGGCCGGAGTTGTTGGCGCCGAGCGGCACCGGGTCCGGGCCGTCGATCACCCGGGGCTCGTTCCAGTGCAGCCCGCGGGAGCCCTCCTCGTCGCTGACCCAGTCGCGGCGCGGGTTCCAGAACGGTCCGGCCTCCAGGCACACCACCCGCCAGCCGGCCCGGGCGAGCCGCTGGGTGAGCACGGCGCCGCCGGCGCCGCAGCCGACGACGACCAGGTCCACCTCGTCGGTGTCGGCGAACCGGCGCATCCCGGGCAGCAGTTCGTGTGCGGCGGGCAGCCAGGCGGAGGCGTTGCGGGCGCGTACGGCGCCCTGCGGGCGCAGCGTCTCGTGCAGGGTCTCGGCGGCGGCCCGCCACAGCGGGCGGCGGTGGGCGGGGACGGGCGCGGTGGGGCTCGTGACCGGTCCGTGGGCGCCCCCGGGGCCGGGGGCGGCGCCGGGTTCAGGGCCGGCGGCCCGGTGTTCGCCGGTGGAGGGCGGGTGCGGGTCGGCGGGTGGCGGGGGTTCGTCGGCGTGCGGGGCGGGGGCCGGGTGCGGGTCCTCCCAGACCTCGCGCACCCCGCGCCCGAGGCGCACGTAGCCGCGCGGGTAGGCGGGCCCGCCGAAGCCGGTCTCGTCCCAGGCGGCCGGGTGGGAGTAGTAGGCGCCGCAGGCGTGCCGCAGCCACAGCTCCCACACGTGCGCCAGCGGCAGGCCGTGCCAGGGGCGGGAGCGGCCGGCGGGGAGCCCGGCCCGGTGGCCGAGGACCCGCAGCAGCCGGATCCGGTCGCCCACGGTCAACGCGGCGAAGCCGGTGCCGGCGTGGCGGAGCCGGGCCTCGGCGTCGAGGGCCGCGAGCGAGCGGCGCCAGGCGGTGCCGTCCTCGGGCAGGTCCGCGTGCCGCCAGCCCTCGCCGCCCCCGCCCTCCCCGGTCCGCTCGGCCTCGGCGAGGCGCCGGTCGAGCAGGCGCAGGAGGGGGATCCGGCCGGGGCCGTGGGCCTGGCCGGTGAGCAGGTCGAGCAGGGGTGCGGCGACGGCCCGTTCGGCCGGGGTGAGGAAGCGGCACGGCGGCGGTTCGAGCCGGGCCAGGACCGCCGCCCTGGTCGCCGGGTCCCAGGCGCGGGCCTGGCGCAGTATCCGGGGCCGTTCGGGCGGGCGGCCGGTCATCGCCCCCTCCGCGACGGCGCCCCGCCGGGCTCCCTGCGGGTCACCGCGGCGAGCAGGCCGAGCGCGCCGACGCCGCTGACCATGAGCGGGGCGAAGAGCGGCGGCCCGAGCTCCAGGTTGTAGCGGGCCATCCGCCAGCCGCCCGGCTTGGCGGCGATGCCGCGCACGTGCAGCCAGGCGCCCTGGAGGCCGTTGGCGACGAGCGCGACGGACACGGCGGGCAGCACGGTGCGGGCGGCCCGCCGGTCGGCCCAGCCGGCGACGCCCGCGGCGAGGCCGATCGGGCCGAGCCAGACCGGCCACCACATGACGCGGTTCCCGAAGGAGGCCCGGTCGTGCTCCAGGTAGATCTCGGCGCCGGTGACGGCCGAGCCGAGGCCGGTGGCCAGCGAAAGCACGCGCTGGAGGCGGCCCTCCCGGATCAGGGCGAGGCGTTCGGCGGGACCGCGCACGGCCCTCACCGCCCGCCGCCCGAGCGGCGCGGCAGCAGCTCCTGCGCCTTGGCCTTGAGGCCCTGCACCACCAGGTGGCGGCGGTCGCCGTCGCCGCGGGCCAGCGAGGACAGGGTGGCCTCGATCTGGTCCCAGGTGGAGTGCGGCGGGATGGGCGGCACGTCCGGGTCGGTCCGGAAGTCGAGCACGGTCGGCCCGTCCGCGCCGAGGGCCTGCCGCCAGGCGTCCTCGACGTCCTCGGGGGCGTCGACACGGATGCCCTCCATGCCGAGGGAGCGGGCGAAGGCGGCGTACGGCACGTCGGGCAGGGCCTGGGAGGCCTCGAAGGGCGCCGTGCCGGCCATCGCGCGCAGTTCCCAGCTGACCTGGTTGAGGTCCTGGTTGTTCCAGACGGCCACCACGAGCCGGGGGTCGGTCCACTCGCCCGCGTACTTGGCCGCGGTGATCAGCTCCGCCATCCCGTTCATCTGCATGGCGCCGTCGCCGACGAGGGCGATCGCGGGCCGGTCGGGGTGGGCGAACTTGGCACCGATCGCGTACGGCACCGCCGAGCCCATGGTGGCGAGGGTGCCGGACAGGGAGGCCCGCATCCCGCGGCGCAGCGTGAGGTGGCGGGCGTACCAGTTGGCGACCGAGCCGGAGTCGGCGCTGATCATGGCGTCGTCGGGGAGCATCCGGTCGAGCACGTGGGCGACGTACTCCGGGTTGACGGGGTCGGCGGACAGCGCGGCCCGGCGCTCCATCACGGTCCGCCAGCGGCGCACGCCCTCGGTCACCGTGTGCTGCCAGGAGCGGTCCTCCTTGCGGGTGAGCAGCGGCACCAGCCGGCGCAGGGTGGCGGCGGCGTCGCCGACCAGGTTGACCTCGTAGGGATAGCGCAGGCCCACCATGTGGGCGTCGATGTCGATCTGCACGCCGCGCGCCTGCCCGTACGCCGGCAGGAACTCGGAGTAGGGGAAGTTGGAGCCGACGGTGAGCAGGGTGTCGCAGTCGCGCATCAGCTCGTACGAGGGGCGGGTGCCGAGCAGGCCGATCGAGCCCGTCACCCAGGGCAGTTCGTCGCTGAGCGCGTCCTTGCCGAGGAGGGCCTTCGCGACGCCGGCGCCGAGCAGGTCGGCGATCTCCTCGACCTCCCGGGCGGCGCCGGCCGCTCCCTGCCCGACCAGCATCGCGACCCGCCGGCCGGCGTTCAGGACCTCGGCGGCGCGGGCCAGCGAGGCGTCGTCGGGCACGGGTGCCCAGCCGCTCACGTCGAGGCTGGAGGGCACCATCTTGTGGGCGTGTTCCGGTGCGCTGTACGGCAGGTCCTGGACGTCCGCGGGGATGATCACCTCGGTCGGGGCGCGCCGGGCGTAGGCGGTGCGCACGGCCCGGTCGAGCACGTTCGGGAGCTGTTCGGGGACGTTGACGGTCTCCAGGTAGGAGGCGGCGGCGTCCTTGAACAGGCTGTGCAGGTCGACCTCCTGCTGGTAGGAGCCGCCCATGGCGCTGCGGTCGGTCTGGCCGACGAGGGCGACGACGGGGACGTGGTCGAGCTTGGCGTCGTACAGGCCGTTGAGGAGGTGGATGGCGCCGGGCCCCGAGGTGGCGACGCAGACGCCGACGTGGCCGGAGAACTTGGCGTGGCCGACGGCCTCGAAGGCCGCCATCTCCTCGTGCCGGGCCTGGATGAACCGGGGGTCGTCGTCCGCGCGTGACCAGGCGGCGAGCAGACCGCTGATGCCGTCGCCGGGGTAGCCGAAGACATGGCTGACGCCCCAGGCGCGGAGCCGGTCGAGCAGGTGGTCGCCGACGGTGGCCTTGGTCATGACCGCTCGCCTCCGGTGGGCTGGTGGGTGGGCTGGGAGTGGGCGGGGGCGCCGCCGCCGCCGTCGTCGTCGAGCAGGGGCAGCACCTGGGTGCGGTAGAAGTCGAAGAAGCCGCGCTGCTCGGGCCCGATCTGCCCGATGTGGACCCGGTCGGCGCCGGCGTCCGCGTAGGCGCGCAGCCGGCGGACGTGCACCTCGGGGTCGGGCCCGCAGGGCACGGCGTCCGCCACCGTCTCCTCGGTGACCAGCTGGTTGGCCTGCTCGAAGTGGCGGGGCGTGGGCAGGATCTGGTTGAGCTCACCGGGCAGGTGCTCGTTGGCCCAGAGCCGGTGCGCCGTGGCGACGGCCTCGTCGCGGGAGCGGGACCAGCACACCTTGGTGGCGGCGAGGACCGGCCGGTCCGGCCGCTTCCCGTCGCCGTCGGTGTCGCCGTCGCCGTCGCGGAAGGTCCCGATCAGCTCGCGGTCCGGCAGGGTGGTGACGAAGCCGTCGCCGATCCGGGCGGCGAGGGCGGCGGCCTTGGGGCCGAAGGCCGAGATGTCGATGGGCGGCGGCGTCTCGGGCAGGGTGTAGAGCCGGGCGTTCTCGACGGTGTAGTGGCGGCCGCGGTGGGTGATCTGTTCGCCGGTGAACAGCGCGCGGATCACCTCGACGGCCTCCTCCAGCATGTCGAGCCGCACGTCGGCGGGCGGCCAGGTGTCGCCGAGGATGTGCTCGTTGAGCGCCTCGCCGCTGCCGAGTCCGAGCCGGAAGCGTCCGTCGAGCATGACCTGCGAGGTCGCGGCGGCCTGCGCCACCAGCGCCGGGTGCAGCCGCACGGTCGGGCAGGTCACGGCGGTCTCCACCGGCAGCCGGCAGACCTGCGAGAGCGCGCCGATCACCGACCAGACGAAGGGGCTGTGGCCCTGTGCGTCGTTCCACGGGTGGTAGTGATCGGAGATCGACAGGGACCGGAACCCCGCGTCCTCGGCCATGCGTGCCTGGTCCAGCAGCTCGTCGGGGCCGAATTCCTCACAGGAGAGGAAGTATCCGTACTCGGTCATGACACCTCCAGCGGCGCACGCGCGTCCACGGTCACGGGTGTTTCCCTCCGGCGGCTGCCCGGGTCGCCGGAGGGAAAACGTGCGGGAGGCGGATGCCGGGGGGGTGCCGGGGGTCGCCGCGGGTGGTCGTCCGTGGGGCCGGGCGGCCGGTCAGGACGCCGCCGGCTCCGAGGGCACGGCGTGCGGGCGGACGACCATCAGGGAGTCCTCCCGGGTCGCCACCATGGCGAAGGGGAAGCGGTCGAGTTCGAGGCAGAGGGCGACGTCGTCGGGGTGGGTGCCGGCGCGCAGGCCTGCGGTGAGTTCGGCGGCGGCCCGCGAGCCGGCGGCGCGGCGCAGGAAGGGGGCCGGGTCGGGGGCGGGGCCGCCGGTGCGGGCGGCGATGTACTGGGCGCAGGCGAGGTCCTCCTCGGCGCGGCCGTCCTCGCCGGTGACGACGTAGGTGACGCCGCCGGGCGCGCGGGAGCGCAGCAGCCGCGCGGTGGCCTCCGCGACCACGAAGCCGGCGCACAGCACCAGTTCCGCGTCCTTGACCGCGAGGGCGCCGACCGTGCCCGCCGTGGTCTTCTGGACGACGGTCCGTCCGGCGAGGTCGAGCGTGCGCAGCCGGCCCGGGGAGTTGACGGCGTCGAACCCGGGCGCGGGTGGGCCGTCCTTGAGGGCGATCCAGTCCGGGTGGCGGGACGTGAGCGCCAGGGCCTCGTCCAGGGACTCGGCGAGCACGATCCGTTCGGCCCCCCGGGCGAAGGCCCAGGCGGCCACCGTGCAGGCGCGCATGACGTCGACCACGACGGCCGTCGAGGGGGTTTCGGTCAGCTCGGCGATGCCGAGGAAGCGGGCGTCCATCCGGGCATGATCAGGCACGGCCCGGCCCGTCCGCACCCGAAAAAACGATCGAGCCCCGGCTGACCCGCTGCTACGGTGCGCGCATGGCAACACTCAGGAAGATCCAGGTCACCATCGACTGCGCGGAGCCGCGCCGGCTCGCCGCCTTCTGGTGCGAGGTCCTCGGCTACGTGCTGCCGGCCCCGCCGGAGGGCTTCGCCTCCTGGGAGGAGTTCGAGGCGTCGGGGCCGTCCGAGGACGAGACCCGGTACTTCGCCTGCTCCGACCCGACCGGCGCGGGTCCGCGGGTGCTGTTCCAGCGGGTGCCGGAGGGCAAGGTCGTCAAGAACCGGGTGCACCTCGACGTGCGCGCCGGCACCGGGCTGGTCGGCGACGAGCGCCTGGCCGTGCTCCAGGCGGAGCGCGAGCGTCTGGAGGCGCTGGGCGGGAAGTGCGTCGACGTCCTGTACGCGGACGGTGTGAACGAGTCCTGCATCGTGATGCAGGACCCCGAGGGCAACGAGTTCTGCCTCGACTGAGCCCCGGTCCGGCCCCGGTCCCGCCCCGGGTTCCGTTCCGGCGGGCCCGGGCGCTCAGGCCCGGGCGTCCGGGACGATCCGTACGGTCTCGGCCCAGGCGGGCGGCTCCGGCGCGTCCGGCCCGATGAGGGCGGCGATCAGCCGGCAGGTGACGGGCTCGGCGGGCCAGGGCGTGTAGCCGTCGGTGAGGACGACGACGATCTGCGGCGTCTCGGGGGCGTCGAGGGCCGCGCGGATGCCGACGGTCATGTCGGTGCCGCCGCCCCCGGCGAGTTCGACCTGGTCGACCGCGCTGACCCGGGCGACGGCCCGCACGTCGGCGTCGCAGGCCAGCACGGCGACCCGGTTTCCGCCGATGCCCACCTCCCGCAGCACGCCGGTGATCTCGGCGAGCGCCGCGGCCAGGTCGTCCTCGCCCATGGAGCCGGACGTGTCGACGACGACGGCCACCCGCGGCAGCGGACGGCGCAGGCTGGGCAGCACGACCCGGCCGCTGAGCGCGGGGGTGCGCCGCGAGGGACGCCGGTACGTGTAGTCGACGGCGCCGCCCGCCCACGCGACGGCCTCCCGGACCGCGCCGGTCAGCGCCTTGCGCCAGTCCACGACGGGTTCGAGGGTCCGCTCCGCCCAGCGGCGCCAGCCGCCCGGCACGGAGCCGCGGGCGCGCTGGTGGGCGCGGATCGCCTCGGCGGTCTGCCGGCGCAGCGCCTCCGCCTCGACCGGGCTGAGCCGGCCGGCGAGGGGACTGTCGGCGCCGAGGTCCCAGGGGGCCGGGACGCCGTGCGCACCGGAACCGCAGTCGAGCGCGAGCGCGGGGGTGGCGGGGACCCCGGGCACGTACTGCTCGAAGAGTCCGCCCGTGGGCAGCCCGAACAGCCGGGGTTCCATGCGCCCTTCGGGCAGCCGCAGCCCGTCGGCGAGCAGGTCGTCGTTGATCTCGCAGTCCTGGGCGATGTTGATCCGCAGCGGGTCGCGCTGGTCGGCAGCGGGCAGCCGCTCGGCCCGCCCGTGGTGGTCGCGCAGCAGGTGGGCGGCCTCGTGGATCCACACGCCGGCCAGTTCCTCGACGCCGGTGGAGTCGACGAAGGCGGGGGCGACGTAGCAGCGCCAGTGCCGGTCGACGGCCATCGTGCGCACCCGGTGGGTGGGCACGACGGTCAGGGCGTAGAGCGCGGAGGCGAGGTACGGGCGGGCCTCGGCGGCCGTGTAGCGCGCGGCGAGCAGCTTGGCCCGGTCGAGGGCCCGCCCGGGGTCGTCGACCGGGGTGTGCGAGGCGTCCGGGGCGTCCGGGGTGTGTGCGGCGGACATGGCGGCGGCGCCGGTCAGCGGGCGCCGGGCAGGGCGCCGGCCAGCTGGAGGAGTTCCAGGAAGGCGTCGATGCCGGGCGGGATCGGCCAGTCCGGCTCGCGCAGGACGGCGAGGTCGCGCGCGGCCCGGGCGGCGACGTCGGGGACGCCGGCGTCGACGGCCTTGGCGAGGACCTCCCAGCCGGCCTCCCAGCGCGGGCGGGTGGGTTCGCTCTGCACGGCGGCGACGACGGCGACCAGGAAGGCGAGTTGGCGGTCGCCGCGCTCGGGCAGGGCGAAGGCGGCCGGGTCGGCGAGCACCTTGTCGGGGTCGGGCAGGTCGAGGTTCTCCAGGTAGGAGAGCAGTTCGAGGCCGGCGGCCTCGCCCACGGCGCCGACGACGGCGGCCGCGGTGGCCTGCTGCCCGGCGCCCGAGGCGTAACCGGTGGCGAGCAGCCGCAGCGCCGCCTCCCAGGACCGCGGCGACGGCCAGGCGCGGCCGCGGCCCTCGGCCTCCTTGGGCAGCTGGTGGACGAGGCCGGGGCGGGCGGTGAGGAAGCCGGAGACGACACCGCGGGCGCGGGCGACGGCACCGGGGACCCGGCCGGGGTCGACCCGGGGCAGCGCGGTCTCGGGCCAGGTGCCGGCCATGCCGCGGGCGACGGTGCGCGGGTCGTGGGTCCAGTCGAGGTGGACGAAGCGGTTGGCGAGCGGCGGGCTGAGGTGCCAGCCGTCGGCGGCGCTGGAGGGCGGGTTGGCGGCGGCGACGATCCGCACCGGCTCGGGCAGGGTGAGGCTGCCGACGCGCCGTTCGAGCACGACCCGGAGCAGGGCGGCCTGCACGGCGGGCGGGGCCGAGGACAACTCGTCGAAGAACAGCAGGCCGTGGCCGGTGCGGGCGAGCCGGACGGCCCAGTCCGGCGGGGCCATCGGCACGCCGGTGCGGGCCGGGTCGTCGCCGACGATCGGCAGGCCGGCGAAGTCGGAGGGCTCGTGGACGCTGGCGACGACGGTCTCCAGGGCCACGCCGAGGGCGTCCGCGAGCTGCTGCATGCCGGCGGACTTGCCGATGCCGGGCTCGCCCCACAGCAGGACGGGCTGGTTCGCCGTCACGGCGAGGGCGAGGGCCTCCAGTTGCGGGTTGCCGGCGGCCTCGGTACGGGTGGCCCGCAGCCGGGCGTTGAGGCCGTCGGCGGCCGCGAGCGCGGCCGGGACGCCCTCGGCGCGGGGCGGGGTGGCGGCGGTGGTCATTCGGCGGTGTCCCCGTTCTGGTGCCGGTCGTCGTTCCGGGCCGCGTCCGGCTCGGGTCGCCGGTCTCGGGCGAGGTCCGGTCCGGGTCCCGGGTCGGGCTCCTGGTCCGCACCCGGGTCAGGTGCGGGTCCCGGATCCGGTTCCCGGTCCTCGTCCGCTTCCGGTTCGGCGTCCCAGCCCGGGTCCTCGTCCCACCCGCCGTGCCGGTTGCGGTCGTCCAGGTAGTTCTCGAACCACCGGGCGCCGAGCTCCGGATGCTCGGCCAGCAGCCGGCGGCGCAGGAACAGCAGGTCGGTGCGCTGGTAGCGGCGGATCACCTGGGCGAGGGAGAGCCCCATCTCGTCCACCACGTCGGTGCGGGCCCCGGCGGCCAGCAGGTCGCGCACCAGCGCGACCGGGCCCTGCTGCGCGACGGCGAGCTGAAGGGGCGTCATCCCCGTCTTGTCGCGCGCCTCCAGGTCGAGCCCGGCGGCGAGCAGCCGCGGCAGCAGCTCCCGGTGGTCCACGAGGTGCAGGAGGTGGAGCAGGCCGCGCCCGCGGGCGTCGCGCACGTGCGGGTCCCAGCCCGCGTCCAGGAGCGCGGTGACCGCGGCGGTGTCGCCGTGCTGGACGTACTCGAACAGGCGCCGGCGCTGCGCCCGCAGGGCCCGGGGCAGGCGTCCGGTGCCGGTCGTCCAGGCCAGCTGGGCGGCGAAGCAGCCGGCGACGGTGCCGCCGAAGGCCCGCAGCGCCTGTTCGCGCTGTTGTTCCTGCCGGGTGTGCGGGATGTCCAGGGCGCCGCTCCGTACGGCGGTCTCGTGCCAGTCGGCGCCGCAGCGGACCCGTACCGGTTCGGCGGCCGCGTGCGGGCCCTCCGGGCCGGTGGCGGGCGGGGCGTCCGGGAACAGGGCGGCGGAGACCAGCGGGTGCAGGCGCTCGGGTGTGATCCGTCCGGCGCGCAGCAGCGCGGCGTCGGGCAGCACCTGCCGGGCGTACCGCGGCAGTACGGGCAGGTCCTCGTCCTGCCGGCGCTCGATGCCCGCGACCCGGACGGCCGACGTGTCGGTGCCGGGGCCGCCGTCGGCGGGGGCGTCGAGGGTGACCCGGAGCAGGCCGGTCCAGTGCACGGGCACGCGGAACCGGCTGCCGCGGCCCGCGTTCGCGAGGAGCCGCAGCTCGGGGGCGAGCCGGGCGAGGTCCAGGGTGTCACTGGCGACGAGGTTGTGGACGTCCACGGCCCGCCGGGAGGCGTACCGGCTCCGGTCCGTGGACTCCGGGGGCGTGAGGTCGAGGTCGAGTCCGGCGGCGGCGTAGGCCTCGACGTGCGCGCCGCGGGAGCGCAGCACGGCGATCCACTCGGCGCGGGTGGCCGGGTCGGCGTCCGGTCCCGGGTCCGTGTCGGGCAGTTCGGCCGGGTCGAGCGGGGTGCCGTCCGGGTGCAGGAAGGGCAGTCGGCCGGTGGCGACGGGAGCGACACTGAGGCGCAGTTCGGCGGTGCGGCGGGCGTCCCAGAAACGCCGGGCGCAGGTCCAGTCCTCCGTGACGTACCAGACGCCGTGGAGCTTGTCGCGCGCTCCCGGGGGCACGGCGGGGCCGAGGTGGAGGCGCGGCCGCTGCGGTCCTTCCAGCATGGGCAGGGTGAGGACGGACAGGACGGGCCCGCCGGGGCCGTAGGAGGCGAGGACGATCCGGTGGCCGCCGGCGAGGGTGGTGTGGCCGCCGAGGGTGCGCGGCAGGTGCCAGCGCATCAGGTCGGGGGCGAAGTGCCGCAGGTCGTCGGCGAGTCGGGCGGCGGTCGCGGGGCCGTGGCGCTCGGCGACGCGCTCGGGGTCGAGCTCGTCCGGGACGTCGACGGCGGCCGCGGCGCAGGCGGCCCGCCAGTCCCCCGCGAGGCGGGCCTCGGTGGCGCGCTCGATCATCGAGGCGGGCACGGCGAAGCGGCGGATGCGGGCCCAGGCGGCGGCGTCGGCCCGCGAGAGGGTTCCGGGCAGCGGTCGGATCTGCGGGGAGGCGGACGGGGTCATCGGTAGAGGCTGCCGATCGCGCGCAGGTCGGGGTGGCTGGGGCGGGCCGGGCGGAGCCGCTCGGCGAAGGAGCGCTTCACGCGGCGGGGCAGGCCGGGGCCGAGGCCCACGTACTCGAGGCGGTGGCCGTCGTCGAGGGCGCCGAGGAGGGTCTTCGCGCCGCGGCCGGTGAGGCCGGTGTGGCGCAGTTCGAGGCGGCGCAGCGGGCTGCCGGGCAGGGCGGCGGCGAGCGCGTGGACGCCCTCGTCGCCGGTGGTGTTGCCGGGGGCGCCGAGGCTGCGCTCGGACAGGGTGCGGCCGAGGTCGAGGGTGTCGATGCCGGCGAGGGCGTCCGCGAGGGCGCGGGCCCCGGCCGGGCCGATGCCGTTGCCGCCGATGCCGAGCCGGACGGGGCGCGCGGCGTCGGTCGCGGCGGCGAGGACGGCGGTGCCCGCGTCGCCGAGGTGGTTGGCCGGCACGTACAGCTCGCGCACGCCGGCGTCGCGGACGAGCGCGGCGAGCAGCGGGGCGTCGGCCGCGGTCAGGCCGTTGCCGCCGAGGAAGAGGCGCTCCAGCGGGGCGGGGCGGTCCAGGAGGGCGTCGAGCAGGGCCCGTACGCCCTCGGCTCCGATGCCGGAGTTGACCAGGTCGAGGGTGCGCAGCGCGGTGTTGCGGCGCAGCAGCCCGGCGAGGGTGCGGGCACCGGCCGGGCCGACCGGGTTCCGCTTGAGCCACAGGGCGCGCACCGTGGTGTCCTCGGCGAGCGCTTCGGCGAGGGCGGCCACTCCGGTCGGGCCGATGCGGTTGCAGCCGAGGTAGAGGGTGTGCGCCCGGTGCCCGGCGCCGGTGTCACCGGTGGCGCCGACGGCGGTGCGGCGGGCTTCGGTGAGGGACTCGGCCAGGGGGCGGACGCCCTCGTCGCCGAGGGAGTTGGTGCCGAGGAGGAGATGGGCGGCGTGCGGGGAGGCGAGGGCCGCGGGCACCAGGCGGGCGGCGCCGCCGGGGCCGAGGCCCTGCTTGCACAGGTCGACGCGCCCGTCCGCGCGCAGGGTGCCGAGCGGGAAGGTCTCGTCGGCGGTGACCGCCCGGGCGTCGGCGAGGCGGTCGAGCAGCGGCGCGAGCCGCGCGGGGTCGGCCGGGGGCAGGTCGGGGTGCTCGATCGCCGGGCAGCGTACGGGCGTTGTCGGCTGGGCCATCACCACTCCACCGGTCTGGCGCCGGGGACCGGCGTTCCGCTTCGACCTTCAGCTCGTCGGCGCCGCCGTCCGCGGCGCCGACCTCGTACAGACGCAAGGCCGGTCGGATTCGAACCGACGTCCTCCAGCTCGATGCGTGGGCGCGACGACCTCTGCGCTACGGCCTTGCTGCGGTGATCATAGCGGGATTCGCATGCGAGTTCGATGGCGGGTGGGGTCCGGGGACGGGCGGAGTACGGGTACGGCGCGGCGCGGCGGCCGGGCGCAACCGCCCGTCCGGGAGGGCCCGTTCGGCACGCCGGGTTCGGCGCTCGGGGTACGGGGGTTCGGAGGCGGGTGTGTCCCCCTCGCACGCGAAAACCCGGCGACACCAGCCGGAAGCCCCGGGATACTCGTCGTCCATGGATGAGGTCACCGTCGTCGTCGCCCACTCCGAGCGCGCGACGCTGCGCGTCGGCGACGTCTTCCTGAAGGTGGACACCGATCCGGCGCGCCTCGACGTCGAGGTCCGGGCGATGTCCCTGGCACCGGTCCCGACGCCGGAAGTCCTGTGGCGCAAGCCGTCCGTGCTCGCGATCGGCGCGCTCCGGGGGACGACGCTCGGGCGCCTCGGCGGGCCGTCGGCCGGGACGCCGGCGGCGTGGGCCGCGGCGGGCGCCGTCCTGCGGGAGCTGCACGAGGCGCCGCCGCCTCCATGGCCGGGCCGGGCCGGGCGGAGCACCGCCGCGCTGGCGGCGGAACTCGACGCCGAGTGCGCGCTGCTCGTGACGAACGGCACCTTGCCCGCCGACCTGGTCACCCGGAGCCGCGAGATCGCCGGAGCGGCGCTCCGGCCCTGGACCCCGGCGTTCACCCACGGCGACCTGCAGGTCGCCCACGTCTTCGTCGAGGGCGAGAAGGTGACCGGCGTCATCGACTGGTCCGAGGCGGGCCGGGGTGACGCCCTGTACGACCTCGCCACCTTCACGCTCGGGCACGAGCAGCACCTCGACGACGTCATCGCCGGCTACGGCACCGGCGTCGACCGCGACGTGATCCGCGCCTGGTGGTCGCTGCGCAGCCTGCTGGCGGTTCGCTGGCTGGTCGAGCACGGCTTCGACCCGTTCGCGCCGGGCTGTGAGGTCGACGTGCTGCGCTCCCTCGTCTGAGGCCGGGCAGGGCCGCCCGCCCCCGGCGCCCGTGCGTCAGGCGTCGCGGGAGGTCTCCTGCGGGCCGTCGCCGGGGCCGCGCCGGCGGCGGTCGTAATGGCGGGCGACCCGGGCGCGGTTGCCGCAGGAGGGCTTGCACCACTCCTGCCGGCCGTGGGACTTGAGGAAGTAGCGCACGCAGCGGGGCGCCCCGCAGGCGCGGAGCCGGGTCCGGTCGGGGCCCGACAGGAAGTCGACGACGGCCCGGGCCAGCGCCGCGACCCGGCCGGTCGCGCCGTCCCCGGTGGAGGGGATCAGGCGGGCCGTGGGCTCGCCCTCGTCGGGCCAGTCGAGCCGCGGGACGACCGGCTCGGCCGCGGCGAGGCGGTTGAGCAGGGCGAGCGCCTCGCCGGCGGGCATGAGGCGGTGCGCGTCGGCCGGGCTCGGCGGGGCGGGGCTGACGGCCCGGGCGAACAGGGCCCGGGCGGCCCGGCGCAGGGCGATGACCTCGTCGTGCAGCCGCTCGTCCACGGCGACCGGTTCCCCCGCGCCGAGCGCGGTCAGCCAGGCGGCCGTCTGCTCCGCGGTGGCCAGGTCGTCGGCGACGCCGCCGTTGCCGTCGTGCCGGACGGTGCCGACCAACTCCATGGCCAGGCCGTGTTCCACGCCGCCACCCCACCCCTTGATCACGTTCGTCTCCCTGCCCTACTGTCGCTCACTAACGGCAAAGTGAAGTCTAATCATTAGTCCGTGAAACCTCACCACGAGTCCGTGCCGCCCGAAGGCCTTTCGGCAGGCACGAACCCCGCAGCACGAACGAAGGAGACACGTCGATGACGGTCCTGCTCGCCCAGATCAGCGATCTGCACCTCGACGGCAGCCCACGCTCGACGGAGCGGGCCGAGCGGGTCATGAACCATCTGCGCGGACTGCCGCGCCCGGTCGACGCGCTCCTGGTCACCGGGGACATCGCCGACCACGGCGCGGAGAGCGAGTACGAGGAGGCCGCCCGCCTGCTGTCCGCGCCGTTCCCCGTCCTGACCTGCCCCGGCAACCACGACGTGCGCGCGGCCTACCGCAAGGCCCTGCTCGGCGAGACCCCCTCCGACCTGCCGGTCAACCGGCTCCACCTGGTCGACGGGGCGGCGGTGCTGATGTGCGACGCGACCATCCCGGGCCGGGACGAGGGGCTCCTGGAGCAGCGGACCCTCGACTGGATCGACACCACCCTCGCCGGCCTGCCGCCGGCCACCCCGGCCCTGCTCGCCTTCCACCAGCCGCCGGTCGCGCTCCACCACCCGCTGCCCGACGCCGGCACGCTCCAGGAGACGGACGGGCTCGCGGCCCTCCTCGACGCCCACCCGCGGGTCGTCGCGGTGCTGACCGGGCACGCGCACACCGCCGCCGCGTCCACCTTCGCGGGCCGCCCGCTGATCGTCGGACCGGCCGTCACCTGGACCCTGCGGATGCCGTGGGAGGGCGACCGGCCCGCCGACCGCGAGCAGCCGCCGGCCCTCGCCTTCCACGTCCTGGACGAGGACGGGCGCCTCACCACGCACTTCCGCGCGGTCCTCTGACCGCGACCGAGCCGATGCGGTGCTCCGGCCACGGGCCGCCACCCCGCGCCCGCATACCCAGTGGGGTATTTGACAGCCCGCACGGGCCACGCCTACGGTCGTTCGCATGAATACCCCCTGGGGTATTCGACCCGCTCGCGTGGCCCGAAAGGAACGTCGTGTTCTTCCGCCAGTACTACCTCGACTGCCTCTCCCAGGCCTCCTACATGGTCGGCGACGAGACCACCGGCCGGGCCGTGGTAGTCGACCCGCGCCGGGACGTCTCCGAGTACCTCGCCGACGCCCGCGCGCACGGCCTCACCGTCGTCGGCGTCGTCAACACCCACTTCCACGCCGACTTCGTCGCGGGGCACCTGGAGCTGGCGGACGCGTCCGGAGCCTGGATCGGCTACGGCCGGCGCGCGCGGACGGAGTACCCGATCCGGACCCTCGCCGAGGGCGAGCGCATCGCGCTCGGCGAGGTCGTCCTGGAGATCATGGAGACCCCCGGGCACACCCCGGAGTCGATCAGCGTGCTGGTGTACGAGCACGCCGCCGACCCCGTCCCGTACGGCGTGCTGACCGGCGACGCCCTGTTCATCGGCGACGTCGGCCGGCCCGACCTGCTCGCCTCCGCGGGCGTCACCGCCGAGGAACTCGGCGCGATGCTGCACGACAGCGTCCAGAACAAGCTGATGGGCCTGCCCGACGAGGTCCGCGTCTTCCCCGCGCACGGCGCCGGCTCGGCCTGCGGCAAGAACCTCTCCACGGAGAAGCAGTCCACCGTCGGCGAGCAGCGCGCCACCAACTACGCCTGCGCGCCCATGAGCCGGGAGGACTTCGTCGCCCTGGTCACCGCCGGCCAGACCGCGGCGCCCGGCTACTTCGCGTACGACGCCGAGCTCAACCGCAAGGACCGCCCGCGCTACGACGCCACGAGCGCGCCCCGGCCGCTGACCGGCGCCGAGTTCGTCGCGCGGCGCGCGGCCGGGGCGGTCGTGGTCGACGCCCGCGACCCGCGGGAGTTCGCCGCCGGGCACCTGCGCGGGGCCCTCAACGTGCCCGCCGACGGGCGCTTCGCCGAGCAGGCTGGCACCGTGCTCGATCCGGACGCCGAGCTCCTGGTGCTGGCACCGGAGCACCGCGCGGAGGAGATCGTCACCCGCCTCGCCCGCGTCGGCTTCGACCGGGTCGCCGGCCATCTGGGCGACCCGGCCGAGGACGTCCTGCGCGCCCACCCCGACGAGGTGGTCCCCGCCTCGCGGATCACCGCCGCCCGGCTCCGCACCGCCCTGGCCGGTGACGCGCCCCCGTTCGTCGTGGACGTGCGGAGCTGCGCGGAGCGGGAGGCGAACGGCGTCGTCCCGGACGCGGTGCACATCCCCCTGAGCGAACTCCCCCGGCGCACGGCGGAGCTGCCCGCCGACCACCCCCTGGTCGTGCACTGCGCGGGCGGGCACCGGTCCTCCGTCGCGGCCAGCCTGCTGCGCCACCACGGCTTCCCGGACGTCTCCGACCTGCTCGGCGGGCACGCGGCCTGGCTCCTCGCCGAACAGCGCGGCGCCGCCAGCCCGGACCCCGGTCCCTCCCCCACCTCCGCTTGACGGCGCCGGTGTCGCCGTGCGGGGCGCCGGCCGGCCGCGCATCCTCGAAGCATGTCCGAGGTGACGTCCACCGACCTGTACGAGGTCACCATGGCGCTGTCCTACCTGCGGGAGGACATGCGGGCGCCGGCCACGTTCAGCCTCTTCGTGCGCGACCTGCCGCCCGGCCGGGGCTTCCTGGTCGCCGCCGGACTCGACGCGGCCCTCGACCACCTCTCCCGCTACCGGGTGGGCCGGGCCGACGTCGAGGAGTTCGCCGAGGTGCTGCGGCGGCCCGTCGCGGACCTGGAGCCGCTGCGCGGCCTGTCCTTCGACGGGGAGGTCCGCGCCGTGCCCGAGGGGCGCCTGGTGTTCGCGGGCGAGCCGCTCCTGGAGGTCACCGCGCCGCTGCCGCAGGCCCAGCTGGTCGAGACGCACCTGCTGTCCCTGGTGGCCCACCAGACGGCGATCGCGTCCAAGGCCGCCCGGTGCGTGCTGGCCGGCGCCGGACGACCGCTGGTCGACTTCTCGCTGCGCCGCACGCACGGGCCCGAGGCCGGTCTGCGGGTGGCCCGGCTGTGCGCGCTCGCCGGGTTCGCGGGCACCAGTGACGTCGCCGCCGCGCACCGCTGGGGCGTCCCGGCCGCCGGCACCATGGGCCACTCCTACGTCCAGGCCTTCCCGTCCGAGGAGGCGGCGTTCCGGGCCTTCGCCCGCACCCACCCGGGGCCGGTGACCTTCCTCGTCGACACGTACGACACGGACCGCGGGGTGGCAACGGCCGCCCGGGTCCTCACCGACCTGGGGCTCGGCGCCGGGTGCGGGATCCGGCTCGACAGCGGGGACCTGGCGGCGCAGGCCCGCCGCGCGCGGGCCGCGCTCGACGCGGCGGGCCTCGGCGAGGTGCGGATCATCGCGAGCGGCGGCCTGGACGAGTACGCCGTGGACCGGCTCGTACGCGAGGGGGCGCCGATCGACGCGTACGCGGTGGGCTCGAAGGTCGGCACGGCCGCCGACGCGCCCTACCTGGACGCGGCGTACAAGCTCGTCGAGTACGACGGGCGGCCGGTGATGAAGCTGTCCGCGGGCAAGGTCACGGCGCCCGGCCCCAAGCAGGTCTTCCGCGGCCCCGGGCTGCGCGACGTCATCGGCCTGGCGAACGAGGAGCCGCCCGAGGGCACCGAGCCGCTGCTGCGCACGGTGATGCGCGCGGGCCTGCGGACCGGACCGCCGGACACCCTCGCCGACGCGCGGGCCCGCTGCGAGGCCGACCTCGCCGCGCTCCCGGAGGAGGCCCGCCGCATCACGGACCCGGTGCCGCCCGTGCCCACGGCGTCGACCCGGCTGACGGTCCTGACGACGGTGGTACGGCACCGGATCGAGGCGCGGACGGGCGCGGCGGCCCGGCGGGGGGCCGACGCGCCGGACTGAGCCCGGACCCGGCCCGCCCGGCTCAGCCGGCGTCCCGCGAGCCGTCCGTACCCGAGGCGTCCGCGACACCCGTGCCGGTGTCCGGGTCCGGGTCCATGTCGGTGTCCGGGGCCGTGGCCCTGTCCGGGTCCGTGCCCGTGTCCGGGAAGGCGTGCGGGACGATCTCGACCGGGCAGTGGGCGTGATGGATCAGTGCGTGCGCGACCCGGCCCAGGGCGCGGCCCAGGGCGAGCGTACGGCGGCCCCGGCCCGCCACCAGGAGGTCGGCGCCCCGGCTCGCCTCGATCAGGATCCCCGCGGCGCCCGCGCCGGACTCCGCGTGAGCGGTGACCGCAAGCCCGGGGTGTGCCGCGCGGATCCGGGCGGCGAGATCGTCCGGCGCCTGCGCGCCGCCGGGGTGGGCGAACGGGCTCCCGGCCCGCACCAGGCGCAGGGCCGCCCCGCGGGCCTCGGCCTCCGCGGCGGCGAGCCGCAACCAGCCCAGGTCGGAGGCGTCGTGCACGGCGGCGACGACCGTACCGTGGGCGGGGCCGTCGCGGCCCGTGGGGTCCGTGGGGCGCTCGTCGTCCCCGCGTACGACGATCACCGGCACCTCGGCGCGGCCCGCCACGCCCAGGCCCACGGAGCCGAGCATCAGGGTGGCGAACCCGCCGAGCCCGCGGTGGCCGACGACGATCGTGCCCTTCCGGCCGGCGGCGGCGAGCAGCGCGGCGACCGGTTCCTGACGGCCCAGCTCCCGGGTCACGACAAGGCCGGGAAAGCGCTCCCGCACCGCGTCGGCCGTGCGGATCAGCAGGTCACGGCCCGCCTCGCGGACCTCCTGCACGGTCTCGGCGTCGGTGAAGAGGGCGCGCCGGTCGGTGTCGGCGGCGTGCACCAGGTGCAGGTCGCGCCCACGCCGGGCGGCTTCGGCGGCGGCCCAGAGCGCCGCCGTGCGGGCCGACGGCGATCCGTCGACCCCGGCGACGACATGGCCGAGCCGCCCGCTCCGGGCCGTGTTCCCGCTGCCCACGCCCCTCTCCTCGGTGCTCATGGCGCTCCTTTCCCGGTGCGCCCCGGAGACGGGCGGGGGACCGGTGTGCGGTGCCTCTTTCTGCCACCCTCGCACCCGCGGGGCGGAGGGGCGCAACGGCGCGGTGGCCCGGAGCGGCGGTGCCACGAATGATGGACGTGTCGGGGGGAACGCGGGCAGCGGGCGCGGAACTGCGGACGCACAGGAGGTGACCGTGCATGGCACCCGGCATCGTGGTCGGTCTGGACGGCACGGAGCAGGCGGAGGCCGCCGCCGCGTGGGCGGCGGACGAGGCGGTCCTGCGCGGCGGCACCGCGGTGCGCCTCGTGCACGTGCTCGTGCCCTCGCCGGACGTCCTGGTGCCGATGGTGGCGCGGCGGCCGGTCGAGCCCTGGGCGGAGGAGCTGCTCGCCCGCACGGCGGCGGCCCTGCGCGAGCGCCGGCCGGGCCTGTCCGTGACCACCCGGCTGCTGCCCGGCGCCCCGGTGGCCGCCCTGGTCGGCGCGGCCGACGACGCGGAGCTGCTGGTCCTCGGCTCGCGCGCGCTGGGCGCCGTGGCCGGCTACTTCCTGGGCTCGGTCGGCCTGTCCGTCGCGGGCCTGGTGGAACGGCCCGTGGTGCTGGTCCGCGCGGCCGACCCGCCGGTGCCGCCCGACGCGCCGGTGTCGGTGGGGGTGGACGTACGGGAACCGGCCGACGAAGTACTGGCCTTCGCCTTCGCTGCGGCCACCCGGCGCGGCAGCCCCCTGCACGTGACGTACGCCCACCGCCGGCACGCCCCGGCCGCTCCCCCGGAGGCGCAGCGCGCCCTCGACGACCTCCTCGTCCCGTGGCGCGCCCGTCACCCGGAGGTGCCGGTCACCGCCCGCGCGGTCCCCGGCTCGCCGGGCCCCGAGCTCGTCCACGCCGCCTCCCGCGCCGCCCTGGCGGTCCTCGGCCGCCGCAGCCACCGCTCCCCGCTGACCCCCGCCCACCTCGGCAGCACGGCCCACGCCCTGCTCCACCACAGCCCGGCTCCGGTGGCACTGGTGCCGCACCCGTGACCGGCCGGGACCAGCCGGTCGAATCGAACCGGCTCCAGGGGCCGAGGGCACCGAGCGGTAGCGGTCCGGGGCGCGGGTCGCCGGGGCGCCGGTGTGCAGGCCCCTGATCTGGACCGGGGTGCGAAGACCAGGTGGTGGGTGTGGTGAGGGCGGCGTCGCCGGACGCGGCGCCGAAGACGACGACCCGGGAGTTCGCGGCGCTGATCGCCGATCACCTGGCCTGACGGCGGGCGTGGTGCCGGGTCTCAGTCGCCGCCCCCGCCGCCCCCGCCGTCGCCGCCCCCGCCGTCGCCGCCACCGTCTCCCCCGCCGCCGTCTCCGCCGTCCCCGCCGTCCGAGCCCCAGCCGTCGCCGCCGCCGGGCTCGTTGTCGTCGCTGCCGCTGCCCAGGTTGCTGAACCAGGAGCGGCCCCAGTCGGCGTCCGTGGCGAGGGGCTCGCCGCCGTCCACGCTGCGCCGCACGGAGGGGAAGCGGGCCAGGCCGGTGGTGTCGCCGAGGCCGAAGGCGGCGGCGAAGACCTGGGCGATCACCGCGTCCAGCGGGTCGGCGCTCTCGTACCGTACGGGCGCGAGCGGCAGCAGCACCGTGCCCGGCGCGAGGGCGGGCCGGCGCGGGGGCCGGGTGAGGAGGGCGACGCGCCGCTCGCCGCGCAGCAGCCACGAGCTGCTCGCGTCGCGCGGCGCAGCGTCCAGTGCGGGCCGCCGGGCAGCACGGCCTCCACCGAACTGCGGGACTTGCGGAGCTTCTTGCGCAGGGCGAGGGCCGCGGTGCGGTCGCCGACGGAGAGCCGCAGGCCGCGGGCCGGTTCGGTGTCGTCGCGGTGGAAACCGTGCGGCGCCCGGAGACGGACGACGGGCGCCCGCGGCCCCCAGACGTCGACGCGGACCAGGCGCCGGTCCACGGCGACGGTGATCGGACCGGCCGGACCCTCCGTCCGCCGGCGGGCGATCCACAGCGGTACGCCCTCGGCCCAGGCGCGGCCGGCCAGGGCGCCCACGCCCTCCGGGCCGCCGCTGTGCCACAGGGCCAGTTCGCCGAGCGCGCGGGCGAACTCGGCCGCCCGGCGGACCTTCACCGGGGTGCTGGTGCCGGTCACCCGGGTCACCGGCACGATGCCGGCGCCGTGGGGCAGCCGGTCCAGGGGCCGTTCGGCGCCCCCGCCGCCGAGCCAGTGGCCGCGCTGGTACGCCTCGGCCATGGCCGCGAGGTTCAGCTCGGCCAGCGGCGTGGTGCGGCCGCCCCTGCGCAGCCCGTCCTCGGTCAGTTCGACCGTCCGCGCCAGCGGATTCCACGACTGCTCGCCGTACCGCACCCCGCTCACCGCGCCCGCCCCCGTCCCACTCGTGCCGTCCGCCCCGCCCACCCGTCCGCGTGCTCGCGGGGTCTACGACATCAGAGTCCGTCCGGGCCCCGGCGGTTCCCGGTCCGGCTTGACCTTGACACGGTGACAAGCTCTTGACTGCGGGGCAGGAGGTGGCCCCGATGACCACGAACGAACCCGGCCCCGCGAACCCGGCGCTGCGGGCACTGGAGCACCCCGGCGCGTCGGTGCGCCTGCGGGCGGCGCTGACGATCGGCTCGGCCCCGGACCCGGCCCAGGTCGGTCCGCTCGTCGAGCGGTGCGCGGTGGAACCGGACTTCCAGGTGCGGGAGATGCTGACCTGGGCGCTCACCCGGCACCCGGCCCCGGTGACCGTGCCGCTGCTCATGGCCGAGGTGCGCGCGGGCGGTGCGCGGGCGCGCGGCCAGGCGCTGCACACGCTGTCCAAGATCGGCGACCGGCGGGCGTGGCCGGTGATCACGCCGGCGCTGCTCGCCGACGCCGACGACGAGGTGGCGCGCAGCGCCTGGCGGGCGGCGGTGGTGCTCGTGCCGGCGGGTGGCGAGCGGGACCTGGCCGTAGGGTTGGCGGGGCAGCTCGGGCGCGGCCCGCTGGAGACGCGGCTGAGTCTGAGCCGGGCGCTGATCGCGCTCGGCGAGGTGATGCTTCCGGTGCTGGGCCGGGCGGCGGCGCACGGCGACCCGCCGGTGCGGGAGCACGCGCTGGCGACGGAGCGCCTGTGGCGGGACCCGGACGCCGCCTTCGCGTCCGCCGTCGAGGAGGCGAAGCGGGTCGTGGCGCTCGGCGGGGCGGCCCGGGAAGGACGGTAGGCGGTGCGGATCGGCGAGGTGGCGCGGCGTTCCGGGGTCAGCGCGCGGATGCTGCGGCACTACGAGTCGCTGGGTCTGGTGCGGCCGACGGGCCGCAGCGGCACGGGCTACCGGGAGTACTCCGACGAGAACATCCGGCGGATCTTCCACATCGAGAGCCTGCGGTCGCTCGGTCTGTCGCTGCGCGAGGTGGGGCGGGCCCTGGACGATCCCGGTTTCGCGCCGGCGGAGCTCGTGGCGGACCTGGCCCGGCGGACCCGGGAGCGGATCGCCGCCGAGACGGAGCTGCTCACCCGGCTGCGACGGATCGACGCGGCGGAGCCGGCCGGCTGGGAGGACGTGCTGCAGACGGTGGCGCTGTTGCAGGCGCTCGGCTCGGCCCGTCCGGAGACCCGGCAGCGGGCCGCGCTCTCGGCGGTCGACGAGGCTCCGGTGCCGGTGGAGGCGCTGGTCGAGGCCGTGCTCGGCGAGCCGGACCCGAGCGTGGCCGGGGCGCTGCGCTGGGCCCTGGCCCAGTCGGGCGGGGACCGGGGCGCGGAGCTGCTCGCGCGGGGCCTCGGCTCGCCGTCCGGCGAGGTGCGGCGGCGGGCCGTGCGCTCCCTGGCGGAGCTGCCCGGCGCCGCGGCGGGCGAACTGCTCGCGGACGCGCTCTCCCACGCGGACGGCGTGGTGCGCGGGTACGCGGCCCTGGCGCTCGGCGCGCGCGGTGTGCCCGAGGCGGTCCCGACGCTGGTGGACCTGGTCGTCGAGGGGCGCAACGACGGGGACGCCGCCGACGCGTTGAGCACGCTGGCGGCCGATCCGCTCGTGGCGGACCGGATCGCGACGGCGCTCGTCGAACGCCTGGACGGCGACGGCCGGGACCCGGGGGCGCGCCGCCGGCTGACCCAGGCGCTCGCGGGCGTCCCCGGCGCGACGACCTCGCGGGCCCTGGCGGAACTGGCAGGGGACGCGGACCCGGGCGTGGCCCTGACGGCGACGTACGTGCTGTCGCTGCGCGCGGCCGGCTGACCGCCCGGGTCCGCGCCCGTCCCCGTACCCGTACCCGAACCCGGACCGCACGCCGTACCGCACCCGTACGGTGCCCGGGTCCGCCCGTCAGGCGAGTTCGACGAGCAGGTCACCGCCCTCCACCTGCTGGACGCGGCCGATGGCGAGGCGGGCCACCCGGCCGCTCCTGGGGGCGGTGATGGAGGCCTCCATCTTCATGGCCTCGATGGTGGCCACGGTCGCACCGGCCTCGACCTCGTCGCCCTCGGCGACGGCCAGGGTGACGACCCCGGCGAACGGGGCGGCGACGTGGCCCGGGTCGGCGCGGTCGGCCTTCTCGGTGACCGGGAGGTCGGCCGCGGCGGCCCGGTCGCGGACCTGGATCGGGCGGAGCTGCCCGTTCAGGGTGGACATGACGGTGCGCATGCCGCGTTCGTCGGCCTCGCCGATCGCCTCCAGCTCGATGAGCAGGCGCACGCCGGGGCCGAAGTCGACGGCGTACTCCTTGCCGGGGCGCAGCCCGTAGAAGAAGTCCTTGCTGTCGAGGACGCTCGTGTCGCCGTACGCCTGCCGGTGGGCTTCGAAGGCCTTCGTCGGGCCGGGGAAGAGCAGCCGGTTGAGGGTGCGGCGGCGGTCCTTGGCGAGGCCCTCGCGCTCCTCCGGGGTGAGGTCCTGGGGCGGCTTGGGTCCGGGGCGGCCGCGCAGCGCCTTGGTGCGGAAGGGTTCGGGCCATCCGCCGGGCGGGGTGCCGAGTTCGCCGTGCAGGAAGCCGACGACGGAGTCGGGGATGTCGTAGCGGTCGGGGGCCGCCTCGAAGTCCTCGGGGGCGACGCCGGCGCCGACGAGGTGCAGGGCGAGGTCGCCGACGACCTTGGAGGACGGGGTGACCTTGACGAGCCGGCCGAGCATCCGGTCGGCGGCGGCGTAGGTGGTCTCGACGTCCTCGAAGCGGTCGCCGAGGCCGAGGGCGACGGCCTGCGTGCGCAGGTTGGAGAGCTGGCCGCCGGGGATCTCGTGGTGGTAGACGCGGCCGGTGGGCGCGTCGAGGCCGGCCTCGAAGGGCGCGTAGATCCGGCGGACGCTCTCCCAGTACGGCTCCAGGTCGCCGACGGCCTGGAGGTCGAGGCCGGTGGGGCGCGCGGAGTGGTCGGTGGCGGCGACGATCGCGGACAGCGAGGGCTGGGAGGTGGTGCCGGCCATGGAGGCCACGGCGCCGTCGACGGCGTCCGCCCCGGCCTGGACGGCGGCGAGGTAGGTGGCGAGCTGGCCGCCGGCCGTGTCGTGGGTGTGCAGGTGCACCGGCAGGTCGAACTCCCGCCGCAGCGCGGACACCAGGGTGGCGGCGGCGGGGGCGCGCAGCAGTCCGGCCATGTCCTTGACGGCGAGGACGTGGGCGCCGGCCTCGACGATCCGTTCGGCGAGCCGCAGGTAGTAGTCGAGGGTGTAGAGCCGCTCCCCCGGGTCGGAGAGGTCGGCGGTGTAGCAGAGGGCGACCTCGGCGACGGCGGTGCCGGTCTCGCGCACGGCGTCGATGGCGGGCCGCATCTGCCCGACGTCGTTGAGCGCGTCGAAGATGCGGAAGATGTCGATGCCGGTGGCGGCGGCCTCCTGCACGAAGGCGTCGGTCACCTCGGTGGGGTACGGGGTGTAGCCCACGGTGTTGCGGCCGCGGAGCAGCATCTGGAGGCAGATGTTCGGTACGGCCTCGCGGAGGGCGGCGAGGCGTTCCCAGGGGTCCTCGGCGAGGAAGCGGAGCGCGACGTCGTAGGTGGCGCCGCCCCAGCATTCGAGGGAGAGCAGCTGGGGCAGGGTGTGCGCGACGGTGGGGGCGACGGCCAGCAGGTCCTTGGTGCGCACCCGGGTGGCGAGCAGCGACTGGTGGGCGTCGCGGAAGGTGGTGTCGGTGACGCCGAGGGTGGGCGAGTCGCGCAGGGCGCGGGCGAAGCCCTCGGGTCCGAGGGCGGCGAGCCGCTGCCGGGAGCCGGCGGGCGGCGCGCTGCCGGGCCGGGTGCCGGCGGGCAGCGGGGGCAGCTTGGTGGTGGGGGCGGTCAGTTCGGGCCGGGGGCCGTGCGGCTTGTTGACGGTGACGTCGGCGAGGTAGGTGAGGAGCTTGGTGCCGCGGTCGGCGGAGTGCCGGGCGGTGAGCAGGTGGGGGCGCTCCTCGATGAAGGCGGTGGTGACCCGTCCGGCCTGGAAGTCGGGGTCGTCGAGGACCGCCTGGAGGAAGGGGATGTTGGTGGAGACGCCGCGGATGCGGAACTCGGCCACGGCCCGCCGGGCGCGGCCGACGGCGGCGCGGAAGTCGCGGCCCCGGCAGGTCAGCTTGACCAGCATGGAGTCGAAGTGGGCGCTGACCTCGGTGCCGGCGTGGGTGGTGCCGCCGTCGAGGCGGATGCCGGAGCCGCCGGGCGAGCGGTAGGCGCTGATCATGCCGGTGTCGGGGCGGAAGCCGTTGGCGGGGTCCTCGGTGGTGATCCGGCACTGCAGGGCGGCGCCGCGCAGCACGACGGAGTCCTGGGTGAGGCCGAGGTCGGCGAGGGTCTCGCCGGCGGCGATGCGCAGCTGGGACTGGACGAGGTCGATGTCGGTGACCTCCTCGGTCACCGTGTGCTCGACCTGGATGCGCGGGTTCATCTCGATGAAGACGTGGTTGCCCTCGCGGTCGAGGAGGAACTCGACGGTGCCGGCGTTGCGGTAGCCGATGGTGCGGGCGAAGCGGACGGCGTCCTCGCAGATGCGCTGCCGGACGGCCGGGTCGAGGTTCGGGGCGGGCGCGAGCTCGATGACCTTCTGGTGGCGGCGCTGGACGGAGCAGTCGCGTTCGTAGAGGTGGATGACGTCGCCCTCGCCGTCGGCGAGGATCTGCACCTCGATGTGGCGGGGGTCGACGACGGCCTTCTCCAGGAAGACGGTGGCGTCGCCGAAGGCGGACTCGGCCTCGCGGGCGGCCGCCTCGATGGACTCGCGCAGCGTGGCGGGGTCCTCGACCCGGCGCATGCCGCGCCCGCCGCCGCCGGCGACGGCCTTGACGAAGACGGGGAAGCCGATCTCCTCGGCGGCGGCGACGAGTTCGTCGACGTCGGTGGACGGCGCGGAGGAGCCGAGCACGGGGACGCCGGCCTCGCGGGCGGCGGCGACGGCGCGGGCCTTGTTGCCGGTGAGTTCCAGGGTCCGCGCGTCCGGGCCGACGAAGGTGATGCCCGCCTCCTCGCAGGCGCGGGCGAGTTCGGGGTTCTCCGAGAGGAAGCCGTAGCCGGGGTAGACGGCGTCGGCGCCGGCCTGCCGGGCGGCCCGGACGATCTCGTCGACGGAGAGGTAGGCCCGGACCGGATGGCCGGGCTCGCCGATCTCGTACGCCTCGTCGGCCTTGAGCCGGTGCAGCGAGTTGCGGTCCTCGTGGGGGAAGACGGCGACGGTGCGCGCCCCCAGTTCGTAGCCGGCGCGGAACGCGCGAATCGCGATCTCCCCGCGGTTGGCCACCAGCACCTTGCGGAACATCTCTGATCCCTTCACCTCGCGGCCGTGGGCGCCGGCCGCGTCGCACTCGGCGAGCGGCCGGTTCGTCTGCGTCACGCTACGGGGTGGCGGACCGTGGTCTGAAGGTCTCCGGGCCGTGACATGGATCATCGGGCCGGCTGCCGCCCGGGTGGCGGCGGCCGTCGGGCCCCCGGGGCGCCGCCGGGGGTCGACGGTCAGCCGGCCGGGTCGAGCAGGTGCGGGCCGTTGTTGCGCACGTTGTTGACGGCGGGCGAGACCGCCCGGGCGTCGAGCCGGCCGCCTGCGGGACTGGTGAGCAGGGCGCGCAGGTCGTGGGTGTCCTGGTGGTGCGGATCGAGCCAGGTGTCGTAGTGCTCGGGGGTGAGGGCCAGCGGCATCCGGGGGTGCACCCGGCCGGCCGCGTCGGTGGCCTCGGTGGTGATGATGGTGCAGGTCATGAGCCAGGCGCCGGGGTCGTCGGGGTCCGCGACGTCGGGGTCGCGCCAGTACTCGTAGAGCCCGGCGAGCGCCATCACGCCGTCGTCGGCGGGGTGGATGAAGTACGGCTGCTTGCGGACCTTGCCGGTGGCGTCGGTGACCGGGTCCCACTCGTAGAAGCCGTCGGCGGGCAGCAGACAGCGGCGCCTGGCGAAGGCCTTGCGGTAGGCGGGCTTCTCGTGGACGGTCTCGACCCGCGCGTTGATCATCCGCGCGCCGCCCTTGGCGTCCTTCGCCCAGGAGGGTACGAGTCCCCAGCGCAGCGCCCGCAGCTCGCGGCGCACCTCGCCCTCTCCCCCGTCCCCGTCCGCGTCCGCTCCGCGGGCGCCGTGGCCGTGGCGGGCGGGCCGTTCGAGGACGGCGTACACGGGGTCGGTGGGCGCGACGTTCCAGCTGGGTTCGAGGGTCTCCTCGGGGCGCCACTCGGTCACGTCGAAGAGACGTGTCAGGTCCTGGGGGCTCCGGGTGGAGGCGTATCGGCCGCACATGGGGCCACTGTGCCACGGCGGCGGGTGCGGTGGGGCGGAAGTGGCGGGCGGGACCGGGGCCGTACGGCGGCGGTGCGGGTGCCGCGAGACCCGCGCGCGTGCCGTGGCCGGATGTGGACCATGCGGCGGATATTCGGATGCCCGGCCGGGGTGCGTCGCCGACAATCCGCGCATGACCTCGACCGACGACGGCAGGACGACCACGCGGGCCCCCGGTGCGGCGGGGCGGGCGCTGGGGGCGGTGCCGCCGACCGCGCTGGTGCTGCTGGGGATCGTCAGCGTGCAGCTGGGATCGGCGGTGGCGAAGCAGCTCTTCGACGCCGTCGGGAGCTTCGGGACGGTCGCGCTGCGGCTGGTCTTCGCGGCGGCGGTGCTGCTGGCGGTGTGGCGTCCCTCGGTGCGGCTGGACCGCCGGACCTGGGCCGTGGTGCTGGGCTACGGGGTGACGCTCGGTCTGATGAACCTGTGCTTCTATCTGTCGCTGTCCCGGATTCCGCTGGGCATCGCGGTGACGGTGGAGTTCCTCGGGCCGCTCGGGGTGGCGCTCGCCGGGTCGCGGCGGTGGCTGGACGCGTTCTGGGCGCTGCTGGCCGGAGCCGGGGTGGTGCTGCTGACCGAGGGACACGGCGAACTGGACGTGCTCGGCCTGGTGTTCGCGCTCGGCGCGGGCCTGTTCTGGGGGCTGTACATCCTGGTCGGCGCGGCGCTCGGCCGGCGGACGACGGAGGGCGACGGGCTCGCCCTCGGCATGGGCGTGGCGGCCCTGGTGGCGGTGCCGGTCGGGGTGGCCGACAGCGGCACCGCGCTGCTGCAGCCGTGGGTGCTGCTCGCGGGGCTCGGGGTGGCGCTGCTGTCCTCGGTGGTGCCGTACTCGCTGGACCTGGAGGCGCTGCGCCGGATGCCGCCCCGGGTGTTCGGCATCCTGATGAGCCTCGAACCGGCGATGGCGGCCCTCATCGGGCTGCTCGTGCTGGGGGAGGCGCTGCGCTGGACGCAGTGGCTCGCGGTGCTGTGCGTGGTGGCCGCCTCGGCGGGTGCCGCCCGGGGCACCCGCGAGGAGACCTGACCCCGGTGCCGTACGGTCACGCGTCCCAGGTGACGGGGAGGCTCTTCACGCCGTAGATGTCGGCCGTCTCCGGGCGCAGCGCGACCTCCTCGGCCGGGACGGCGAGGCGCAGCGTCGGGAAGCGGTCGAGCAGCGCGGTGAGGGCGACCCGCATCTCGATCCGGGCGAGCTGCGCGCCCAGGCAGAGGTGGACACCGTGGCCGAAGGCGAGGTGGCCGCCGGGGACGGGCTTGCGCCGGATGTCGAGGACGTGCGGGTCGTCGAAGCGCTCGGGGTCGCGGTTGGCGGTGTTGTACGAGAGGAGCACGGTGGTGCCGGCCGTGACGGTCACGCCGCCGAGCTCGACGTCCTCCAGTGCCGTCCGCATGAAGGACTTGGCGACGCTGAGGTAGCGCAGCAGCTCCTCGACCGCCTGGTCGATCAGGGCGGGTTCGGCGCGCAGCGCGGCGAGCTGCTCGGGGTGCTGGAGCAGGGCGAAGGTGCCGAGCGAGAGCATGTTGGCGGTGGTGTCGAAGCCCGCGGCGAGCAGGATCAGCGCGATGCCCTTGAGCTCCTCGTCGGTGAGGTCGGTCTCGGTGAGCTCGCTGAGCACGTCGTCGGTGGGGTGCGCGCGCTTCGCCGCGACGAGCCCGGCGAGGTACTCCTGGGTCGCCGTGTAGGCGGCGACGAGGTCCTCGTCGCTGGTCTCGCCGCTCATGAAGGTGTCGATCTGCTCCTGGAAGGACGCGCGGTCCGCGTAGGGAACGCCGAGGATCTCGCAGATGACGATGGTGGGGATGGGCTTGCCGAACGCGGTGACCAGGTCCGCGGTCGGCCCGGCCGCCTCCATCGCGTCCAGGCAGTCGGCGGTGATCTGCTCGATGCGCTCGCCGAGCAGCCGCATCCGGCGGGCGGTGAACCGGCTGACGAGCGGCTTGCGGTAGCGGCTGTGGTCCGGGTCGTCCATGAGCAGGAACTCGCCGGGCGGGGCGGGCGGGACCTCGAAGTCGACCACGTTCAGCAGGTCCTTGCGGGAGCTGAAGCGCGGGTCGGCGAGGACCGAGCGCACCAGGTCGTGACCGGTGACCAGCCAGCCGGGCTTGCCGCCGATGTGGGTGAAGGGGCTGATGGGGCCCTGCCGGCGGGCCTCGGTGAACTCGGCCGGCGGGTCGAAGGGGCAGCCGGGCCGACGCGTCGTGGGCGTCGTGAGGGGCTGCGGGGACGCAGGGGACTGAGGGGACTCAGGGGACTGCTGGGGTGCACTCATGACCGTTCCTCAACTCGCGACATGACGTGTTCGGACATCGAGAAAGCTACGTTGCGTTCACAGATGCGTCAACGCTACAAATCTCTTAACGGCAGGTCAGAGAGCGGAAAATGATGCAATGACGCTGACGCCAAACGCAACAACCGCGTTGCAATGGGAAGGGGCGGAGGCAAGGGCGGTCGGGGGTGGTGACGGGGAGTGAGGGGTCACGGTGCGGGCGGCGGGCGCCTCGCCGTGCGCCCGTGCGCCCCCACCAGGGACTCGTTCGCGGGCAGAGGAGCGCCGTCGTCGTGGTTGTCCTTGGCACCAGGACATGGAGAGCGAGGGGCCGATGGGGCGTCAGGAACCGGGCGGATGCGGTCGGGAGTACCGTCTGAAGGAGCTGGACCCGCCGGGTGTGGCGTACGAGACCTGGTTCATCCCCCCACTCGACACGGACGTGGTCCCGGTGGGCCTCGACGGCGTGGCCGCCGCATCGCTCGAGCGCGTGCGCCGTCTCGGCCCGGTGTACGGCGGCGCGGTCCCCGAGGCCGCCGTGCGCCTCGACGTACGCCTGGACGCGGAGCTGGGCCCGGGCGAGAGCGCCGTCCGGGCCCGCGCCCACCGGCTGCACGCGCACGGCCACGTCCTCGTCGAGGCGGAGGACGAGCAGGCGGTCCCGCGCCTCCGCCTGGTCCACCGCCGCCCCCGGCGCCCCGGCGAGGCATGGGTCCTCGCGGACGGCACCGAGGGTGGCGCTGCGGACGGGGCCGATGCCGGGGCCTAGAACCGCCAGGGGCTACGCCCTGCGGGCCAGCAGGTGGACCTCCGGGAACCGGCGGCGGTCGGTGGGCTGCGGGGCGCGGATCAGACGGGCCACCTCCGTGATGCCGGTCTCGCGGAGCAGCTCCGCGAGCCGGTCGGGCCACCAGCGGTGGGCCGGGGCGACCGCGTGGTCGAAGACCTCCGTGGCGGGGCTGGCGCCGTCGGTGGCCCAGAAGCCCAGCAGCAGGTGGCCGCCCGGTGCGAGGACGCGGTGGAACTCCGCCAGGACGGCCGGGACTTCGGCCGGCGGGGTGTGGATGAGCGACCACCGGGAGAGGATGCCGGCCAGGGCGCCGTCCGGGAGGTCCAGGGCCTCCATCGCACCCACCTCGAAGCGCAGCCCGGGAAAGGCCTTCCGGGCCAGGCCGATCATCGCGGGCGAGGCGTCCACGCCGAAGGCGTCGAGCCCCGAGGCGGCCAGATGCGCGGTGACGTAACCGGGCCCGCACCCCAGGTCCGCGACCCGCCCGCCGGGGCCGCCGGGAGCCGCCGTGCCGAGGACGGCCTCGGCGAAGGCGCCCAGCATCGCCCGGTCCAGCGGGCTGTCGCGCAGCGAGTCGCTGAACAGCTCCGCGTACAGGGGTGCGGCGGTGTCGTAGGCCTCGCGGGTGGCACGGAGGGCGGCGTCGTCGACCATGCCCGCGACCCTAACTCCCGCCACCGACAGCGGCGCCAGGTCCTGTCCGGAAAGTGGCGTCGTCTGCCCGCCGGGCAGGGCTCGCGGTGTCCGGTGCGTGCGACCGCACGGCGGAGGTGGGGGCACCTCCCCGGCCGCCAGGCCGAGGGGGCGGAGACGAGGCGTGCCATGGCGACCGACGACAACACGGCGTGGGGGCACCGCCCGTGCCCGCAGGGCCACGGGGGACGGCGTGCCAGACACCGCGAGCCAGGCGAAACCTTCCGGACAGGGCCTAGCAGGTCCCGGGGCTGGTGCGCACCGCGTAGGAGAAGGTGGGCAGCCGCACCTTGGAGGACTCGCCGAGGCCGCCGGGGGCGACGGTCTCGGTGTAGCCGGAGTGGCGGCGGGTGACGTGCATGCAGAAGGAGACCGTGGCGCCGCGGGCGGAGATGGCGTATCGCGCGCGGTTCGCCGTCGGGTCGTCCGCCGGTTCGGCGTCGACGCCGAACCGCGGGGCGTCACCGGCGCCGTGCGCCGCGATCTCCTCCTCGACGCGGAGGGCGAACCCGTCGAAGTCCCCCGCGGTCTCGGGCCCCTGGCCCGGGAGGCCGGTCGCGGAGCTCCCGTCGAGCGAGCCGGTCGCGCCCTCGACGGCCGAGGTCAGCTCCTCGTCGCTCCACTCGGCGTCGTCCTGCACGGAGAGGCCCCGGAAGCCGGTGACGATGCCCAGGACCGCCATCGTGACGAGCAGCAGCCGGCCCACGGCGAAGGCGGCGCCGGAGACCTCGGGCGCACCGGGGTGGCGGGCGGTGCGCCAGGCGCGGACGCGGTCCGCCGGGACACAGGCCATCAGCAGGAGCAGGCCCGCCAGGACGAACGTCACGACCGTCATTCCCGTCACACCGCACCCTCCGCTCCCGCCGCCTCCCCGGACGGTCCTCCCGGCGGCCGGCCGAACCGCCGCACCATGCAAGGCGGACCCGGCCGTCGCACACGGGGGAGGTGCGAGGCCGGGCCCACCACCACGGTAGCGCGCCGCCGGCCGCCCCGTCTGCCGTACGGCGGAAGCGGTCACCGGAATGTTCCGGCCGGCCGGGCAGCGGCCCGCCGGCACGGATCAGCGCGGCCCGGACCGGCGCTCGTAGAGGATCACGCGCCGGCCCCGGCGCCCCCCCAGGAGCATGATCGGCCTGTGGTAGTTTGCCCGGGCCAGTCGTACCTCTGTGCGGGCGCCGCGTGAGCGGACGTCGCGCGCACGGGTCAGGGAATCCGGTGCGAATCCGGAGCTGACGCGCAGCGGTGAGGGTGACGGGCGGGGCATCGGCCACTGGGGCGCGTGCGGCGGGAGCGCCGGCGTGCGCCCCGGGAAGGCGTCCCGTCCGGGTGACCCCGAGTCCGAAGACCTGCTGGCGGCCCCGGCGCGCGACCGACGCCGTCCGGGGAGAACCGTACGACAGGCTCCGCGTATGAGCCGTGGACGCAGAGGATTTCCGCGTGCCCCTCGCACACCCCGCCCGTGCCCTTCGTCGCGCCGCCCTGCTGCTGGCCGGGACCCTGCTGGTCGCCGGCTGCGGCACCGGAGGGCCGGCCGCCGCCGGTGCCTCCGGGGACACCGGGGGCCCGGGCTCCGGCAAGGGCGGCGGAAAGGGCGGCTTCCCCGTGGTCCTCGACGACGACTGCGGGCAGCGGGTCACCGTCGCCGCGCCGCCGCGCCGGGCCGTCGCCCTGGACCAGGGTTCGGCCGAGATCCTGCTGTCGCTGGGCCTCGCGGACCGGATGGTGGGCACCGCGACCTGGACGGACCCGGTCCTGAAGGGCCTGGAGAAGGCGAACGCCTCCGTGCCCCGGCTGGCCGACCGCTACCCCTCCTTCGAGAAGGTGCTCGACACCGAGCCGGACTTCGTCAGCGCCTCCTTCCTCTACACCCTCGGCAAGGGCGGCGTGGCCCCGCGCGAGCGCTTCGCGCAGCTCGGCGTGCCCACGTACGTCTCCCCCGCCGACTGCGTCGGCAAGGACAACAGCGGGGACGGGGACGGGGTGCGCACCCGGCCGCTGACCATGGACACGGTGTACGGCGAGATCCGGGACCTGGCCCGGGTGTTCGGCGTGCCGGAGCGCGGCGAGAAGCTGATCGGCGAGCTGCGGGCGCGGGTGGCGAAGGCCCGCGAGGGCGCGGACTTCGGAGGCCGGTCCGTCCTCTACTGGTTCTCGGACGCGCAGGGTCCCTACATGGCCGGCTGCTGCGGGGCGCCCGGGATCGTGAGCCGGACCCTCGGGGTGCGGAACGTCTTCGACGACACCAAGGAGGAGTGGCCGCAGATCAATTGGGAGACGGTCGCCGACCGCGATCCGGACGTGCTGGTGATCGCCGATCTGACCCGGCGGGCGCAGTCGGCGGAGAGCGCCGCGAAGAAGATCGAGTTCCTTCAGTCGCATCCGGTCACGAAGAACATGACGGCGGTGCGGAAGAAGCGGTACGTGATCCTCAGCGGGCAGGCGATGAACCCGACGATCCGCACGGTCGAGGGCGTCGAGAAGCTCGCGGCGGCGCTGCGGGCCCTCGGCCCGGCCGCGTGAGCCGGTCCCCGCGGAGCCTGCCGCTCCTCGCCGGGGCGGGCGGCTCGGCGCTGCTCGTCCTGTCGGTCGCCGTCGCGGTGACGATCGGACCGGCCGACATCTCGGTGGCCGACGTGTGGTCGGTGCTGCTCGACCGGCTCGGCGGGGGCGGCGCGGCGCCGGTGAGTCCGATCCGGGACGGGATCGTGTGGAACCTGCGGCTGCCGCGGACGCTGCTGGCGGCCGTGTGCGGCGCGGGGCTCGCGGTCTGCGGTGCGGTGATGCAGTCGCTGCTGCGCAATCCGCTGGCCGATCCCTTCGTGCTCGGGGTGTCGTCGGGCGCGTCGACGGGGGCGGTGGCGGTGGTCGTCCTGGGGGTGGGCGGCGGGGCGGTGTCGGTGTCGGCCGGCGCGTTCGTGGGCGCGGTGTTCTCCTTCGCCCTGGTGCTGTTCCTGAGCCAGGTGCTCGGCGGTTCGACGGACCGGGTGGTGCTGGCCGGGGTGGCCGCGATGCAGCTGTTCTCGGCGCTGACCTCGTTCGTGGTGATGACGGCGGCGGACGCCGAGACGACCCGGGGCGTGCTGTTCTGGCTGCTCGGCTCGCTGGCCGGGGCGGGCTGGACGGACGTCGCGGTGTGCGCGGCCGTGCTGGCCGTGGCGCTGGTGGTCTGCGGCGGGTACGCGCGGACGCTGGACGCCTTCGCGTTCGGCGAGGACGCGGCGGCCTCGCTCGGGGTGGCGGTGGCCCGTACCCGGGTGGTGCTGCTGTGCGTGACGGCGTTGCTGACGGCCGCGCTGGTGGCGTCGGCGGGGGCGATCGGTTTCGTCGGTCTCGTCCTGCCGCACGCGGTGCGGCTGCTGGCCGGGCCGGGGCACGCGCGGCTGCTGCCGCTGACGGCGCTGGCGGGGGCGGTGTTCCTGGTGTGGGCGGACACGCTGGCGCGTACGGTGCTCGATCCGCAGGAGGTGCCGGTGGGTGTGGTGACCTCGCTGGTGGGCGTGCCGGCGTTCGTGCTCGTGCTGTACCGGGCGCGGGGGACGGCCCGGTGACGGGCGCCGGGGAGGGGCTGCGCGCGCAGGGCGTGTCGCGGACGGCGGGCGGTGCGGTGCTGCTCGACGGGGTGTGCCTGGCCCCGCGCCCGGGTCAGGTGACCGGGCTGCTGGGGCCGAACGGTTCGGGGAAGTCGACCCTGTTGCGGGTCCTTGCGGGGGTGCTGGCCCCGCACGCGGGGGTGGTGACGCTCGACGGCGATCCGCTGGCCGGGCTGCCGCGCCGGGCGGTGGCGCGGCGGCTGGCCACGGTCGAGCAGCACGCCGACACGCAGGTCGATCTGACGGTGGCGGACGTGGTACGGCTCGGGCGCGTCCCGCACCGCCGGGCCTGGGCCCCGGCCTCGGCGGGCGACGCGGCGGCGGTGCGTTCGGCGCTGGCCCGCACGGGGCTGGCCGACCGGGCGGACCGGGCGTGGCGCACGCTCTCCGGCGGGGAGCGCCAGCGGGTCCAGATCGCGCGGGCGCTGGCCCAGGAGCCGCGTGAGCTGCTGCTGGACGAGCCGACCAACCACCTGGACATCCAGCACCAGTTGGACCTGCTGGCGCTGCTGTCGGGGCTGGGGCTGACGAGTGTGATCGCGCTGCACGACCTGAACCTGGCGGCGATGTACTGCGATCACCTGGTGGTGCTGCGGGCCGGCCGGGTGGTGGCGGACGGCCCGCCGGAGCGGGTCCTGACGGAGGAGCTGATCGCGGAGGTGTACGGGGTGCGGGCGGCCGTGTCCCGGCCGGAGCCGGACGGGCGCCCGCACATCCGCTTCCTGGGCCCGGTCGTCGGTGCCCGGGTGTCCGGTGGGGCTCAGATGCCGCAGGTCGGGGCGGACCAGTAGCGGCTGGGGCGGTGGTCGACGTGGGTGTGGTCGTCGTGGTCGGGGTAGCCCGGGCCGAGGATGCCGTTGAAGCCGTGGTTGCGGGCCTGCTGGGCGAGGGTGCACAGGGAGTGCGAGCCGGCGCCGAGGTCGGCGGCGTCGCCGTAGAGGTGGCGGCTCGTGCTGGAGCCGCCGACCGCCGAGTTGCAGCTGTAGCTGCGGAAGCCGCTGGTCACCCGGATGGGGGCGTCGCCGAGGGCGTGCCGGAGCGCCTCCAGTTTCCACATGGTGCGCAGGGCGTTGGCCTTGGCCGTGGTGGCGCTGACCGCGCCGCCGGCCCAGGTGGTGTTGCAGGTGTTGAGTTCGGCGTACGAGAAGTGGACCGGGGTGCAGTCGTCGTCCTGGAGGGCGTAGATCTTGCTGAAGGTCGCGGGGCCGGCGACGCCGTCGGCGGCCAGGCCGTACGCGGACTGGAAGCGCTTGACGGCGGCGGCGGTGGCCGGGCCGTAGGAGCCGTCGATGTCGAGGACGCCGCCGTAGCCGGGGTAGCCGGCGACCCGGATCTGAAGGGCGGTCACGTCGGCGCCGCCGGCGCCCTGGGAGAGGGTGCGGGACCAGGTGTAGCAGGCGTCGGCCTGGGCGGGGCCGGCCGTGGCGAGCACGCCGAGCACCGCTGACGACAGGAGCATGACAAACGAGAGCAGCAGGCGTACGGGGCGGGACTGAGCGCTGGATCTGGGCATCGGACCTCCATCGCCGAACGAGCCTGGGGCGGCCCGTGAACCGGGCCGCCCCCGAGGCTCGCCGACCGGGTCGACGCGCGTCAACCACGCCGCATGACCGCCAGAGGTCGGACCGGTGAAACCTCACCGGTCCGCCACGGACTCCCGGCTACTCCCCCGGCAGCGCCGTCTCCTTCAGCTCTCCGTGGGCGAGGTGCAGCCGGCGCCCCACCCCGATCTCGCGCAGGAAGCGCTCGTCGTGACTGACCACCAGGAAGGCGCCCTGGTAGGCGTTGAGGGCGCTCTCCAGCTGGGCGACGCTCACCAGGTCCAGGTTGTTGGTGGGCTCGTCGAGCAGCAGCAGGTGCGGGGCCGGGTCGGCGCCGAGGACGCAGGCCAGGGTGGCGCGCAGGAGTTCGCCGCCGGACAGGACGCCGACCGGCAGATGGGCGCGGGCGCCGCGGAAGAGGAAGCGGGCCAGCAGGGTCATCCGCTCCGCCTCGGGGCGCTCGGGGGCCCGGTCCGCGAAGTTCTCGGCGACGGTGCGGTCCGGGTCGAGCAGGTCGAGCCGCTGCGAGAGGTACGCGACCCGCCCGTCGGCGCGGCTGACGGTGCCGCCGTCGGGGTCGAGGGCACCGGCGACCAGCTTGAGCAGGGTGCTCTTGCCGGCGCCGTTGGGGCCGGTCAGGGCGATGCGCTCGGGGCCGCGGATGTCGAGGCCGGCGCCGGGCGCGGTGAAGAGCTCGCGGTCGCCGAGGCGGACCCGGAGCTCCTCCCCGTGGAAGAGGGTGCGGCCTGCGGGCACCCGGGTGTCGGGCAGGTCGAGGGCGAGCCGCTGCTCCTGCCGGAGGGCGCGCTCGGCCTCGTCGAGGCGGGCCTTCGCCTCGCCGACCCGGGCGGCGTGCATCTGCCCGGCCCGTCCGGCGGACTCCTCGGCGCCGCGCTTCATGGTGCCGGCGAAGATCTTGGGCAGTCCGGCGCTCTTGAGGTTGCGCGCGGCGTTGCTCTGCCGCCGTTCGGCGCGCTCGCGGGCCTGCTGCATCTCGCGCTTCTCGCGCTTGAGTTCCTGCTCGGCGTTGCGGACGTTCTTCTCGGCGACCTCCCGCTCGGCCCGCACGGCTTCCTCGTACGCGGTGAACGTGCCGCCGTAGAGCCGCAGTTGGCCGCGGTCGAGCTCGGCGATGCGGTCCATCCGGTCGAGCAGCGCGCGGTCGTGGCTGACGAGCAGCAGGCAGCCGTTGAAGTCGTCGAGGACCTCGTAGAGCCGGTGCCGGGCGTCGAGGTCGAGGTTGTTGGTCGGCTCGTCGAGGAGCAGCACGTCGGGCCGCCGCAGGAGCTGGGCGGCGAGGCCGAGGGTGATGATCTGGCCGCCGCTCAGGGTGTCGAGGACCCGGTCGAGGGCGAGCCCGCCCAGGCCGAGCCGGTCGAGCTGGGCGCGGGTGCGCTCCTCGATGTCCCAGTCGTCGCCGATGGTGGTGAAGTGCCGTTCGTCGACGTCGCCGGACTCGACGGCGTCGATGGCCCGGACGATCGCGTCGATGCCGAGCACCTGCGCGACGGTGGTGCCGCTGCTGAGCGGGAGGCTCTGCGGCAGGTGGCCGAGGGTGCCGTCGACGACGACGCTGCCCGCGGTGGGCCGCAGTTCGCCCGCGATGAGCTTGAGCAGGGTGCTCTTGCCGCTGCCGTTGGGCGCGACGAGTCCGGTCCGGCCGGCGCCGACGGTGAAGGACAGGTCCTGGAAGACGGGGGTGTCGTCGGGCCAGGAGAAGGACAGCTGGGAGCAGATGACGGATGCGGCGGACATGGGCGACCTCTCGGTGGTACGGGAGGACGGGCGCGCCGCCTCGACCCCGGCGTCGACGCACGGGGGAGGCGGCCGGCCCGTCGGGCAGACAGGGGCGGAAGGGGACGACGAGGGGACCACCTCGGCGCGCGTCGTGCCGCGGGCCGGTGGTCTGCCGGGTCCGGGTATCACCCGGAGATGTCGTCGTCCACCACCATGTCTGTGCTCCTCGTCGAGGGATCGGGGTCCGCCAGTCTACCAGCGCCGCGCCCGGCCGCACGGGAATTTCCCGCCGCGGGCCCCGGCCCTCGCGCCGGTGACGGTCCGTCAGGGGTGGTGCGGAAGGCCGGGCGCGGGCGGGCGGTCAGCCGGCGCCGCCGGGGGTCCACTGGTTGTGCACGGGAAGGACACGCGGTTCCGAGGGGATCTCGGGGAGGCCCAGTTCCGCGGCGATCGGCATCATCTTCTCGCCGAAGGCCTTCATGTGCTCCTCGCTCTCCCAGGTGTCGAAGATCTCCAGGCCCTTGTCCGTGGTGGTGCAGGTGTGGGAGACGCACCCCTCGAAGATGCCGGGCACGGTCTGGAGCCGGGCGTTCAGCGCGTCGTACTGGTCGGTGGTGATGCCGTCGAGGACGGCGTGGACGAAGATCGCCATGGCGGTTCTCCTCCTCGCGAGGCTGGTTCACCCCCTCCAGCCAGCACATCACGCCCGGCTCGCCCCGGCATCCGAGCGGAACGGCGGGCGCCGGGCGTCACGGGGTGCGGAGCGGGACTCGGGCGTCACGGGGTGCGGAGCCGGGCCTCCAGGTGGCCGTCGACGAGGCGGGTGTCGAAGGCCGGCTGCGGCGCCGTGGCCGGGCCGGTCACGTTCCAGCCGTCGTCGAGCCGGAAGTGACTGCCGTGCCAGGGGCAGACCAGGCAGCCGTCCACCACTTCGCCGTCCGCGAGCGGCCCGTCCTGGTGGGCGCACCGGCCGGCGAGCACGGCGGGCGCCGTGTCGTCCGCTCCGGTCCGGACGACGACCACCGGCATCCCGCCGACCCGGGCCGGCGCGGGGCGCCCCTCGGGCAGGTCGAGCGGCTCGGGCAGCTCCTCCACCCGGTGCCAGCCGGGCGGTACGAGGACGGCGACCGGCTCGGCGTGGTCCGGGCCGGCGGCCATCCGGTAGGCGAGGTGCCCGCCGATCGCGCCGCCCACGCCGACCGCCGCCAGACCGCCGAAGCCCCAGAGCCGGCCCCGCACGTACCGGCCGAGGCAGCGGTGGCGCAGGGAGACCGCGTAACAGAGCACCCCGGTGATGTTGGCGGCGGCGTGCACGAGTCCGACGCGCTGCTGCGGGCGTCGCAGTTCGGCCCAGTCGACCCAGCCGGACACCGCGGCGGGGCCGGCGACCGCGAGGCCCGCGCCGACCAGGAGCCGGGCCGGCCGCCGCCCGCCCGGGGTGAGGTCGAGGAGGGCGGCGGACAGCCACGCCCCGAGGGGCAGCTGGACGAGCAGCGGGTGCGCGGGGTGCCCGAGCGGTCGGCCGTGGAGCACGTCGCGGGCGGCGCCGAGCGGCACCCGGCGCACCGCGTCCCGTACCGCGTCGATCACGCCGTCGGCCCGCGAGGAGGCCGCGAGCCGGTCCATCGCCCTGAGTGCGGGGCCGGGCCCGCGGTCCGGGGGCGGACCGGGCCGCGGGAGTCCCTGGAAGCTGGTCATGCCCGGCGGGTGTCCCGCCCGCGCCCGCCGAAACCCACGGCGGGTCCGGTGACCGGGTCCCGCGACCGGCCCGCCGTGGCCGGTTCCGTTCGAAGATGACCGGACACGCCCGGATGAGGTACGAAGAACGGCGTGAGAGACCAGCCCCTCGACACCGCCCTCGACACCGCTCCGGCCCCCGCCCCCGGCGCACCGGATGCCGCCGACGCCGCCGGCGCGGCCCCGGCCACGACTCGGGTGTTCATCGCGCTCGCCCCGCCCGACGACGCGAAGGAGGAGCTGGCCCGGGAGCTGCGGCCCGCGCTCGACGCATACCCTTCGCTGCGCTGGAACCGCATCGAGGACTGGCACATCACGCTGGCGTTCCTGGGCGAGCTGCCGGTCGGGGCCGTGCCGCCGCTGCGGGCGCCGCTCGCGGCGCTCGCCGCCGCCCGCCCGCCGCTCGAACTGGGCCTGAGCGGCGCCGGGCACTTCGACGAGCGGGTGCTGTGGAGCGGGATCGACGGGGACGTGGAGGGGCTGCGCCGGCTGGCCGCCGACGTGCGGGACGTGGTCCGGCAGTGCGGCATCCCCTTCGAGGACCGCCCGCTCAACCCGCATCTGACCCTGGCCCGCGCCCGGCGCGGCGACACCGGCCCGGTGACCGGCACGGCGGCGGCCCTCGCCGGCTTCACCGGCCTCCGCTGGCCCACCGCCCGGCTGCACCTGGTCGCCAGCAACATCGGCCGCGGTCCGGGCCCGATCCGCTACCGCGACCTCGAGTCCTGGGCCTTCGAGGGGCACCGGTCACGCGGCTGACGCGGTCCCCCGGGCGCGGGCGGACGAGTCGCGGAACGCCGGGGGCCGGGCCACGATGGTCTTTCGTGGGCCCCTTCCGCGCCCACCCGCCGGGTGGCCACCGCCCCGCCGGCCGCCCTGCCGCCGCCCCGCGTCAGGAAGGCCGTGTCATGGACCCCGTGCTCACCCCGGACGTGCTCGCGAAGCTGCGGCAGCCCCGGCCCTACCCCGCCGTCTCGCTCCTGATGCCGACGCATCGCCGGGAGCCGGACAACGCCCAGGACGCGGTGCGGCTGCGCACGCTCCTCGCCGAGGCGGAGCGGGCCGTGCGGGACGATCCCGCGGTGTCCCGCGGGCGGCGGGCGGAGCTCGTCGACCGGCTGCGCCGCGCGGCGGCGGAGGTGGACCCGCGCCACGCCGAGGACGGACTGGTGATCCTCGTGGCCGAGGGGGAGCACCACGTGTGGTCGGTGGCCCGGACCGTGCCCGAGCGGGTGGTGCTCGCCGACACCTTCCTGACCCGCAACCTGGTCGCCGCGCACGCCGCCGAGCAGCCGTACTGGGCGCTGGTCGTGGCCGCCGACCGGGTGTCGCTCTGGAACGGCGATCCGGAGCGGACCGTGGAGCGCACCGGGGACGGCTTCCCGCTGACCCGGAGCCTGGCGGACCCCGACGTCGAGCGCGAGCAGCGGGTCGGCGACGTGCCCGGCACCTTCCGGGACGAGGCGACCCGGCGGTTCCTGCGCGAGGCGTACGAGCGGACGCGGGCGGTGCTCGCGTCCGAGGCGCGCCCGCTGTACGTGATCGGCTCCTCGGCGGCGCTCGCCGCGCTCGCCGAGTTCGGGCCGCTGTCGCGGGACGCCTTCACGATCGAGCACGGCGGTCTGGCGGCCGGCCCGGCCGAGGCGGTGCACCGGGCCGTCGAACCGCTGCGCACCGCCCGCGAGGCGGCCACGACGACCACGGTCGTCGCCGAACTGGACACCGCGCGCGGGCGGCGCGAGTTCGCCGGCGGCATCGACGAGGTGTGGCAGGCCGTGAAGGACGGCCGGATCCGGCTGCTCGCCGTGGAGGAGCACTACCGGACGCTGGTACGGGACGAGGGCGGGCACCTCGAACCGGCGGAGGAGGCCGCGCCGGACACCCGCGACGACATGGTCGACGAGATCGTCGAGCAGGCCCTCGAACGGGGCGCCGAGGTGCGCTTCCTCCCGGACGAGGTGCTGGCCGACGCCGGCCACATCGCGGGCGCGCTGCGCTACTGACGGCGGCCCGGGCGCGGGCCGCTCCCCCGGTCCCGCTCGGGTCCCCCGTCCCCCGGGTGCCACCGGACATCCGGCGGCACCGCCCTTCGGCCCCTGCCCTAGGGGCAGGTCTCCTCGAACTTCACGGCCTCGAAGGTGACGGGCCGGCCGTCGATCCGCGTGCCCGGGGCCGGAGTCTGGGTGCACACCTTCCAGTTGGACTCCATGAGGACCATGCGGTCCTGGGAGGCGTCGGTGACGGTGATGCTCGCGTTGTCGGGCAGGGCGGAGCGGGCCACGTTCACCGACTTGCCCCTGAAGTCCGGCATGGTGCCGCCCGCTTCGGTCTCGGGCTGCGCCGCGACGTCCTTCGCGGGGCAGTCCTCCTCCAGCTTGACCGTGCCGAAGTCGATGACGACGTCCGTGCCGTGGGTGCCGGGGGCGGGGGTCTGGGAGCAGACCTTCCAGTTGCGGTCGAGGACCTGGTGGCGGTCCCGGCCGAGGGCGTCGTGCGAGCGCAGCCCGTAGAAGCCGAGGGACTGGGCCTCGTCCTGGGCGAACTGCAGTCCCTTGCCGACGAAGTTCGGCAACCTGCCGGTCTCCGGCTTCTTGCTCGGGGCGGCGGTGGCGGGCGCCGCCGGTGCCGTGGTGGGGGCCGGCGAGGTCGTCGGCGCGGGGGTGGACGGCGCGGCCGGCACTTCCTTGGCGGTGGGCTTGCCGTCGTCCTGCTTGGATTCGCCGACCGCGGCGCCGAGGATCACCAGGAAGGCGAACACGCCGCCGATCGACAGGCCGACGATCGCGCCGGTGGACAGGCGCTTCTTCGGGGGCTGCGGGCCCCACGGGCCGGTCTGCGGGGCCGGGTGGTGGGGAGGCTGTTGCGGCCCGGGGTACTGCTGGCTCATGGTCCCTCTCTGACATTCCCGTTGTGAAGGTCCCGTGAACCTACCGCGCACACCCCGTGGTTGCGGACGGGGGTCCGGCAACGGACCGGCCCGGCCCCTCAGTCCTCGTCCGGCTCCGGCAGGGCCGCCAGGTCGTCCGTGGCGCGAGCGGCCTCGCGGCGGGCCTCGGTCAGGGCCTTCTCCAGGCGGCGGACCTCGGCACGGGCTGCTTCGGCGCGCGCGGTCGCGGCGGCGCGGGCCTCGCGGGCGGCTCGGCGGGCGGCCTGGCGGGCGGCCTCCTGTTCGGCCTCGCGGGCGGCGGCGCGTTCCGCCGTGCGGCGCGCCTCACGGGTCCGGTCCGGGGCGGGCAGGGCACCCTCCTCGGGGGCGACGGCGGTGAAGTCGACGGCGGCCTCGGGGACCTTGACCAGCCGGCCGCGGGCCCATTCCCGGGCGACGTCCGGGTGGGCGAGGACGCCGTGGAGGGTCTGTTCGAGCTCGGCGAGGACGGTGTCGCTCACCGGCTGGCCCGCCTCGGCGGCGAGTTCGGCGGCGTTCCTGGCGAGGGTGGCGACGAGCTGGTGCTGTTTGCGCGCGGCCTCGCGCAGGCGCTCGCCGTCGAGCATCCGGTGGGCCACCCGAAGGGTCTCCCCCAGGGCGAGGAAGCGTTCCGCCTCCTCCGGCCGCTCCCGGGCGAGCAGGTTCGCCGCCCACGCCGCGAGCACCGGCCGGCGCAGCGCCGCGAGTGCCTTCGCCGCCTCGGGCTCCTCGCGCCGGCGCGCCTCGGCCACGTACGCGTCCCGCGCCGCCGCGAACTCGGCCGGCCGCAGCCCGTACAGCTCCTGGGTGATCCGCTCCACGTCCACGTCCCCACTCTGCTCCGTCGGGCCGGTCCCGGCGCGTCGTACGCGTCGCGCGATGGATGCCCCGCCGGGATGATGGAGGGACCCCGGAGGGACCGGGCCCGGAGGACTCGGCCCGGAGGAATCGAGCGGCGACGCGGAGGAGGGATGCGGTCCGGATGAGCACGGCGGACCTGCCGGCCGGCCCGGCCCCGGTGAGCGGACCGGCTCCGGTGAGCGGCGCGTTCGCCATGGAGCCCGGTGGACTCCTCGATGTGCTCGGGGTGGCCGCCGTGGTCCTCGACGCCCGGGGCCGGATCGTGCTGTGGAGCCCTCAGGCGGAGACCGTTTTCGGCTATTCGGCGGCCGAGGCACTCGGCCGGCCCGCCGTACGGCTGCTGGTGGCGGAGCCGCACCGGGAGGAGGTGCTGGCCCTGTTCGCCCGGGTGATGGCGGGCGACGGCCCCTGGGCCGGCGTCTTTCCCGTACTGCACCGGGACGGGCGGACCGTCCCCGTGGAGTTCCGCAACACCCGTCTGGAGGACGACGAGGGACGGCCGTACGCCCTGGGGCTCGCCACCGACCGGGCGACGGTCCGCCGGGTGGAACAGGACCTCGCGCTGTCCTCACGGCTGGTCGCCCACTCCCCCATCGGACTCGCGGTGCTCGATCTCGACCTCCGGTTCGTGCTGGTCAACCCGGCCCTGGAACGGATCACCGGGCTGCCGGCCGCCGGGCACCTGGGGCGCTCGTTCGGTCAGGCGGTGCCGTCGCCGGACGCGCCCGCGGTGGAGCAGGCGCTGCGCGAGGTGCTGCGGTCGGGCGTGCCGGTGCTGTCCCGCCAGGTGCGCGGGCCGGTACGGGACCGGGAGCGGCCGGAGGACGCGGCCGCGGGCCCGGACCGGCCGGAGGCGGACGGGACGGAGCCGGTCTGGTCGGTGTCGCTGTACCGCCTGGAGACGACCGGGCGGCGGGTCGTCGGGGTCGCCGCGGCCGTCGTGGACGTCACCGAGCAGCACCGGGCGGAGCGGGCGGCGGCCCTCGCCAGGAACCGGCTGGCCGTGATCGCGGCTGCCTCCGAGCGCGTCGGCACCACCCTCGACCTGGACCTGACCGCGCACGAACTGGCCGAGCTGGTGGTGCCGGAGCTGGCCGACATCGCCGCCGTGGACGTCCTGGAGGACGTCCTCACCGGCCCCCGGCCGGGCGCGGCGCAGGGCTCGGGACCCGCGGTGTTCCGGGCGCTCGCCGTGGAGACCGCCTATCCGACGGTGGCGCGCGAGGCCGCCGACCCCGTCGGCACCGCGGCCCGGTACGGCGCCGAGCGCCTGGTCACCCGGTGCGCGCGCACCGGCCGCCCGGTGCTCGTCGCGCACGTCACGGACGCCGACCTGCCGCACATCGCGCGGGACGCGACCGCCGCGGGCCTGCTGCGCGAGGCCGGCGTCCACTCCTACCTCGCGGTGCCGCTGCGGGCGCGCGGGGTGGTGCTCGGCGTGCTGGACCTGAAGCGGGCGCGGAACGCCGTGCCCTTCGACCGGGACGACCTGCTGCTCGCCATGGAGCTGGCGGCCCGCGCGGCGGTCGCCATCGACAACGCGCGCTGGTACCGGCACCAGCAGCGGACCGCGCTCGCCCTGCAGCGGCACCTGCTGCCGCACGGCCCGACCCGGCTGCACGGGCTGGACGCCGCCTACCGCTACCAGCCCGCGTCGGCGGCGGTGGAGGTCGGCGGCGACTGGTTCGACGCCATCCCGCTGCCCGGGGACGGCCCCGGTGCGGCCGGCGCCCCGGGCGGCGCCGCGGGCGGGAGGACGGCGCTGGTGGTCGGGGACGTGATGGGCAGCGGCATCAACGCCGCCGCGACGATGGGGCAGGTGCGGACCGCGGCCCGCACGCTGGCCGGACTGGGCCTCGCGCCCTCGGTGGTGCTCACCGAGCTGGACCGCACGGTCGCCGGCCTCGACGAGATGGCCACCTGCCTGTACGCGGTGTACGACCCGGAGGCCGGCACCTGCCGGATCGCCAACGCCGGGCATCCGCCGCCCGTGCTCGTCCCGGCCGACGGCCTGCCGCGCCTGCTCGACCTGCCGGCCGGCGCTCCGCTCGGCGTCGGCGGCGTCCCCTTCGAGACGGAGGAGATCCCCTTCCGTCCCGGAGACGCGCTGGTGCTCTACACCGACGGCCTGGTGGAGACCCGCGACCAGGACATCGACGTACGGCTCGAAGCGCTCACCGCGCTCCTCGCCGGGCCGCCGCGGTCCCTGGAGGAGACCTGCGACCTGCTGCTCGACGCCCTGCGCGAGCCGGACGCCCCGGACGACGTCGCCCTCCTCATCGCCCGGGCCCGCCCTCGGGAGGGGTCCTCGGACGGGCCGCACGGGGGCCGGAAGGAGGGAGCCGCGTGAACGGCGCACCGGAACCGGCCGCCCGCATCCTGCCCTTCACCGAGGGCATCGCCGGGGCTCTGGTCGACGGCCGCGGGCGGGTCGCCGCCTGGACGCCCGAGGCCCGCAAGCTGCTCGGCCGGACCGCCGCCGAGGTGGTGGGCCGTCCGGTACGGGCGCTGCTCGCGGACCCGGCGGCCTGGCGCGAGCTGGTGCGGCGGAACGCGCACGGCGCGCGCGAGGGCGAGGCGGTGCTGCGCTCGGGGCGCGGCGAGGACGTGCCGGTGGTGTTCCAGACCTTCGGTCTGGGCGAGGCCGGGTCCGGCCCGGAGACGACGGCGGGCCCCGGGACCGGCGCGGCGGCCGGCGGGGGCGCGCCGGAGGACGGCGGACCGGGCTGCTTCGTGCTGGTCGCCCCGGCCCGGCTCGCGGCGGGCTGGTTCCAGGACCACGCCTTCATCCGGGAGCTGTTCCTCCAGGACCGGGTGGGGCTCGCGGTGCTCGACCCGGAGCTGCGGCTGCTGCGCACCAACACCCACCTCCTGCCGTACACCGGGGTCCCCTCCGATCTGCGGGCCCGTCGCCTCTCCGACTTCCTGTGGCCCGAGGACGCGGCGGCCGTCGAGGAGAAGCTGCGCCGGGTGCTCACCACCGGGCTGCCGCTGGTGCAGGCCGAGGAGCTGCTGCGGACCCTGGAGGATCCCGGCGGCGGGGTGACGATCGCGATCTCGGCCTTCCGGCTCCAGGACCCGAGCGGCCGGGTGCTCGGCGTGACCGCGCTGTTCACCGATGTCACCGAGACCCGGCGGGCCGCGGAACGGCTCGCGCTGCTGCACCGCGCCACGGCCCGGGTCGGCGGCTCGCTCTCGGTCACGGACACCGCCCGCGAGCTGGCCGGCGCCCTGGTGCCGGGACTCGGCGACCTCGCGGTGGTCGAGCTGGCCGACGCGGTCCCGCTGGGCGAGGAACCGGTGCCCGACGCCGAGGGGCGGCTGCTGCTGCGCCGTACCGCCGTCGCGGGCGAGCCCGGCAACGGACGCGGCCCGCACCGGCGGGCCCCCGCGCCGGACGTCGTGCTGGTCGCGGTGGACGAGGGCGAGACCGCCCCGGCCGACGGGCACCCGGTGCGGATGACCGCGCCGCTGCGGGCCCGCGGCACCCTGCTCGGCCGGCTGACGGTGGGGCGGCGGGCGGCGCTCGGGCGGTACGCGGACGCGGACCGCGACCTGTTGCGGGAGGTCGCCGACCGGGCGGCGCTGGCCCTGGACAACGCCCGCCGCTTCACCCGGGAGCACCGGGCGGCGGTGGGGCTCCAGCGGAGCATGCTGCCGCCGACGCAGACCGAGACCCCGGCGGTGACCACCTCGGGCGTGTACCTGCCGGCGGAGACCAGGACGGGTGTCGGCGGCGACTGGTTCGACGTCATCCCGCTGTCCTCGGCGCGGGTCGCGCTGGTGGTCGGCGACGTGGTCGGGCACGGGCTCGCGGCCACCGCCACGATGGGCCGGCTGCGCACCGCGGTGCGGACCCTCGCGGACCTGGACCTGGAGCCGGACGAGCTGCTGGCCCATCTCGACGACCTGGTGAGCCAGCTGCTCGCCGAGCCGGAGGAGACCGGGGAGGAGGACGAGGACGCGCGGGACGATCCGGAGGGCGACCGGGCCGAGTCCTGGCGGGTCCGCCACCCCTCGTCGCCGACCGGCGCGACCTGCGCGTACGCGGTGTACGACCCGGTCACCCGGCGCTGCGCGGTGGCCTCGGCCGGGCATCCGCCGCCCGCCGTCGCGGGCCCGGACGGCTCCGTCGCCTATCTGCGGGTGGATCCCGGTCCGCCGCTGGGCGTGGGCGGGCTGCCGTTCGAGACGACGGAGGTGGAGCTGGCCCCGGGCAGTGTCCTCGCGCTCTACACGGACGGGCTGATCGAGGGGGCCGACGGGGACCTGGACGCCGGGATGGCCGCGCTCACGGCCCGGCTCGGCCGGCCGGGTGCGGTGGAGCTGCCGCTGCGCGAGCTGGGCCGGGAGATCGTCGCGGGCCGCCCCGCCGACGGGCTCGCCGACGACGTGACCCTGCTGCTCGCCCGTACCCGCGAGGTGCCCCCGGAGGCCACCGCGACCTGGCAGGTCGAGGCGGATCCGGCGGCGGTCGGCGCGGTGCGGGAGGCCGCGGCGGCGCAGCTGCGCGCCTGGGGCCTGGAGGAGCTGGTGTTCACCACCGAGCTGGTGCTGAGCGAGCTGGTCACCAACGCGATCCGGTACGCGGGCGGGCCGGTCGAGGCGCGGCTGATCCGGGCCGGCCGGCTGATCTGCGAGGTCTCCGACCCGAGCGCCACGCACCCCCGGATGCGGCGGGCCCGGCTGACCGACGAGGGCGGGCGCGGGCTGTTCCTGGTCGCGCAGCTGACCACGCGCTGGGGCAGCCGTTACAGCCGTACCGGCAAGACGATCTGGGGCGAGCAGGAGCTGCCGGCGCCGGGGGCGGGGTGACGGCGGGGCGCGACGGCGGAGGCCGGGGCCGCTTGCGCCGCCCCGGCCTCCCGCTGCCCACCGGTCCGATCAGGCGTGGTCCGCGTCCTCCGGGACGCTGACCAGCCAGCGGGTGTCCTGGCGGGGGCGCAGGTAGAGCGCCCAGTAGAGGGTGGCGACGGCGGTGATGCCGCCGGTCCACAGCAGGTACTCGGTGTCCTGCATGTACAGGACGTAGCCGAGGACGCCGATGAGCAGGACGGGGACGGCCGGCCACAGCGGCATCCGCCAGGCCGCGACCTCGCGGTGGGCGCCGCGGCGGCTGAACAGGGCGGCGACGGCGACCAGCAGGTACATGCCGGTGACGGAGACGCCGGTGACGCCGTAGAGGGTGTCGAGGTTGACGAAGCAGAGGGCGGCGCCGGGCACGCCCACGACCAGGGTGGCCACCCACGGCGAGCCGAAGCGGCCGAGGCGGGAGAGGGCGTTGTTGACGGGCTCGGGCCAGGCCTTGTCGCGGGCGGAGGCGAAGAGCACGCGGGAGTTCTGGATGACCATCACGATGCCGGCGTTGATGATGGCGAGGGCGACGCAGAGGCTGATGAAGGTGCCGACGGCGGAGTTGGACCAGGCGGTGATCATGGCGCTGATGTCGCCGCCGGTGAGGGTCTCCAGGTCGCCGGCGCCGAGGGTGATGGCGACGACGGGGACGAGGATGACGGCGGTGGAGATGGCGAGCGTGGCGAGCACGGTGCGGGCGACGCTGCGGCGCGGGTTCTCCAGCTCCTCGGAGAGGTAGACGGCGGTCGAGAAGCCCTGGGTGACGAAGAGGGCGATGGCCAGGCCGGAGACGACGAGGGCTCCGGTGACGAGCGCGTGGGTGCCGCCCTCGCCCGCGACCTGACCGTGCAGCAGGGCGCCGGCGCCGCGTTCGGCGTGGGTGAAGCCGAGGACGGCGACGAGGCCGGCCGCGACGACCTCCAGGACCAGGAAGATGCCGGTGATCCAGGCGTTGGCGCGCAGGTCGAGCAGGCCGGCGAGGGTCGCCAGGAGCATGACGCCGGCGCCGGCGGCCGGGGCCGGGACCTGGACGAGCGGGGCGAGGTAGTCGGCCGTGCCCATGGCGATCACCGGGGGCACGATCATCACCACGAGCAGGGAGAGCACGAAGACCAGCCAGCCGGCGAGCCGGCCGGCCAGGGTGGAGACGATCGCGTACTCGCCGCCGGCGCTGGGGACGAGGGTGCCGAGCTCGGAGTAGACGAAGGCGACGCCGATGCAGAGCAGCGAGCCGATCGCGATGGTCAGGGCGGTGAAGGTGCCGACGCTGCCGAAGAGGTCGGGGACGACCACGAAGAGGGTCGAGGCCGGGGTGACGCAGGAGAGCGTCAGCAGGGTGCCGCCGACGACACCGATGGAGCGCTTGAGTTTCTGGGGCACGGGGCCGGTCTGGGGGGCCAGGGCGTGGGGGGCGCTGAGGGTGTCGGTCATCAGGCGGTTCCGATCGATGCGTGCGGTGTGTGCGAGCGGGAGCGGTATCGCCTCCGAGGCGGCCGGTGATGTGGGGGTGACGGGTGTCGGTGGCTCCCGGGCTGAATGGAAGCCCGCACGGAACCGCAGGTCAATGGCCCGATGGCTGCGGAATCCGTCGCTGGGGGACTGATCGACGGACCGGTTCGGCGTTAACGGCGTGTCAAGACGGCGTGAATACTCCGTACGGGAACCGCAGCCCACTGGGCAGGACTTTTCCCGCGCTTTACCGGAGGCGGGCGTTCCGACCATCCCCTGAGACGGCCCGCGGCCCCGTCTCCCTGGGCGGCGGGCGGCTCAGTCGCCGAGCCGGCTCGTCCAGACGAGCGTGCCGCCCTCGACGGGCCCGGGCCGGTCGCCGGTGGCGAGGGCCGGGTGTTCCAGGGTGTCGGCGATCCCCTCCAGATAGGTGCCGAGGGTGTCCGGCAGGTCGTCGTCGAGCTGCGTGTCCTGCCCGTTCCAGCGGCCGAGCCGGCCGGTCTCCGCGTCCAGGAAGAGGCCGGAGCCGCGGTCGGCGGGGCCGCGGGAGATCACCGGGATCCAGCCGGGCCGCCAGCCGGCCGTGCCGGACCGGCGGCGGTGCTCGGCGGCGACGGCGTCGAGCGGGATCAGCGCCCGGTGGCCCGGCAGACAGCCGACGGGGCCGGATCCGGGAGCCGCGACGGCACCGTCGTCGCCCGAGGTCAGGGCCCACAGGGCGCGCAGGGCGGCGGGTACGCGCACGCCGTCGAGGGCCCGCTCGACGGCCTCGGTCTCGGCGGGCGTGGCGCCCGGACGGAGCGCGGCGAGGGAGGCGGGGGCGTGCTGCCGGAGCCAGTCGGTGATGCGCCGCCAGGCCTCGGTGACCTCGCGGGCGGCGAGCGCGTCCTCGGCGAGCGGGTGCGGGGTGCCGGCCGGGCCCGCGGCCGGGGAGCCGGGGAGGCCGCAGCGGTCGAGGAGGGCGTGGAGCGCGTCGACGGCCAGGGCCGGGTTGGCGGCGGCTCCCTCGGCGAGTTCCGGCGCGGCCGGGTCCTCCAGGAGACCGGCGAGGACCTGCGCGGGGATCAGGGGGTTGGCGGCGGCGGCCCGGCGGACCCGGGCGTCGGGGTCGCCGAGCAGGTGCGCGGGCGGCCGGTCGAGCGTGGGGTCGGCGGCGGCGAGCGCACGGACCTCGGGGTCCTCGTGGTCGAGCAGGTGCCCGAGGCCGGTCCTGGGCATCCGGGGCAGGCCCAGCAGATGCCCGCGCTGCCGGGGCGCGGCGAGGAAGGCGCCGAGGAGGAGGGCGGGCGGCGCGAGGGGGTGGTGGAGGGCGAGCAGGTGGCGGACGTCCGGGTCCGGGTCGGCGGCGAGCCGTTCCACCGGGCCGGCGGGGAGCGCGCCGCAGGTCGCGGCGACCCGGCGCAGCAGGACGTGCTCGGAGCGGGCGCACTCGGCGTACCAGTCGGGGTACGGATCGACCGGCAGCTCCCGGAGCGGCCCGAGGGAGTCGGCGGTGCCGCCCGCGACCCGGTCGACGGCGAAGCGCTGTTCCCAGGTGCGCTGGTACGGCTGGACGCGCGCCCGGTCCCGTACGCCCTCGTCCGGGTCCTGGAGCAGGGCGGCGAGCACCTCGGGGTCGAGGTCGACGCGGCTCGCGACGCGCCGGCGGATCGCGGGGTCGGGGTCGCGGGCGAGGCGGGCGACGGCGTCGGCGGGGGTGTGCGGGTTGTGGGCGAGGGCCCAGAGGTCGCGGCCGGTCGTGAGGCAGGCGTCGACGACGGTGCGGGCGAGGGCGTGGTTGACGAGGAGGCCGGTCCGGGCGTGGCAGTCCCGGTCCGGCAGGTCGGCCGCGTTGGCGGCCGGGTCCAGGAGGCGCTCGTTGCGGCGGGCCGACGCGCGGACCCGGGGGTCGGGGTCGGCGAGGAACGCGGCGCGGCGCTCGGGCGGGAGCGAGGACCAGCCGTCGGTGGCGAGGGACCGCAGGTCGGGGTCCGGGTGGGCGGCCATGGCCCGCCGGTAGGCGGCCGAGATCTGCCCGGAGGAGAGGAGTTCGCCCTTGATCTCGCCGACGGTGAGCCGGGCGCCGGGATGGTCCTCGTCGCGGGCGGTGAGCAGGGCCTCCACCACGTCGTCGGGCAGCGGCGCCGGGCGTTCCCGGCGCGGTACCGGCCCGGCGGCGACCGCGGCCCGGACGAGCGCGTCGGGGTCGTGCACCAGCCGTCCCCGGAGCTCCGGCGGCACGTGCCCGTTGCGGGCGAAGGCCCGCCGCACCTCGCGGCGCGGGTGGCGGAGCACGGCCTCGACGACGGCCTCGGGCAGGGTCCGCTCCTGGCACAGCGTCCTCCACGCGGTGCTCGCGCCGGGGTCGAGCAGGCGGAGCAACACCTCGGCGGGAGCTGCGGTGTTGCCCGCGATCCCGCGCATCCACGACTCGACCAGGGAGGAGACCATTGCGGCATCATGCCAGGTGGGGACGCGTGCCCGGGATCGGGGGCGGCCTCCGGCCCGGGGGCCGGGGGCGGCCTCCGGCCCGCCCAGGGGGGTGGTCCGGGCGGGCCGGGGGGACCAGGGGTGCTACGGCGCCATCTCGTAGGCGCCGGAGAGGGATTCGACCCGCTGCCAGACGCGGTCCGTGCGGGCCTCGTCGACGACCGGGCGGCGGACGGCGCCGAGGGCCCAGTCCTGCTGGGCGGGGGTGGCGGAGTCCTTGCCGTGGAGTTCGACGGCGTGGGCCGAGAAGTCGCGGACGAGGACGGCGAAGAGCTCGTCGAGGACGTCCTCGTCGAGTGCGGTGAGCGCGGCCTGCTCCAGGACCAGCTGGGCGTGCACGACGAGCGCGAAGAGCTGTCCGACGGCGAGCAGCAGGTCGAGGTCGCGGCTCTGCTCCTCGTCGGGGGCGGCGGTGGTGACGAACGCACAGAGGGCGTCGGCCTGTTCGCGGAAGCGGGCGACGTTCGGCAGGTGCGCGTAGGTGTCGAAGGCCGGGCGCCAGTCGTGGAAGCGGACGGCGCCGAGACCGCGGGCCGGTCCCTGACGGAAGAGGAAGGTGTCGTCGGCGGCGTCGAGGCGGGTCGGCACCGGTTCATGGGCGACGGGGGCGAGGAGGTGGTTGCGCATGAACTTGAGGATCAGCGCGAGGTTGACGTGGACCGTGCCCTCCAGCTTGGGCAGGCTGCGGATCTCGACGGCCGCCTGGGCGAAGTAGTTGTCCTTCTCGAAGCCCTTGGCGGCGATGACGTCCCACATGAGGTCGATGACCTTCTCGCCCTCGGTGGTCACCTTCATCTTCGTCATCGGGTTGAAGAGGAGGTAGCGGCGGTCGTCGGGGCCGGCGGTGCGGAAGTAGTCGACGGCGCGGTCGCTGAACTGCTTCATGCCGACCAGGCGCACGTAGGCGTCGGTGAGTTCGCGGCGCACGTGCGGGAAGGCGGTGACCGGCCGGCCGTACAGGACGCGGTTGTGGGCGTGGGTGACGGCCTCGTACATCGCGTGCTCGCAGATGCCGATGGACGCGGTGCACAGGTTGAACTTGCCGACGTTGACGGTGTTGAGGGCCGCGTCGAAGGCGGCGCGCCCGGTGTGCAGGACGTCCTCGGCGGCGACGGGGTAGTCCTCCAGGCGGAACTCGCTGACGAACTTGGAGGAGTCGACGACGTTCTTGACCAGGCGGTAGGCGGGGTGGCGGCTGTCGGCGGCGAAGAAGACGTAGCCGTCGGGGCCCTCGACGTCGGTGCGGCGGCCGAAGACGGAGACGAGGCCGGCGGCGTTGCCGTTGCCGATGTAGTACTTGGAGCCGGTGGCGCGGAAGCCGCCCTCGCCGTCGGGGGTGAGCAGCATGTCGGTGGAGTAGATGTCGGCGCCGTGCGTCTTCTCGGACAGGCCGAAGGCGAACACCTCGCCCTGGCGGAGGAGTTCGGCGGCGCGCTCGCGCGCGGCGGCGTTGTCGCTCTGCCAGACCGGGCCGAGGCCGAGGATGGTGACCTGCCAGGCGTACCAGTAGTCGAGCCCGTAGAAGCCGAGGATCTCGTTGAGGGCGGCGATCCGGGCGGTGTCCCAGCGCTTGTCGCTCTCGTCCTCGCCCGCGGCGGCGGCCGGGGTGAGGAAGGTGGCGAAGAGGTTCTCCTTGGCGGCGAAGGCGAGGAAGTCGGCGAGCCAGGCGCGGGTGCGGTAGTCCTCGATCAGCTTCCGCTTGCCGCGCTCCTCGAACCAGTCGACCGTGGCGCGCAGCAGCCGGCGCGTCTCCGGGTCGAAGTGGGCGGGGTCGTAGGTGTGCGGGTTGAACAGCAGCTGGTCGGCCATGGTGGGGATGCCCTTCGGCGGTCGGACGGTCGGTGGGTGGGTGGGTGGAGAGGCGGGTGGCTAGGGGGCGGACAGGGGTGGAACGGAGGACGAGAGGGGGCGAGCGCCGGGTCGGGGCGGCGCTCAGCGGGCCGGGCCGAAGCGGGCGAGCGTGGCGAGCACGTCGTCCAGCCAGGCGATCATCATGCGTTCGTACGCGATGCCCCCGCGCAGCACGACGTGCTGGAGCTCGCGCTCGGCGTCGGGCGGAAGGGTGGGGCCGGGGGCGCCGGACGGGCCGTCGGCCGGGGCCGCGTCCTCGGGTGTGCCGAAGTCGCGGGCCTCGCCGGCGAGGTAGTGGGCGAGCCGGTCGCGGTGGGCCTGGCGGTGGCGCTCCACCTCGTGGATGAGGCCGGCCGGGTCGTCGAAGGCGGCGCCGCGGATCTTCACGGCCAGGTCGTGGCGGACCGACTCGGGCTCGATGGGGTCGTGCAGCCAGGAGGACAGGGCGGCGCGGCCGAGGTCGGCCACGGAGTACTCGCGCTTGTCCGGCCGGCCCTGCTGCGGGACGTCCCGGGCGGCCACCCAGCCGTCGTTCTCCATGCGCTTGAGCACCCGGTAGATCTGCTGGTGGGTGGCGGTCCAGAAGTAGCCGATGGACCGCTCGAAGCGCCGGGCCAGCTCGTATCCGGAGCCCGGTTGCTCAAGGAGCGAGACGAGGATCGCGTGTTCGAGCGCCATGCCGCCGATCTTGCTATGCAACGAGTTGCATAGCAAGGCGGGCGGGCCCGGTGAGACGCGGCTCACCCCTCGCGGGGTGGCGGCCGAGGGTGACCGACGGGGGCCGAGGGCGGCCGACGGCTGTCGCGGGTGTGCCCCGCGGCGGTCCGGGCATCCCCGGCAATTCACGCCCGGTCGACCCCCGATTCACCGTCGGCGCGGCCGGACCCCTTGTCGACCGGCGCGGGCCTGTGCTGCAATCCGTGGCGAACACCTACGGACCGGGATGCTCGTCAGTCCCGGGGCGGTCCAGGGCGCGAGGGCCGGACGGCGGGGAGCGCGGGGCGGTTGGTCCCGGCGCTGGACGCCGGGCGTACGGGGACAACGCATCCACGTACCCGCAGGAGCGAACGCCATGAGCAAGCACGTCCTGGCCCAGAACCAGTACGGCAAGGCCGAGAACCGCATCGTCAAGATCACCCGTCAGGGCAACGAGGGCGCCTGGCACGAGATCCGCGACCTGAACGTCTCCGTCGCGCTGCGCGGCGAGTTCCGCGAGGTCCACCTGACCGGCGACAACGGCAACTGTCTGCCGACGGACACCACGAAGAACACGGTCTACGCCTTCGCCAAGGAGCACGGCATCGCCTCCCCCGAGGCCTTCGCGATCCTGCTCGCGAAGCACTTCGTGCACTCACAGCCGGTGATCCACGAGGCGCAGATCCGGGTCGAGGAGTTCGCCTGGGACCGCGTCTCGGTGCCGACCCGCGCCGAGCAGCACTCCTTCGTCCGCAAGGGCCAGGAGGTGCGCACCGCCCAGGTCACCTACAGCGGCCAGACCGGGCAGCTCCAGGTCATCTCCGGCCTGAAGGAGCTCACGGTGATGAACTCGACCAACTCCGAGTTCCACGGCTTCATCAAGGACACGTACACGACGCTCCAGGAGGCGTACGACCGCATCCTGGCCACCAAGGTCACCGCCCGCTGGGCGCACTCCGCCCTTGCCGCCACGGACGGGGACTTCGACTGGGACCGCTCGTACAAGTCCGCCCGCCGGCACCTGCTGGAGGCCTTCGCGGAGACCTACAGCTACTCCCTCCAGCAGACCCTCAACGCGATGGCCGAGCGCGTCCTCGACCACTGCCGGAGCGTCAACGAGGTGCGGCTCAACCTCCCCAACAAGCACCACTTCCTGGTGGACTTGGAGCCGTTCGGACTGAAGAACGACAACGAGGTCTACTACGCGGCCGACCGGATGTACGGCCTGATCGAGGGCACCATCCACCGCGACGGCGTGCAGCCGGTGATCGCCACCAGCGACTGGATCACCACCTGACCGGACCCGCGAGGGGCGTCCCGTGCCGGGAGTCCTGAGAAGCGCGTGCTCGGCCGCCGTCGTCAGACGGCGGCCAGCAGTGCCTCCAGGGGCTCCGGGACGGCGTCCGGCGCCAGGGCCTCCGTCAGCACCCGGCCGTAGTGGATCTTGCGGCCCTTCTTCGTGCCGAGGAAGCGGCGCAGTTGCTGGCGCGGGGTGCGGGCGCGCTGTTCGGGCTGGCGGAGGAAGGTGCTCAGGGAGCGGTGGTCGCCCTCGGCGCGCACGAGTTCGGTGACCCGGTCGGGGCCGAGGGCGCGGATGAGTTCGTCCTCGAGGTCGGCGGCGCACACGAAGAAGTCGTGAGCGGGCTCGGTGAGTCCGGCGCGGGTCCAGCCGCGCGCGTAGTACTCCCGCTCGCGCTCGTCGCACAGGCCCGTGAGACGCAGGCCGAGACCGGGCGGGCCGAGCAGTCCGGCGTAGCGCGCGATGTTCATCGCACCGCCCATGGACAGCACGCAGATGCCCTCGGCGGCGAGGTCACGGCCGCGCGCGGCGGCCAGGGCGTCGACGGCGGCGACGTCGCTGGGGCCTTCGAGCAGCACCACGGTCCGCACCGGCAGCAGCGCGGCGAGCCGCCGCGCGGGTTCGCCGGGGCCGCCCGCCGCCCAGTCGGTGACCGCTTCCCGGAACGCCGCCATGTCCGTCATGGGTCGAGTCTCCGGCCCCGCGCCCGTCCGCGCCACGCATTTTCCCCCTCCCCCCGGCCGGCGGGAGGGCGACGTTAGCGCGACGGCAGTGGAACGTGAGTGCGGACTGCGAGCGTGGGGCGACGACCGTGGCCGACGCGTGCCACGGACCGGAAGACCACGGACCACGGGGGGCTCGCGTCCCGCGCCACCGGCCACGGGGACACGTGACGGCCGCTCGACCGGCGCCTCCACCACGTGCCCCGAGCGGCCGGCGCGCGGGCCGCCGAGACGAGTGAGAGAGCAGGTAGGGGACATGCTCACCAAACGCGTGACGGTCACCGTCCACGCAACCGATCCGCTCAGCAGGGCCGGGCTGATCAGCCACTTGAGGCACCAGCCGAGCCTCGACGTGCTGGCCGGGCCGGGGGCGGGATGCGGTTCCGGTTATGGTTCCGGGCCCGGTTCCGGGCCCGGCTCGGGGTCCGAGGGGCTCGACGCCGGACGGGGGGCGGCGGAGGCGCCGGCGGTGGCCGTGATGCTGGCCGACCGCATCGACGAGCCCACCACCGCCGAGCTGCGCCGGCTGCTGCGCGCCGGCAGCGACCAGCGGGTCGTCCTGGTCGCCGGGGAGCTGCGCGAGCCGGACCTCCTGACGGTGGTCGAGTACGGGGTCCGGGCCATCATCTGGCGCCACCAGGCCACCGAGGAACGCCTGTTGAGCGCCGTGCACAGCGCCGCCCGCGGCGAGGGGGAACTGCCGCCGGACCTGGTCAGCCGGCTCCTCGACCAGGTCGGGCGGCTCCAGCGGGCCACCACCGGCGGGGCGGGCACGGGCGGCACCGTGCCGTTGTTCGGCATGGCACCGCGCGAGGTGGACGTGCTGCGGCTGCTCGCCGAGGGCTTGGAGACACGGCAGATCAGCGAGAAGCTCGCCTACTCGGAGCGCACTGTCAAAAACATCCTGCACGCACTGATGACCCGGCTCCAACTCACCAACAGGGCGCACGCCGTGGCGTACGCGCTCCGCGAGGGCTACATCTGATGATCCATGAAATCGACGCGGCGCTGCGCCGGTTGCTGGCGCCCGCCGTCACCGCCGACGTCGCCTTCGACGCGCCGACCCGCGACTGGGCGGCCCGGCGCAACGCGCCGACCCTGAACGCGTATCTCTACGACATCCGCGAGGACACGGCCCGGCGCGAACGCGGCGCCGTCCCCGAGCGCGACGCCCGGGGCGTGGTCACCCGCCGCCGCCAGCCGCCGCGCTGGTTCCGCCTGTCGTACCTGGTGACGGCCTGGACCTCCCGGCCTGAGGACGAACACCGGTTGCTCTCGGGCGCGTTGGCGCTGCTGCTGCCGCACGAGGTGCTGTCCGGCGACGCCGTCCCGGAGTCGGTCCGGGCGATCAGTCCGACATTGCCGCTCAGCGTCGCGGTGCCGCCGGCCGAGTCGCGCTCGCTCGCCGACATCTGGTCCGCGCTGGGCGGCGAGCTCAAGCCCTCGCTCGACGTCGTGATCACCACCCCCTTCCCGGTCACCCCGGTGTACGGGGCGGCGCCGCCGGTCACCGAGGGCGCCGAGCTCGTGGTGCGCGGCATCGACGGCGTGCCGGACGACTCGGCGCCGCGGATGCTGCGCCGGGGCTCCGGGGGCCGCGCGTGAGCGGGGAGGTGCTGGAGCTCGTCGCCGCGCTGCGGGCCCGGGCCGCCACTCTCGTCGAGGCGCGCGGCGCGGACGACCCGACGGCGGGAGATCCGCTGCGCGGGTTGTACGTGACCGGGGAGACCGCCCTGCGGATCGCGACCGCGGGCGGGCCGGAGGCCGCTCCGGCGGGGCCGTCGGATCCGTACGAGACGGGCGGGACGGTTCAGGAGAGTGGGACGGGCGGGACGGTTCAGGCGGGTGGGACGGATCGGCCGGCCGCGCTCGCGCGGGCCTTCGGGCTCTCCTCGCTCGACCTGAGCATCCTCCTCGCCGCGCTCGCGCCCGAGGTGGACCGGGGGTTCGAGGCGCTGTACGGCTATCTCAACGACGACGTGGGGCGGCGGCGCGCCACGGTGGGCCTGGCCCTCGACCTGGCGGGCACCGGCCCGGCCGACCCCGCCGCCCGCGACCGCTTCCACCCGTCCGCTCCGCTCCGCGCGGGCGGCCTGCTGCACGTCGAGGACGAGGACCGGCCGCTGCCCGGCCGGGCGCTGCGCGTGCCGGAACGGGTCGTCGCGCACCTGCTCGGCGACGACGGGCGCCTCGATCCGGTGCTGACGGGAGCGGGCGTGGAGCTGCTGGCGCCCGTCGACGGGCCGTACGGCGAGGAGGGCGGGGCCGACGAGGAGCTCGCCGCGCGGATCGCGGCGGCCGGTCCGATCACCGTGCACCTGCGCGAGCGGGTGCCCGGGGCCACGACGGACACGGTGGTCACCGCGCTGCGGGCGTCCGGACGACCGGTGCTGCGGCACCGCCCGGGGGCAGGGGACGCGGAGACGGGCCGGGTGCTGCTCCGCGAGGCCCGGCTGCGCGGCGCCGCGATCGTCGTCGAGCCGCTGCCTGCTGACCCGGGCCCGCTGGTGCGGGCCCTGGCGGCCGGGGCGACGACGGTGGTCCTGGCGGGCACCGAGGCGCCCGACCCGGCGTGGACGCCGGCGGCGCCGCTGGTGTGCCTGGAGGCCCCGGGTGCCGCCGGGGCGTCCGTGGAACGGTGGCGGCGCGAGCTGGCGGGCGCCGGGGCCGGGGCCGACGGGAGCGACGCCGACCCCTGCTCCGAGCCGGTCGGGGACGCCTTCGACCTGGCCGAGGCCGTGGCACCGTACCGGCTCGGCGGGGAGCAGATACGGCGGGCGGCGGGCGCGGCCCGGGCCCTGGCGGCCTTCGAGGGCGGCGCCCTGACCCGGGCGCACGTCCAGCGGGGCGCCCGGCTGGTGTCGGCGCCGGTGCTGGACAGCCGGGCCCGGCGGGTGCGGCCCGCGGTGGGCTTCGCCGACATCGTGCTGCCCGAGGAACCCCTGTCCCTGCTGCACGAGTTGACCGGCCGGGCCCGGCACCGCAACCGGGTGCTCGGCGAGTGGCGGCTGCGGACGGGTGGCGGCCGCGGCCGCGGGGTCGTCGCGCTGTTCGCCGGTGAGTCGGGCACCGGGAAGACCCTCGGCGCGGAGGTGGTGGCCGGCGAACTCGGCCTGGACCTCTATGTGGTGGACCTGTCGGCGGTGGTCGACAAGTACGTGGGCGAGACCGAGAAGAACCTGGAACGGATCTTCGCCGAGGTCGACCGCACGGACTGCGTGCTGCTCTTCGACGAGGCGGACGCCGTCTTCGGCAAACGCTCGGAGGTCCGCAGCTCGCACGACCGGTACGCCAACCTGGAGAGCGCCTATCTCCTCCAGCGCCTGGAGGCCTTCGACGGCATCGCGGTCCTCACCACCAACCTCCGCGCCAACATCGACGAGGCCTTCACCCGCCGCCTCGACCTGGTGGTCGACTTCCCCTTCCCGGACCCCGCCCAACGGCTCGCCCTCTGGCAGGCCTGCCTCACGGGTGTGCCGAGGGCGGAAGACCTCACCGCCGAGATCAAGGCCGTCGCCGAGGAGTTCGACCTGGCCGGCGGCGCGATCCGCTCGGCCGCGATCACGGCCGCCTACCTGGCGGCCTCCCGGGGCCCGACCGCGACGGTGACGGCCGACGACCTCCGATCCGGCGCCCGCCGCGAATACCTCAAGGCGGGCCGCCTGGTCACGGACGCGTCGGCACCCTGGTCTCCGTGACGTCACGCCCGGGAAGGGAACGCGTCGGGGGCTGTCCGAGTTACCGGACAGCCCCCGACGTCGTCTCCTGCCGCGTCACTTCACGCTGCCGCCGACCATCGCGTTCAGCGTCTGCCAGTCGGCGGTGCCGGTGGCCGGCAGGCCGACGGCCTGCTGGTAGGTGCGGATGTGGTCGGCGACGTTGGAGTTGTAGGTGCTCGTGGTGTCCTTGCCGGAGCGGAAGTGGTCGATGCCGAGGCGGGCGTAGGAGCGGACCCGGTCCATGTCGCCGGGCTGGGTGAAGTCGCGGTTGACGGCCCACCAGAAGGCGCCCATCAGGGCGGTGTTCTCCCAGGTGTTGCTGCCCGCCTTCACCTCGTCGGGGGTGATGCCCTGGGCCCAGAGGGAGGTGAGGGTGGCACGGCCGAGCATGCCCTCGGCGTCCGTGGCGAAGATCGCGGCCGAGTTGGTGCCGTCGCGTTGTCCGACGGCGACGACCTTGCGCTGATAGCAGACGAGGGAGGCACGGGTCGGGGCGTCGATCACGCCGGGGCTCCAACTGCCCTTCAGCGTGCAGTCGTTCTTGCTGCCGAGGGCGGCGAGACGCTGCTGGGCGAACTCGACGACGACGTCCTTGGGGTAGCCGGGGCCCCACGGCGGGACCTCGCGCGGGGCGCTCGGGGGCGGGGGGGCCTGCCCGCCGCCTCCGCTGCCACCGCCGGACCCGCCGCCGCTCCCCCCGCCGGCGGCTGAGCCGCCGCCGTCTCCCCCGCGGCCTCCGGGCTGGGCGCCGCCGTCGCCGGGCGGCTGGGCGCCGCCGCCGGACCCGCTCGCGTCGCCCGGCGGGACGCCGGCCGTGCTCGGCGGGGGCGGGGCATCGGGGAGCTTGTCGCCGTCGCCCTGCGGCAGCGGCGCCGGGGCGCCGGTGGCCCGGGTCTCCTTGGCGGCGCTGGTGATCTTCGGCGAGAAGCCCGTCCACAGCACGACGAAGGCGATGGCGGCGGCGACCAGGAGGCCGGCCGCGGCCATCAGCCAGGCGCCGAAGACCGGACGCTGGTCGAAGGTGGCGTCGAGGTCGAGGGACGTGTCGTCCCCGGAGCGGCGCACCGCGAGGGTGAAGCGGTGCGCCTCCTCGCCGCCGGTCCAGCGCACCGACTGCGGCCGCACCACGAGCTCGCCGAACGCGGCCCGCCCCGGGGCGATCTGCACGGCGTTGGGCCGCAGGTCGAAGGAGAGCCGGTTCGCCTCGTCGCGGACCAGCAGCGAGGCGGTCAGCGGGGTGTTGCCCAGGTTGTCGACGGCGACGCGGGCCCGCCCGCGGAACCGGCCGGTGAGCGCGGGCGGCAGCAGCTCGGCGCGCACCTCGGTGAAGGGCGTGACGGTCAGCCGGCCCTCCACGACGTCGCGGGCGGCGGCGTTCTCGCGGGGCTCGACCCGGATGCCGTACGGGAGCGGCCCGGCGGCCACGTCCGGTGAGCGCGGCGGGGCGAACGAGATCTCGGCGGTCCCCTCACTGCCCGGGTAGAGGCGGAGGACGTCCGGCTCCACCCGGGACCACCCCGAGGGTTTGCCGACGAGGGAGAGCCGGTATTCCTCGACGGTGTCCCCGGTGTTGCGCACACGCAGCCGAGCGGAGGTCCGGGTCCCTGGCTCGACGGTCACGTCGGCCGGGTCCAGAGAGGTCCACATGGTCATGGGCGCAGGCTAAGGGCCCGAAGGGCCCTGGCGGTTGCCCGAAGGTCCCCGGTCACGGGCACTCCCGGCTGCCCCCGCGGGCCCGCGCCCGGCGCACGGCGGGCAGCCGCGCCTGCCCCCTCGACGGCCCTCGCTCCCCTGGTCCCGGACCCGGCGGACGGGAAGAGTCGACGGCGTACGCGTCACGGATGCCGAACGGATGCCACCCGAGTGCCGCACGAGCGCCGGGCGGACCCCGACGACGGTCACGGGGCCGGCCGGCCACCGGCCCGCACCCGCACGTCCTTCCCCTAGGAGCGATCGCCCATGCCCACCTATCTGTCCCCCGGTGTCTACGTCGAGGAAGTCGCGAGCGGCTCCCGCCCCATCGAGGGCGTGGGCACCTCCGTCGCCGCGTTCGTCGGTCTCGCGCCGACCGGCCCGCTGAACGAGCCGGTGCTCGTCACCAACTGGTCGCAGTACGTGGCCTCGTTCGGCGAGTTCACGGAGGGTTGCTACCTGGCCCACTCCGTGTACGGCTTCTTCGACAACGGGGGCACGGCGGCGTATGTCGTCCGGGTCGGCGGCGGCGACGCACCGGGCGACGGGACGGCGGGCACGGCGGCCGGCGCCGGAGCGGCCGGGGCAGGGGCCGGTGCCGCAGGCGACGGGGCGACGTCCGAGCGGACGGCCGGTGAGGCGGTCGCGCTCGGCGGCTTCACGGTGGCGGCGATCACGGCCGGCACGGAGGCGGGCGGTGCGCTGACCGTCGAGGTGCAGGACGTCGAAGGCGGCGACGGCGAGCGCTTCAAGCTGCTCGTGAAGGACGGCGAGAAGGTCGTCGAGAGCTTCGAGGCCTCGGCGAAGAAGGGCACGCGGACCTACCTCGTCACGCAGGTCCGGCAGCGTTCCAAGACGATCGTGGTCGATGAGGCGGCAGCAGGCGGGCAACTCGCCCGCCCGGACGCCCAGTCCGTGACGCTCGCCCCGCCCGCCGCGCTGCCCGCCACCGCCGCCCGCACCGGCGCGGACGCGGTCGCCACGGCCCCGCAGAACACGGTCGCGCTGGACACGGCCCGGTTCATCGGCGACTCGGCCGACCGCACCGGCTTCGGCGGCCTGGAGGCCTTCGACGAGATCAGCATGGTCGCGGTGCCGGACCTGATGGGCGCGTACCAGCAGGGGCTGATCGACGCGGAGCAGGTCAAGGCCGTGCAGCTGGGCCTGATCTCGCACTGCGAGCTCATGGGCGACCGGATGGCGATCCTCGACCCGCCGCCCGGCCTGGGCGCGCGCGACGTGCGGAAGTGGCGCCAGGAGACGGCCGGTTACGACTCCCGCTACGCGGCGCTCTACTACCCCTGGATCAAGTCCTTCGACCCGGCCACCGGCCAGACCCGCACCGTGCCGCCGTCCGGCCACATGGCCGGCGTGTGGGCCCGCAACGACGCCGAGCGCGGCGTCCACAAGGCCCCGGCCAACGAGATCGTGCGCGGCGCGGTCGACCTGGAGCTGCAGATCACCCGGCGCGAGCAGGACCTCCTCAACCCGGTCGGCGTCAACTGCATCCGCGCCTTCCCGGGCCGCGGCATCCGGGTGTGGGGCGCCCGCACCCTGGCCTCCGACCCCGCCTGGCGCTACCTGAACGTCCGCCGCTACTTCAACTACCTCGAGGAGTCCATCCTCGTCGGCACCCAGTGGGTGGTCTTCGAGCCCAACGACCAGTCCCTGTGGGCGCGGATCCGCCGCAACATCTCGGCGTTCCTGGTCAACGAGTGGCGCCAGGGCGCGCTGTTCGGCCAGCGCGCGGAGGACGCGTTCTACGTCAAGTGCGACGCCGAGACGAACCCTCCGGAGTCGGTCGACCTCGGCCGCGTGGTCTGCGAGATCGGCATCGCGCCCGTGAAGCCGGCCGAGTTCGTGGTCTTCCGGCTGGCGCAGTTCCAGGGCGGGGGCGGCGAGCTGGAGGAGTAGGCCGCCGAGCCACCGAGCCACCGCGCCCGAATTCCCCGGTTTCCCCGATCTCCCGAACCCTCGCACCCCCTCACCCCACCCTTCCCGTTCATCCCCTCCCGTACGACAGGAGTGACCGAGCATGGCTCTGGACACCGGTGACGCGCTCACCACACACAATTTCGGCCTGCAGATCGACGGCGTCATGGTCGAGACCCTCCAGGAGATCAGCAGCCTCTCCATGGAGCAGGACGTCATCGAGTACCAGCAGGTCTCGGCGGACGGCAAGCCGATCATCAAGAAGCTCCCCGGCGTGAAGAAGGCCGGCGAGTGCACGGTGACCCGCGGCGCCACCCAGTCCCAGGCCTTCACCGAGTGGATCGCCGCCTCCATCGCGGGCAACATGGGCCAGGCCCGCAAGGACGCCTCGATCATCTTCATGGACTACGAGCTGCGCGAGGTGAAGCGCTACAACCTGCGCAACGCCTGGTGCACGAAGGTGGAGTTGAGCGGGACCAAGGCCGGTGACGCCGCCGCGCTCACCGAGCAGGTCACCATCACCTTCGAAGAACTGACCCTCGGCTGATCCGGTGCGACGCGAGGGAACGGGCGCGGGCGCGGGACTGGGACTGCCGGCGGGTGCCTTCGACGGCGCTGCCGAGCAGCCCCGACAGGAGCCGCTGCGCACCGAGTTCGAGTTCGAGCTGCCGCGCGGATACGTCGACGAGTCGGGCACCGTGCACCGCCGGGGCGCCATGCGCCTGGCCACGGCCCGGGACGAGCTCGTGCCGCTGCGGGACGTCCGGGTCCGCGAGAACCCGGCCTATCTGTCGGTCGTCCTGCTGGGCCGGGTGATCACCCGGCTCGGCTCGCTCCCGTCGGTGCACGACGGGACGGTGGAGAACATGTTCGCCTCCGACCTGGCGTTCCTCCAGGACTTCTACCGCCAGATCAACGCGGAGGGCCACACCCGGGCCGCGGTGGCCTGCCCGCACTGCGAGGAGTCGTTCGAGGTCGAGCTGGCCGGGAGCCGCCTGGGGGAATCGTGACGTACGCGGCCGATCTCATCGAGGAGGAGACCGCGTACCTCGCCTTCCACTTCCACTGGGACATGGACGCGATCCTCGACCTGGAGCACGCCGACCGGCGCGGGTACGTGGCGCGGGCGGCGGCGCTGGTGGAGCGGACGGCACAGGGCTGACGGACGTACGGACGTACGGGTTCACGGGTTCACGGGCTTACGGGCTTACGGGCTTACGGAGAAAGGAGGTTGACGGGAATGGGCGTGTTCGACAGATGGCGCGGCCGGCGGAAGCACCCGGCGCCGCGCACGCACGAGGAGACGGTCACGGCGCCCGCGCCCCAGGCCGCGCCGTCGGCCTCCGGCACGGCCTGGCAGGCCCTGCCGCCGGTCCAGCGGGTCCTCGCGTCCCCGACCCCGATCGCGGAGCACGGCTTCGCCGCCTCCCTCGCCACCCACTGGGACCCCTCCTTCCACTCCCACCTCGGCCACGGCGCCGTCCCCGACGCCCCCGCCGGTCTCCTCCTGGACGCGGTCCGCCCGGTCCCCCCGTCCTCGTCGACGGCTACGGAACCGCCGGGCGTACGGCTCCCGGCGGTACGTCCGGCGTCGGCGGAGGCCGGTGCCGGAGCGGCCGGGGTTTCCGGGGTACGGGGCGCGGGCGCGGCTCGCGCAGGCGAGCGGCCGCAAGCCGGGGGCGGGAACCCTGGCGCGGCCGCACCGGGCACCGTCCAGCGTGCGGTCACGGACCGGCCGGGCACGGTCTCCGCCACCTCCCGAGGCGCGGCACCGGAGACCCGCCGGGCGAGCACCGCGGTGCCGCGGACACGGTCCGACCGGCCTTCGGCCGAGACGCCCCGCCCCGATCGGCCCGCGGCCGTACGAGGCGCCTCCGAGGCGTCCCGACCGGCAACCTCCGAGCGGGTGCAGTCCGTTCACCCGGACGGCCGTTCGGCGGCTGCCCCTGGTAGCCCGGCCGCCGCGCCCCGGACCGACGTCCAGCGGATGTCCGGGAGCAGGCCTGCGACGCCGCCCACTGGGCCCCAGGCGGACGCCCGCCGGACGCCCCCGGCCCCGGCCGCCGCGTCCCCGGTGGACGTCCAGCGAATGCCGGGGAACCGGCCCGCGGCGGCACCCATGCCGCAGGCGGACACCCGCCCGGCGACCACGGACCCAGCCGCCGCGCGCGAACAGCCCGCGCGGCCGGTGGCCGAGGCGGGCCGTCCCGGGCCGGTCGCACTCCGAGCGACCCCGAACCCGACCACCACGCCCCGGACAGACATCCAGCCGATGCCCGGGGACGGGCCCGCGACACCGCCCACCACGCCACAGGCGGACGCGCCCCGGCCGGCCGCCACGGCCGCCCCGGAGAACGCCCAGCAGCCTGCGCAGGTCCAGCGGGCGTCCCGGGCCGACGCCGGGCGGACGACCACGGGAAGCCATCCCGTACCGGCTCCCCCGCACCGCACGGACGTCCAGCGTGCAGCCCGACCCGGCCGGCCGACGCCCGCCCGGGCGGCAACGGAACCTGGGCTCCCGATGCCGGCTGAGGGCACCACCACCCATCCGGCAGCCGCCGCACCCGAGGCGTCTGCCCCGACGGGCTCCGGCGTCACGCGGTCGACCGGCGCCACCGCTCCTCGGGCACCCCTCCAGCGCGCAACGTCACACCGCCTTCCCACCCCGGACCCGGCAGCCGCCGCGCCCGAACAGCCCGTGCGGCCGGTGGCCGAGCCGGGCCGTCCCGGGCCGGTCGCCCCGGCCACCGAGGGCGCCTCGGACCGGGCCCGGGCCCGGCGGGCACCGCAGAGCGACCACGCGACGCCCGCCGCACCCGCCCGGCAGCCTGCGCGGATCCAGCCGGTGTCCCGGGCCGTGCGGCCCGGCCCCGCCGCCTCCGAACCACCGACCCCGCGCACAGCCCCGCACCACATCACCGGCCAGCAGTGGCCCACGGCCGCACACGCCCCGGGCTCGGCGCCGCAGGCGCCGGTCCAGCGGACGGTCGAAGCCGCCAAGGCCGCGCGGAGCAGGTCCGCGCGGCCCGCGCCGGCCGCTGCCGGCTCCTCGGCCGAGCAGTCGTCCGCCCGCGAACCCGCAGGCGTCACGGGCCCGCTGTCCGGCCACCCGACGCCCGCGCCCGCCGTCCAGCGGGCAGCGTCGGGCAAGACTCCGCCGCTCCCGGGGGCAGGCTCCCCTGCCGACCGGACCACCGCGTCACGCCCCCACGCCATCACCCCCGGGCCCGCGGTCCAGCGCCTCGGCGAACCCGCCACGCCCGCCCCCGTCGTACGCCCGCTCACCACCCCGCGCTCGCCGCTCCTCTCCGCGCCGACGGCGCCCCCGGCTCGTCTGCTCGCCCCGGTCGGGGCGAAGCCACGGCTGAGCCGTGCGCCGGTCCCGGCGCCCGAGGACGCGGCGCCCCAGAGCTCCCCGGGCCCGGACTCCCCCGCCGGGCCCGGGGTTCACGAGAGTGGTGGCGTGCGGCGGGGGCCCGCCGTGCGGAGGTCGCGGCGGGCGCCGGGGGCGGACTGGAACACCACGAAGCCCGTGGCGCGCCGGTCGGCGATCGGGGCGCCGGTCACCCCTGCCCCGGGCCCGGCACCGGCACCGGCACCGGCTCCGGCACCCAGCCCCGCGCCGGCCCCCGCCCCCGCGCCCCCGGCGCCGGTGCAGAAGGCCCCGGCGCCGGAGCCGGCCGCGCCGCTGCCCCTCGTCACCCTCACGGACGTGCCGCGTGCCACCGCGCCCGTCGTCCAGCGGGCGGCCGTCGCACGGCCGCTGGCCACCTCACGGCCGCTGGTGCCGAGCGTGCCGGAGGCGGCGCCGTTGCCACGACCGGCCGCCGCCGCGCCACCGCGCACACCGCCCGTCGTCCCGACCGTCCAGCGCCGGGCCGAGCCCGCAGCCATGCCGCTCCCGCCCGCACCGCCGCCGTCGCCCCCACCACCCGCAGTCCCACGCGAGGCGGGGCCCGCACCCGCGCCACTCCCCCGTACCGCCGTGCCCGTCCAGCGGGCCGCCGCACCGACCCCACCCACCGCCCCCGTCGCCCCACCCGCCGCCGAATCCCCGGCGCAGCTGGACGAGTTGGCCCGCCGGCTCGTCACGCCGCTGTCGCGGCTGCTCCGGGCCGAGCTGCGGGCGGACCGTGAGCGGGTGGGCCGGCTGCGGGACCACCACCACTGACCCGCACCCGTACCCGCGCCGCACTCCCGTACCCCGCCCCGTACCCGTAACCCCACCCACCCGTCTGACGAGAGACCGCCACCATGCCGCAGCAGCAGGATCCCGCTTCCACCGTCTTCTTCCGGCTGACGATCGACGGCCAGGACCTCGGGCTGTTCAACGGCTGCGACGGGCTGTCCTCCGAGGTCGAGGTCGAGCAGCGGCAGGAGGGCGGGAACAACGGCTTCGTCTGGCAGTTGCCGACGCGGGTGACGTTCTCGACGATCCGGCTGACCCGGCCGCTGACGGCGGACACCGCGCGGGTCGCCGCGTGGATCTCGTCGCTCGCGACGGGGATCACGCGGCCGACCGCGCAGATCGCCGCGCTCCGCGCGGACTCCTCCGTGGTCGCGCAGTGGGGCCTGGTGGAGGTGCTGCCGGTGCGGTGGACGGGGCCGACGCTGGATCCGGTGAATCCGGCGGTGGCGACGGAGACGCTGGAGATCGCGCACCACGGGTTCACGGACGCGGGGGGTCTGTAGCGATGGCGGCCGTGACGGGCGGGAAGGCGGCGCGCGGGCTGTCCCGGGCCTCGTTGGCGATCCATCAGCCGCCGACGGACCTGGACGGCGGGCTCGGCGGGAAGCTGGGCGAAGTCCGGTTCCAGTTCAATCCGGACCAGTTGCGGCTGAGCCGCTCGGCGCACTGGCGCACCGAGCCGAACGTGGCGTACGACCGGGGCGCGCCGCCGAAGTTCACCGGGGCCGAGCCGGCGTCGATGGAGGTCGAGGTGTTCCTCGACGCGTCGGGGACGCCGTCCTCGACCGCGGTGCAGCAGCAGGTCGAACTGCTGTTGTCCTGTTGCGAGGTGACCCGTCAGTCCATCGACGCGAAGGCGCCGTCGCCGCCGTGGGTGGCGTTCTCGTGGGGGTCGTTCTCGACGGTGCGGCTGGTCGCGTACGTGACGTCGGTGTCGGCGACGTACACCCTGTTCAGCCCGAGCGGAGTACCGCTGCGGGCGACGTGTTCGCTGTCGCTGACGGAGATCGCGGCCGCGACGAAGCGTCAGAACCCCACCTCCGGCGCCCTGTCGGCGCGCCGGGTGCACCGTGCGGTGGCCGGCGATTCGCTGGCCTCGCTGGCCTGGCGGGAGTACGGGGACGCGACGCGCTGGCGGCTGATCGCCGAGGCGAACGGGATCGACGACCCGATGCGACTGCGCCCGGGCACGGAACTGCTGCTGCCGTCCACCACCGACACGCCGGAAACCGAGGGCACTTCATGAGCGAGAAGACTTTCACCACCGTCCTCCACGTCCAGCTCGACGGCACCCCGCTGCCGGAGCCGCTGGCGGCGCGGCTGACCGAGGGCTGGGTGGACTCCAGCGTGAACGTGCCGTCGGCGTTCCAGCTGACGTTCGCGGACAAGGACGGCAGGCTGACCGAGAAGTTCCCCTTCCTGAAGGTCGGTGCGATGGCGGTGCTTTCGCCGTTCGCCGACGGCCGGCGGGGCGAGCCGATGCTGACGGGCGAGGTGACGGCGGTGGAGGCGGACGCGGCGCCGGGGCACGGGCGCCAGTTGATCCTGCGCGGCTACGACCCGGGGCACCGGCTGCTGCGCAACCGGCGGGTCGAGGGCTATCCGAACATGACGGCCTCGGACATCGCGCGCAAGCTGGCCGCGCTGAACGGCATCCCGGTCGGCCGGATCGAGGCGACGCCGACGGTGTACGAGCTGGCGACCCAGCCCAACACCACCGACTGGGACTTCCTGTCGCGGCTGGCCCGGGAGAACGACGTGCGGCTGTCCCTGGACCCGGCCGGCCGGCTGGTGTTCGCCGCGCTGCCGCCGGCCTCGGGCGCGCCGTCGGACACGACGCCGGCCGCGCAGAGCCCGTACGTCCTGGACTTCGGGGCGAACACCCTGCACTCCAGGGTGTCGGTGACGGCGGCCGGGCAGGTGCGCCAGGTGGACGTGCGGGGCTGGGACCCGCGCACCAAGCAGGCGCTGTCCGCGCCGACGCCGTCGGTGGCCAGCCGGGAGATCGTCTCGGACATCACGCCGGCGCAGCTGGCGGCGCCGTTCGGTCCGGCCGAACTCACCGCCACCGGCACGCCGTTCACGACGCAGTCGGAGGTGGCGCGGGCGGCCGCGGCGCTCGCGGACGACGTGACGGGCTCGTTCGCGGAGCTGGAGGTGGCGGTCACGGGCAACCCGGCGCTGAAGCCGGGCCAACCGGTCGCGGTGAAGGGTGCCGGTTTCCCCTTCGAGGGGCGTTACACGGCGACCGGGGTACGTCATGTCTTCGCGTCGGGACGGCAGTTCGCGACCTGGCTGACGGTGTCGGGGCGGCAGTTCCGCTCCTTGTACGGGACGGCCGCGGGCGGCGGGGAGCCGGCGCCGGCGATGCCGGGGGTGGCGGTGGCGCTGGTGACCAACACCAAGGATCCGCTGAACCTGGGCCGGGTGCGGCTGCGGTTCCCGTGGCTGTCGGACACGTACGAGAGCGGCTGGTGCCGGGTGGCGCAGCTGGGCGGCCGGGGCGGCGGCGGGCTGATGCTGCCCGAGGTCGACGACGAGGTGCTGTGCGCCTTCGACCGGGGCTCGCTGGAGCATCCGTACGTCCTGGCGGGGCTCTACAACGGGGTGGACCGGCCCACGCCGGCCGGGGACGGGGCGGCGCCGGTGGATCCGACGAGCGGCCGGGTGCAGTGGCGGTCGCTGACCTCGCGTTCCGGGCACACGGTCGAGCTGCGCGAGGACGCCGGGCGCACCCGGGCCTCGCACGGGGTGCGGCTGCGCACCGGGCAGGGGAAGCTCAGCGTCGAGCTGAACGAGGCCCGGACGACGCTGACGATCGACAGCGACGGGACGGTCACCATCACCGGGGCCCGGGGCATCACGATCGCGTCGGGCGGTGACCTGACGCTGTCGGCGCGGGGCCGGATCAGCATGGACGCGAAGCTCGGCGTGGACATCAAGGCCGGGGCGAAGTTCAAGGCGGCGGCGCTGACCCAGGCCGTGATCAACGCGCCCGCCCTGATCACCACGACCGTGCCGGTGCCGAACCCGGTCGCGGCGAACCTGCCGTTCTGAGGAGGCCCTGGTGAGTGAGCACTTCGTCGGCGCGGGCTGGGCGTTCCCGCTGCGCACCGGTCCGGGCGGGGCGATCGCCCTGGTGCGGCGGGACCGCGAGATCGAGGAGTCGATGCGGCTGGTGCTGGCGACGGCGCCGGGCGAACGCCCGATGCGGCCCGAATTCGGCTGCGCGGTGCACGAGTTGGTGTTCGCGCCGGTCAACGACGCGACGATGGGCCGGATCCGTTACGAGGTGATGTCCTCGTTGGACCGCTGGGAGCCGCGGATCGAGGTGGAGGAGGTCACGGTGGCGCCCGCGCCGGGCGAGCCGACGACCCTGCACATCGACGTGCGCTACCGGGTGCGCGGCGCCAACAACCCGCGCAACCTCGTCTTCCCCTTCTACGTCATCCCCTCCGAGGACTGAAAGAACCGTCATGGCCCTGCCCTCACCCCATCTCGACGACCGGCGGTTCCAGCAGTTCGTCGACGACGCCAAGCGCTATGTCCAGCAGGCGTGTCCGGAGTGGACGGACCACAACGTCTCCGACCCGGGCGTCACCCTGATCGAGGCCGTCGCGCACATGGCGGACCAGCTGGTCTACCGGCTCAACAGGGTGCCGGAGAAGAACCATCTGGCCTTCCTGGACCTGCTGGGCGTGACGCTGTTCCCGCCGGCGGCGGCCCGGGCCGACGTCACGTTCCGGCTGTCCGCGCCTCAGCCCGAGCCGGTGCTGCTGCCGGCCGGCACCGAGGTGGCGACCGGGCGCACGGAGACGGAGGAGGCGGTGGTGTTCGCGACCACGGCCGATCTGACCGTGGTGCCCTGCACGCTCGACCGGGTGCTGCGGCACGGGTCGGGCGGCACGCCCGAGGAGCGCTCCCAGGACGTGCTGGGCGGGCGTGACGTGCCCGCGTTCTCCGCTCTGCCGCAGGTCGGCGACGCGCTCCTGTTCGGTCTTTCGGCCGCCGTCCCGGACTGTGTGCTGGTGCTCGACCTGGACAGCCGGGTGGACGGCGTCGGCGTGGACCCGCGCCGGCCGCCGCTGGTGTGGGAGGCGTGGACGACCGGCGCCGGCTGGACGGCGGTCGAGGTCGACGAGGACACCACGGGCGGTCTGAACCGGCCGGGCGAGGTGGTGCTCCACATGCCGTCGGGGCACGCGGTCTCGCGGCTCGGCGGCCATGACGCGGGCTGGGTGCGCTGCCGGGTGGTGGAGGCCCCGGCCGGGCTGCCCGCGTACAGCGAGTCGCCGACGGTGCGTGCGGCCCGGGCGTTCACCATCGGCGGCACGGTGCGCGCGGCGCACGCGGAGACCGTGCGGGACGAGGGTCTCGGCGTCTCGGAGGGCGTGCCGGGGCAGCGGCTGCGGCTGGCGCACGCACCGGTCGTGGACCGGCCTCCGCTGCTGCTCCAGGTGGCCGAGCGGGCGGGTGGGAGCGCGGACGGGGAGGACCCGGAGGCGGGCTGGCAGGAGTGGACGGCCGTGGCCGACTTCGCGGCCTCCGGCCCCGGCGACCGTCACTTCACCCTGGACGCGACCACGGGCGAGCTGGCCTTCGGCCCGGCGGTCCGCCAACCGGACGGTTCGGTGCGCCAGTTCGGCGCCGTGCCGCCGAAGGGCGCGGCGATCCGGGCGGTCCGGTACGGCACCGGGGGCGGCCGGGCGGGCAACGTGGCCCGGGGCACGATCACCGTGCTGCGCTCCTCCATCCCGTACATCGCGCGCGTGGAGAACCGGGAGGCGGCGCGCGGGGGTGTGGACGGGGAGACCGTGGAGGAGGCGAAGGCGCGGGCGCCGATCACGCTGCGCGCCCAGGAGCGGGCGGTGACGGCCCGTGACTACGAGGAGCTGGCGCGCCGCGCGGCGCCGGAGACGGCGCGGATCGCGTGCCTGGCGGCGGACGCGGGCACGGAGTCCGGGGCCGGGGCCGGGGCCGGGGCCGGGGAGAACGCGGTGCGGGTCCTGGTGGTGCCGCAGGCGGTGCCGGACCGGGGCGGGCGGCTGCGCTTCGAGCAGCTGGTGCCGGGCGAGGAGCTGCTCGCCCGGGTGACGGGCTTCCTGGACGAGCGGCGCCCACTGGGCACCCGGCTCGCCGTCGGGCCGCCGTACTACCAGGGCGTGACCGTGGTCGCGACGCTGCACGCCTTCCGGGCGGCGGACGCGGAGCGGGTGCGGGCCGACGCGCTCGACACCCTCTACGCGTACCTGGATCCGCTGACCGGCGGGGCGCACGGCGAGGGCTGGCCGTTCGGCCGGCCGCTGCGGGCGGGCGAGGTGTTCGCCGCGCTCCAGCGGGTGCCGGGCGTGGAGCTGGTGGACGAGGTACTGCTGCACCCGGCGGACCCGCTGAGCGGACGGCGCGGCGACGCGACCGACCGGATCGAGCTGGCCCCGTCGGCGCTGCTCTTCCCCTTCGACCACCGCGTCCGGGTGGTCGAGGCCCGGTGAGCGGCTCCGCGCGGGGCACAGTGCCGGGGCTGGCGACCCCGCACCCGCTGGGGGCGGCACTGCCGGCCGTGTACGCCGAGGACGACTTCGGCCAGCGGTTCGTCGCCGGTCTCGACGTGGTCCTGGCGCCGCTGTTCCACGTCCTGGACTCCCTGGAGGCCTATTTCTCGCCCCGGCTGGCGCCCGCCGACTTCGTGGACTACCTGGCGGGCTGGGTGGGCACGGAGCTGACCGGTGACGAGCCGCTCGCGCTGCGCCGGCAGGCGGTGGCCTCGGCGATGGCGCTGCACCGGGTCCGCGGCACCCGGCAGGGGCTCGCGGCGGCCGTCCGCCTGGCGTTCGGGGCCGACCCCGAGATCACCGAGAGCGGCGGCGCGAGCTGGTCGGCCCGGCCGCTCGGCCCGTTCCCCGGCAGCCCCGTCCCCGGGGTGCACGTCGTCCTGCGGGTCGCCGACCCGGCCGCGGTGGACCCGCACCGGCTGCGCGCGGTGGTGGCCGCGGCGCGCCCGGCACACCTGCCGTTCACGGTCGCCGTGACCCCGTCCCGTACCTCCGAAGGAGTCTGACCCCCATGAGCGACGCGTCCTCGTCCCCCGCCCCCGCCTCCTCCGCCTCGCGGGCCTGCCCGGAGTGCGGGAGTCCGGTCCGGGAGGGCCGGCAGTCCTTCTGCGACGGCTGCGGGGCGTTCCTGCGCTGGGACACCCCGGCCTCGGGCCCGTCGGCCGCCCCGGACCCGGACCCGGCCCGCCCTGTTGCGCCGGATCCCGCACCGGCGCCGGCTCCGGCCGCCGCCGGTGCGGAGGACGACACGGCCCCGCTGCCGGCCACCCCGGCGGCCGCACCGGAGTCCGAGCCCGCCGACTCGGCGGAGCCGGAGGCCGCCGAGGAGCCGGGTCCCCCGCGGGCCGGGGCGGGGCCCGGGGCCGGGGGCGGGGCCGGGGACACCGTCGCCCGCTCGCTGCTCGTTCCGGTGCCGGAGCACACGGACGACGAGGCGCCGCCGGTCGCCGCGCCCGTGCTTCCGGCCCGGCCCGGGGCGCCGGCGCCGGTGGCGCGGTCCGCCGCCGCGCCCGCGCCGGTGCGGGACGGCCTTCCGTGCCCGGCCTGCGCGAGCCTCAACGAGCGGGGCCGGCACTTCTGCCGGTCCTGTGCGACGCCTATGGTGCCGGAGGAACTGGACACGGCGGACGGCCCGTACGCGGGACGGCGCCCCGGTCTGGCACGCGACCGGGGCCGCTGGGTCGTGCGCGCGCTGGTCGCCGCGGGCGTGGTGGCCGTGGTGGTGGGCGGAATCGTCGGCGGCCCGCCGGCGGTCCGGGCGGTGCAGGACCACTTCGCCACCCGCGTCCCGGTGCACCCGGTCGCCTGGACCGCCTCCCACGCGGCCCCGAAGCGGGACCCGAAGCTCGCGGGCGACGGCTACGCGGACACCTGGTGGGGCACCGGGTACGGGGGCGACTCGGCCGGGCAGTTCCTGGAGGCGCGCTTCGCCGAGCCGACCGACCTGCTGAACGTGCTGATCACACCGGGCAGTTCGAGGAACACCACGCAGGCGGACGGGCAGGCCGCGCCCCGCACCTTCGACCTCGCCGTGACCGACTCCTCCGGCACCACGCACGTCACCCACCACCGGCTGAACGACGGCGGCACCCAGCGGCTCGACCTGCGGGTCCGCGACGCGCTCTCGGTGCGCCTGGTCCTGGGCACGGCGTGGCGGGCGGACCCGCGCCGTCAGGTCGCGGTCGCGGAGCTGGAGTTCTTCGGCCGCTCGGTCACCTGACCCCACGGCCCTGGGGCCTGTCCGGCGAATCAGCGTCGGACAGACGGCGGCGTCTGGTGCATGGGGCTTTCCCAAGCCCGCCAGGGCCGAGGGCTGGGGCTTTCCCAGGCCCGCCAGGGCCTGAGGGCTGGGGCCTCCCCAGGCCCGCCGGGGCCGAGGGTCGGTGCCTCCCAGGCCCGCCAGAGCCGAGGGCTGGGGCCTCCCCAGGCCCGCCAGAGCCGAGGGTCGGTGCCTCCCCAGGCCCGCCAGGGCCCAGGGTCGGTGCCTCCCAGGCCCGCCAGAGCCGAGGGCCGGGGCCTCCCCAGGCCCGCCAGAGCCGAGGGCTGGGGCCGCGCAAGGCCCGCCAAAGCTCAGGGCTGGGGCCTCGCAAGGCGCCGGAGCGTCTCGACAACGGAGCCATCGGACGCTCCGGCAACGCGGTGAGGCGTCGTGCCGGGGGCACCCCCCAGGCTCCGCCAGGGGCACCCCCACCCAGGCGAAGCTCCGGGGAAGGCGGCGGACCCGGCCATGATCCGCCGGACAGGCTCCAGCGGCGCCGGGTTCAGTCGGCGAAGCTGCCGTGGCGGCCCGCTCCGGAGGCGAAGCGGGCCGCGCCGGCCGAGGTCTCCCCGGCGGTCAAGGGGACCGTGCCGTGGCGGAGTTCGGCGGCCAGGGCCGCGTCCTCGGGCAGCCCGTGCTGTTCGAGGAGGGACATCCGGTCGTGCCGCAGGCACAGTTGCGGGAACCCGGCGATCGTCCGGGCGAGTTCCTCGGCGGCGGCGCGGGACTCCCCCGGCGGCACCAGCCGGTTGGCGAGGCCGATGGCGTGCGCCTCGGCGGCGGGGACCGGCCGGCCGGTGAGGATCAGGTCCATGGCGCGGCTCTCCCCGATGAGCCGGGGCAGCCGCACGGTGCCGCCGTCGATCAGCGGCACGCCCCAGCGGCGGCAGAACACGCCGAACACGGCGTCCTCCTCCACCACGCGCAGGTCGCACCAGAGGGCGAGTTCGAGCCCGCCGGCGACGGCGTGTCCGGCGACGGCCGCGATGACCGGCTTGGTGAGCCGGAGCCGGGTCGGCCCCATCGGCCCGTCCCCGTCGGCGGCCACCCGGTTGCCCCGCTCGGTGCCGACCGCCTTGAGGTCGGCACCGGCGCAGAAGGTCCCTCCCTCGCCCCACAGGACGGCCACCGAGGCGGAGTCGTCGGCCTCGAACTCCCGGAAGGCGTCGGCCAGCAGCCGTGCCGTGGGTCCGTCGACGGCGTTGCGGGCCGCGGGCCGGGACAGCACGACGGTCGTCACCGCCCCGGCCCGCTCGACCCGTACGGCGGGCGCCGGCTCAGGAGGCACCGGCCGCCTCCGGGGCGTCCTGGATCCGGCGGAAGGGGCGCTCGGCCTCCAGCGCGAAAGCGAGGTCGAGCAGGGTGCGTTCGCCGCCCGGGCGGGCCGAGAACATCACGCCGACCGGCAGTCCGGCCGCGGTCGCCGAGACCGCGGGCAGCGACATCGACGGGGTGCCGACCACGTTGTCGACCGGGGTGTAGGCGACGTAGGCGAGGATCCGCTTCACCAGGGTGCGGTACGGCACCGAGGGGCTGAGGTGGCCGAGCGGTGGCGTGGTGTGCGCGAGCACCGGGGACATCAGCAGGTCGTGGCCGCGGAAGGCCGCCGCGTACGCCTCCTTGGTGCGCCGCAGCCGGCGCAGCACGGCGGGGGTGCGGTGCCAGTTCTCCACGTAGTGGGCGCGCAGGCCGCGGCTGAGCGGGTCCATGCGGTGCCGGTCGAAGCCGGCGCCGAGGGTGCGGCCGGTGGCACCGATGAGGAAGGACAGCAGGCCCCAGTAGGTGAGGAAGTCCTCGGTGAAGCGGGGGTCGATGGCCGGGGTGACCGGTTCGACGGTGTGGCCGAGCCCTTCGAGGACGGTCGCGGTCTCGGTGACCGCGGCGCGGGTGACGGCGTCGGGCCGCACGCCGTTGGGCGAGTCCAGGAGCAGGCCGATCCGCAGCCGGCGCCCGGAGGGGCCCTCGACGAGGCCGACGGGCGGCAGGGCGGGGTTGCGCCAGTGGCGTTCGGCGGCGGCCAGGAAGGCCGCGGTGTCGCGCACGGAGCGGCTGACGACGCCGTCCGTGACGAGGTCCAGGGGCAGTTGGCGGCTCTGCGCGTTGGCGACGACCCGGCCGCGGGTGGGCTTGAGGCCGACGAGTCCGCAGGCGGCGGACGGGATGCGGATGGAGCCGCCGCCGTCGTTGGCGTGGGCGATCGGCACGGCGCCGGCGGCGACGAGGGCGGCGCTGCCGCCGGACGAGCCGCCCGCCGAGTGGTCGGTGTGCCAGGGGTTGCGGACCGGTTCGGCGCCGTCGTACTCGGTGGTCGGGCTGAAGCCGAACTCGGGCAGCCGGGTCTTGCCGAGGACGGTGACGCCGGTGCTGAGGAACTGGCGGGCGAAGGGCGCGTCCTGGCGGGCCGGGCGCGGGGTGAAGGCCGCGCTGCCGTGGCCGGTGGGCAGTCCGCGCCGGTCGGTGTTGTCCTTGACGAAGGTGGGCACGCCCGCGAAGGCGCCCTGGCCGGGGGTGGCGTAGGTGGTGGGGAGCTCGGCGTGGGTCTGGACGGCGTGCAGCCGGGCCTCGGCCTCGCGGACCCGGGCCGCCGCGTCCCGGGCGGCCTCGGCCGCGCCGATCTCGCCGCTGCGGATGGCGGCGGCGAGCCCGACCGCGTCGTGCTCGCCCAGGGCGTCGTCCCGGAAGACGTGCACCCTGGTCCGCTCCTCGGAAGTCGTCACCGCTGCCTCAGCCCCCGCCCGTCCGCATGCCTGTGCCTGGTGGCCCCATCATTGCGTACCCGCGGGTAACACGCGAGGGGATCATCCGCTCGATTCTCGCCGTTCGTCAGACTGTGCGCATGGCAACCGTCGACGGAGTCCCCGCGTCCACCGCGCAGCTGGCCGCGCTCGCCCTGACCAACTACGGGCACTTCACCACCCTGCGGGTCGAGGAGGGCGGCGGGGTGCGCGGCCTCGGGCCGCACCTGGACCGGCTCGTGCGGGACTGCGCCGCCGTGTTCGGGGCGGCGCTCGATCCCGGGCGGGTCGTCGCGTACGTACGGGAGGCGGTGGCCGGGCTGCCCCGGCCGCTGAACGTGCGGGTGACGGTCTTCGACCCGGCGCTGGACATCGGGCGCCCGGCGGAGCCGGCCGGCGACCCGCACGTGCTGGTGACCGTGCGGCCGGCCGGTGGCCTGTTCCCGCCGCCGTTGCGGGTGTCGGCCCGGCCGTACCGGCGCGACGTCCCCTCCGTGAAGCACGTGGCGCTGTTCGGGCAGCTGGCGCTGCGGCGCGCGGCGCGCGCGGCCGGCTTCGACGACGTGCTGTTCACCGAGCCGGGGCCCGACGGGGAGACGTTGGTCTCGGAGGGCTGCACCTGGAACGTGGGCTTCGTGGCCGCCGACGGGGGCGTGGTGTGGCCGGAGGCGGCCGTGCTGCCCGGGATCACCATGCGGCTGCTGAAGGAGGCGCGTCCGGGTGCGCTCGTCCGGCCGGTGTCCGTGGGGGAACTGCCCGCGATGCGGGCGGTCTTCGCCACGAACGCGGCGATCGGCGTCCGTGCCGTGCGGGCCGTGGACGGGCTGCGCTTCCCGGCCGACGACCCGGTCCTGGCGGAGCTCCGGGCGGCCTACGCGGCGCTCCCGGCGGAACCGCTGGCGGACTGAGCCGGCGGCGCCCGGCCCCGGACGGCCGCGGCTGAGGAGCAGGCTCAGACCGCGGCTGCGGCAGCGGCGCAGGCCCAGACCGGCCTCAGGCCGGGGCGGCGAGCTCCGGGTGCTCCTTGAGGAGGCGGGGCGGGGCGGCCTGCCGCCACGAGTCGACCACGATCGCCCGCAGCTCGTCCGCGTCGTCCACGGCGGCGAGCCGCACCCGTACCCAGGCGAAGGAGGCCTCGTGGTCCGCGACCCAGAACTTCTCCGGCTCGGCGAGGACCAGTTCGCCGCGCTCCTCCTTCGGGCAGCGCACGGCGATCGAGGTCTCCTCCTCGGGCATGGTCAGGAACATCTTGCCGGCGACCCGGAAGGTGGGCATCGACCAGGCCTCCTTCTCCGTGGTCTCCGGCAGGGCGAGCGCGAGCGCGCGGACGTCGTCGGAAGTGCTCATGCGGCCGACCCTACGACGGGGCACCGACAACGGCCGGTTCACGGCCCGGGCGTTGCCGGTGGGCCCGTCGGGCGGCGCTGGTGCCACAGGCAGGACACGACCACGATCAGCGGCCACAGCGACTGCAGGGTGGTGACGAGCCGTTCGGCGACGCCCGCGGGGCCGTCGCCGTCGGTGGCCACCACGTACCAGAGGGCGCCCGCGCCCATGGACACCGTGGCGAGCAGGGAGGGCACCGGTCGCAGCGCCCACGGGGCCCGCCGGGCGCCCCGGACGGCGGCGAGCAGCGGCCACAGGGCGAGGAACGCGAAGCCGGTGGCGGCGACGGAGCCGTGCCGCAGCGAGCCGCCGCTGGTGGGGGCCGGGACCAGCGCCACGACCATGGCGGCCAGGCCGCCGGCGGCGAGTGCGACGCGTCCGGCGCGCGCCGCGGGGCGCAGCGCCCAGGCGGTAACGAGGTAGCACAGGCCGACGGCGAAGAGGGCGCCGGTCATGACCCAGAAGCCCGCGGCGCCGTAGGCGGCGAGGACGCTGATGGTCTGCCGCACGGCGTCGTAGGCCGGGCCCTCGAGGGCGGCCGCGGTCGTCCAGCCGGCGGCCAGGACGACGGGCGCGGTGCCCGACGGCACGAGGGCCCATCTCGGAACGCGTCGCATCGGATCACGGTAGGCGGCCGGGCCGCACCGGGCCGGCGGGGGCGCGCCGCGTCCGCGGCGCGATCCGCCGACCGGAGGTCACCGCCGGGCGCCGAAGACCTGGGTCCAGTAGGGGCCGCCGGCGTCGTGGATGCCGATGCCGATCTCCTTGAAGGAGCAGTTGAGGATGTTGGCGCGGTGGCCGGGGCTGTTCATCCAGGCGTCCATGACCTCGGCGGGGGTCCGCTGGCCCTTGGCGATGTTCTCGCCGTAGGTGGACCACTGGTAGCCGGTGGCGGTGACGCGGTCGCCGGGGTCTGCGCCGTCGGGATTGGTGTGGTCGAAGAAGTTCCGTGCGGCCATGTCGTCGGAGTGGCCCTGGGCGGCGCGGGTGAGCAGCGGATGGGCGGTGAGGGGGCCGCAGCCGGCCTTGGCGCGTTCGGCGTTGGTGAGGTCGATGACCTGCTGGGCTTCGCTCGCGTCGGGCTCGCCGGTGGCCGTGGTGCCGGTGGGACGGGTGGGCTGCGGGCGCGGCGCGGGGGCGGTGGTGCGCGGCGGGGTGGGCCGGGGGGTGGTGCGGGTGGGCGTGGGCCGGGGCGGGCGGCTGGAGGGGCGGGCCGTGGGGGTGGCGCTCGGGCTGCCGAAGGTGGTGGCCGGGTCGGCGCCGTCGGGGCTCACGACGGCGCCGGTGGCGGTGTCGGGGGCGGCCGCGGCGGTGACGTCGGCCGGGTCGGGCTCGGCGGTGTCGGGGCCGGTGGTGAGGACGAAGGCGCCGCCGGTGACGGCGACCACGGCGAGGCCCGCGGCGGCGGCCGCGCGGCGCCGGCCGCGCCGGCGTTCCCGCTCGCGGCGGCGGGCGCCGCGGCCGGCCGGTGCGGCGGCGGAGTGGGCGGCGTGCCGGGCCCGGCCCGCGCCGGGGGCGGGGGTCTGGGATGCGGCGGGCACGGCGTCGAGGGGTGCGGTGGCGGCGGCCGGGCCGAAGGGGGTGCCGCTCCGGAGGGCGGCGAGCTGGGCGGCGGCCGGGGGCACGAGGAGGAGTCCGGCGAGCAGGCCCTCGGCGGGGACGAGCCCGTGGCCGAAGCCGGCGCAGTGGGGGCACGCGCGCGCGTGCCGGGCTATGCGTTTGCGCCAGAGCGCGGAGGGGTGCCCGTCCCAGCCGGCGAGCGCGTCGCGCAGGTCGGGGCAGAGCGGCCGGGCGGACAGGGCGCGCACCACCACGCGCGCGATGTCCAGCTGCGCCTTCATGCGCTGGACGCGTACGGCGGTGTGCTCGGGGGTCAGCGCGAGGGCGGCGGCGACCTCGTGCCGGGTGAGCTGGCCGGCGCATTCCAGCCACCACAGCGAGAGCAGGGCACTGTCCTCGGGTTCGAGCCAGCGGGTGGCCTCGGCGGTCTCGCGGCGCTGTCCGGAGAGCTGGAGCCGGGCCACGGCGAGGTCGACGAAGTCGCTGCCGGGCTGGGCGAGGTCGCGGGCCTCGTCGAGCGCGCCGGCCGCGTACCGGGCCTGCCGGCGCTGCCAGTGGGAGCGCAGGGTGTTCATGGCGATGGCGACCAGCCAGGAGCGGAAGCCGTCCGGGGCGCGCAGGGTGCCGAGGCCGTCGAGGGCGCGCAGCATGGTCTCCTGCACGACGTCGTCGACGTCGTGGTGCCCGTTCAGCGCGCGGCCCACGATGTTGTAGACCAGCGGCAGATGGTCGGCGACGAGCCGGTCCTGCGCCCGGGGGTCGCCGGCCTGCGCGGCCCTCACCAGCTCGGTCCCGTGCGGTGCGTGCATGCCTTGCCTCATCCTGTCGTCCTGCCTGTTGCCGATGCCCGACACCTTGGGAGACCGGGAGCGCCGCGCCGGATAACGGAAATCCGCCGGGGAATCCTCCCGGACTTCCGGGCGAGGGGGAAGCCCCGGTTCCGGAGGGCTGCCGGGGGCGGCCCGGCGACCGCGCCGGCCGGGGCCTGTGGATACTGCTGTGCGAATGTCATCCGGGCGTGATACTCACTTGTCCACCGGGCGGGGCGCTGTCTGACCTGCCCGTTCGACATGGCAAGGGGTGGGGACATGGCATTGCTCCGTGAGTGGGGGCTCACGCTCGGGAAGTGGACCGGCCGGCCGGCGCCGGTCCTGGAGCGGGACTCGGGTGATCCGGAGGTGACGCGCGCCCGGGAGGCCGCCGAGGCGGGCGACTGGACGGCCGTGCGCGCGGTCATGGAGGCGCGGCCGGAGAGCGCGGACCGCACGGAGCTGCTGATGGCCGTCGCGGACACCGCCGGTGTGGAGCGGTGGATCGGCCGGGTGGTCGAGGCGGAGCCGGACGCCCCGCTGCCGAAGCTGGTCGCCGGACTGCGCCAGGTCAGCTGGGGCTGGGAGGCCCGGTCCGCGCTCCGGGCCCGGCACGTCTCGCGGGAGCAGTTCGAGGTGTTCCACGAGCGGCTGCGCACCGCCGAGACCTTGCTGTACGAGGTGGCGGAGCGCGAGCCGTCCTGGGTCTCGCCGTGGTACGGGCTCCAGATGAGCGGACGCGGCCTGGAGGTCGGGCAGGTCACCGCGCGGCGCCGGTTCGAGGCGGCCGTCCGCCGCGACCCGCACCACCCGGGGGTCCACCGGCAGCAGTTGCAGCAGGTCTGCGCGAAGTGGGGCGGTTCGCACGAGGAGATGCACGCCTTCGCCCGCGAGGCGGCGTTCGGCGCGCCCGCCGGCACGCCGCTGGGCCAGCTCGTCGCCCTCGCGCACGTGGAGCACTGGCTCGACCTCGAATCCGGCCCGGACGCCGCCTACATGGGCGGCCCGCGGGTGGCGGAGGAGCTGCACCGCGCCGCCGACCACTCCTACCGGCATCCGGACTTCGCCCCGCGCACCGGGCGGCTGGAGATACTCAACACCTTCGCCATGGCCTTCTCGCTGGCCGGGGAGCGCGACGCCGCCCGCGAGTGCTTCGAGGCCACCGGGGGCCGGGTCACCGAGTTCCCCTGGCAGTACCTCGACAACGATCCCGTCGCGGCCTACCGCACGCAGCGCTCGGCCGCCCGCCGCTGAGCCGGGCCCGGCGCCCCCGGCGCCGCCCGGCCCTCCGGGCCGCCCGCCTCCTCCTCCGTACCGTCGTACCGTCAGAAAGACGTCATCCAGGTGTCCCACTCGCATCGGACCGAGACCGCCCACACCTTCCAGGTCGACCTGCGCGGCCTGGTCGACCTGCTCTCCCACCACCTCTACTCCAGCCCCCGGGTGTATCTGCGCGAGCTGCTGCAGAACGCCGTCGACGCGATCACCGCGCGGCAGGCGCTCACGCCCGGCGCGCCCGGCCGGATCACCGTCCGCACCGGTGACACGCTCACCGTCACGGACACCGGCGTCGGTCTGACCGAGGCCGACGTGCACCGCTTCCTCGCCACCATCGGCCGCAGCTCCAAGCGGACCGCCGACGGCGCCTTCGACGGCGCCGGACTCGACGCGGCGCGCGGGGAGTTCATCGGGCAGTTCGGCATCGGTCTGCTCGCCTGCTTCGTCGTGGCCGACGAGATCACGGTGCTCAGCCGCTCGGCGGCCGACCCGGCCGCGCCCGCCGTCGAATGGCGCGGGCACTCGGACGGCCGCTACACGCTGCGCACCCTGCCGGCCTCCGAGGTGCCCGAGCCGGGCACCACCGTGCGGCTCACCCCGCGCGCCGACAACGCCGAGTGGACGGCCCCGGAGCGGGTCGTCTCGCTGGCCCGGCACTACGGCGGGCTGCTGCGGCACGAGGTCACCGTGATCGACCGGGGCGGCGAGAGCCACCGGATCAACGAGGCGCCGCCGTGGGAGCGCAGCCACCGCTCGCCGCTGGCCCGCAAGGAGGCGCTCACGGCGCACTGCCGCGAGCTGTTCGACTTCACCCCGCTCGACACCATCGAGCTGGACCTGCCGGCGGCCGGGCTGCGCGGTGTCGCCTATGTGCTGCCGACCGCGGTGAGCCCGGCCCAGCGGGCCGGCCACCGGGTGCACCTCAAGGGCATGCTGCTCACCGACCAGGCGCCCGAACTGCTGCCGGACTGGGCCTTCTTCGTGCGCTGCGTGGTCGACACGACCAGTCTGCGGCCGACCGCCTCGCGCGAGTCGCTGTACGAGGACGGCACGCTGTCGGCGGTGCGCGACGCGCTCGGGGAGCGGATCCGCGACTGGCTCACCGGCCTCGCCGCCAGCGACCCCGCGCTGCTGCACCGCTTCATCGACACCCACCACCTCGCGGTGAAGGCGCTCGCGCGCTACGACGACGAGCTGCTGCGGATCGTGCTGCCGTGGCTGCCGTTCGAGACCACCGACGGCAACGTCACCCTGGAGGAGTTCGCCCGGACCCATCCGACGCTGCTGGTCACCCGCAGCGTCGAGGAGTTCCGGCAGGTGGCGCCGATCGCCTCGGCCGCCGGACTCGGCGTCGTCAACGGCGGCTACACCTACGACCGGGACCTGGTGCACCGGCTGCCGGAGATCCGTCCGGGCACCGCCGTCACCGACCTCGACCCGGCCACCGTCACCGCCCACCTCGACGCCGTCGACCCGACGGCCGAGCTGCGCGCCGCGGGCTTCCTCGCCGTGGCCCGGGAGACCATCGGCGCGCACGACTGCGACGTGGTGCTGCGCGACTTCCAGCCGGTGACCGCGCCCGCGCTGCTGCTCGACAACCGCGAGGCCCGGCACGAGCGCACCCGGGCCGGGCTCGCCGCCGACAGCGACGGCCTGTGGGCCGACATCCTCGGCTCCCTGCAGAGCGGCACGCCGCGCGCGCAGCTGGTCCTGAACCACCTCAACCCGCTGGTCCGGCAGGCCGTCACCATCACCGAGCGGGGCCTCGCCGTCACCACCGCGGAGGCGCTGTACGGGCAGGCGCTGCTGCTGAGCCGCCGCCCGCTCCGGGCGAGCGAGAGCGCCCTGCTCAACCGGGCCTTCATGGGCCTGCTGAGCCACGCCATGCACCACCCCGGCCCGGGCACCCCCGGTGCGGACACCACCGGCACCGAGCCCCGGAAGGACATCTGATGCTGGACACCCCCGAGGCCGTGTTCGAGGCGCTGCGGGAGAACCACGAGCGCCCGCACGGCCTGCCGCGCACCGTCACCGCCGAGGAGCTGGCGGAGGCGGCCGAGGCCTTCGAGAAGCCTGACGTCCTCGTCACCGCGCTGCTCGAACTGATGACCTCGTACGAGTTCACCGGCGAGCACCGCAAGGCGCCGGTCGTCTTCGCCCGGCTCCTCAAGCTGTGGGACACCGCCCCGGAGTCCTTCAGCGAGTGGGAGGCCCACCAGGTCTACTGGCGCTTCAAGTGGGTCACCACCTCCCTGATCCAGGTGCCCGACGTGCCGCTGGCCACCATCGGCGGCTGGATCGACCGGATGCGCGAGCGGTACGAGGCGGGCGGCCACGGCCCGCAGCCGGTGGCCGCGATGCGCCACCACCTCGCCGCGCACACCGGCGAGGGCGCCGCCGACACGTACGACCTGTGGATCACCCGGCCGCGCACCGACCTGAGCGACTGCGAGGCCTGCGAGACCCGGAACATGGCCGGCCACCTGGTGGCGTCCGGTGACGACGCGGCGGCGCTGGACGCCTGGGCGCCGGTGCTCGGCGGCGCCCAGAGCTGCTCCGAGGAGCCGCAGTCGAGTCAGGCCCGCGCCCTGCTGCCGCTGCTGCGCACCGGCCGCACGGACGAGGCCCGCTCCCACCACCTCGCCGGCTACCGCCGGGTGCGGGGCAACACCGGCATGCAGCAGGAGGTGGGCCTGCACCTGGAGTTCTGCGCCCTGTCCCGCAACGAGGGCCGGGGCCTGGAGATCCTCGCGGAGAACCGCGCCCTGTTCGAGGCCACCGGCGCGCCGCTGGCCCGGCTCCACTTCCTCACCGGCGTCGAGGTGCTGCTGGCCCGGATCGCGGCCCAGGGGCACGGGGACGCGACGGTGGCCGGCCCGCCCGGCCGGACCTGGACGGCGGACGCGCTCCTGAAGCACGTGCGGGCCGAGGCGGAGCCGCTGGCCGCCGCCTTCGACCGGCGCAACGGCACCACGGCCGTCGGCGACCGCCGGCGAGCCCGGCTGGAGCGCGAGCCGCTGCTCGCCGAGCCGCTGCCGCTCGGGCTGCGCACGGCCGTGGTGCGCCCGGCCGCCGCCCCCGGCGCCCCGGAGACACCCGCCGGAGCCGGCGCGGCGCCGGCCGTCGCGGTCACGGTCCCGGAGGACTTCGTGGAGCTGGTGCACGAGGCCCGCCGGCTCTCCGGCGCGGGGCGGCCGTCCGCGCGCCGCCTGTGGGAGCGGATCGCCGAACGGCTCGCGGACGGCAGTGCGCCGGACCCGCACGACCACCGGCTCGGCCCCCGGGAGCTCCTGGACGCCGAGCTCGCCGACCACCGCGCCGACCGGCACGGGGTGGCGGAGCGCAAGGCCGAGTTCTCCGCCGAGCTCGGCCGCGCGGCCGAGCTGTTCGGCCGGGCCGGCATGCCCTGGCACGCCCTCGCGTCCCGGGCCCGGGCCCTGGCCTGGGGCACCGACGCCCCCGAGACGGACGAGGGCGCGGACGGCACCACGCGGGCGGACACGGCCGCGGCGACGGCCGACGAGACCGCCGCCGCGCTGGAGGCCGTCCTCGCCGAGGCCGAACGACTCAAGGAGGAGGCCCCGTTCACCGGCGAGCGGCCCGGGGCCGGGGAGACGGCCTCGTCCGCGCACTCCGGCAACGAAGTGGGCCGGGAACGGGTCCTGCACTATCTGATGGTGCTCAACGCGGCCGCCTTCGCCGGCTACCACGAGGTCCTGCGCGGCCTGCCCGAGCCCGACGGCACGGCGGTCGCCCGCTACGAGGGCTTCCGCGAGCGGCTGCTCGCCGAGGCCCGGCGCCTGTCCGTGCCCCACCAGGCGGCCAACGCGCGGCAGTACGCGGCGGACCTGGCCGGACGGCGCCGCGACTTCGAGACCGCCGAGACGGAGCTGCGGGCCGCCCTGGCCGACGTGGAGGAGTCCGGCCGGCCCTGGCGCGGCACCCGGCCGCGCTGTCTGCTCGCCCAGATCCTGCTGGCCCGGCACGAGCCGGCCGAGGCGACGGAGCTGCTGCACCAGGCCATCGGCGACGCGGTGCGCCACGACGACGTCGACTTCCCGATGGCCCCGACGTACGCGATGCTCGGGCACGCCTGCTCGCACCTGGGCGACTTCGGCGGCGCCGTCCGCCACCTGTCGGAGGCGGCCGCCCGCCACGACCAGGACGGGGAGCGGGAGGAGGCCACGGACGTGCGGCTCCAGCTCGCGGACGTGCTGGCCCGCTCGGGGCAGCAGGCCGACGCGGTGGCCGTCCTGGAGTCGGTGCTCGCCGACGAGGCGGCCGCCGGGCTCGACGAGCGGATGCTCGCCCAGGCCCGGCTGACGCTCGCGCGCGGGCTGCGGGAGCTGGAGGAGTTCCTGCCCGCGGCCGAGGAGTTCCTGCGCCTCGCGGACACCGTCGCCGGCTGGGAGGACGACCGCGCGGTGCTCACGCTGGTGGCGGCGGAGGCCGCGATCACGCTGGCCCTCGCGGACCGCTGGGACGCGGCGGCCACCGCCCACGACCGGGCGGTCGCCGCGCACGCCGAGGCACCGAACCCTCCGATGCTCGCCCACATGATGCGCGAGTTCGCCCGGCTCACGGTGGCGGCCCGGGGCGAGGAGGGCGTGGACGCGGCCCTGGAGCAGCTGGCCGCCGCCGACGCGCTGCTCGCCGCCGTGCCCGAGGGGGACGACCTGGACTTCGCGCTCTGGTACGAGCAGGGTTCCGTGCACTACCGGCGGGCCCGGGTCCTGGCCGAGGGCGGTCGCTTCTCCGAGGCCCTGGAGGCGGTCGAGGCCGCGATCGCCGCGCACGAGCGGGGCGGCGAGGAGGGCGAGGTGCCGCGCGCCGAGGCGGTGCGCATCGCCGCCCTGATCGAGGGCAACGGTCTGGAGCGGCGGGCCGCCGCCGTCACCCGGCTCGCGGCCGCCGCGGCCCGCTGCCGGACCGCGGGCCTCACGGAGGCGGCGGACATCCTGGACGGCCTGCGGCAGGACTTCCAGGAGCGGTAGACGGCGTTCGTCGCGGCGGGGGCGCCGGTCACCGAGGGGTGGCCGGCGCCTCCGCGTGCACCCCGGCGTGGTACTTGGGGATGCGCAGGGTGATCTTCATGCCGGCGCCGACGGCGGTCTCGATGACCAGGCCCTCGTGCGGGCCGTAGACCTGGCGGAGCCGTTCGTCGACGTTGCGCAGGCCGATCCCGGTGGTGGGGCCGCCCTCGCCGTGCAGGATGCGGCGCAGCCGTTCCGGGTCCATGCCGACGCCGTTGTCCTCGATGCTGACGCGCGCGGCGGAGCCCTCGTCGACGGCGGCGATGGTGATGAGGCTGCGGTCGACGGAGTCCTCCAGGCCGTGCTTGACGGCGTTCTCCACCAGGGGCTGGAGGCAGAGGAAGGGCAGGGCGACCGGCAGCACCTCGGGGGCGATCTGCAGGGTGACCTGGAGGCGGTCGCCGAAGCGGGCACGGACCAGCTCCAGGTACTGCTCGATGGAGCCCAGCTCCTCGGCCAGGGTGGTGAAGTCGCCGTGCCGGCGGAACGAGTAGCGGGTGAAGTCGGCGAACTCCAGCAGGAGTTCCCGGGCCCGCTCGGGGTCGGTGCGGACGAAGGAGGCGATCGCGGCCAGCGAGTTGTAGATGAAGTGGGGCGAGATCTGGGCGCGCAGGGCGCGGATCTCCGCCTCGATGAGGCTGCTGCGCGCCCGGTCGAGCTCGGCGAGTTCCAGCTGGACCGAGACCCAGCGGGCCACTTCCTCGGTGGCGCGGGCGACGGCCGCCGAGTCGTGGGAGCCGAAGGCGGCGAGGGCGCCCTTGGCGCGCCCGCCCGCGGTGAGCGGGGCGACGACCCCGAAGCGTACGGCGCAGTCGGCGCGGTCGCAGTCCACCGAGAAGCTGCGGGTGCGGCCGGCCTGGACCGCCTTGGCGACGTGGCCGGCGAGCTGCTCGGCGTGGTGCTCGCCGGTGCCCTCCCAGGCCAGCACGCCGTCGAGCCCGGTGAGCGCGAGGGACTGGGTGCCGAGCAGCGGGCGCAGTCGGCGGACCGCCTTGCGGGCGGTGTCGGGGGCGAGCCCGGCGCGCAGCGGCGGGGCGGCGAGGGAGGCGGTGTGCAGGGTCTGGAAGGTGGCGCGTTCGACGGTGTCGGAGTCGGGTCCCTGGCCCGCGCCGCGTCCGCGGCGCCGCGCGCCCCGGACGTACCCGGCGCCGAGGACGTATCCCGCGCCCCGGACGTAGGCGGCGCCGGCGGCGAAGCAGACCGCTCCGACGACGGCGCAGCAGAGCAGCAGCAACAGCAGGGTCATCGGCGGGACTTCCGGCTTCCGGCGGGCGACGGCGGGGCGACGGGCGGTGGTTCGGGCAGGTGCAGCCGGGCCATGATCGCGTCGGTGCCGGCCGGGACGCTCCGGGCGGTCGCCAGCGAGACGAGGATCATGGTGAGGAAGCCGAGCGGCACGCTCCACACCGCCGGCCAGGCGAGCAGGGCGCGCGGCCAGCCGGAGCCCGGCCACCCGGCGACGGTGGCGAGGACGGCGGTGAGCGCGGCGCCGCCGCCGGTGACGAGTCCGGCGACGGCGCCCGCGGCGGTGAGCCGGCGCCACCAGATGCCGAGCAGCAGCAGCGGGCAGAAGGACGAGGCCGCGACGGCGAAGGCGAGGCCGACGGCGTTGGCGACGGACAGCCCCTGCACGACGACGTGGGCGGCGGCCGGCACGGCGACGGCCACGGCGGCGGCCAGCCGGAAGTGCCGCACCCCGCGCGGCGAGGGCAGGAAGTCCTGGGTGAGGACGCCCGCCACGGCCATGGTCAGCCCCGACGCGGTGGACAGGAACGCGGCGCAGGCGCCGGCCGCGAGCAGCGCGCCGAGCAGATCGCCCGCGGTGCCGCCGACCAGCCGGTCCGGCAGCATCAGGACGGCGGTGTCGGTGCTGCCGGTGAGCAGCAGGTCCGGCGCGTAGACGCGGCCGAGCGCCCCGTAGACCGGCGCGAGCAGGTAGAAGGCGCCGACGAGGCCGAGGACGACGACGGTGGTGCGGCGGGCGGCCCGCCCGTCGGGGTTGGTGTAGAAGCGCACGACGACGTGCGGCAGTCCCATGGCGCCCATGAAGGTGGCGATGATCAGTCCGTACGTGGCGTAGAGCGGGTGCTCCTCGCCCGCCTGCCCGCGCGGTTCGGCCCAGCCGGTGCTGGTGCCGCCGTCGGCGGCGGCGGCGCGTTCGGGCACCGGGCTGCCGGCCGGGAAGCCGAGGACGGTGCCGGCCTCGACGCGGTGCCGGCCGGCCGGGAGGTCGACCTCCTCGGCCTCGTGGCGGTGCCCGTCGACGGTGCCGGTGACGGTGACCCGGAGCGGCGCGGCGAGGCCGAGGGTGACGGTGTCGTCGACGCGCACCTGGCTGTGCCGGCGGAAGCCGGGCGGTTCGTCGAGCGCGGGGGCGGGCCGCCCGTCCGCGTACCAGGCGAACAGCAGGAAGAGCAGCGGCACCAGCAGGGCGGTGAGTTTCAACCAGTACTGGAAGGCCTGGACGAAGGTGATGGAGCGCATGCCGCCGGCGGCGACCGACAGGGCGACCACGAAGGCGACGAGGAGGCCGCCCGACCACCGCGGCAGGCCGGTGAGGGCGCCGAGGGTGAGGCCGGCGCCCTGGAGCTGCGGCACCAGATAGAGCCAGCCGACGATCACGACCAGGATGCCGGCGACCCGCCGCACGGCCCGGGACTCCAGTCGCGCCTCGGCGAAGTCGGGCAGCGTGTAGGCGCCGGAGCGGCGCAGCGGGGCGGCGACGAAGGCGAGCAGCACGAGGTGGCCGGCGGTGTAGCCGACGGGGAACCACAGCATGTCGACGCCCTGGGCGAGGACCAGTCCGGCGACGCCGAGGAAGGAGGCGGCGGACAGGTACTCGCCGCTGATGGCGGCGGCGTTGAGGCGGGCGGGCACGCTGCGCGAGGCCACGTAGAAGTCGGAGGTGGTGCGGGAGATGCGCAGACCGAGGGCGCCGACCGCGACCGTGGAGACGATCACGGCGGACACGGCGACCACGCCGTAGGGCTGGTTCACTCGGCGGCCCCGGTGGCCGCCGTTCTGCTGCGGGCCACCGCTCAGCTCCCTCCGGCGGCCCGGCGGTACGCCCGCTCGTTGCGTTCCGCGCGCCGCACGTACCAGCCGGCGAGGGCGAGGAACAGCGGGTACACGGCGACGCCGAGCACGGCCCAGACGACGAGCGGCGGCACCGGCCCGTCGCCGTGGCCCTGGCGCAGCAGCAGCGGGAGGGCGGCGACGAGGACGGCGAGGGTGCCGCCGACGGCCAGCCCGGCCCGCAGCTGGGCGCGGATCAGCCGCCGCACCTCGCCCCGCGCGGCGGGCGGGAGGCGGCCGGGTGGTGCGGTGACGGGGCGGTACGCGACGGGCGCGGCGGTGGCACCGGGGGCGGGGCGGCGGGTGACCACCTCGCGCCGGGGAACCGGTTCCGCCGCCATCTCCGCACCCCCTCCCGCTCCTCGACGGGGATCACCACGCCGGGTCCGCGTCGAGCCGTCCGCATCGAGGGTGGAGTGTACGCAGCGGGCCGGGGCACGACCAGGGTCCCGGATCATTCCGCCTGTAAGGGACAACGACCGGGCCCGCGGGCGGACCTGCGGCGGACCCGAGGGCTCGGGGCCCGCCCGCTACTCCGGCAGCACCGTGCCGTCGGGGAGGCGGATGCCGAAGTCGGCGCGCAGCACGGCGAGGACCTCCTGGCCGTCGGCGAGCTCGCGTTCCTCGCGGGTGCGGTCGGGTCCGGTCCCGGTGAGACGGCGGCCGGCCAGGGCCAGGTGGTGGCCGGCCGCGGTGGTGCGCTGGGCGTAGACGCCGCGGGAGAACGGCGAGCGCGGGTTGGTGGCGATGTGCCAGTTGATGACCTCGTAGTCGGGGGCCTCGAAGGGCTCGACGGTGAAGGAGTACTGGTCGTCCCAGCCGTCGGTTTCCGCGCCGTGGGCCTGGAGCTTCCACAGCGTCAGCGGACCGTCGTGCGGGGCGTGCACGAGCCGGTGCCGGCGCGACGCGGCGTGCGTCTCGGTGCCGGTGGCGAGCGGCACCGGCTCGATCAGGCAGCCGATGCTTCCGAAGCCGACGTCGGTGAGGTACGGCAGGGGCTCGCCGGGCACCTCGGTCAGCATCGTCATGTGGGTGCGGGGGCGTATGTCGCCGGGCCGGGCGCCGACCAGGACCCGTGCGGTGAGCCGGGTGATCCGGAAGCCGAGGGCGGTGAGCGCGGCGGCGAACAGCGTGTTGTGCTCGTAGCAGTAGCCGCCGCGCCCGCCGTGCACGAGCTTGGCCTCGAGGTCGGGCAGGGCGAGCGAGGGCGCCGTGCCGAGCACGGGGTCGAGGTTCTCGAACGGGATGCCCGTGAGGTGCGCGCGGTGCACCGAGCGCAGTACGTCCAGGGTGGGCCGGCGCTCCCCGGACCAGCCGATGCGGGCGAGATAGGCGTCGAGATCGATAGTCATGATCCCCACCGTAGGCGGCGGCGCGGGTCCGCCGCCTCGGCTTTCCTGCCGGGGCCCCGAAGGGCCCCTCTAGGTGGCGCTGCCGTAGACCTTGAACTCGTAGAGGGAGTAGCCGTACGGGGTGGCGCGCTGGGTGCCGTACACGCGGACGTAGCGGGCGGTGCCGGTCACCGTCACGTCGTCGGTGCCGCCGTCTCCGCTGGTGGTGCTGTGGAGATCGGTCCAGGTGGTGCCGTCGAGGGAGCCCTGGAGGCGGTAGGAGCGGGCGTAGGCGGCCTCCCAGTCGAGGCGGATCCGGGAGAGGGCGGCGGGGGCGCCGAGGTCGACGCGCAGCCATTGCGGGTCGACGCCCTCGGCGGAGGCCCAGCGGCTGGTGGACTGTCCGTCGACGGCCTTGTCGGCCTCGAGTCCGGCGGCCTCGACGGAGGAGGCGGTGGCGGGCCGGCCCTGGGAGAGCAGGGCGTCGGGGGCGGGGGTGCCGGAGTCGGTCAGCTGGTAGGCGCGCATGTTGCGCAGCAGGAGGTAGGTGTCGCGCAGGGAGCCGGAGGTGTCGCCGAGGGAGCGGTAGATGCCCCACTTGGGGCGGACCCGGTCGGCGAGGAAGGTGTCGACGCCGGTCTTGGTGGCGTCCACGATCGTGGTGCCGGCACTCTTGACGACCCAGCGCACCGAGCCGCTGGTGCCGTCGCCGATCTTCATCTCGTACTCGATGTCGATCCACTTGTTCTGCAGCGGTTCGAGGTCGGTGCGGCCGACGAGGATGTTGTCGGCGAAGATCTTGTGCTCGATGGTCTGCTTGCCGTTGACCCGGCGCAGCGAGGTGACGGTGATCGGCGAGGAGCCGTCGCCGGGCTGCTTGGTCTGCATGATGTGGGTGAAGGTGGTGGTCGCCATCAGCGAGCTCGGGATGTACATCGAGTACGTGACGCGCCAGGTCTCGCCGGGCTTCCAGGACAGGTAACTCGTCGAAGAGGTGCGGTTTCCGGTCACCTCCTGGCGCTGCCGGTCGTCCGAGGAGTCGCGGTCGACCATGTGCATGTCAAAGCGGTAGGCGTCGCCGGAGACCTTGATGTGCGGCCCGAAACTCGTGTGCGAGTCGGCCCGGTCGTCCTCGACGGTCTCGAAGGCGCCGAGGCCCTGGACGGTCGGATCGGGCGACCAGCGCAGCGTCCAGACGGGCGCGGCCTGGGCCTGCGGCGGCGCGGTGAGGCTGCCGAGCAGGGCGAGGGCGAGCGCCCCGAGGGCCGCCGCGAGGACGGTGGGGAGCGTGCGCCGCCGGAACGCGTGTGCGGGTCGTGCCATGCGCCACCTCCGGGTGGGGGGAAGGGACGGGCGTGAGGAATGCACGACATGCTGCCGCCACGACAGCCGTTAGTAAAGGTTCCTGACAGTCTTCGCACGAAAAACGACGATGGGGTGGCCGGACCGAAATCCTGCCACCCCACCGCGCGATGTTCCCGAGGAACCGTGGTGTCCGAGGGGGGACTTGAACCCCCACGCCCGATAAAGGGCACTAGCACCTCAAGCTAGCGCGTCTGCCATTCCGCCACCCGGACAGGTGAGCCGTCCCGGGCCCTGCGGCCCGCGGCGACATGGATCAATCTACCAGGTGTTCGAGCTCGTGTTCACCACGTTTCCGGTGGTCAGCGCCGTGCACCCCGGGGCGACCGGCCCGGCCGGCCGGTCTACCGGTCCGTCGTCGGGGACGGCGGGCGGGTCGTCGGGGACGGCGGGCGCGGGCGCTTGCCATACTGCTGCGATGCCGTCGACGCCGCGCACCGCCCCGGAGCCGATATCCGCCGACCCTCCGGTGCTCACCGGGCCCACCCTGCTCACCCAGTCCTGGCTCGATCTCGCCTTCGTGCACTGGGCCGTGGACCCGGCGGACGTCGCGCCGCTGCTGCCGCCGGGCACGGTCCCGGACACCTTCGACGGGGCCGCGCACGTCGGGCTCGTGGCGTTCCGGATGCACCGGGTCGGCTGGTTCGGTCTCCCGGGCGTGCCGTACCTGGGGAGCTTCCCGGAGACCAACGTGCGGCTGTACTCGGTCGACGAGCACGGGCGCCGGGGTGTCGTCTTCCGCTCGCTCGACGCCTCGCGGCTGCTGCCGGTGGCGATCGGCCGGTGGGCCTTCCGCATCCCGTACGTCTGGTCCCGGATGACCGTCCGCCGGGACGGCGACACCCTGACGTACACGAGCCGCCGGCGCTGGCCGGGACCGCGCGGCGCGCGCGGCGACCTCACCGTGCGGATCGGCGCTCCGGTCACGGAGCCGACCCCGCTGGAGCACTTCCTCACCGCCCGCTGGGGCCTGCACACCACCGCCTTCGGCCGCCCGCGCCTGCTGCCGAACGCGCACCCGCGCTGGCCGCTGCACCGGGCCGAACTGCTCGCGTACGACGAGGACCTGGTCGCCGCGGCGGGCCTGACCCGCCCGCCGGGCGAACCGGTGAGCGTCCTGCACTCCCCCGGCGTCCCGGTCCGCTTCGGCCCGCCGGCCCGGACCCCGGCCCGAATCCCGACCCGGATCCCGGTCCAGCGTCCCGCGGGCCCGGCCTCGTGACCGCCGTCGCCCCGGACGCCGTCCGGTACATCCGCTTCCAGGGCACGCGGCGCAGCCCGCGAGGGCACTTCCCGGGCGTCTTCGCGCTGGCCAACGGCCTCGCCCGGCAGGGACTCCTGACCGCACCGGAGCACCACTTCTGGCGGGCCGCCAACGACTGGTACGACGCCGCCTACCCGAATCCCTCCGACACCGACCCCCTGGTCTACGACCCCGTGGTGAACCCGGGCGCGGTGGCCTGGTTCAAGAGCACCGCCGGCCATCTGCTCGCCCGGGTGCCGCCCTATCTGGCCCTGCTGGACGCGCACGGCGTCCCGTACGAGCGGCTGGAGTCGGCCGATCCGGGCCGGATCGTGTACGAGGACGAGGTCCAGGTGGTGGCGGTGCCGCGGGAACGCACCGCGGGGGCGCCGCCGGCCGGCCCGGCGGGGACGACGGTCCCGGCGCGGCCGGACTGACGCCGTGCCGCGCGTCGGCAGGACAGGAGGGGTACGGGGGTGGCCGCGTCCACTCGTCCGTGTCCCCGTCGGCGTCGCCGGGCCCCGGCGACGTAGGCTCGCGACGGCGCGGCTCTGCGACGAGGAGGACCCATTGAACGCCAGCGAGGAAGACCGGCCCCGACTGGACGAGGCCGACGTCCGCAACGCGAAGACGACGCTGGTCCAGCTCCTCGCGCGGGCCGGGGTCTACTCCGGCGACGCGGAGGAGCTCATCGGGCTCGTCGAGGCCGGCGCCCTGACCCTGGCCCGGCGGGAGCTGGACGAGTTGACCGCCGACGCGCCCGGCGACCGGCCCGGGAGTTACGCCGAGGGCTGGCGGGACGGCGCGCGGGCCACGGCCGAGGGGCTCGCCGCCCGCGCGGAGCGGACCCTGCGGGAGGCCGTCGGCCGCGACACGGGGGACGGTTCCGGGGACGACTCCGCCGCCGGACCGCGCCCGCCGGTGGGCCGGATGGAGCTGGAGCGGGCCAAGGTGGTCGTGCTGCCGCTCTACCTCTCCTTCACCGATGTCTCCGACCTCGACCCCGAGGTCTCCGAGCAGGTCCTCACGGCCGTGCTCGGCACCATGACGGCACGTCAGCGAGCGGCGTACGCGGGGACGCTGACGCGCTTCGCCGAGGACCGGCGTGGGCGCGTGGCCCGGATGTACGCGGAGCACGGCCCGGGCAGCGCGATCGCCATCCACGGCCGCTACTCGCTCCTGCACTCGCCCACCAGCATCGCCGTCCTGGAGCGCCTGCTCACCGCGCCCGACGAGCTGCGGGTCGAGTGGGACGCGGCCGAGCTGCCGCCCGCCTGGCTCGACGGGCTGACCCGGGCGTGGGAGGCGGCGGCCGCCGAGACCGCCGGCCGGCTCCCCGCATGACGGCCGGTCCGGTCCACGGCGGCACCCCGGCCGTCGAGTTCCTCGACCTCCACGACCCCGCCGCCGACGCCCCCGCCCGGATCGACTTCGTCGAGTGCCCGCCGCCCCCGCTCTCCGCCGAGGAGCGCCGCGCCGTCGACCGCCACTGGGCCGCCGCCACCGCCGCCAACCCGGCCACCTTCGACGGCCCCGTCGTCGCGGCCCTCGGCCTCGACCGATCGACGCCCGGCCGTACGGCGCTGCGCTGGGCCCGGATGAGCTACCGGCACCGTGCGCTGCGGGAGCTGCGGCCGGCCGCGGCGGTGCCGGGCTCGGTGTACGTGACGGTGCTGCAGCCCACGGAGGAGGGCTTGGTCCTCGGGTGCGGCGCGCACACGACGGCGGCGCCGGGCCGCTGGAGCCTGCCCGGCGGCGGCGCCGAACCGCCCGGGCCCGGGAGCCCGTTGGAGCTGTCGCTGCTGCGCCGGCACGCGGCGGTCGAGCTCGCCGAGGAAGTGGGCCTGGTGGTGGCGGAGTCGGCGCTGCGGCTGTGGGGGCTCACCCGCGGGACGCGCTTCGGCAGCATCGGCTTCCACTTCCTGGCACCCGAAGTCCCGGCGGCGCGGGTGCGCCGGTGCCATGCGGCGCTGGTGGCGGAGGAGCGGTCCCGCGGTCTGGTGCCGGAGCTCGACGTGCTGGCCTTCACGGGGCCCGCCGCCGACGCCCGCCGTTCCGGTCCGGCCGCCTCCGGTCCGTACGCCGACTATCTGCCCGGGCTGCTCGCCCGCTACCGGGCGGAGCTCCGTTGAACCGTCCCGGCCGTCCGGGAGATGCCGGACGGCCGGACCGGGCGGTGCCGCGCCCTCGACGGGGACGGGGGGAGGGTTCTCCCGTCGTGGCGACTCCTCCAGCACACCGCCCGGTCCGTGCCGTGGACGCGAGTTCCTCCCCGTGCCGCGGGGGCTCGCGCCGTGCTCCCATCCTGTCCAACCCGCCGCAGCCCGGCCAGGGTTGCCCGGCTGCGTGAACACGCACCGGCGCGATCACGCCACTGCCAAAGGTCGCTTCCTCCGGGTCAGGCCGGATCGGGCCGGATCCGGGGTGCCTCCCGTACCCGAAGGGCTACGGGCGAGAGCGGCGCCCAGGGCACGGGGCCTTCCCGGGCCCGCCCCGCCGGGTCCCAGGGTTGGCGCTTCCCCAGGCCCGCCAGGGCCGAGGGTGGGGCCTCCCCCGGCCCGCCAAGGCCCAGGGGAAGGATCACAAGGCGGAGGTGGCGGCGCCCCGGGCCGACAGGCCGCCAGGCCGACGGCCGGCAGGGCGGTCGCGACGGGTGCCCGGGCGCAGCCCAGAGGCCGTCGGCGACCGACGACAACGCCGCGAGGCACGGTGCCGGGGCACTCCCCACGCTCCGCCGGGGGCGCTCACCCGGGCGAAGTCCAGGGGGAGTCGAGAGCCTGGCAAGATCCGGAAGGGACGGCTCAGGCCCGGCCCGGGGCCGGTGCCGCGCGTCTACTATGAAGCCCGCCGGAGTGGACGCAGCGGGCAGCACACGGGGGGACGATGCGCAGGCTGGGGGACCTGGAGGCGGAGATCATGGACCGCTTCTGGAAGTGGAACCGGCCCGCCACGGTCCGCGAGGTCGTCGACGACATCAACCAGCACCGGGACATCGCCTACACCACCGTCACCACGGTGACCACGATCCTGTTCCACAAGGGCTATCTCACCCGGGCCCGTGAGGGCCGGATCTGGGTCTACCGGGCGGCCGCCACCCGGGAGGCCTATGCCGCCGCGCTGATGGAGGACGGCCTGGCCGCGGGCGAGGACCGCCCCGCCGTCCTGGCCGCCTTCGTGGCGAACCTCGACGAGGGCGGGCGCGCCGCGCTGCGGACCGCACTGCGTGCGGCCGGCCGCGCTGCCGAGGACTGACCAACCCAAGCGCGGAGGGGGGCCCGGGCTCAGCGGAGCTCGGTCCGGCCCGCCGTCAGCCCGGCGACCAGCGCGGCGAGCAGGGCGGCGACCGCCCCGGCCAGGGCCCCGGCGAGGAGGGCCCCGCCGGCCGCCAGGGTGCCGAGTGCGGTGCCGAGCGGGGTGCCGTACCCGGCGAGGGCCGCCGTGCCACCGGTCCGGACACCGGGCGCGTCCGGGACGGCGAGGGCGTAGAGCGGGACGGCGGCGAGACCGGCGCCGAGGCCGGCGAGGAGCAGGGCCGGGAGGACGGCGACGGCGTAGCCGAGGTGGAACGGGAGGGCGCCGAGCAGGCCGAGGCCCACCGCCGTGAGCAGCGCCCCGAGGACGATCAAGGAGCGGACCTGCCCGTTCCGCGCGATCCGCGCGACGGCGAGCCGTGCGCCCACGAAGGCGGCCAGGAGGGCGGGCAGCACCAACAGGCCGGCGACGAACGGCGCGAGTCCCAGTTCGCGGAAGAGACGCATGCTCGTCCCGTCGTACAGGCCGAAGAGGGCGACCCCGAGCAGGACCAGACCGGCGTAGGCGCCGCAGCGGGCCCGGTCCTTGAGGGCGTCCGGGCCGAGGAGCGCGGCGGGCGCGGTGCGCTGCTGCCGCAGGAAGGCGGCGGTGAGCGCCAGGCCGATCAGGCCCGTCACCGCGGCGACCTGGTCCATCTCGCCGCGGTGGACGTCGTTGACGGCGGCGAGCCCGTAGGCGAGGGCGCCGAGGCCGAGGCCGCCGAGCAGCACCCCGGTCAGGTCGATGGGCCCGCCGGGCCCGGAGGCCCGCCCGGTCCGGAGCCGTACCGCGCCGATCAGGGCGAGCAGGGCGCAGGGGATCGCGGCGTACGTGGCGAGGCGCCAGCTGAGGAACTCGATGAGGCTGCCGGCGGCGATCGCGGCCGCGGCCCCGCCGCCTGCCGTCACGGCCGCGTACACGCCGATGCCCGCCCGCCGCTGCCGCGGGTCGGTGGCGGAGCGGGCCACGAGGGCGAGCGCGCCGGGGGTGAGGAGGGCGGCGGCGAGTCCGTGCAGCACGCGGGCGGCGACCAGCACGGTCACGGTGGACCGTCCGGCGGCCACGGCGTCGATCATGAACCCTTCGACGACGGCCGCCACCACGAGGGCCCCGAGTCCGGCGAGTACGGCGGCCCTGGGCCCGGCCCGGTCCACGAGGTGCCCGCCGAGCGGCAGCAGGGCGGCGAGTCCGGCCGCGTACGCCGGGAACAGCGGGCTCATGAAGGCGTCGGGGAGGCCCAGGTCCCGCTGGAGGTACGGGGCGGAGAGGGCGAAGACGGCGGCGTCGATCACCACGAGGAGCTGGACGAGGGCGGCCAGGGCGAGGGTCCACCGGCGCCGGCCGCCGCCGGGTGCCCCGCCGTCCGGTGGCGCGGCGGGCGGCGCGGCCACCGGGCCCGCGGGGTCGGAGGGTGCGGGGTGCGCGGGTGCCGTCGGGGTGTACGCGCCGGGGGCGGCGGCCTGGTGGGCGAGGGCGAGTCGCGGGTCCGGCTGCGCGGGCACGGCGGGGCCGGGCCGGGCGGCCGGGGCGAAGTCGAGCAACCGTGCGGCGTGGCGGCCCAGTTGGGCGAGCACGGGGCCGGGCAGCCATTCCTCGGTGTCCTCGGTGGCGGTGCGTTCGGCGATCTCGCGCGGGGTGGGCCGGCGGGCCGGGTCCTTCTCCAGGCAGGCGCGGACGAGGTCGACGAGCGCGTCGGGCACGCCGGTGAGGTCGGCCTCCTCCTCGGCGACCCGGAAGAGGTGGGCGTTGAGGCCGGAGTCCGTGGCACCGAAGAGCATCCGCCCGGTCGCGGCGTGGACGAGGACCGCGCCGAGGCAGAACACGTCGCTGGCCGGGGTGAGTTCCAGGCCGCGGACCTGTTCCGGGGACATGAAGCCGGGCGAGCCGATGAGCATGCCGGTGCGGGTGTGCAGGCTGTCGCCGGCGAGGCTGTCCATGGCCCGGGCGATGCCGAAGTCGATGACGCGGGGGCCGTCCACGGTCACGAGGACGTTGGACGGCTTGAGGTCGCGGTGGATCAGCCCGGCGCCGTGGACGGCGCCGAGGGCGAGCGCGAGCCGGTTGGCGAGGGCGCGCACCGAGTGCTCCGGGAGCGGGCCGAAGTCCCGGGCGACGACGGAGTGCAGGTCGGGCCCGGGGATGTACTGGGTGGCCACCCACGGCACGGCGGCCTCGTGGTCGGCGTCGAGCACGGCCGCGGTCCAGTCCCCGCCGACCCGCCGGGCGGCGGCCACCTCGCGTGCGAAGCGCCGCCGGAATTCCGCGTTCCCCGCGTACTCGGCCTGGACGACCTTCACGGCCACCGTCCGCCCGCCCTCGGAGCGCCCGAGGTAGACGAGTCCCATGCCGCCCGCGCCGAGGCGGGCGATGAGCCGGTAGGGGCCGATGTGGCTGGGGTCTTCCGCGGTCAACTGGTCCACGACTGAGGAAGATAGTGCAACGGCCGCGAGGCGGTGGGGGGTTGGGTGGATCGGGCTGCCCCATCGGCCCGTCCGTGCCGGGGCGGGCACGGGCGGTGCGATGATCGTCGGCACGGCAGTGGATGTCCCTTCCTCCCTCGTCCCAGGAGCAGCACCGTGCAGACCCTCAGTTACGGAGACGTGAAGGCGGCGGTCGAGCGGGTCGCGGACCGGGTCCGGCCCGTCGCGATCGCCCCCGCCGAGACCGGGGAGGGGGGCCACGAGCTCTTCCTCGCGCTCGAGTTCCTCCAGCACACCGGCTCGTTCAAGGCGCGCGGCGCGCACAACTTCCTCCAGGCGCACCGGGAGGCCGGCACCCTGCCGGAAGCGGGCGTGACGATCGCCTCCGGCGGGAACGCCGGGCTCGCCTGCGCGTGGGCGGCGCGGCGGGCCGGCGTCCGGGCGACGGTGTTCCTGCCGGAGACGGCGCCGCGGGTGAAGGTGGAGCGGCTGCGCGGGTACGGGGCGGACGTGCGGCTGGCCGGCCGGGAGTACGCGGAGGCGCTGGCCGCCTGCGGGTCCTTCGCGGCCGAGAGCGGGGCGCTGGCCTCGCACGCCTACGACCACCCGCTGATCGCGGCGGGCGCGGGCACCCTTCTGGAGGAGATCCGGGCGCGGGTCCCCGGGGTGGACACGGTGGTGGTGTCGGTCGGCGGGGGCGGGCTGTTCGCCGGGATGGCGACGGCGGCGCGCGAGCACGGCGTGCGGATGGTGGCGGTGGAGCCGGAGCACTGCCGGGCGCTGGACGCGGCGCTCGGCGCGGGCGCGCCGGTCGACGTGCCGGTGGACTCGGTGGCGGCGGACTCGCTCGGGGCCCGGCGGGTCTCGGCGGCGGCCCTGGAGGCGGCCCGGCAGGACGGGGTGCGCACGCTGCTGGTCCCGGACGCGGAGATCGTCCGCGCCCGGCGGGCGCTGTGGGAGGAGCGGCGGCTCGTGGTCGAGCACGCCGCCTCGACCGCGTACGCGGCGCTGTCGGGCGGCGGTTACCGGCCGGAGCGCGGCGAGAAGGTGTGCGTGGTGCTGTGCGGGGCCAACACCGACCCCTCGGACCTGGTGGTGTGACGAGCGGCCCGGCCCGGGGCCGGGAGCGGGCGGCCGGGGGTACACGGCGGCGGGGGCGTCGCGTGCCGGGGCCGGCCGGCGTGTCGAGCACGTGCGGCCGGACTCGGGACCCCGGTCTGGAAGGTCCTCCGTACGGCCGCGCCGTCTGCGCGTGGTTCCGCGAGCGGCCGCCCGTCTCCGTGCGGTCCCGCGCGGAGGTCGGCGGGTACGACCGGACCGGACGCGGTCAGATCGCGTGGGCGGCGCGCATCGCGGCGATCTCGGCGGCTGCGTAGCCGAGTTCGGCGAGGAGCGGTTCGGTGTGCTCGCCGACGGCGGGGACCGGGTCCATGCGCGGTGCGGTGCCCGCCAGGTCGGCCGGGGGCAGGAGGGCGGGCACGGGCGTCCCGTCGGGTATCCGGACGTCGCGCCAGCGCTCGCGGGCTTCGAGCACCGGGTGGTCGAGGAAGGCGGCCATGTCGTTGACGCCGGCGTTCGCGATGCCGGCCTCGTCGAGGATCCGGCCGGCGGTGGCGCTGTCCAGCTCCGTGAACCGTGCGGCGACCAGCGCGTCCAGCTCGTCGCGGTGGGCGACCCGGTCGGAGCCGGTGGCGAAGCGCGGGTCGTCGGTGAGTTCGGGCCGGCCCAGGAACCGCTCGCAGAGGGCGGCCCATTCGCGTTCGTTCTGGATGGAGAAGAGCACGTCCTTGCCGTCGGCGGCGGTGAAGGCGCCGTAGGGGGCGATGGTGGCGTGCCGGGTGCCGATGCGCGGCGGCTGGGCGCCGCCGAAGCGGGTGTAGTAGGCGGGCTGGTGCATCCACTCGGCGAGCGCCTCGAAGAGGGAGACCTCCACGGCCCGGGCCCTGCCGGTGGTGGCGCGGGTGAACAGGGCGGTGAGGATGCCGCTGTAGAGGTACATGCCGCCGGCGATGTCGGCGACGGAGATCCCGGCCCGGGCGGTGCCGTGCTCGTTGCCGGTGAGGGAGACCAGGCCGGTCTGGCACTGCACGAGCAGGTCGTAGGCCTTGCGCCCGGACCAGGGGCCGCTGGTGCCCCAGCCGGAGAGGCCGGCCGGGATGAGGGACGGGAAGCGCTCGGCGAGTGCGTCCGGGCCGAGCCCGAGGCGGTCGGCGGCGCCGGGGGCGAGGTTCTGCACGAAGACGTCGGCGCGGGCGAGCAGCCGCTCCAGGACCTCGCGGCCGGCGTCCGTCTTCAGGTCGAGGGTGATCGACTCCTTGGAGCGGTTGAGCCAGACGAAGTAGCTGGACTCGCCGTGCACGGTGGTGTCGTAGCGCCGGGCGAAGTCGCCGTCGCCGGGCCGCTCGACCTTGATCACCCGGGCGCCGAGGTCGGCGAGCTGGCGGGTGGCGAAGGGGGCGGCCACCGCCTGTTCGAGGCTGACGACGGTGATGCCGGCGAGCGGCGGCGGGTCGGCAAGGCGTCCGGTCATCGGGCGACCTCCTGGGACGGCACGGAGCGGGCGGGGCTGGACGGAAGGGCGGAACGAGGCGGAAGGCGGCGGAAGGGCGGGGCGGGGCGGGGCGGGGCGGGGTCAGCGTATGACGGCCGGGGCGAGGGCGTGCAGCCGGAGGGCCAGCTGTATCTCCAGGGCGCGGGCCGGCGCCTGCCAGTCGGGGCCGAGGAGCCGGCCGATCCGCTCCAGGCGCTGGGCCACGGTGTTGACGTGCACGTGGAGGTCGTCCTTGGTGCGGGCGGGGCTCATGCCGCTGGCGAAGTAGGCGTCCAGGGTGCGCACCAGGTCGGTGCCGCGGCGGCGGTCGTAGCCGACGACCTGGCCGATGGTGCGCTCGACGAAGCCCTCGATGTCACCGGTGTCGGCGAGCAGCAGTCCGAGGAAGCCGAGGTCCTCGGCGGCGGCGCCCTCGCCCTGGCGGTGCAGCAGGCGCAGGGCGTCGAGGCAGCGGCGGGCCTCCTCGTACGCCGGGGCGACCCGGTCGGGGTGGGCGAGCGGGGCGGTGACCGGGGCGGAGGCGCCGACGGTGACGGGCTCGCGCAGGGCGCCGCCGAGGTGTGCCGCGGTCTGCCGGGCGAGCTCGGCGGCGGTCTCGCCGGGGCGGAGCGGCAGCAGCAGGACGGTGCCGCCGTCGCGGGCGGAGGCCAGGCCGTGGCGGGTGGCGGCGAGGTGGGAGGCGGCGGAGCGGAGCCGCTGCCGGTCGGCGCTCTCCTGTCCCCCGGGCTCGGTCTCGCCGCCCGCGCCGCCGCGGTCGATCCGGGCGGCCAGGACGACGTGCGGGGCGTCGGTGTCGGTGCGGAGCCGGGCGGCCCGCTCGCGCAGCAGCCGCCGGTCGCGGTCGGGGGCGTCGAGCAGGTCGTCCAGGAGCTCGCCGCGGACCCGTTGCTCGGCCTCTCCGGCGGAGCGGCGGGCGAGCAGCAGCAGGGAGGTGACGAGGGCGGCCCGCTCCAGGGTGCGCAGGTCGACCGGGTCGAGGCCGGGCCGGTCGCGCAGCACCAGGGCGCCGAAGGTCTCGCCGCCCGCGGCGACGGCGGCGCTCCAGTCGTCGCCGTCGCGGGTCGCGCGCCCCTCGGCGGGGGTCCCGGGGCCGGGCGGCTGCTCGACGAACTCGACCGTGCCGCCGAGGACTTCGGAGACGGCGGCGGCCACGTCGTGGACGCCGCCGCCGCGCAGGACGAGTTCGGTCAGCCGGTCGTGGACCTCGGAGGCGCGCTCGATGACGCCGCTGTGCTCGCGGATGATGTCGTTGGCCCGCTCCAGCTCGGCGAGCGCGGAGCGGGTCTCGGCGAGCAGGTTGGCGGTGTCGATGGCGACGGCGGCGTGCGCCGCGAAGGAGCCGAGCAGCGCGACCTGCTCGCGCTCGAAGACCCGGGCGCGCCGGTCGGCGGCGAACAGCACCCCGATGACCTGGCTGCCGAGGGTGAGCGGGACGCCGAGGATGGCGACCAGGCCCTCGTCGCCGACGGCGCTGTCGATGGCCTCGGTGTGCTGGAAGCGCTCGTCGCGGAAGTAGTCGTCGGTGACGTAGGGCCGGGCGGTCTGCGCGACGAGTCCGCCGAGGCCCTCCCCCATGCCGAGCCTGACCTGCTGGAACCGGGCCGAGACGGAGCCCTCGGTGACCCGCATGTAGGTGTCGCCGCGCACCGGGTCGTTGAGGCTGAGGTAGGCGACCTCGGTGCCGAGCAGGGAGCGGGCGCGCTGCACGATGGCGCGCAGCACGGCGTCGAGGTCGCGCAGGCCGGCCAGGTCGTGGGCGGTCTCGAAGAGCGCGGACAGCTCGGCCTCGCGGCGCCGCCGGCCCTCCAGCTCGGCCCGGACCCGCAGGGCGAGCTGTTTGGTCCGCTCCAGCTCGGCCAGCTCGTCCGGCCCGGTGCCGCTCGCGCGGGCGAGCAGCACGGGGCGGTCGTACGCCTCGGTGGCGGCGCCGCGGGCGAGGAGCTCCAGGTAGACGGCCTGTGCGTGGGTCATGGTCACAGGGATACCTGCCGGACCGGGGCTCACACCAGCCCTGTGGACAAGCGCCTGTGGACAACGGCCTGTGGACGCCTTTCAGCCCTGGTGGCCGGGGTCGAACCAGGTGGGTTCGTCCTTGAGGGCCTGCTCGATGCGGAAGTGCGAGAAGCGCTTCATCGGGGGCAGGGCGTCCAGCTCGAACCAGCCGACCTCGAGGGACTCGTCGTCGTTGACCCGGGCCTCGCCGCCGACCGCCCGGCAGCGGAAGGACACGTCCAGGAACTGGCACTGGTCGCCGTTGGGGTAGACGACCGGCTTGCGCAGGGTCTGCACGAGCACGATCCGCTCCACCTCGCAGTGCACGCCGGTCTCCTCGTACACCTCGCGCACGGCGCAGGCGGCGGGCTGCTCGCCGGGCTCGACGATGCCGCCGACGATCGCCCACATGCCGGTGTCCGCGCGGCGCCCGAGCAGCACGCGTCCCCGGTCGTCGAAGACGACGGCGGAGACGCCCGGCAGGAACAGCAGCTGGTGGCCGGCCGAGGCGCGGAGGTCGCGGATGAAGTCAGGGGTGCCCATGACCCGACCCTAGATCATCGGCGTTCCGGCCCGGACGGCGGCGAGGCCCGGCGCCGGACGGCGCCGTGCTCAGGCGGTGCGGCCGCGCCGGGCGCGCACGGAGCGGGTCGCCGACCAGGCGAGACCGGCCGCGGCGAGCGCGACGAGCAGCGCCTCGGGCAGGGTGCCCATCCGGGTCGCCGGGGTCAGCGAGGAGCGCAGCGGGACCTTCTCGACGAGCACGTCCGGGGTGAACATCTCCGTCTTCGCGACGAGCGTGCCGTCCGGGCGGATGACCGCGCTGACGCCGCTGGTGACCGGGACGACCACGCTGCGGCTGTGCTCGACGGCGCGCACCCGGGACATGGCGAGCTGCTGGTAGGTCATCTCGCTGCGGCCGAAGGTGGCGTTGTTGCTGGGCACGGTGATCAGCTGGGCGCCGTGGGTCACGGTGTCCCGTACGGCCCAGTCGAAGGCCGCCTCGTAGCAGGTGGCGAGGCCCACCTTCGTACCGGCCAGGTCGAAGACGCCGACCTTGTGGCCCGGACCGAAGTCGCGGCGGACCCGGTCCACGTCGCTGCTGAACAGGCGCACGAAGGAGCGCATCGGGATGTACTCGCCGAAGGGCTGCACGTGCCGCTTGTCGTACTCGGCGACGGGCCCCTTGCCGGGGTTCCACTCGATGAGGGTGTTGCGCAGCGTGCCGGTCGGCGGGGCGATGACGGCGCCGATCACGGTCGGTGCGTTCACCTCGCGGACCGCCTCGTCGATCACCTGGTAGGCGTCGGGGTTGGCGTACGGGTCGATGTCGGAGGAGTTCTCCGGCCACAGCACGAAGTCGGGGCGCGGCTCCTTGCCGGCCCGGACGGCGGCGGCGAGCTCGCGGGTGCGGGCGGCGTGGTTGTCGAGGACCTGGCGCCGCTGGGCGTTGAAGTCGAGGCCGAGGCGGGGGACGTTGCCCTGGACGGCGGCGACGGTGGCGGTGCCGTCCTCGGGGGCGTCGGAGACCAGCGGGAGGGCGGCGAGCGCGCCGGTGACGGGTACCAGGACGGCGAGCGCGGCGGCGAGCAGCGGTCCGCGCGCCGGTACGGAGGCCGGGGCCTGGTCCTGGTCCTGGTCCGCTGCTTCCGCCTCGGCCCGCCGGGCGAGGACCTGACGCAGCAGTTCGTACAGGCCGAAGCCGCACAGGGCGACGGCGAAGCCGAGCACCGGGGTGCCGCCGACGGCGGCGAGCGGCAGGAACATCCCGTCCGCCTGGCCGAAGGCGATCTTGCCCCAGGGGAAGCCGCCGAACGGCACGCGCGCGCGTGCCGCCTCGCCGAGCACCCACACGCCGGCGGCGAACAGCGGCCAGGCGGGCAGCCGGGAGACCGCCGCGATGCCGAGGCCGACGGCGCCGATGAACAGCGCGGAGACGGCGCCGAGCGCGAGCCACGGCAGGGGACCGACCTCCGCTCCGGTCCAGACGAGCAGGGGCAGCAGGAAGCCGAGACCGGCCAGGAAGCCGAGGCCGAAGCCGGCCCGCGGCCGGCGGCCCCGCAGGGTCCAGCCGAGCAGCGCGAAGGCGGGCAGCGCGAGCCACCACAGGGGCCGGGGCGGGAAGCTGAGATAGAGCAGCGCCCCGGACAGCAGGGCCGCGCCGGGCCGCAGCAGCCGCCGCGGGCCGCGGGCCCGCTCCTCGGCGGGGGTGGACTCGGGCGCGGGGGCGTCGGCTGAGGCGATGGCGGTGCTCACGTGCCGGAGTCTACGGCGCGGGGCGCGCCCATCAGGAGTGCGGCCCGTCCCCCGCGCCCCTTCGGCGCGGGGTGCGCCCTCGCCCGGCCACCAGGGTGGCGGGGGCAGGGACGACCACACGGCGGACGACGGCGGAAGCGGGGCGCCGGGCGCTCAGGCGCCGGCCGGACCCGTCGGCGCGGCGGGCGACGGCGGGGCGGCGCGGCGGAGCAGGGCGCGGATGGTGAGGACGGCGGACTCGGCGTCGTCGACGGTGACGGTGAAGGTGCGGCCGTCGCCGAGGCGCAGCACCAGGCCCTCGCCGCGCCGGACGACCACGGCGGTGCCCTTCTCGGGGCGCCAGCGGTAGCCCCAGCCGCCCCACTGGCGCGGGGTGACGGAGGGCGCGAAGTCGGCGCCGACGACGTGGGCGAGCGGGATGCGGCGGCGCGGGACGCCGATGTGCCCGCAGCGCACCTCCATGGCCCGGTGGTCGACCCGGACGGCGACGTGGACGAAGGCGAGCGTGCCGAAGAGCACGAGCAGGCCGGCGGCGAGACAGCCGATCACGGCCATCAGGAGCGGGGCGATGCCCGAGGTCCAGGGCGACTCGACGGCGAGCAGGACGCCCAGCGCCATGCAGGCGACCCCGCCGATGGCCGGCAGCCATTGCAGCCGGTTGGTCGCGCGACCGGTCCAGACCGGGGGTGCGGGTCCCTCGGGACCCTGGTTCTGGGAGTGGTCCCTCATGGTGACAGCCTACGCACTCTCCGCGAGGGCGGCGCCCCGGCGGAGCCGTTCGGACACCCTCAGTGCGCGACGGCCGTCGCTCCGAGCGCGCGGCCCTCGGCGTACGCGAGCGCGGCCGGGGTGAGCGTGCCCGGCCGGCCGCTGTGCAGCACGGTCAGGGTGCCCGTGGGGGCCGCGGCGGGGTCGGCCTCGGCGCCGATCCTGCGCAGTGCCTGTGCGGCGACTGCCCCGGCGGAGCCGTGGAAAACGAGCGCGGGCTGTCCCGCGGCGCGCGGCAGGGCGGCCCGGATCTGCTCCTCGACCAGCTCGTAGTGGGTGCAGCCGAGGACGAGGGCCCGGATGTCGGGGGGCGTCAGCGCCGCCGCGGCGGCGACGGCCCGTCGCACGCCCTCGGCGTCGTCGTGCTCGACGGCGTCGGCGAGGCCGGGGCAGGGCACCTCGGTGACCTCGGCGCCCGCGGCGAACTCGCGGATCAGTCCGCGCTGGTACGGGCTGCCGGTGGTGGCGGGGGTGGCCCAGATGGCGACCCTGCCGCCGCCGGCGGCGGCGGGCTTGATCGCGGGCACGGTGCCGATGACCGGAATGCGGGGCTCCAGGGCGGCGCGCAGCGCGGGCAGGGCGTGCACGGAGGCCGTGTTGCAGCCGACGACGAGGGCGTCCGGGCCGTGCGCGGCGGCGGCCCGGGCGACCGCGAGGGCCCGCTCGGTGAGGTCCTCGGCGGTGCGCGGCCCCCAGGGCATGCCGTCGGGGTCGGAGGAGATCACCAGGTCGGCGTCGGGCCGCAGGCGGCGGACCGCCGCCGCAGCCGGGAGCAGGCCGATTCCGGAGTCCATCAGTGCGATCTTCACCCGGTCACCCTAGCCGACGCCCCTTGATTCCCCGGCGATCTGGGGCAGACTGCGGCGAATGAGCCCGCTTGCGTGGATCGCGATCGCCGCTCTGGCCGTCTGGGGGTGGCTGCTCCTGGGCCAGGGCTTCTTCTGGCGCACCGACCAGCGGTTGCCCGCGCCCGCCGGGGCGCCGGCCCCGTGGCCGGGGGTCGTGGTGGTGGTCCCGGCCCGGGACGAGGCCGCGGTGCTGCCGCTGAGCCTGCCCTCGCTGCTCGCCCAGGACTATCCGGGGCCGGCGGAGGTGATCCTGGTGGACGACGGCAGCACGGACGGCACCGGGGAACGGGCCGCCGAGCTGGCCGCCTGTCACGGCGGGCTGCCGCTGACGGTGGTCTCGCCGGGCGAGCCCGAGCCGGGCTGGACGGGCAAGCTGTGGGCGTTGCGGCACGGCATGGCGCTGGCACGCGCGCGGGGACCCGAGTTCCTGCTGCTGACGGACGCGGACATCGCGCACGAGCCGGACAGTCTGCGGCTGCTGGTGGAGGCGGCGGCCGGGCACCGGCTGGACCTGGTGTCGCAGATGGCGCGGCTGCGGGTGGCGAGCGGCTGGGAGCGTCTGATCGTGCCGGCCTTCGTCTACTTCTTCTGTCAGCTCTATCCCTTCCGCTGGATCAACCGGCGCCAGCCCCGGGCGACGGCGGCGGCCGGGGGCTGTGTGCTGCTGCGGGCAAAGACGGCCGAGCGGGCCGGGGTGCCGGCGGCGATCCGGCAGGCGGTGATCGACGACGTGTCGCTGGCCCGGGCGGTGCGGCGGGCGGGCGGCCGGGTGTGGCTGGGGCTCGCCGACCGGGTGGACAGCATCCGCCCCTATCCGCGGCTGGCCGATCTGTGGCGGATGGTCGCGCGCAGCGCCTACGCGCAGCTGCGGCACAACCCGGCGCTGCTCGCCGGGACGGTGGCGGGACTGGTCCTGGTGTATCTGGTGCCGCCGGGCGCGCTGGTCGCCGGGCTGCTCACCGGGGACGCTCCGGCCGCCTGGGCGGGCGGGCTCGCGTGGGCGGTGATGGCGGGAACGTATCTGCCGATGCTGCGCTACTACCGGCAGCCGCCCTGGCTCGCGCCGCTGCTGCCGCTGACCGCGTTGCTCTATCTGCTGATGACGGTGGACTCGGCCGTCCAGCACCACCGGGGCCGGGGCGCGGCCTGGAAGGGGCGGACGTACGCGCGCCCGGAGGCGGCCCCGGACCGCTGAGTCCTCCGCGTCGGCCGCGGGGGGGGCTAACTCGGTGCCCCGTCCAGCCTTTTCCGGTACGCACCGCGACGGCTCGGTGACCGGTGCACGACATTTCCCGCCGGGGCGTTCCCGAACGCGGCACCAATTCCTTGTGTTGCGCACATGTCTTCCGCGGAACAGCCGGCTCCGCCCGCGTCAGGATTCCTTGACGCGCGCCCCGGAGGGAGCGCCTCCCCGCCTTCTCGGACCCGTGGGTAACCCCTTCTCAGCTCGGGTTTTTCCGGATCTTGGACCGGCCGGGCGACCGTTTTTGCCAGATTCGCTCACATTGCCGATCGACGGTCTCAACGAACCCGTCAAACAACCCGCTTATCGGGCTCCCCATCCAGCACATCGTGGGCTTAACTTATGGCCATGACCTCCCCGCGCTCCACCTACGGAGGCGGTTACTACACCGCGCCGTCGTTCCCCGACACCCCGATCTACGACTCGCTCGTCGCAGAACGGGGCACGCCTCAGATCGCCCCGATCCGAGTGCCCTCCGCGTACGACACCGGCAACGGCTACTCCGGAAGCAGCAGCTATCTGCCGGCGCTGCCCGCGGCCCTGCCCGCCCTCCCGGCGGCGCCCTCCCCGCAGCCCCCCGCCCCGGCCTACAACGGCCACGGTCACGGCCACGCCGGCGGCTACGGCTACCCCCAGCCCGCGCCGCAGCAGGCCCCGGCCACCCAGCTGATGGCCCCGGTGCCGCTGCAGCCCGCGCCCACCCCGTACATCCCTCAGCAGCCCGCCGCCCCGCGCGGCTACCCGGGCCCGCAGGCGCAGCAGCAGCCGCGCCCGATGGCCGGCGGGTACGAGGCGATGCGACCGGCCGCGCCGCGCCCCGCGCCGGCTCCGGCCCCCGCGCCGTACGACGACCCGTACAACCGCCCGTACCAGAGCCGCGGATACTGACGCCCGGACCGGACGGGGCGACTGGCAGGATGAGGGCATGCCGATTCCTGTCTTGCGCTCCGTCCATGTCCATCCGGTCAAGGCACTGCGCGGGTTCTCCCCCGCGGAGGCGGAGGTCCAGCCCTGGGGACTGGCCGGTGACCGCCGCTGGACCGCGGTGGACGCCACCGGCAAGGTCGTGACCCAACGCCAGCACGCACGGCTGGCGTTGGCCGCCGCCGAGCTGCTGCCGGACGGCTCCGTCACGCTGACCGCCCCCGGCATGGAACCGCTCACCGTGGCGGTGCCGGAGGCGCCGGCCGCGGAGGCCGACCACACCGCGACGATCCCCGTGGAGGTCTTCGGCACCACCGTCCGGGCCGTGCCCGCCGGGCCGGACGCCGACGCCTGGTTCAGCACCTATCTGAACGGCCCCGTACGCCTGGTCCACATGGACGACCCGGCCCGGCGCCGGCCCGTCGACCCCGACTACGCGCTGCCCGGAGAGACCGTCAGCTTCGCCGACGGCTACCCGCTGCTGATCACCACCACCGCCTCCCTCGACGCCCTCAACTCGCTGATCGCCCAGGGCGACCACCCCGACGAGGGCCCGCTGCCCATGAACCGCTTCCGGCCGAACCTGGTCGTCGACGGCACCGCGCCCTGGGCCGAGGACGGCTGGCGGCGGCTCGCCGTCGGCGACGTCGTCTTCCGGGTCGCCCGCACCTGCGGCCGCTGCGTGGTCACCACCACCGACCAGCTCACCGGCGAGCGCGGCAAGGAGCCGCTGCGCACCCTCGCCCGGCACCGCGCCGAGGGCAACCGGCTGGTCTTCGGGCAGAACCTGGTGCCCGAGCACCGGGGCGTGGTCCGGGTCGGCGACCCGGTGAAGATCCTGGACTGAGCCGCACCGCACGCCACCGCACCCCCGCCCGGCGAACCCGGTCCGGCGAAATTCCCCCCGAATTCCTCCCGACAGGCGCGGAACCCACCCCCGGGGGACACTCGTTGGAAGAGCGGCAACACCGCCGAGCGGCCCCGCGCGGGCCGTCGACGAGACGAGGGGGTGCGGAGCGTGCGTGCAGCCATGGGGCTCTGGCGCTGGCGGCACAATCCCCTGCGCCGGACCACCGACCTGGTCGAGGCGTGGGTCGCGCTGGTGGCCGCGCTGCTGCTGTGCCTGGCCGTCCCCGCGGCCGGCTGGGCCGCCGGGGTCTCGGCGAACACCTCGCTGCAGCGCTCCGTACGCCTCCAGCAGCAGGAGCGGGTGCCGACCGTGGCCCGGGTGGTGCGCCCGGCCGAACCGCCCGCCGAGCCCGACGGCAGCGCGGAGCCGGGCGCGGAGGAGCCGCTGCGGCCGACCGTGGTGGCACGGTGGACGGCGCCCGACGGCAGCAGCCGCACCGGCACGGTCCCCACCTCCCGGAACCACGCGCACACCGGAGCCGTCTTCCCGATGTGGACGGACCGCACCGGCCGGGCGGTCACCCCGCCGATGCACCCCGACACCGCCCGCGCGCACGCCCTCATCGCCGGACTGACCGTGGCGCTCCTGTCCGCCTTCCTGATCGAGTCCGCCCGGCGCCTGGTCGTACACCGCCTCACGCAGCGGCGGTACGGGCGTCTCGACCGCGCCTGGGCCCAGGTCGGCCCGGACTGGGGGCGCACGGGTACGGGCAGCTAGGGAGCGGGGGCGGGGACCCGGGCGACCCGTCAACCCCGCGGCGCCGCGCGCGCTACGGTGGGGCATCGGTTCCAGGCCCAGGACTCAGCGCGGCCGTTCCGGCAGCGGGTTCCAGGCGTCGACGCACGAGGTGGGGGCAGAGCACACCCATGGCACAGGGCACGGTCCAGGTGACGCACACCGGCACGTCGCGGTGGCGGCGCCGCACGGGCGAGTACCCCTCCCTCGCCGCCGCCCTGGAGGCCGCGGGCGACGGGGACGTCCTCACCGTGGCTCCCGGCACCTACCGGGAGAACCTCGTCATCCGGCGGGCCGTCACGCTCCGGGGCGGCGACGGGTCGGCCGGCCCGGTGCGGATCGCGCCCGCCGACGGCGTGCCGCTGACCGTGCGGGCCTCGGCCACCGTGCAGGACCTGCACATCGAGGGACAGGACGCGGCGGCGCCCGCGCTGCTCGTCGAGGACGGCACGCCCGAGCTGCTCGACCTGCGCATCCTCACCCGGTCCGCGGCCGGCCTGGAGGTGCGCGGCGCGGCCCGGCCGACGGTGCGCCGCGTCAGCGTCGACAATCCGGCCGGGGTCGGGCTGGCCGTACTCGACGGCGCGGGCGGGGTGTTCGAGGAGTGCGAGATCGTGTCCGCCGGGCAGGCCGGGGTCTCGGTGCGCGGCGGCGGGCATCCGCGGCTCGAACGCTGCCGGGTGCACCACGCCTCGGGCGCCGGGATCACGGTCAACGGCGAGGGCAGCGGCCTGGAGGGCATCGGCTGCGAGGTGTACGAGATCAAGGGCGCCGGGCTGCAGATCGCGTCCCGGGCGACCGCGCACCTCACCGACTCGTCGGTGCACCGGACCTCGGCCGACGGCATCACCCTGGACACCGACGCGGTGCTCACGCTGTCCGACTGCGACATCCACGACGTGCCGGAGAACGCGGTGGACCTGCGCTCCCGCTCGGTCCTGACGCTGACCCGGTCCACGGTGCGGCGGTTCGGGCGCAACGGGCTCTCGGTGTGGGACCCGGGGACGCGGGTGGACGCCAACCAGTGCGAGATCCACGACAGCACCGGGGACTACCCGGCGGTGTGGGTCAGCGACGGCGCGACGGCGGTGCTGGACTCCTGCCGGGTGCACGACGTGCCGGACGCGCTGTTCGTCCTCGACCGGGGCTCGCGCGCGGACGTCGTCGACAGCGACCTCTCGCAGGTGCGCAACACGGCCGTGTCGGTCAGCGACGGAGGGACGGCCCAGCTCGACGACTGCCGGATCCGGGAGGCGTCCACGGGCGCCTGGTTCCGCGACCACGGCAGCGGCGGCACGCTCGGCGGCTGCACCATCGACGCGGTGCAGACCGGGGTCATCGTCACCAAGGGCGCTGACCCGACGATCGAGCGGTGCACGGTCACCTCGCCCGCCGAGGCCGGGTTCTACGTGTCGGCCGAGGGCCGCGGTTCGTTCCTGGGCTGCCGGGTGACCGGCAGCGGCGGCTACGGCTTCCACGTGATGGACGGCTGCCGCACGACGCTGCGCCGGTGCCGTACGGAGCGCTGTGCGCGCGGGGGTTACGAGTTCCCCGAGGACGGGCCCGTCGCGGAGGACTGCACCAGCGACGAGAGCCAGCTGCGCGCCCCGGCCGCGCCGGAGCCGGGCGGGGTCCTCACCGCCACCCGGTCGACGGGCGGGCTGCTGGGCACGGTGCCCACCGCGCGGGCCGCCGCCGTGGCGCCGGCGCCCGCCGCCCCGGCCGCGCCCGCCGCGCCGGAGCCGGCGGCCGCGCGCTCCCCCCAGGAGGTGCTCGGCGAACTGGACGCGCTGGTGGGCCTGGAGAGCGTGAAGCACGAGGTGCGCACGCTGACCAACATGATCGAGGTGGGGCGGCGCCGCCAGGAGGCGGGCCTGAAGGCCGTCTCCGCGCGCCGCCACCTGGTCTTCACCGGCAATCCCGGCACCGGCAAGACGACGGTGGCGCGCCTCTACGGCGAGGTGCTCGCCGCCCTCGGGGTCCTGGAGCGCGGCCATCTGGTCGAGGTGTCCCGGGTCGACCTGGTGGGCGAGCACATCGGCTCGACGGCCATCCGCACCCAGGAGGCCTTCGAACGGGCGCGCGGCGGAGTGCTGTTCGTCGACGAGGCCTACGCGCTCGCGCCGGAGGACTCCGGGCGGGACTTCGGGCGCGAGGCGATCGACACGCTGGTCAAGCTGATGGAGGACCACCGGGACGCGGTGGTGGTGATCGCCGCCGGGTACACGGCGGAGATGGAGCGCTTCCTCACCGTCAACCCCGGTGTCGCCTCCCGCTTCTCACGGACCATCAGCTTCGGTGACTACGTGCCCGAGGAGCTGCTGCGGATCGTGGAGCAGCAGGCCGAGGAGCACGAGTACCGGCTCGCGGACGGCTGCGGCGAGGCCCTGGTGAAGTACTTCGCGGAGCTTCCCAAGGGCCCCACCTTCGGCAACGGGCGCACCGCGCGCCAGACCTTCGAGGCGATGGTGGAGCGGCACGCGGGCCGGGTCGCCGCGCTCGACTCCCCGAGCACGGACGACCTGACCCTGCTCTATCCGGAGGACCTTCCCGAACTGCCCTGAACGGCCCCGGTGTTGTCGCGCTGCCGGGGCAGCGCGGGCGGCAGCCGGTCGAGCAGCGCGGCGCGCGCGGCGGCGAAGGCGGGGTCGGCCTGGTAGTCGGAGTGGCCCAGGATCGGCTCCGGCAGGGGGTGTTCGCGGGTGCGGCCGTAGACGACCGGGTCGAGCAGCTCGGGCCGGTCGACGGCCGGCCGGCCGCCCTCGGCGGGCACCCGGACGGGGCCGCCGATGGGGTCGGTGGCCCGGTAGAGGTTGCTCCAGAAGTGCACGGTGCGGTGCAGCCCGCGCAGCGCCTCGGGGCCGAAGTAGGCCGGGAACCAGCGTCCGTAGAGGCGTTCCAGCGGCGAGCCGTAGGTGAGCAGGGCGACCCGGCCGCGGGTGGCGGGCGGCAGCTGCCAGACCGCGGCGGCGGCGAGGACGCTGCCCTGGGAGTGACCGGAGATGACGAGCCGGCCGCCGGTGCACGCGGTCCAGGAGCTCATCCGCCAGGTGAGGTCGGGGACGGCGCGCTCGGCGTAGCAGGGCGGGGCGAAGGGGTGGGCGGCGCGGGGCCAGAAGGTGCCGACGTCCCAGAGGATGCCGATGGTGCGGCGCGCCGAGCGGTCCTTGTAGGCGCGCCGGCCGAGGGTGACGAAGAGCAGGAAGCCGAAGCCGATCATCCAGGAGCCGAGGGCCTGGGCGGCGGTGGCGGCCGAGGCGATGGCCGGGTGGGCGCCGTCGAAGGCCCGTCCGGGGACGTTTCCGCTGGCCCAGGCACCGGCCACGGAGGCCGCGCCGAGCAGCAGGGTGGCGCCGGAGACGACGCCGACGAGCCCGGGGGCGGAGTCGGTGAGCGCCGCGCGGGCCCGGGCCGCGGCGATCTGGTCGGTGCGCAGCCGGTCGGGGTCGCTCGCCCCGTAGGCGGCGTCGACGGCGGCGCGGAGCCTGCGGCCGGCGAGCACGGTCCGTAAGGCGAGCAGCACGGCGGGGGCGAGCAGCAGCAGGAGCAGGACCGGGATGACGGAGGCCTGCCAGGAGAGCAGCACGGGCGGCCCGGTGATGGGGCCGTCGCCGGTGCCGGGGGTGCCGGAGCCGTCGAGCCAGTCGGCGACGCGCTGGGCGACGCCGCCGGACATGACGCCGCCGAGGGCGCAGGCCAGCATGGCGGTGGCGGGGCCGCCGAGCCCGTACAGGGCGGTGCGCGGGGCCCGGGGGCGGTGGAGCAGCAGGGCGACGGCGGCGAGGGCGACGACCAGGCCGCCCTGGGCGAGGGTGAGGGCGCCGAAGACGCCGGTGCCGGGCAGGGTGCCGGCGGAGGTCCAGCCGGGCCGGGACCAGCCGGTGTGGACGGCGGTGAGGGCGAGCAACAGCAGGGCGCCGGCCGGGAGCCAGGAGACCAGGGCGCGTTCGATGCGCAGGTCGAGCCGGTGCTCGCTGCGGCCCCGGCGGCAGACCACCCACAGCACGACGAGGGCGAGGGCGGCCAGCGCGCCCTGAAGCAGCCGGCCGAGGGGTTGCTGCGGGCCGCCGGCCCGGTGGTCGTGGCCGGCCGCGGCGGCGGCGAGGACGGCGGCGACGGTGAGGAAGCCGGCGGCGGTGTGCGCGGCGCGCAGGCGGGCGACCAGGCGGCGCCCGTACCAGAAGCCGGGGCGGCCGAGGGCGGGCCGGAGTTCGACCGGGGTGGCCGGGGCGGGGGTGGTGCCGTCAGCGGCCTCGGTGTCGCCACCGAGGACCGGGGCGGGCGCCGGGTCGGCGTCCTCCGGGTCGGCGTCGTGTCCCATCGGCGGGCGCTGGGCCTCGTACGCGCTCCAGGTGCGGTTGGACAGGTACCACAGGAGCCCGACCAGGGCGGTGGGGACGAGGGCGGCGAGGGCGAGGCGGCGGCCGGGCCCGGACCACCAGCCGGCGCGTTCGGCGGAGAGGAAGCCGAGCCAGGAGCGCTGCCCGGCGCAGGCGGCGGAGCCCGCGCACTGCCAGGCCGTCAGGTCGAGGGCGACCTCGCAGGCGGCGGCGGTCAGCAGGACGGTGAGGGTGAGCGCGACGAGCCGGACGAGGACGCCGTAGAGGCGCACCAGCCGCGCGCGGCCCTCGGTGGGCGGGCGCATCCAGTGGGCCAGGTTGGCCACCATGAACGGCAGGAGCAGCAGCCACAGGGCGCGGGTGCCGTTGCCGGAGGTGAGGTTGGACCAGCAGTAGGCCTCGGGGACGGGGCGGTCGGCGTACCGCTCGGGGTGCTCCTCGGCGTCGACGTCGTCCCCGCGGCGGAACACGGCGGCCGTCCTGTCGCCGGTGACCCGTACGGTGCGCGGGTCGTCCAGCATGTCGGCCGGGGTGGCTCCGCCCACGCCGTGGACGAGCAGTTCGAGCGCCGCACCCCCGCCCTTCGGGTCGGGTGTGGCAGGGGACACTTCGGTGACTCGCTCTCTCGGTGGGAGGATCGGGATGGCAGGATCTCGGGTGGAGGATCGGACGGTGGAGCACCGGGCGTGAGGGTTCGGTGGCGACCAGGATCGCGGACGGCCGCGGCCCGGCGCAGCGCTCTCACCGAATCCGACGCCCTTCCTCCCGTGTTTCCCCCCTTCCCTCCGAAAGGACCGGCCCGGCGGTGAGTGACCATCAGAACCTGCTGGCGGAACAGCGGCGCGCGCTGATCCTCGACGAGGTGCGCCGGCGCGGCGGCGTCCGGGTGAACGAGCTGACCCGCCGGCTGAACGTCTCGGACATGACGGTGCGCCGGGACCTGGACGCGCTCGCCCGGCAGGGCATGGTCGCCAAGGTGCACGGCGGGGCGGTGCCGGTGGTCGACGCGAGCGCCCACGAGCCGGGCTTCGAGGCGAAGTCGGTGCTCGAACTGGGCGCGAAGGAGGAGATCGCGCGGGCGGCGGCGCGGATGGTGCGGCCCGGCACGGCCATCGCCCTCTCGGGCGGGACGACGACCTTCGCGCTGGCCCGGCAGCTGCTCGACGTGCCGGAGCTGACCGTGGTGACGAACTCGGTGCGGGTCGCGGACGTGTTCCACGAGGCGCAGCAGTCCGGTGCGGGCGGCGAGGCGCGGCCGGGCGCGGCGACGGTGGTGCTGACCGGCGGGGTGCGCACCCCGTCGGACGCGCTGGTGGGTCCGGTGGCCGACCAGGCGATCCGCTCGCTGCACTTCGACGCGCTGTTCCTCGGGGTGCACGGCATCTCGGTGGAGGCCGGTCTGTCCACGCCCAATCTGGCGGAGGCGGAGACCAACCGGCGTCTGGTGCGGGCCGCCCGCCGGGTGGTGGTGGTCGCGGACCACACCAAGTGGGGGACGGTGGGCCTGAGTTCGTTCGCCTCCCTGGACGAGGTGGACGCGCTGGTGACGGACCGCGGGGTGTCGCCGCGGGTGCGGGCCGAGATGGCGGAGCACCTGCCGGGGCTCGTGGTGGCGGGCGAGGCGGAGCCGGAGGCGGAGGAGTCCGAGCGGGACGGGGCGGCGTACGGGGACGGGCCGGAGTGAGCCGGTTCCGGATCGGGCGGACGGTGGCCCTCGCGCCGGACGAGGTGTGGCGGCGGCTCACGGACTGGCCCGCGCACGGCGCCCTGGTTCCGCTCACCCGGACCAGGGTCCTCACGACCGGGCCGAACGGTGTCGGCACCCGGTTCACGGCGCGGACCGGGCTCGGCCGGTTCGGTTTCGACGACCCGATGGAGGTCGTGGTCTTCGAGCCGCCCGCGCCGGGCCGCCCGGGGCTGTGCCGCCTCGAGAAGCGGGGCCGTGTGGTGCGGGGGCGGGCCGCGTTCGAGGTGACCGGGACGGACGCCGGCGGCAGCCGGGTGGTGTGGGACGAGGAGCTGCGGCTGCGGGGCGTGCCGGCCCTCGCCGATCCGCTGCTCGCGGCGGCCGGGCGCCGGGTGTTCGGGCGTGCGCTCGACGGACTGCTGTCCGACTGACGGGCGGTCAGTTACGGTGGTGGGCCACGACCCCGAGACGGGAGGCACGCCCATGCAGCGCCGACTCCGGCCGGTGGAGCTCGACTTCGCCGAGTCCGCGCCCCTGCGCCTGGTGTTCTCCGCCGAACTGTCGGCGCCGCCCGCTGCGGTGTACCGCTCGCTCGCGGTGGAACTCGGCAGCACCCCGGCGTGGTTCACGGCCGTGGCCGCCGCGGCGCCGACCGACGGCGGCGCCGGGCGGACGGTCCGGCTGCGCGGCGGGATCGAGTTCCGCGAGACGATCCTGGCGAGCGACCCGGCCGCGCGCTACGCGTACCGGATCGACCGGACCAACGCCCCGGGTCTGACCGCGCTCCTGGAGGAGTGGGTGCTCTCCCCCGCGGCGGACGGCACCCGGGTGCGCTGGACCATGGCCGTGGACGGCAACGGCCCCTGCAGGCTGGCCCTGCGGCTCGCCCGGCCGGGCGTCGGCAGGTCCTTCCGGGACGCGATGCGCAATCTGGACCGGCGGCTCACTCCGGCCAGGCTCCCGTCGTCAGGAACCGGTCGATAGCGGCGCTGTACGGCGCGATGTCGAGGCCCTGGGCGGCCAGCCACTCGTCCGAGTAGTACTTGTCGAGGTAGCGCTCGCCCGGGTCGCAGATCAGGGTGACCACGCTGCCGGTGCGCCGGTCGGCGACCATCTCGGCGACGATCTTCAGCGCGCTCCACAGGCCGGTGCCGGTGGAGCCGCCCGCCTTGCGGCCGATGGCGCCCTCCAGGGCGCGGACGGCGGCCATGCTGGCCGCGTCCGGGACCTTCATCATGCGGTCGACGGCGCCCGGCACGAAGCTGGGCTCCATGCGCGGCCGGCCGATGCCCTCGATGCGCGAGCCGCAGTCGGCGGTGGCGGCCGGGTCCTCGCGCACCCAGCCGTCGAAGAAGCAGGAGTTCTCCGGGTCGGCCACGCAGATCCGGGTGTCGTACTGCATGTAGTGCACGTAGCGGGCGATGGTGGCCGAGGTGCCGCCGGTGCCGGCGGTGGCGACGATCCACGCGGGCTCCGGATAGCGCTCCAGCCTCAGCTGCTGGTACATCGACTCGGCGATGTTGTTGTTGCCGCGCCAGTCGGTGGCCCGCTCGGCGTAGGTGAACTGGTCCATGTAGTGGCCGCCGGTGCGCTCGGCGAGGGCGGCGGCCTCCTCGTACATGGTGCGCGAGTCGTCCACGAAGTGGCAGCGCCCGCCGTGGAACTCGATGAGCCGGCACTTCTCGGGGCTGGTGGTGCGGGGCATGACGGCGACGAACGGGACGCCGATGAGCTTGGCGAAGTACGCCTCGGAGACGGCGGTCGAGCCGCTGGACGCCTCGATGACGGGCGCGCCGGGGCGGATCCAGCCGTTGCACAGGCCGTAGAGGAAGAGCGAGCGGGCGAGCCGGTGCTTGAGGCTGCCCGTCGGGTGGGTCGACTCGTCCTTGAGGTAGAGGTCGATGCCCCAGCTCTCGGGCAGCGGGAAGCGCAGCAGATGGGTGTCGGCCGAGCGGTTCGCGTCGGCGTGCACCTTGCGCACGGCCTCCTTGAGCCAGGACCGGTAGCCGGCGTCGCTGCGGTCGACATCGACGGTGGCCATGGGGCCGATGGTGCTGGTCATGCGTGTCTGCCTCTTCTCACGGTGCCCGCGGGGTGCGCGGGAAGGCTCGCGGCGGATGTGCACGGGGGTTCCCCACACCCGACAATACCGCTCTCACCTGGGCAAACGTTCCCTTTGAGAGTCCATAGCAATGCCTTGTGGACGGCCTGCTGGTGCCGCGCGGCGCGGCCCGGCACACTGGGGGCAGGCAGCCTGCGCGAAGGGGGCGGAGCACCATGTCCGAGGCGGAGTCGGAGCCCGAGTTCACGGCCACCGGGGTGCGCATCGACCGATGGCCCCGCTCGCTGACCCGCGCCGGCGAGGTGCGGATCGAGGACGGGCGCCTGTCGCTGCTGACGAGTTACGGCAGCGAGATCGACAGCGCGCCGCTCGGTACGGTCCGGGCCGGCCGCCCCTGGTTCGCCAAGGACGACGAGGCGGTGGCGACGGTCAACGGCACGCGCTACCGGCTCTCGGGCTCCGGGCGGCTCCTGGAGGCCCTGAAGAAGGCCACCGAACACCGCTGACCTCCGCCCGCCGGTCACCCCCGCTGAGCTGCGGCGGATCGCCGCGAGTTGCGGCCCGGTCACGGCTGGTTCACGCTGGAACCACCTCACCGAGGGTTGACCGGCGGTGACGCTGAGATCCAGTCCACCGCCTGCTACACCGCATGACAGATCCGAATCTCCGTGTTCTTCCGGACCTACTTCGGGGAGTCGCAGCCGTGATCAGCGAGCCCAGCAGGTACTGCACGGTGGAGCTTCAGGCCCTGCCGGCGCGGATCGGTCAGGTCCGCAGAATCGTGACGGCGCAGCTGCGCCACTGGCATCTCGATTCCCTGATCGATCTCGCCGCGCTCGGCGTGACCGAGCTCCTCACCAACGTCCACCGTCACGCGCGGCCCGACAAGACGTGCACCGTCGAGTTGGCGCTGCTGCTCGACCGCCTCACCGTCTCCGTCCGCGACAACGATCCGCGGATGCCCGACGTCGCCGAACCGGGCGCCTCCGGGGAGGAGTTCGCGACCTCCGGCCGCGGCCTCGCCATCATCGAGGCGATGAGCGAGAGCTGGGGCGCGCGCCCGGACGGCGACACCGGCAAGTGCGTCTGGTTCACCCTCCAGGCGCCGTCCTCCCCGGTCGCCGGCCTCCCGCGGCTGCACGCCGTCCACGGCGCCACCACCGACGGCCCGCTGGCGGGCGTTCCGCTCGACGTGCCGGGCCTGGTGGAGTCGGCGGCCCGCTAGGGTCGGTCCGGGGGATCCGCGTCGGGCGGGGCCCTGACCGCCGCTCCCCCGCCGTGCCGCGCGGCACCTCTGCCCCGCGGCACCCGCACGATCCGCGGCTCACTCAGCGGCTCACTCCGTGGCGATCGCCCGGAGCACGTAGAGCCGGGCCGCCCGGCGGGCCGGCCGCCAGGCCGCGACCACACCGGCGGCGAGCCCGACGAGGGCGACCAGCGCGAGCCGCCCGGGCGGCAGCGCGAAGCTGAACGCTCCGTCCGAGGCGCCGTCGGAGGCGTGCACCAGGACCCAGCCGAGGAAGCCGCCGAGCAGCAGCCCGCCGGCCGTGCCGAAGGCGGCGACCAGGACGGACTCCCAGCGGACCATGGCCCGCAGCTGGGCCCGGGTCTGGCCGACCGCGCGCAGCAGGCCGAGTTCACGGGTGCGCTCGTGGACCGCGAGCGTCAGCGTGTTGGCGATGCCCAGCAGGGCGATCAGGACGGCGAGCGCGAGCAGCGCGTAGACCAGGGTGAGCATCATGTCGACGCCGGCCGCCGAGGACCCGGCGTACTCCTCCCGGGTCTGCACCTCGGGGTTGCCGTAGTCCTCGGCGACCCGCTGCACCGCGGTCTCGCCGGCACCGGTGGAGACCCCGTCCCGGAACGCCACGGCGACCAGCCGGTCCGCGTCCTGACCCCGGTGCGGGGCCCAGGCCTGACGGGTGAGCAGATAGTCGCCGGCCAGGTCGGCGCGCTCGTACACGGCCCGTACGGTGAAGGTCCCCCGGGTGCCGTCGGTGAAGGCCAGCTCGGCGGTGCGGCCGGGCGCGAGTCCGTACCGCACGGCCTCGTCCTCGGCCACCGCGATCCCGTCCGCGCCGAGCCCGGTCAGCGAACCCCGCACGGCCCCGAGGTCCAGCACCCGGGAGAGCGCCGCCGGGTCGGTGACCGTCAGGGCCCGGCCGCGCCCGTCGACCTCGGCGACGCCCCGGCCCAGGCCGACGGCCGTCTCGACCTCGGGCAGCGCGGCCACGGCGGGCGCGAGCCGGGGGCTGAGGCCGCTGCCGCCCGCGCCGAAGGACGGCGTGCTCACGGCCACGTCGCCCGCGAAGGAGCGGGACACGGTGTCGTCCATGGTCGCCTTGAGGGACGCGCCGAACACGGTGAAGAGGGAGACGACGGCCACGCCGATCATCAGGGCGGTGGCGGTCGCGGCGGTACGGCGGGGGCTGCGCAGCGCGTTGCGGCGGGCGAGGCCGCGGTTGGTGCCGCGCAGCGGGCCGCCCAGGACCCGTACCGCGGTCGAGGCGGCCACCGGCCCGAGGACCACGAACGCGGCGAGCGCGAGCACCGCGCCCGTGCCGGCGAGCCACAGCGACGGCACGGCGAGGACGCCGGTGAGCACCAGGCCGACGGCGAGCAGCAGCAGCCCGGCGCCGAGCGCGGTGCGACGGCGCGAGGCGGCGGAGGCGTCCACGGCGGTCTCGCGGAGCGCGGCGAGCGGGGCGGTGCGCCCGGCCCGCACGGCGGGCAGCAGGGCAGAGCCGACGCAGACGGCGAGCCCGACGCCGAAGGGCAGCAGCAGGGACACCGGGTCGATCACCAGGGCTCCGTCCGGGAAGGGGAAGCCGACCGCCGGGAAGAGGGCCCGGAGGCCGGCCGCGACGCCGACGCCGCCGAGCAGTCCGGCCGCGGAGGCGAGCACGGCGACGGCGACCGCCTCGGCCACGGTCATGCCGACGACCTGGCGGCGCTCGGCGCCCAGCGCGCGCAGCAGCGCGTTCTCGCGGGTGCGCTGGGCGACGACGATGGCGAAGGTGTTGTGGATGGAGAAGACGGAGACCAGCAGGGCGATGCCGCTGAAGACCAGGAGCAGGGTGGTGAAGAGGCCGAGGAAGCGGCCGGATACCGAGGCGTTGCTCTCGTCGGTGGCCGTCTGTCCGGTGATGGCCTCGACGTCCTCGGGGAGCACCGGGGCGAGCGCCTTCACCAGCTCCTCCTGGGAGGTGCCGGGGCCGGCCCGGACGAGGATGTCGGTGGCCTGTCCGGGCTTGGCGGCGAGGTACTTCTCGGCGTCGGCCGGGGTCAGTCCGGTGTAGGTGACCTGGCCCATGCCGTCCGCGCCGCCGAAGGTGGCGAGGCCGACGACGGTGACGCGGACCGGGTCGGGGGTGCGCAGGACGGTGGTGGAGCCGAGGGTGAGGCCGCCGGCCTCGGCGGCGCCGCGGTTGACGACGACCTCGCCGGACTTCTGCGGGGCGCGGCCCTCGGCGAGGGCGTACGGGTTGAGTTCGGGATCGGCGATCCAGGTGCCGGCCAGGGTGGGCGGGCCCTGGCCGCCGACCGGCTTCCCGTTCGCGCCGACCAGCTGGCCGGCGCCCTCGACGCGCGGGACGGCCGCGGCGACGCCGGGTACCTGGGCGATCCGGGCGGCGAGGGTGGCGTCGACGGGGCCGCGGGTGCCCTGGCTCTCGCCGGCCGCGGTCACCACCTCGGCGCTGCGGACGACGGCGTCGGTGCCGCGGTTGGCGTCGGTGAAGAGGGTGTCGAAGCCGGCGCGCAGGGTGTCGCCCATGACCAGGGTGCCGGTGAGGAAGGCGACGCCGAGCAGGACGGCGGCGAAGGTGCCGAGGAAGCGGCGCCGGTGGGTGCGCAGCGCTGCGAGGCCGAGTCGCAGGGCGGTGCGGGTGGTGGGGGCGGCGGGGCGCCCGGTGGCGGTCATGTGCGTGCTCCTCTCCGGGCGGTGGCGGCGGTGGCGGCGTCCGCGGGGCGGCCGTCGAGGGGCTTCGTGTCGAGGGACTTCATGCGGTCGAGGACCCGTTCGGCGGTCGGTGCCGCCATCCGGTCGACCAGACGTCCGTCGGCGAGGAAGACCACCTCGTCGGCGTGGGCGGCGGCGACCGGGTCGTGGGTGACCATGACGACGGTGCGGCCGGTGCCGCGCACGGTGTCGGCGAGGAGGCGCAGCACCTCCTCGCCGGAGCGGGAGTCGAGGTTGCCGGTGGGTTCGTCGGCGAAGACCACGTCGGGGGCACCGGCGAAGGCCCGGGCGACGGCGACCCGTTGCTGCTGGCCGCCGGAGAGCTCGCTCGGGCGGTGGTGCAGCCGGTCGCGCAGGCCGACGGTGTCGATCAGGGCGTCGAGCCGGGTCCGGTCGGGCGCGATCCCGGCGAGGTCCAGGGGCAGGGTGATGTTCTCCGCGACGGTCAGCGTGGGCAGCAGGTTGAAGGCCTGGAAGACGAAGCCGATCCGTTCGCGGCGCAGCAGGGTGAGCCCGCGGTCGTCGAGGGCGGACAGGTCGGTGTCGCCGATGAGGGCGGAGCCGGAGGTGAGGGTGTCGAGTCCGGCGGCGCAGTGCATCAGGGTCGACTTGCCGGAGCCCGAGGGGCCCATGATCGCGGTGAAGCGGCCGGCCGGGAAGCCGACGGTCACCCCGTCCAGGGCCCGGACCTCGGTGTCGCCGGCGCCGTAGACCTTCACGGCGTCCACGACGCGCGCGGCGGCGGTGCGGGCGGGTGCGGTGGTCATCGGCGGCGCCCCTTCTCCTCGGTGGTGCGGCCGAACTGCTCCTCCAGGACGGTCAGCCGCCGCCAGTACTCGTCCTCGTCGATCTCGCCGGCGGCGAAGCGGTGGCCGAGCAGCGCGATCGGCGAGTGCTCGTCGACCCGGGAGGCACTGGGGCCGGCGAAGCCGCCGAAACCGCCCGGACCGCGCCGGCTACGGCCGCCGAAGCGGCGCACCAGGGTGATCGCGGTGACGATCACGGCCGCCCAGACGAGCGGGAAGAAGAGGATCCACGGGCCGGGGCCCGCGTGGGCGAGGGTGTTCATCGTCGGTCAGCTCCTCGTGCGTCCTTCTCGATGCCTTCGGTGATGCTTCGAGACTCGCTCCGCGAGGGCCCCCGGGTCGTCGTACGGCCAGCGGCTTCGGGCGTACGCCGGCGGGAGTAGGCGCGGTCCGGGAGGCTGCTCCTCGGCCCCGTACCTGCGGAGATGCACTCTGTACCTACTGGTATGTACAGTGAGCGGCATGAGCGCGAACGCGTCCGAGCGTCTGATCGAGGCCGCCCGCGAGCTGCTGTGGGAGCGGGGTTACGTCGGCACCAGCCCGAAGGCGATCCAGCAGGCCGCCGGGGCGGGCCAGGGCAGCATGTACCACCACTTCGACGGCAAGCGGGAGCTGGCGCTCGCCGCGATCCGGCGCAGCGCGGCCGAGCTGCGCGCCGCGGCCGAGCGGGTGCTCGGCGCCGAGGGCACGGCGTACGCCCGGATCGAGGCGTATCTGCTGCGCGAGCGGGACGTGCTGCGCGGCTGCCCGGTCGGGCGGCTCACGATGGACCCCGAGGTGGTGGCGGACGAGGAGCTGCGCGCGCCGGTCGACGAGACGCTCGACTGGCTGCGCGGCCGGCTCGCCGGGATCGTCCAGGAGGGCCTGGACGCCGGGGAGTTCCCCGCCGCGCCGGAACCGGCCGAGCTCGCCGCCACGGTCGTCGCGACCGTCCAGGGCGGCTACGTCCTCGCCCGGGCCACCGGCTCCCCGGCCGCCTTCGACACGGCGGTCCGCGGACTGCTCGCGCTGCTCGCGCCCCGTACCGCCCGCTGACCACGATGTGAGGAGCACGGACCGTGCACGCCCTGCAGTACGAGATCACCCTGCCCGCGGACTACGACATGGAGATCATCCGCAAGCGGGTCGCGACCCGCGGGCACCTGCTCGACGCCTTCCCCGGCCTCGGCCTGAAGGCCTATCTGATGCGCGAGCGGGCGGACGGCTCGCCCGTGAACCAGTACGCGCCCTTCTATCTGTGGGCCGAGCCGGCCGGCATGAACGCCTTCCTGTGGGGACCCGGATTCCAGGGCATCGTCGAGGACTTCGGCCGGCCGGTGGTCCAGCACTGGACGACGCTGGCGTACGACGAGGGCCCGGCGACCGCGGAGGTGCCGCGCGCCGCGACGCGCCGCCGCAAGGCGATCCCGGACCGCCTCACCCCGGCGGAGGCGGTCGAGCGCGCGCTGGAACGGCACGCCGCCGAGGTCCGGGCCGACGGCGTGGTGGCGCGTGCCGTCGCGGTGGATCCGCGCCACTGGGAGCTGCTCACCTTCACCCTGTGGGCCGACGGCGCCGCCGTGGAGCCGAACGCGGACCGCTTCCAGGTGCTGCACCTGTCGGCCCCGGGCCGGTCCGCGATCCGGCCCGGCCGCACCTGGTAGCCGGCCCGGGGCTCAGCGGCGCACGTGCGCGGCGACGGTCCGGGCGCAGTCCAGCGCCTCGGCGCGGGTGGTGTCCACCTCCAGGTCGTACGTGACGCCCCGGTGGACCAGTTCGGCCTGCTGGGCCGCCATGCCGCCGGTCCGGTCGCCGCGCGCGATCTCGCGGGCGGCGGCCACCTCGGGGGCGCAGCGGACCCCCACCCACAGCACGTCGAGCCCGGCGGTCGCCGCGCGCCAGCGCCCCTGGGAGGCGGCGCCGCCGAGGAAGACGTCGTCGACGAGGATCCGGGCACCGGCGCGGGCCATCGCCACGATGCCCTCGGTCCAGGCGGCCTCCAGGGCACGGAACTCGGGCCCGACCCGAACCGAGCCGTCGGCGTCGAACTCGATGCCGCCGGGCGTGCCTTCGAGCCGGGCGGGCAGGGCGTCGACGAAGTCGTCCACGCCGAAGGCGAGCCAGGGTTCGGGCAGCACGGACTGGAGGCAGCGGACCATGCCGGTCTTGCCGGAGCTGGAGCCGCCGTTGAGGATGATCATCCGGGTGGTCACGCGGTCACCCTAGGGGGTTCCCCGGAACCGCCCCAGTGGTTTTCGGGCGGGCCACCGGGGGCCTCAGCCGCCCGGGACCGGGGTCCCTCGCGGGACCGGGCGGGCCGCCGGGGGCCGCCGAAGGGGCACAGCAGCCCGGGACCAGGGTGCCTCGGGGTCGATCCCCAATGGTTTTCGGGTGGCCGCCGAAGGGGCTCAGCCGACCCGCACCAGGGTCCCTCGGGGGCCCAGCCCCAGTGGCTTTCGGCCGGGCCGCCGGGAGCCTCAGCCGACCGGAACCAGGGTGAGGTAGGCGATGCCGAGGAGGCCGCGGTAGCCGAGCCACTGCCCGCGCTGCCGGTCGACCTTCGCCCGGGTCTCGGCGGCGAGCGGGTGCTCGGGGTGAGCGGCGAGCCAGAGTTCGGCGGCGTGCCGGTAGCCGGACTCGAAGGCCTCCCACTCCTCCCGGCTCGCGGTCTCGATCCACGCCGGCCGGAAGCCCGCCTCGATGACGAGGTCCACGAGGACGTCGAGGGTGGGGTGGTCGTCGGCGCGGGCGCCGGGCCACATGCGGGCGAGCTCGTCCTCCGTCGGGACGCGCTCCCAGAACCCCTCCCCGAGCAGGACCCGCCCCCCGGGCCGTACCAGCCGACGCAGTTCGCGCAGCACGGTCCCGAGGTCGTACCCACCCTCGGGATCGCACAGCGCCTGCCCCGACCCCAGGCAGAGCACGGCGTCGGCGGGCCCGCGGCTCGTGCGGTACCCGGACTCCTCGACGTACTCCACCCGCCCGGACAGACCACGCTCGGCGGCGAGCTGCCGCCCCAGGGCGAGGTCGTCGCCGTTGATGTCGATCCCGACCCCGGTGGCCCCGGGCACGGCGGCGACCAGACTCAGCAGCAACTCCCCCCACCCGCAACCGATGTCGAGAACCGTGCCGGGCGAGGCCGCGGCCAGCCGGCTGATCATGGCATCGGCACGTTCCTCGGACAGCGGCCCGTGAAAGGTGAGCCCGGAAGCGAGCGCCGGCGGCCCGTCGACGGGCTCGGCGGTGCGGCGGGTGGTGGTGGCGTCGGTGTCGGTCATGGGCCGCGACCCTAGCTGGCGCCGGGGGCGTCGCCCAAGGCATTAATGCCGCCCGCGACATTGACGGGGCGCGGCTTCGGACGCCTGAGACCCGGAGCCCGGCGGGACGCCGGCTAGCTCGCTTCCGCCGCGCCGCCCAGAGCCGTCAGGGGGTCGTCGAGGACCGGCTGCCAGGCGAGTTCGGCGGCGCCGACCAGGCTGTTGTGGTCGAGGGTGCACGGGAGGATCGGGACGCCGCCGCTGCGGCCCCAGAGGCTGCGGTCGGCGACGACGGCGCGCAGGCGGCTCGGGTCGGCGTCGAGGAGTTCGCGGTGGAGGCCGCCGAGGATGATGCGGTCGGGGTTGAGGATGTTGACGAGCCCCGCGAGGCCGAGGCCGAGGCGGTCGATCAACTCCCCGGTGGCGACCCGGACTCCGGGGTCGTCGGGGTGGTCGCGCAGGAGGTCGCGGGCCTGCTGGAGCAGGGAGACCTCGGGGCCGGGCTCGCGGCCCGCGGCGGTGAGGAAGGCCAGCGGGTCGGTCTCGACGTCGAGGCAGCCGCGCGAGCCGCAGTGGCAGGGGCGGCCCTCGGGGTTGACGGTGAGGTGGCCGACCTCCAGGGCGAGGCCCGAACTCCCGGTGTGCAGGCGCCCGTCGAGGACGAGGGCGCCGCCGACGCCGCGGTGGCCGGTGGCCACGCACAGCAGGTCCTTGGCGCCGCGGCCGGCGCCGTGCCGGTGCTCGGCGAGGGCGGCCAGGTTGACGTCGTTGCCGGTGAGGGCGGGGCCCTCGATGCCGGCGGCGCGGACCTGTTCGGCGAAGATCTCGCGCACCGGCGCGCCGGCCGGCCAGGCGAGGTGCAGCGGGTTGAGCGCGGTCCCCTCGGGCTCCGCGACGGCGGAGGGCGCCGCGAGTCCGGCGCCGACGCAGCGCCGTCCGCTGGCGCGGAGCATCGCGGCCCCGGCCTCGACGACGGCGCCGAGCACCTGGGCGGGGTCGGCGGAGACGGTCACGCAGCCGGGGACGGTGGCCTCGATGGTGCCGCCGAGGCCGACCAGGGCGGCCCGGAAGCCGTCGGCGTGCACCTGGGCGGCCAGCGCGACCGGGCCCTTCTCGTCGATGGTGAGCCGGTGCGAGGGCCGGCCCTGGGAGCCGGCGGCGGCGCCCGGGTTGGAGTCGACCCGGATCAGGCCGAGGGCCTCCAGCTCGGCGGCGACGGCGCCGGCGGTGGCGCGGGTGACACCGAGCTCGGCGGTGAGCACGGCACGCGTGGGCGCCCGGCCCGTGTGCACGAGTTCGAGCGCGGGTCCGAGCGCGCTGCGCCCCCTGTCCAGTCGTGTCCGGGTCGTCGTCGCCTTGCCGTTCATGGCCCCGAGTGTCCCATGATCGCCCGCCCCGGAACCGCCGCCGTCCCTCTTTGGCCGGCTCCGCACGCCCCGGGGGCGCCGCGGGGCCCCGGGCCGGGCGCGGAGCCGCGGGTTGAATCCGGGGGGCGGTCGCCCCTATCCTGAGTTTGTGCCGCTACTAAACAAAGTACGGACGGCCGTATCGGGGGGAACCCGCGGAGACACCGCCACCCTCCCCCTGACCCGCCTCCGCACCGCCCTCACCCTGTTCTTCGCCCTCGACGGATTCCTCTTCGCCGGCTGGGTGGTCCGCATCCCGGCCATCAAGCAGCAGACCGGCGCCTCCGCCGGCGACCTCGGGCTCGCCCTGCTCGGCGTGTCCGCGGGCGCCGTGGTCACCATGACGCTCACCGGGCGCCTGTGCCGGCGGTACGGCAGCCACCTCGTCACCGTGGTGACGGGCGCCCTGCTCTCCCTCTCGATCGCCCTGCCGCCGCTGACCCGCTCCCCGCTCGCCCTCGGCCTGGTCCTGCTGGTCTTCGGCGCCGCGTACGGCGGGATCAACGTGGCCATGAACAGCGCCGCCGTCGACCTGGTGGCCGCGCTGCGCCGCCCGGTGATGCCGAGCTTCCACGCCGCCTTCAGCCTCGGCGGCATGCTCGGCGCCGGACTCGGCGGACTGGTGGCCGGTTCCCTCTCCCCCACCGCCCATCTGCTCGGCCTCACGGTCGCCGGACTGCTCCTGACGGCCGCCGCCGGCCCCGTACTCCTGCGGCACCCCTCCCCCGCCCCGCCCGAGACGCTGCCCGCGCGCCCGCGGGCCGCGGGCGGTCCGGCCGGGGCCGTCGGGGCCGCCGGGGCCCGCCGGACCGTGGTCGTCTTCGGCGTGATCGCACTCTGCACGGCGTACGGGGAGGGCGCCCTCGCCGACTGGGGCGCCCTGCACCTGGCGCAGGACCTGTCCGCGCACCCGGGCACGGCGGCGGCCGGCTACTCGCTCTTCGCCCTCACCATGACCGCCGGCCGGCTCTCCGGCACCGCCCTGCTCGAACGCCTCGGACAGACCCGCACCCTGGTCGCGGGCGGGCTCACCGCCGCCGCCGGGATGCTGCTCGGCGCGCTCGCGCCGACCGTGTGGGCGGCCCTGCTCGGCTTCGCCGTGACCGGTCTGGGCCTGGCCAACATCTTCCCGGTGGCCGTGGCCCGCGCCGGCGCCCTCGCCGGGCCGAGCGGCGTGGCCACCGCGTCCACCCTCGGCTACGGCGGCATGCTGCTGGGACCGCCGACCATCGGCTTCCTCGCCGACTGGTTCTCGCTCCCGGTCGCCCTCACCACGGTCGCCGCGCTCGCGGCGGGCGCCGCCGTGATGGGCTGGGCGGCCCGGGACCGGCACCGGCACCACGACGGCGAGCAGGACCACGACCGGGGCCGCTCCCGGCGGGCGTCCGAGGCGGAGCCGGTGGCGCCGGTGGAGCCGGTGACGGCGGCCGGGCGGCCCGGCCGCACCGGAACCCACCGCTCGTCATAATCCACGGCATGGACACATTCAGCATCGACCGGCACATCGACGCGCTCGACGCGGCGGGCAAGGCGCTCCTGACGGCCGCCGCGGCGGCCGGGCCCGACGCCGAGGTCACCACCTGCCCCGGCTGGCGCGTACGGGACCTGCTGCGGCACACCACGACGGTGCACCGCTGGGCCACCGCCTTCGTCGTCGAGGGCCACACCTCCTACCACCCGGACGGTGGCGAGCCCGAGCTCGACGGCGACGCGCTCCTCGCGTACGTACAGGAGGGGCACGAGCGCCTGGTGAGCGCGCTGCGCTCGGCCCCGGCCGACCTGGAGTGCTGGACCTTCCTGCCCGCGCCGTCGCCGCTCGCCTTCTGGGCGCGCCGCCAGGCCCACGAGACCACCGTGCACCGGGCGGACGCCGAGTCGGCGCTCCCGGGCGGGCCCGGCCCGGTGGACCCGGGGCTCGCGGCCGACGGCGTGGACGAGCTGCTGCGCGGCATGCACGCCCGGGAGAAGAGCCGGGTGCGCACGGAGCGGCCCGCACTGCTGCGGGTCCGGGCCACGGACACCGGTGACGTCTGGGACGTGCGCCTGTCCCCTGACGCCCCTCGCACCGAGCGGAACGCGCCCGGCGCCGGCCCCGCCGACTGCGAACTGAGCGCCCCCGCCGACCGCCTCTACCTGACGCTGTGGAACCGGCTGCCGCTCGACGCGGTCGAGACGGCCGGTGACCCGGCGCTCGCCCGGCTGTGGCGGGAGACCTCGGCGATCACCTGGTCGTAGCGCCTCACCCGAGCCAGCCGGGGCGGACCAGGCCCGACTCGTAGGCCAGGACGACGAGTTGGGCCCGGTCGCGGGCGCCGAGCTTCACCATGGTGCGGCTCACGTGGGTCTTGGCGGTCAGCGGGCTGACGACGAGCCGGCGGGCGATCTCCTCGTTGGACAGACCGAGGCCGACCAGGGCCATCACCTCCCGCTCCCGCTCGGTGAGTTCACCGAGGCCGACGGTCCCGGCCGGGGCCTTGGAACGGGCCGCGAACTCCTCGATCAGCCGGCGGGTCACCCCGGGGGAGAGCAGCGCGTCGCCCTCCGTCACCGCCCGCACGGCGCGCACCAGTTCCTCGGGCTCGGTGTCCTTGACCAGGAAGCCCGAGGCACCGGAGCGGATCGCCTCGAAGACGTACTCGTCGAGTTCGAAGGTGGTCAGCATGACCACCTTCACCGCGCGCAGTTCCGGGTCGCCGGTGATCTCGCGGGTGGCGGCGAGCCCGTCGAGCCGGGGCATCCGGATGTCCATGAGGACGACGTCGGGGCGCAGCGCCCGCACCCGGTCCACGGCCTCCGCGCCGTCGGCGGCCTCGCCGGCCACCTCGATGTCCGGCTGGGCGGCCAGCAGGGCGTGGAACCCGGCCCGTACGAGGGACTGGTCGTCGGCGAGCAGCACCCGGATCACCGGCGCGGCCGGGGTCTCCGGGACTCCGGGGGTTCCTGCCGGTCCTGGGGTGCCGGGGATTGCGGAGGTTCCTGCCGGTCCTGGGATTCCGGGGGTTCCCGCTGGTCCGGGGGTGCCGGGCGTCGCCGGTGTCTCGGGGCTCACGGGGTCGGCTCCTCGGGGCGGACGGGGAGGCTGGCGTGCACCCGGAAGCCGCCGTCAGGCCGGGTGCCCGCCTCGATGGTGCCACCGAGCGCGGCGGCCCGCTCCCGCATTCCGGCGAGTCCGTTGCCGCTGCCGCCGGCGTCGCCGCCGGTGGCCGGGCCGGCGTCGTCCACGCTCAGCTCCAGGGTGTCGGGGCGGTAGCCGAGGACGACGGTGGCGGTGCGCGAGCCGGAGTGGCGGACCACGTTGGTGAGCGCCTCCTGGACGATCCGGAACGCGGCCAGCTCCGTCCCCGGCGGAAGCCGTCTCGGCCGCCCCTCGGTCTCGGTGCGTACGGTGAGGCCGGCCGCGGCGGCCTGCTCCACCAGCTCCGGGAGGCGGTCGAGGCCGGGCGCGGGGGTGCGGGGCGCGGCGCCGGGGGCGCGCAGGGTGTCGAGCACCTGGCGCACCTCGCCGAGGGCCTCCTTGCTGGCGGCCTTGATGGTGGTGAGCGCGGTGCGGGCCTGGGCCGGGTCGGAGTCGAGCAGGGCGAGGCCGACGCCGGCCTGGACGTTGATCACGGAGAGGGAGTGGGCGAGGACGTCGTGCAGCTCGCGGGCGATCCGCAGGCGCTCCTCGTCGGCCCGGCGGTGCTCGGCCGCGGCCCGCTCGGCCCGCTCCCTGGCCCACTGCTCGCGCCGGGTCCGGGCGAGTTCGGAGGCGGCGAGGATCGCCACGACGAAGGCGGCGATGGGGAGTTCCTGTCCCCAGGGGGCCGGGCCGTCACCGGCGGGCGGCAGATACCGGTAGAGCCAGTGCGCGAGGAGCAGGTGCCCGGCCCAGAGCAGCCCGAGCGCCCACCGGGCGGCGCGGCGGCGGCCCTGCACGACGGCGGCGAAGCAGGCCACCGCGACCGGGACGAAGACCGGCCCGTAGGGGTAGCCGGCCGCCAGATAGCCGAGGGTCACCGCGGCCACGCCGAACACCACGGGCACGGGCCGCCGGTGGCGGAGCAGCAGCGGCAGCACGGCGAGCACGAGCAGGGTCCGGCCGAGCCCGTCGAGCGCGACCCGTTCGGGCTGCTCGCGCGCGGCGAACCCCGAGCCGACGAGGACGAAGACCCCGACGGCGAGCGTGGACCGCCAGGGCAGGCCGTGCCCGTCCCAGCCCGCCCGGCCGTACGTGTGCGCCCAGCCGGGCCCGTGCGGTCGGCCCGGCCTTCCAGGCCGTCCGGGCCGTCCGGGCCGGGAGTCGCCGGGCCAGGTCCCGCCGGGGCGGGGGCCGCGCCCTGCGGGCGCCTCCTTACCCGTCGCGCCGCCCGTCCCGCTGCTCGGCTGTTCGTCCATGCCGCCACGCTAGACGCGCCGGGCCCGCGCCGGCGTCCGCCGGGCGGGGTGGTCACCCGTACTCCCGGGGGAGTACGGGTGCGGGGCTCACGGCTTGCGGAGCAGGCCCACGTCGCGGCCGAGGCGTTCCGCCGCCGCGGCGAAGAAGGGTTCGCGGGCCTCGACGATGTTGTCGAACTGCCCGAAGACCTCGAAGGAGACCAGGCCGAAGAGCTGGGACCAGCCGGCGACGAGCGCGGCGGCGAGGGCCGGCGGGAGGTCCGGGGCCAGGTCGGCGGCGAGGCTCTCGGCCTCGGCGCGCAGCGGCTCCGGGAGCGGCGGCGGCGCGACGCCCCGGTCCCGGAAGGCGGCACGGACGAGGTCGACCAGGACCAGGCCGACCCGGGAGGCGGGGCCGATGGTGTCCTTCGGGGCGGCGTAGCCGGGGACCGGGGAACCGTAGATCAGGGCGTACTCGTGCGGGTGCTCCACGGCCCAGGCGCGGACGGCGCGACAGACGGCGGTCCAGTGGGCGAGGTGGTCGCCTGGGGCGGCGGCCCGGGCGGTGTCGCGGGCCCGTTCGGCGGCGGCGCCGACGGAGTCGTAGGCGTCGATGATCAGCGCGGTGAGCAGCTCGTCGCGGCTCGGGAAGTAGCGGTAGAGCGCGGAGGAGACCATGCCGAGCTCGCGGGCGACGGCGCGCAGCGAGAGCTTGGCGGCACCCTCGGCGGCCAGCTGCCGTCTGGCCTCGTCCTTGATGGCGGCGGTGATCTCGATCCGGGCGCGGGCGCGGACTCCTCGAACGGTGGTCATGGAGAGCAGTGTGCCATGAATCGGAGCACCGCACTGAAAAGAGAGCGCCGAGATAAAACGAGAGCATCGCTCTTGCTCGGGAGCACCGACCCGTGCACACTGATGTCAAGCGAGAGCACCGCTCACACTTCGGATCGGCGCTCACGACCCGGTCCCGTACGTCCCCGCCCGCCCCACCGGCCAGCCAGGAGGCTCCGATGTCCGCCGACACCACCCACGTCATGAAGCCCGGCTGGTTCACCGTCCGCGTCATGAACCCCTTCGTCGCCTGGCTCACCCGGCGCGGCATCAGCGTCTGGGGCTCCCGGGTGCTGGCCGTCCGCGGCCGCAAGAGCGGCGAGTGGCGCCGCACCCCGGTCAACCTGCTGACGGTCGACGGCGCCCAGTACCTCGTGGCCCCGCGCGGGCACGTCCAGTGGACCCACAACATGCGCGCGGCCGGCGGCGGCGAGCTGCACCTCGGCCGGCACGCGCAGCCCTTCACCGCCGTCGAGATCGGCGACGACGAGAAGCCGGCGCTGCTGCGCGCCTACCTCAAGCGCTGGAAGGCCGAGGTCGGGGTGTTCTTCCAGGGCGTCGGCCCGGACTCGACGGACGCGGAGCTGCGCGCCGTCGCGCCCCGGCACCCCGTCTTCCGGATCACCCCGGTCACCGGCGGCCCGGGGGCCGCGTCGGGCGCCTGAGCACCCTGCCGTACGAGAAGGGGCGGGGCCCGGCCACCCGGCCGGACCCCGCCCCCGAACTCCTCGCGCGGCGCTACGACGCGTCGCCCGCCGGCTCACCTGCCGGCTCGCCCGCGGGCGTGGCCGCCGGCTCGCCGCCCTTGGCCGGCGTCACGCCGCGCCCCGCCGGACCCACACCCACGGAGGTGTCGATCGAGCGGTCGAGCAGGTCGAGCGCGCGGCGCGCCAGTCCGTTGCCCCGGACCAGGCCCGCCAGCGTCGTCGCGCCGCGCGTGATGTCCGCGAAGGCCCGCCAGGCCGGGCGCAGACCGGTGATCGCCGCGTGCAGCAGCCCCGGGCGGCGCTCGAAGACCGCGAGCATCCGGCGGCCGACGGCCATCTCGACGCCCAGGCCGGCCTTGACCGCGAAGGCGTAGTTGAGCGCCTGCCGGCGCGCGTCCACGGCGTCGCCCGCCTCGGCGATCCGCACCGCCCACTCCCCCGCGAGGCGCCCGGAGCGCAGCGCGAAGGAGATGCCCTCGCGGGTCCACGGCTCCAGCAGACCCGCCGCGTCGCCGCAGACCAGGACCCGGCCGCGGGAGAGCGGCGAGTCGTCGGTGCGGCAGCGGGTCAGATGGCCGGAGGAGATCGCCGGCTCGAAGCCGGCGAGCCCCAGGCCCGCGATGAAGTCCTCCAGATAGCGCTTGGTGGCGGCGCCCTCGCCGCGCGCCGAGATGACGCCGACGGTGAGCGTGTCGCCCTTGGGGAACACCCAGCCGTAACTGCCCGGCAGCGGGCCCCAGTCGATGAGGACCCGGCCCTTCCAGTCCTCCGCGACCGAGGCCGGCACCGGGATCTCGGCCTCCAGGCCGAGGTCGACCTGGCCGAGCTTGACCCCGACGTGCGCCCCTATCCGGCTCGCGCTGCCGTCGGCGCCGACCACCGCGCGGGCGAGGACGGTCTCTCCGTCGGCGAGGACCACGGCGACCGTGCGCCGGTCGGGCACGGAGGGCCCGTGCTGCTCGACCCGGCTGACGGTCACGCCGGTGCGCAGCTCGGCGCCGGCCTTCTGGGCGTGCTCGACGAGGCGGGCGTCGAACTCGGGCCGGTTGATGAGCCCGAAGAGCATCTTCCGGGAGCGGCGGGTGCGGGCGAAGCGCCCGTCGAGCTGGAAGGTGACGGCGTGCACCCGGTCCTGCAGGGGCAGTTCGAAACCGGGCGGCAGCGCGTCGCGGGACGGGCCGATGATGCCGCCGCCGCAGGTCTTGTAGCGGGGCAGCTCGGCCTTCTCCAGGAGCAGGACCCGGCGGCCGGACACGGCCGCCGCGTAGGCCGCCGAGGCGCCGGCCGGGCCGGCGCCGACCACGACCACGTCCCAGACCTGCCGCTCCCCGCCCGGGCCCACCGGCTCCGGACCGGCCTCCGGTGTGCCCTCTGCCGCTCCGGCGTCTGCGTTCTCGCTGCTCACGATGTGCTTCTGCTCCTGATCCGACCCGTGGTTCCTGCTCTGCCCGCATCCTACGGCCCGGTAGCGAGGCCCGGCCGGGCCGCCCCGAGCCGTAGGATCGACCGTGCGTTCGCCGTACCACCGACACACGGCGCCGTCCCTACAACGTCGCACCCACCAGGAGCGTGCCCATGACCGCGAATCCGATCGCCGAGACCGTCGCATCCCTGATGCCCCGCGCCAAGGCGGAGCTCACGGAGCTGGTGGCCTTCCAGTCGGTCGCGGACGAGGCGGTCGCCCCGCGCAGCGAGTGCGAGGCCGCGGCGAACTGGGTGGCCGACGCGCTGCGCGCCGAGGACTTCCAGGACGTGGCGCTGCTGGACACTCCGGACGGTTCCCAGTCGGTGTACGGCGTGCTGCCCGGCCCGGCGGGCGCGCCGACCGTGCTGCTCTACGCGCACTACGACGTGCAGCCCATGCTGGTGGAGTCGGCGTGGCTGACCCCGCCCTTCGAGCTGACCGAGCGCGAGGACGGGCGCTGGTACGGGCGCGGCGCGGCGGACTGCAAGGGCGGCTTCATCATGCACCTGCTCGCGCTGCGCGCGCTGAAGGCGAACGGCGGCGTGCCGGTCACCGTCAAGATGATCGTCGAGGGCTCGGAGGAGCAGGGCACCGGCGGCCTGGAGCGGTACGCGGAGGCGCACCCCGAGCTGCTGGCGGCGGACACGATCGTGATCGGCGACGCCGGCAACTTCCGGGTCGGGCTGCCGACGGTGACGGCGACCCTGCGCGGCATGACGATGGTGCGGGTCACCGTCGACACGCTGCAGGGCAATCTGCACTCGGGCCAGTTCGGCGGTGCCGCGCCGGACGCGCTGGCGGCGCTCATCCGGATCCTGGACTCGCTGCGCGCCGAGGACGGTTCCACGGTGATCGACGGGCTGCCGGCGGACGCCTCGTGGGAGGGCCTGCAGTACCCGGAGGAGGACTTCCGCAAGGACGCGAAGGTGCTCGACGGCGTGGACCTGCCGGGCAACGGCACCGTGGCCGACCGGATCTGGGCCCGCCCGGCCGTGACCGTCATCGGCATCGACGCCCACCCGGTGGCCGGCGCCACCCCGTCCATCCCGGCCGGTGCCCGCGCCCAGCTCAGCCTGCGGGTGCCGCCCGGCCAGGACGCGGTGAAGGCGACCGAGCTGCTGATCGCGCACATCGAGAACCACACTCCGTGGAACGCGCGGGTCTCCGTGGAGCAGGTCGGCCAGGGCCAGCCGTTCCAGGCGGACACCTCCAGCCCGGCGTACGCGTCGATGGCGGAGGCGATGCGGATCGCGTACCCCGGCCAGGAGATGCAGACGGCCGGCATGGGCGGCTCGATCCCGCTGTGCAACACGCTGGCCTCGCTCTACCCGGAGGCGGAGATCCTGCTGATCGGCCTGAGCGAGCCGGACGCGCAGATCCACGCGGTGAACGAGTCGGTGTCGCCGGACGAGTTGGAGCGCCTGTCGGTGGCCGAGGCGCACTTCCTGGTCAACTACGCGCGCTCCAAGGCGTAGTGGTCGTTCGGGAACGGCTTCCCCGGTCACGCTCTGGGCGGAACTCGCCCAGAGCGTAGTCCGGTCCGCGGGGCGGGGTGCCGGGCGTACGTTCGCGGCATGGACCTCGTGGACACCGCCGTGGAACTCGTGGAGATCGGCCCCCGCCTGCACATGCTCCGCTTCCCCGTCGGCCAGGCGTACGTCTGGCGGGACGGGGAGGACCTCACCCTGGTCGACGCCGGCTGGGCCGGTGCGGCGGACGGGATCGAGGCGGCCCTGCGGGGCGGCGGCCTCGATCCGGCCCGGATCCGCCGGATCGTGCTCACCCACGGCCACCGCGATCACGTGGGCGCGGCCGGGGAGTTGGCCGAGCGGCACGGCGCCGAGATCCTGGCGCACGCCCTCGACGCCCCGTACGTGCGGGGCGAACTCCCCGTCCCCGATCCCGATCTGCTGGACTGGGAGCGCCCGATCATGGCGCACGGGCTCACCACCCCGGAGGCGCCGCCGACCCGGGTGGACCGGGAGCTCGCCGACGGCGAGGCGCTCGACTTCGGCGACGGCGCGGTGGTGGTGCCCGCGCCCGGTCACACGCCCGGTTCGATCGGGGTGCATCTGCCGCGCCACGGCGTGCTGTTCGCCGGGGACACGGTGGCCTCGGTGCCGGACGTGATGTTCGGCGTGATGCACGTCGACCGGGCGGGCGCGCTCGCCTCGATGCGCCGGCTGGCGGCGCTGCGGCCCTCGGTGCTGTGCTGCGGCCACGGCGAGCCGGTGACGCGGGACACGGCGGCCCGCCTCGCGAAGGCGGCGGAACTGGCCCCGGCCGTACCGGTCTTCACCTCGGGGAACTGACGGGGGCCGGTTGGGCGTCCGTTCCGGTGGGACGAGGGGGAACAGGACGGTGGACATGATCGAGTCCAGCGACGAGGAGCGGGCGCGGCGGGTCCGCCGGGCCGGGATGGCCGGCGGGGTGATCGGGGCCGCGGTGGGCTGCGTGGTCATGGGCGTCGAGTCGGCGAACGCCGTTGCCGGGGGCTTCCCCTGGTGGTCGGTGGCGCCGTTCGCGGTCGCCGCCACCGTCGCCGGCGCATGGGGCGGGGCACGGCTCGGCCGTGAGCACCGGGTGCGCGCGGATTCCCTGGAGCCGGGCGAGACCGTGCTCAACGAGTACGGGGTGTGGCCCGCGCCCGCCCCGCCGCCGAGCCGCGCCAACCGGCCCGACGCGGCCCCGTGCCTCCTGCGCACGACCACCCGGCGGTTGCAGCTCTGGGAGGGCACCGGCCTGCTGTGGGAGCGGCCCTATGACCGCGTGGTCCTGGAGGCGGACGGCCCGGGGCTGCGGGTGCTGAGCGGGGGCGCGGTGCTCGCGGTCCTGGAGACCGCGGGGGACTCCGGGATGCCCGAGACGGTACGGCTGGTGGCGTCCCGGATCGCCGCCCGCGGGCACGGGCGGCGCTGACGGCCGGGTGGCCGCGCCCCGCCGGTCTCAGCCCACCGGGACGCCGGCCTCCAGGTTGAGGACGGTGCCGCGTTCGCGGGCCCGCAGGGCCCAGCGGAGGCGGGCGTAGCGGACCGGCGGGAGCAGGTCGGCGGCCTCGGTCTCGGTGACGAAGCGCCAGGCGCGGAGTTCGGCGCCGGGCAGCAGCAGGCGCCCGGCGTCGGCGGCGGGGAGCCGGCCGCCGTCGAAGAGCAGGCGCAGGCCGCCGTAGCCGGGCGGCTGGGGGCGTTCCCAGTCGACCAGGAGCAGCCGGGGCACGGTGTCGAGGTGCAGGCCGATCTCCTCGGCGACCTCGCGCATGCCGGCCCGGGCGGGTGCCTCGCCGGGTTCGACGACGCCGCCGGGGAACTCCCAGCCGGGCTTGTAGGTGGGGTCGACGAGCAGGACGCGGTCGTCCTCGTCGAAGAGGAGCACCCCGGCGGCCAGGGTCTCGCCGGTCGGTTCGGGGGTCTGGACGATGCCGCAGGGGGTGGCGCGGCCGCTGCGGACGGCGTCGGCGACGAGCCGGGCCGTCTCGGCGGCGGTGAGCACGGAGTTGTCGACCGGGTACGCGTCGGCCGCGAGCCAGCCGTCGAGGGCGGCGCGGTAGCGGTCGACCTGGCCGAGGCACCAGTGGCCCGCGCGGGCCGCCGCCTGGGCCGGGGTCTCGCCGGTGACCTTGGCGGTGGCGCTCGCCTCGGCGAGGTCGGCGGCGCCGACGAGGGCGGCGCGGCCCTCGATCCGGTTGCGCAGGATCGTTTCATCGGGAGTGAGGACGACATGGCGCACCTCGATCCGGCGGGCGGCGAGGCCGCCGAAGATCTCGTCCCGGTACTCCTGCCGCAGCAGGGTCATCGGCACCACGAGGCCCCCGCCCAGCTCGGCGAGCAGGGCGGCGGCGGTGTCCACCACGAGGCGGCGCCAGATCGGCAGGTCCTGGAAGTCGGAGACCTCGGCGAGGCGCTTGCGCGGGAGCATCCGGCGCAGCGCGCCACCGGTGGTCTCGGGGTCGTAGAGCGTGCTGTCCGGGATCAGCTCGACCAGTTCGCGCGCGGTGCTGGACTTCCCGGCGCCGAACGCCCCGTTGATCCAGATGATCACGATTCCCCCTCATCGTCGGCCCCAGGTGGCTTGCCCGCACCACCCTGCCACGGAAACCCCCGGGCGGCGGGGGCCCGGGGGCGCCGCCCCCGGTGAACCGTGGCACGCCCGCGCGCGGACCCTCGCGGGCCGCCGCACGGCCGGCCGCCGCCGGCACGGCGGGCGCGATGCCCGGCCACCCGATGCGCGCCCGGCCATCGCGCGGCACGGCTCGCCGGACCTCGCCGGACGCGCCGGTGGTACGGGACCGGGGGCGCGCCTCCGGGCCCACTCCGCGCCCGCGCACAGCCCGTGCGCCCCGCGTACGCCCCCGGGGGCCCGCCCCGCCGGCAACCGCCGCCGGCGCGCGCCGCACCCATGGGCCCGGTGCGCCCGGAGCCGTACCGCAACGGCGTCCGCGCGGGCATGCCCGTCCCGGGGCGGGCAGGGCTTCGCGGGGCCCGCGTGCGCCGGCGGTCGCCATCGCCCCTCTCCTCCGGACGAAGCGCCGCGCCGCAGCGCCCTACGAGGTGGTCCCCTCCCGACCCTCCGCCCCGCGCGGGGTCGGTACCACCCGGAGCCGTACCGCACCGGCGCCGCATCGCAACGGCGTCCGCGCGGGCATACCCGTCCCGGGGCGGGCAGGGCTTCGCGGGGCCCGCGTGCACCGGCGGTCGCCACCGCCCCTCTCCTCCGGACGAAGCGCCGCGCCGCAGCGCCCTCCAGGCCCCCGCCCCACACGGGCCCGGTACCACCCGGAGCCGTACCGCACCGGCGCGGGCCCGTGCACCGGCGGTCGCCACCCCCTCTCCTCCGGACGAAGCCGCCGCGCCGCAGCGCCCTCCAGGACCCCGCCCCAGGCGGGCCCGGCACCACCCGGAGCCGTACCGCACCGGCGCCGCATCGCGCCGGCTTCGGCGCGGGGGCCGTGCACGGGACGTCGATCTTCCCGGCCCCACCCCCGCCGCCCTCGGGCCGCAGGCCCGCACGGCGATGCCGTGGCGCCGAACGCAGTGGCGAGCGGGCCGAGTTCGGGTCGGACAGGGCGCCCGGCAGCGCGGGCAGGGGCCGCGCGGAACGGACCGACCGCGGTCGTCGGCGGCCAGGCCGGCAGCTGCCGGGGGGCGCGGCCCTCCGCGCCCCTACAGGACCTCCCCCTCCGCCCCGCGCGGGGCCGCTGCCGCTGCCGCGCCGAGGAGGCCGGCGTCGGTGCCGGTGAGGGCGGGGACGACCGTGAGGTCGCGGACGAACGAGAGCGTGGCGTACGAGCGGAGGCTGCGGCGCAGCGGGGCGAAGAGGACCTCGCCGGCGCCGGCCACTCCGCCGCCGATCACCGCGATGTCGATCTCGACCAGGGAGGCGGTCGCGGCGATGCCGGCGGCCAGGGCCTGGGCGGCGCGCTCGAAGGAGGCGACGGCCACCGGGTCGCCCGCCCGGGCGGCGGCGGCCACTCCGGCGGCGGTGGCGTCGCCGTCGGGGCCGGGCCGCCAGCCGGCCGCGAGGGCGCGGCGGGCGATGTGCGGGCCGCTGGCGATGCGTTCGACGCAGCCGCGTCCACCGCAGGCGCAGGGCTCGCCGTCCAGGTCCACACTGATGTGGCCGATGTGGCCGGCGTTGCCAGTGGGGCCGGTGTGGAGCCGGCCGTCGAGGACGAGGCCGCCGCCGACGCCGGTGGAGACGACGAGGCAGAGTGCGTTGTCGTGGCCGCGCGCGGCGCCCTGCCAGTGCTCGGCGGCGGTCATGGCCACGCCGTCGCCGACCAGCGTGACGGGCCGGCCTCCGACCGCCTGCCGCACCCGCTCGACCAGCGGGAACGCACGCCAGCCGGGCACGTTGACCGGGCTGACGGTGCCGGCCGAGGCGTCGACCGGGCCCGCGCTGCCGATGCCGACCGCGCCCGCCGCGGCCCACAGCGGGGACCCGGCGAGCTCGTCGAGCACCGCCGTCACGGCCTTCATCACCGTCTCGCCGTCCTCGCGCGCGGGCGTCGGCCGCTGGGCGCGCAGCCGGATCCGGCCCCCGGCGTCGACCAGCGCTCCGGCGATCTTGGTGCCGCCGATGTCGAGGGCGACGACGAGGTCAGTGCGCATGGGCTCCGGATCTCCGTGGGGACGGTGGTTGCGACCTACAGTCTTCCCGCCTCTGACAACGTTGTCCAGGGCCTATGCTCGTCAGCAACGAGATCGAGACGCACCTGAGCGCCCGATCGCACACCTGACGGAGGATCCGCGCACCGTGGCCGACATCGCCCGCCGCCCCGAGCACCGTTACGGCAATCGGCCCACCATGAAGGACGTCGCCGCCCGCGCGGGCGTGGGCCTCAAGACCGTCTCGCGGGTCGTCAACGGCGAACCGGGCGTCACCCCCGACACCGAGCGGCGGGTCCAGGAGGCCATCGAGTCCCTCGGCTTCCGCCGCAACGACAGCGCGCGGGTGCTGCGCAAGGGCCGCACCGCCTCGGTCGGCCTGGTCCTGGAGGACCTGGCCGACCCCTTCTACGGGCCGCTGAGCCGGGCCGTCGAGGAGGTGGCGCGGGCGCACGGCGCCCTGCTCATCAACGGGTCCAGCGCCGAGGACCCGGACCGCGAGCAGGAGTTGGCGCTCGCGCTGTGCGCGCGCCGGGTGGACGGGCTCATCGTCATCCCGGCCGGCGGCGACCACCGCTATCTGGAGCCGGAGATGCGGGCGGGCGTGGCCACGGTCTTCGTGGACCGCCCGGCCGGCCGGATCGAGGCGGACACCGTCCTCTCGGACAGCTTCGGCGGGGCCCGTGCGGGCGTGGCGCACCTGATCGCGCACGGACACCGCCGGATCGGCTTCGTCGGCGACCGGCCGCGCATCCACACCGCGAAGGAGCGGCTGCGCGGCTACCGGGCGGCGATGGAGGACGCGGGGCTCGACGTGGCCGAGGCGTGGGTGTCGCTCGGGCCGACGGACCCGGAGCGGGTCGCGGCGGCGGTGACGGAGATGCTGTCGGGACCGGAGCCGGTGACGGCGCTGTTCGCGGGCAACAACCGGGTGACGGTGACGGCGGTCCGGGAGCTCGCGGGGCGCGAACGGCCGGTCGCCCTGGTCGGGTTCGACGACATCGAGCTGGCCGACCTGCTCGGCATCACGGTCATCGCGCAGGACGCGGCGGCGCTGGGCCGCACGGCGGCGGAGCGTCTCTTCCGGCGCCTCGACGGGGTGGCCGGGGCGCCGGAGACCGTGGTCCTGGAGACCCGGCTGATCGCCCGGGGCTCGGGCGAGATCGCTCCCCCGGCCTGAGGCCGCGGCGGCGTCCGCGGCCTTGGACCCGCGGGCCGGTGAGCCGGCCGCCGGCCGCCGGCCCGGGCGTGGTTCCGCCGGCGCGGCGCGGCCGACGGCGGCCGGGTCAGCAGACCGGCAGGCCGGGAACCGGCTGGTCGTTGTCCCCGCCCTTGATGTAGACGACGCTGAAGTAGACGTTGGTGTTGCCGCTGTCGTCGTCGGTCCTGGCCCACCAGGTGTTGGTCCACTGGCCGTAGGTCTCGCGGCGGCCGAGGTCGACCTGGCAGTAGAAGTAGTTCGTGCCGGCGTTCAGGACGCCCATCTCGCCGCCGTCGTGACGGTACGTCTTCTCCGTGCGCCACACCTGGCAGTCGTACTTCCCGCCGCCCTTCGGGGTGCAGCCGCCTCCCGCGGTCGCGGGCGGTGCGGTGGTCGCACCGCCGCTCGTGCCGCCCGCGGTCCGACCGGGGGCCGGGGCCGCGGTCGTCCCGGTGCCGGGCCGGGCCGAGGGGGCGGGCGGCGCGGAGTCCGCGGGCGTGGACGGGGAGGGTGTGGGGCGGGCGCCGTCCCGCGAGGGCGTCGCGGTCGCCGACGGGCTCCCCGCGGTGCTCGCTCCCCCGCCGGGCGCGCCCGGGTCGAGGACCCGGCCGGGATCTCCCGTGGGCCCCGCCGTCGGCTCGCCGCCGGCCGTGGTCGTGCCGCCGGGGCCGCCGTCCCGGTCGAGCAGCGCATAGGTCACCCCGCCGCCGAGCAGCAGTACTCCGGCGGCCGTCGCGGCCACCAGCGCCCCGCGCCGCTTGCGCGCGGGCCGCTCGGACGCGCCGACGCCCTGTCCTCCGTACGCCACCGGGGTGGTCGCCGCCGCGCCGGAGAAGCCGGCCGGAACGGGCTGCGCCACCACGGCGGGCGGCGGGGCGACCGCCGGGCCGAAGCCCTGGGGCGCCTGCGGCACGGCGTCGCCCCGGGCGGGCGTCCACGACGGCGGGGGCACCGAGGACGGTGCGGCCTGCTGCCCGGCCCGCGCCCACGGCTGCGTCGGCACCGGCCCCACAGGGCCCCCGGCCCCGGCCGGAACCCACGGCTGGTCGGCCTGCGGCCCGGCCTGCGCCCACGGCTGCGTCTCGGCGCCCGGCACCGCACCCGCCGGACCGGTGGCCTCGGCCGGGGGCACCGGGGCGCCCTCGGCCACCGCGCGCAGCAGCCCCGCCGCCGTGCGGGCGTCCGGGCGGCGGGCCGGGTCCTTGTCCAGGAGGCGGAGCAGGACCGGGGTCAGCGGGCCGGCCCGGCGCGGGGACGGAAGGGGTTCGACCACGATGGCGTTGAGGGTGGACCAGGTGGAGGTGCGGCGGAAGGGCGAGGCGCCCTCGACCGCCGCGTACAGGGTGGCGCCGAGCGCCCACACGTCGGAGGCCGGGCCCGGCTGCTGCCCCTGGGCGCGCTCGGGGGCCAGGTAGTCGAGGGAGCCCACGATCTCGCCGCTGCGGGTGAGGTGGGTGGCGGAGCCGTCGCCGGGGTCCTCCATCGCGGCGATCCCGAAGTCGGTGAGGACCACCCGGCCGCCCTCGGCGGGGCCGCCGCGGTCAAGCAGCACGTTGCCGGGCTTCACGTCGCGGTGGAGCACGCCGGCGTCGTGGGCGGCGGCGAGCGCGTCCAGGACCGCGGCGCCGACGCCGGCGGCCTCGCGCGGGTCGAGGGTGCCGCGCTCGGCGAGCACGCCGTCGAGCGAGGGGCCCTCGACCAGTTCCATGACGATGACGGGCCGGCCCTCGTGCTCGGTCACGTCGTGGACGGCGACCACCCCGGGGTGGCGGACCCGGGCCGCCGCGCGGGCCTCGCGCTGCATGCGCAGGCGCAGGTCTGCCAGTTCCGGCCCCGAGGCGTCGTTGTAGGTGCGCAGTTCCTTGACCGCCACCTCACGGCCGAGGACCTCGTCGACCGCGCGCCAGACGACGCCCATGCCGCCCCGCCCGAGTTGGCTCACCACCCGGTAGCGGCCGGCCAGCCGCTCGTACTCCCCCGAAGACACGCGTGCCCCGTTCCTCTGTCGGCTGCGATGGACGCGTACAGGGTACGGGGCACGGAGCGTGGCCCGGCGCGGGCCGGGGGTTACTGCGCCGTCGCGGTCAGGTCTCCGCGGCGCGGGGCGGCGAAGCGCTCCAGGTCGGCGCGGGTCATGCCGGTGAGGGCGTCGACCTCGGTGGTGTCGAGGGCGCCGCACTGCAGGCCGCGGAGCAGGTAGGAGGAGAGCGCCTTGGCGGTGGCGGGCTCGTCCATGACGTCGCCGCCGGCGTGGTTGGCGTAGGCGGAGAGGCGCTTGGCGGCGGTCTCGAAACCCTCGCGATAGAAGGCGAAGACGGCGGCGTAGCGGGTGGGGATGTGGCCCGGGTGCATGTCCCAGCCCTGGTAGTAGGCGCGGGCCAGGGCGCGGCGGGTGAGGCCGTAGTGCAGCTTCCAGGCCTCGTGGACCTGGTCGGTGGGGCCGACCGGGAGGACGTTGGTGGAGCCGTCGGAGACGCGGACGCCGGTGCCGGCGGCGGCGACCTGCATGATCGCCTTGGCGTGGTCGGCGGCCGGGTGGTCGCTGGCCTGGTAGGCGGCGGAGACGCCGAGGCAGGCGCTGTAGTCGAAGGTGCCGTAGTGCAGGCCGGTGGCGCGGCCCTCGGCGGCGTCGATCATGCGGGCGACGGTGGCGGTGCCGTCGGCGGCGAGGATGGCCTGGCTGGTCTCGATCTGGATCTCGAAGCCAAGCCGTCCCTCGGCGAGGCCGTGCGCCTTCTCGAAGGCCTCCAGGAGGCGTACGAAGGCGGTGACCTGCTCGGGGTAGGTGACCTTGGGGAGGGTGAGGACGAGGCCGTCGGGCAGGCCGCCGTGCTCCATGAGGCCGGTGAGGAAGACGTCGGTGGTGCGGATGCCGCGGTCACGGACGGCGGACTCCATGCACTTCATCCGGATGCCCATGTACGGGGCCGCGCTGAGGTCCGCGTACGCCTCGGTGACGATGCGGGCGGCGCGGGCGGCGTCGGCGTCCTCGTCGGTCCCGCCGTAGCCGTCCTCGAAGTCGATGCGCAGGTCCTCGATGGGCTCGCGCTCCAGCTTGGCGCGGACCCGGCCGTAGACGTCCTCGGCGAGCTCGTCGCCGAGGCCGAGGACGGCGGCGAAGGTGGCGGCGTCGGGGGCGTGCTCGTCGAGGGCCGCGAGGGCCTGGTCGCCCCAGGAGCGGATGGTGCCGGCGTCGAAGAGGTTGCCGGGGACGTAGACCGTGTGGACGGGCTGACGGGTGCCGGGGTCTCCCGGGTAGCGACGGTCCAGCTCGGCGTCCACGGCGGCGAGGGAGGCGCTGATGCCCTCGCTGACCGCGCCGGCGAGGCTCGTCGACACCTTCTCCTGCTGACCCATCCCACATCCTCCTGTTTTCCGCTGCACGGAATCAACAATCCGTATAGCGAAGTTAGTAGTCCGCGCGGACCCGCGTCAATGGGTGTCCGAAACGGCCGGGGGCCGCGCGGTGCAGAACACCGCGCGGCCCCCGACCAGGAAGGACTCGCAGATCAGCCCTTGCGGGACTGGATCTCCTGGGTCAGCTGCGGGACGACGTCGAAGAGGTCGCCCACCACGCCGTAGTCGACCAGGTCGAAGATCGGCGCCTCGGCGTCCTTGTTGATCGCGACGATGGTCTTCGAGGTCTGCATGCCCGCGCGGTGCTGGATCGCGCCGGAGATGCCGGAGGCGATGTACAGCTGCGGGGAGACCGACTTGCCGGTCTGGCCGACCTGGTTGGAGTGCGGGTACCAGCCGGCGTCCACGGCGGCGCGCGAGGCGCCGACGGCCGCGCCGAGCGAGTCGGCGAGGGCCTCGATGACACCGAAGTTCTCGGCGCCGTTGACGCCGCGGCCGCCGGAGACCACGATCGCGGCCTCGGTCAGCTCCGGGCGACCGGTCGACTCGCGCGGGGTGCGCGAGGTGACCTTGGTGCCGGTGGCCTTCTCCGAGAAGGAGACGGCGAGCGCCTCGACGGCGCCGGCGGCCGGCGCGGCCTCCACGGGGGCCGAGTTCGGCTTGACCGTGATGACCGGGGTGCCCTTGGAGACGCGGGACTTGGTGGTGTACGAGGCGGCGAACGCCGACTGCGTGGCGACCGGGCCCTCGGCGCCGGCCTCCAGGTCCACGGCGTCGGTGATGATGCCGGAGCCGATGCGGACCGCGAGGCGGGCGGCGATCTCCTTGCCCTCGGCGGAGGACGGGACGAGCACGGCGGCCAGGGAGCCGGCGGCGGACACAGACTCGTACGCGGCCTGCAGGGCCTCCACCTTCGGGACGACGAGGTACTCGGCGAACTCGGGGGCGTCGGCGGTGAGCACCTTCACGGCGCCGTGCTCGGCGAGGGTGGCGGCGGTGTCGGCGGCGCCGTTGCCCAGCGCGACGGCGACCGGCTCGCCCAGGCGGCGGGCCAGGGTCAGCAGCTCCAGGGTGGGCTTGCGGACGGCTCCGTCGACGTGGTCGACGTAGACGAGAATCTCAGCCATGGGACGTCAATCTCCTGCGAACGAAAAGGGGGGCAGTCGGTAGGGCTCGCGCGAGCCTCAGATGAACTTCTGGCTCGCGAGGAACTCGGCCAGCTGCTTGCCGCCCTCGCCCTCGTCGGTGACGATCGTGCCCTTGGTGCGGGCGGGGCGCTCGTTCGCCTCGTCGACCTTGGTCCAGGCGCCCTCCAGGCCGACCTCGTCGGCCTCGATGTCGAGGTCGGAGAGGTCCAGGGACTCCACCGGCTTCTTCTTGGCGGCCATGATGCCCTTGAAGGACGGGTAACGGGCCTCGCCGGACTGGTCGGTCACGGACACGACCGCCGGGAGGGAGGCCTCCAGCTGTTCGGAGGCGGTGTCGCCGTCACGGCGGCCGGTCACCTTGCCGTCCTCGACCTTGACCTCGGAGAGCAGGGTGACCTGCGGGACGCCCAGGCGCTCGGCCAGGATCGCCGGGAGGACGCCCATGGTGCCGTCGGTCGAGGCCATGCCGGCGATGACGATGTCGTAGCCGGTCTTCTCGATCGCCTTGGCCAGCACCAGCGAGGTGCCCATGACGTCGGTGCCGTGCAGGTCGTCGTCCTCGACGTGGACGGCCTTGTCGGCGCCCATCGACAGCGCCTTGCGCAGCGCGTCCTTGGCGTCCTCCGGGCCCACCGTCAGCACGGTGACCTCGGCGTCGTCCGCCTCTTCGGCGATCTGGAGCGCCTGCTCGACCGCGTACTCGTCGAGCTCCGAAAGGAGGCCGTCGACGTCGTCGCGGTCGACCGTCAGGTCGTCCGCGAACTTCCGGTCGCCCGTGGCGTCCGGCACGTACTTCACACAGACAACGATCCTCAAGCTCACGCCGGCTCTCCTACTGCATCGTCATAACTGGGCTGCCTTGTTGCTCGCAGCATAGGCGCCTGAAGGGCGGGTTTCCGGTCGGGGCGTCCAATACCCCGACCGAGATATTACTCGCCAGTACACCCAGTTCGTTACCACTGAGCAAGCGCTCAGCCGTGTGACCTTGCCAACGCGCCCGGACCGGCCGGTACGGGAACTCTCAGTCGCGCAGGGCGTTGAAGCGCCCCTGGTGGTAGAGGAGCGGACGGCCCGCGCCGTCCGGGTCGCCGGCCACCGCCTCGGCGATCACGATCCGGTGGTCGCCGGCCGGGACCCGGGCCACCACCCGGCACACCAGCCAGGCGAGGACCCCGTCCAGGACCGGCACGCCCTCGGGGCCGCGGCTCCAGCGGGTCGGCGCGGCGAAGCGGTCGGCGCCGCTGCGGGCGAAGGTGGCGGCCAGCTCGGCCTGGTGCTCGCCGAGTATGTGCACGCCGATGTGCTCGGCCCCGGAGACCACGGGCCAGCTGGAGGAGCCGGTGCCGACACCGAAGGAGATCAGCGGGGGCTCGGCGGCCACGGAGTTGAGGGAGGTGGCGGTGAAGCCGACCGGGCGCCCCTCGCCGTACGCGGTGACGACCGCGACGCCGGCGGCGTGCTGCCGGAAGACGGAGCGCAGCAGTTCGGGAGAGCCGGGGCGGGCCGCACGGGCCGCAGGGACGGGGGCGGCGAGCGACGGGGCGGCGGCGGTGAGGTCGGAGGGAATCGTCGGGAGCGTGCGGAGCTCGGGCGAGACCGTCATGGAGTTGTCCTTCTGCGAGGGCGGCGGGAGGGAGGTCGCGGGTTCGTCAGACACCCGGACAGCGCGCGCTCGCGTTGCGGGCCAGGTCCACGTGGGCCCGGCCGTAGAGAAGGAGTTCTGGGACCATTACGCCAGACTGACGATCGTTGACGTGTGCAGTCAAGTGCGTACCGGCATCTGGGAGGAGCGTCACGGCGTCACACCGCCCGCCCGAGCGCGGCGATGACATCGGCCTTGCGGGGCTGCCCGGTGGCGCGGCGGACGATCCGGCCGCCCCGGTCGAGGACGAGCACGGTGGGGGTACGGGCGATGCCGAGGGCCCGTACGAGATCGAGGCGCTCCTCGGCGTCGACCTCCACGTGCCCGACGCCCTCGACCATGGCGGCGACCTCGGCCAGCGTGCGGCGGGTGGCCCGGCAGGGCTGGCAGAAGGCGGTGGAGAACTGCACCAGGGTGGCCCGCTCCCCCAGCTCGGCGCCCAGCTCCGCCGCGCCCAGGACCTCGCTCATCCGTTCCCCGCCTCCTGTCGCGCTCCGGCCGCGTCCGGCCGTTCTCCCTGGTGCAGCGCCCGGGGACGGCGTCGCATTCCCGCCACGACCACCGGGAGTGACGAGAATCTCCCCGTACGAAGCCGTCAGGACTGGTCTCGGGCTCCCACATGGGGCACGATCGGCCCAAAGCCGAAAACCTACGGCCGCGTAACTTCGCCGGGAGAACCCTCCCCAGGCACAGACGTAAGGGGTTCCTCCCAGATGGCAGAGCTCGTCTATCGGCCGGTCATCGGCGCCGCCCTGACCATGTTCAAGGCGCTGGACCTGAAGATCGACACCCAGGGGTCGCACCACATCCCCCGCCAGGGCGGCGCGGTGCTGGTGAGCAATCACATCAGCTATCTGGACTTCATCTTCACCGGTCTCGCCGCGCTGCCGCAGAAGCGCCTGGTGCGCTTCATGGCGAAGGAGTCGGTCTTCCGGCACAAGGTGTCGGGGCCGCTGATGCGCGCGATGAAGCACATCCCGGTGGACCGCGCGCAGGGCGAGCACGCCTACCAGCACGCGCTCGACGCGCTGCGTTCGGGCGAGATCGTGGGCGTCTTCCCCGAGGCGACCATCTCGCAGTCGTTCACCCTGAAGAGCTTCAAGTCCGGTGCGGCGCGCCTCGCGCAGGAGGCCGGGGTGCCGCTGATCCCGATGGCGCTGTGGGGCACCCAGCGGATCTGGACCAAGGGCAGGCCGCGGAACTTCAAGCGCAGCCACATCCCGGTGACGATCCGGGTCGGCGAGCCGGTGGAGGCGCCGGCCGACCAGTACGCGGGCGCGATCACGCGCAGGCTGCGGGACCGGGTCCAGGAGCTCCTGGAGGCGGCGCAGCGGGCCTACCCGGTGCGCCCCAAGGACGCGGGCGACACCTGGTGGGTGCCCGCGCACCTCGGGGGCACGGCGCCGACGCCGGAGGAGCTCAAGGCCGCGGAGCGGCGCGCCGAGCAGTAGGACCCGGCGTCAGCCGACCGGTCCGGCGTCCGGGGCCGGGAGCTCGGTGGGGAAGGTCTTCCAGAGGTGGGGCCGGTCGGCGGCCGTCCGCAGGGCGTGCACCACCACCGGATGCGGCGCCTCGTAGAGGACCGGGTAGTCCACTTCGCCGAACTCGGGGCGGACGGACCAGGACAGCCGCTCCTCGTCGAGGGAGAACCGCGCGTCGATCCCGGGCTTGTTGCCGCGCACGTCGAGCCGCGACCAGACCTGCCGTCCGGGCAGCAGGACGGCGACGAGTCCGTGGACCATCGGATCGTCCCCGTCCTCGGTGAGCCGCTGGTAGCAGAAGGCCGTGGGGACGCCCCGGGCCCGCAGGAGCGCGGCGACGGCGTGCGCCTTGGAGACGCAGATGCCGTTGCGGGTGGCGAGCACGTCGGAGGCGCGCACCGGGACGCGGAGGTCGCCGGAGTCGGCCGAGTGCGGGATGGTGTCGCGGACGAACTCGTAGGCCGCCTGCGCGTATGAGTATGCGTCGGGATGTTGAGACCAGAGACGGTCGGCGGTCTCTTTCACCAGCGGGTGGGCGTGGTCGACGACCTCGTCGGCGACCAAGTAGGCGGAGACGTCAGGGTTCTGCTGGATCAGTTTCATGCGGTGTGAGCATAGGAATGCGGCCGGACGGCAGTCAATGACTTTCCGTCCGGCCGCATACTCATGCAGTCTGAGCGAGGTCCCGGCTAGCGCGCCATCTCTTCCTTCAGCGCCTGCAGGAAGGCGTCGACGTCGTCCTCCGTGGTGTCGAAGGAGCACATCCAGCGCACGTCGCCGGCCGCCTCGTCCCAGAAGTAGAAGCGGAAGCGCTTCTGGAGGCGCCGGCTGACCTCGTGCGGCAGCCGGGCGAAGACCGCGTTGGCCTGCACCGGGTAGAGGATCTCCACCCCGTCCACGCCGCGCACGCCGGCCGCGAGGCGCTGGGCCATCGCGTTGGCGTGGCTCGCGTTGCGCAGCCACAGGTCCTTGGCGAGCAGCGCCTCCAGCTGGACCGACACGAAGCGCATCTTCGAGGCCAGCTGCATGGACAGCTTGCGCAGGTGCTTCATGTGGCTGACCGCGTCCGGGTTGAGGACGACCACGGCCTCGCCGAAGAGCATGCCGTTCTTGGTGCCGCCGTACGAGATGACGTCGACGCCGACCGCGTTGGTGAAGGCCCGCATCGGCACGTTCAGGGACGCGGCCGCGTTGGCTATCCGGGCGCCGTCGAGGTGCACCTTCATGCCCTTGGCGTGGGCGTGCTCCACGATGGCCCGGATCTCGTCGACCGTGTAGACGGTGCCGAGCTCGGTGTTCTGGGTGATCGAGACGACCTGCGGCATCGCCCGGTGCTCGTCCTCCCAGCCCCAGGCCTGCCGGTCGATGAGCTCGGGGGTGAGCTTGCCGTCCGGGGTGGGCACGGTGAGCAGCTTGAGGCCGCCCATCCGCTCGGGCGCGCCGCCCTCGTCCACGTTGATGTGCGCGGACTCGGCGCAGATCACCGCGCCCCAGCGGTCGGTGAGCGCCTGGAGCGCGGTCACGTTGGCGCCGGTCCCGTTGAAGACCGGGAACGCCTCGGCCGCCGGGCCGAAGTGGCTGTGCATCACGCGCTGCAGGTGGTCGGTGTAGTCGTCCTCCCCGTAGGCGACCTGGTGGCCGCCGTTGGCGAGGGCGATGGCCGCGAGGACCTCCGGATGGGCTCCGGCGTAGTTGTCGCTGGCGAAGCCGCGGACCGACGGGTCGTGGTGACGACGGGCGTCGGTCCGCGTGGCCGCGGTCAGGGCTTGGGGGTCAGCCACAGGCGCTGTCCATTCACTTCCTGTGCGGGCCGGTCCCAGAGTCCGGCGATGGCGTCGGCCAGTTCCTTGACGTCCGTGAAGCCCGCGAACTTCGCATTGGGGCGCTCCGCGCGCATCGCGTCGTGCACCAGTGCCTTGATCACCAGGATCGCAGCGGCCGCCTGCGGCCCGTCCTCGCCCCCCAGCTTGCGGAAGGAGTCCGCCATGGCGAGCGTCCAGGCCTCGGCCGCGGCCTTGCCGGCGTTGTACGCGGCGTTGTTGGCCTGCGGCTTGTGCGCGCCGACCTGGCTGATCAGCGCGTAGCGGCCACGGCCGCCGCTGCGCAGCAACGCGTCGTGGAAGGCGAGCGAGGTGTGCTGGACCGTGCGGATCAGGAGCTTCTCCAGGAAGTCCCAGTCCTTGAGGTCGGCCTCGGTGAAGGAGGGCGCGCCGCGCCAGCCGCCGACGAGGTGGACCAGGCCGTCGATGCGGCCGAACTCCTTCTCGGTCTTGGCGGCCCAGTCGCGCGTGGCGTCCAGGTCGAGCAGGTCGACCGTGTCCCCGGTGACCGTGGCGCCGCCGTGGGCGTAGCGGGCGGCGTCGACCGCCTCCGCGAGCCGGGCCGGGTCGGCGTCGGAGGCGACCACCGTGGCACCCGCCTCGGCGAGGCGCAGCAGGGCCGCGCGGCCCGCCGGGCCGGCCGCGCCCGCGACCGCGACGACGGCTCCGTCGAGCGGTCCGCCGTTTCCGTTGGCGTTCATGGACGACTCCTCCGTGGGCTCCGTACCGTCGGTCACGCGGCGACCCGCTCGGGCATGTCGGCGGCGGTGATGCCCTTGGTGTCGGCGATCACGCCCTTCATCTTCTTGGAGAGGGCCTCAAAGAACATGCTGAGCGGAAACTCGTCGGGAAGCACGTCGTCCACGAGCTTGCGCGGCGGGAGGGAGACGTCGAGGGCGTCGGGGCCCTTGGCCCACTTCGAGCCCGGGTGCGGGGCGAGGTAGGTGGAGACCAGCTCGTAGGCCTTGAACCAGTGGACGAGCTTGGGACGGTCGATGCCGTCGCGGTAGAGCTTCTCGATCTCGCCGCAGAGCTGGTTGGTGACCTCGGGGGCGCGCTGCCAGTCGATGGTCAGGGTGTTGTCGGTCCAGCGCACCACGTCGTGCTTGTGGAGGTAGGCGAAGAGCAGCTGACCGCCGAGGCCGTCGTAGTTGCGGGTGCGGTCGCCGGTGAGCGGGAAGCGGAACATGCGGTCGAAGAGCACCGCGTACTGCACGTCACGGCCGTGCTCGTTGCCCTCGGACTCCAGCTGCACGGCCGCCTTGAAGGCGGTGAGGTCGCAGCGGAGCTCCTCCAGGCCGTACATCCAGAAGGGCTGGCGCTGCTTGATCATGAACGGGTCGAAGGGCAGGTCGCCGCGGCTGTGGGCGCGGTCGTGGACCAGGTCCCAGAGGGCGAAGGCCTGCTCGCAGCGCTTCTGGTCGCCGAGCATGGCGGCGATGTCGGCGGGCAGCTCCAGGCCGAGGGTGTCGACGGCGGCCTCGGTCACCTTGCGGAAGCGGGCGGCCTCGCGGTCGCAGAAGATGCCGCCCCAGGTGAAGCGCTCGGGGACCTCGCGGACGGCGACGGTCTCCGGGAAGAGGACGGCCGAGTTGGTGTCGTAACCGGCGGTGAAGTCCTCGAAGGTGATGCCGATGTAGCCCGGGTTGTCGTAGCGGGTGGCCTCCAGCTCGGCGAGCCACTCCGGCCACACCATCCGGAGGACGACGGCCTCGAAGTTGCGGTCCGGGTTGCCGTTCTGCGTGTACATCGGGAAGACGACGAGGTGCTGGAGGCCGTCCCGGCGGTCGGCGGCCGGGTGGAAGGCCAGCAGCGCGTCCAGGAAGTCCGGCACCTGGAAGCCGTCGGCGACCCACTTGCGCAGGTCGGCGACGAGGGCGCGGTGGTAGGCGGCGTCGTGCGGGAGCAGCGGGGAGAGCTGCTCGACCGCGGCCACGATGCGCTCGACGGTCTGCTCGGCCAGGTCGCGGGCCGGGGCGTCCTCGGCGGTGAAGTCGATGGAGCCGTCCGCGCTCTGCCAGGGGCGGATCTCCTCCACGGCATTCTTGAGCTCGGTCCAGGCAGGGTGGTCGACCACCACGGTGTCGGTGGCTATCCCCTCACCGGTCACGTCCTGCACAAGAATTTCCGTCATTTCTCTTCCTCCACAGGAGAACCTTGCGTCAACACACCGTAACCAGGGACAGCCCCGTCTCACAAGAGGGGGAGGAAAAATTCTCCTGTGCACCCCCGGGTGTCACCGCGAATTTTCCTGCGTGGCGGGGTTTGAAGCCGAGAAATACGGCGTTCCGCGTGTCTCCCGTCCGCCGCTGTCCCCACCACTAGGCTGCCCCGAGGAACCGCCCGGCGCCCGGCGGGAACCGGGGCCGGGGCCGCAGACCTCGACGGAAGCGAGGAGATCGTGGGTTTCGTGACCATCGGCCACCGCGGGGTGATGGGCGTCGCGCCCGAGAACACCCTGCTCTCCTTCGTCCGGGCCGAGCAGGCCGGCATGGACGCCGTCGAACTGGACCTGCACCTCAGCAAGGACGGGGCGCTCGTCGTCATGCACGACGCCGACGTCGACCGGACCACGGACGGCTCCGGGCCGGTCGCCGGCAAGACGCTCGCGGAGCTGAGGGAGCTCGACGCGGGCGAGGGGGAACGGGTCCCCGTCTTCGAGGAGGTCCTCTCGGCCGTCCGGGCGCCGATCCAGGCGGAGATCAAGGACACCGCGGCGGCCCGGGCGCTCGCCGAGGTGATCGAGCGGCGCGCGCTGACCGGGCGGGTGGAGGTGCTGTCCTTCCACGACGAGGCGCTCGCGGAGATCCGCGACCTGGTCCCCGGGGTGCGCACCGCGCTGGTCGCCGACGAGGAGCAGGGCGCGGTGGTGGAGCGCGCGCTGGCGGTCGGCGCGCGGGCGCTGGTCCTCAACATCCGGCACCTGACGCGGCACACCGCGGACGCGGCGCACCGGGCGGGCCTGCGGGTGATCGGCTGGGTCGTGAACACCCCGGACGACCTGCGGCTGGCCCACGCGCTGGGACTCGACGGGGCGACCACGGACCGCCCGGAGATCCGCGAGGCCGCCCGCGCCGGCACCGCCTGAGCGGCCGGCCGGCCGAGCCGCCGGACAGGCCCTGGGCCGTTTCTTTCGGATCAGGCCGGATCCGGGGGCACCTCCCGTGCCCGGAGGGCTACGGGGGCGAGCGGCGTCCGGTGCATGGGGTCTCCCCAAGCCCGTCAGGGCCGAGGGTTGGGGTCTCCCCAGGCCCGTCAGGGCCGAGGGTTGGGGTCTCCCCAGGCCCGTCAGGGCCGAGGGTTGGGGTCTCCCCGGGCCCGCCAGGGCCCAGGGGAAGGATCGCAAGGCGGAGGTGGGGGCACCTCCGCGGCCGCCAGGCCGAGGGGGCGGAAGCGATGCGGTGGGGGTACTCCCCCTGGGCTTCGCCCGGGGGCACCCCCACCCGGGCGAAGCCCAGGGGGCCATCGGCGACCGACGACAACGCGGCGAGACGCGGTGCCGGGGGCACCCCCACCCAGGCGAAGCTCTGGGGGAGTCGAGAGCCCGGCGAGATCCGGAAGAGACGGCCTAGCCGAGCGGCTTCACCAGGAGCTCGAACTCCAGGTCGTCGCGCTGCGGGACGCCGAAGCGCTCGTCGCCGTACGGGAAGGGGGTCGTCCGGCCGGTGCGGGAGTAGCCGCGGCGCTCGTACCAGGCGATCAGCTCCTCGCGCACCGAGATCACGGTCATGTGCATCTCGCGCACGTCCCAGAGCTCGCGCACCCGGCGCTCGGCCTCGGCGATGATCTGCCGGCCGAGCCCGGCGCCCTGGAGCTCGGGGCGGACCGCGAACATGCCGAAGTAGGCGGCCTCGCCGCGGTGCTCCAGCTGGCAGCAGGCGACGATCTCGCCGTCCTGCTCCACCACCATCAGCCGGCTGCCGGGCGTGGTGATGACCGCCGTGACCCCCTCCGGGTCGGTGCGCTGCCCCTGGAGGATGTCCGCCTCGGTGGTCCATCCCGCCCGGCTGGCGTCGCCCCGGTAGGCCGACTCGACGAGGGGGACGAGCGCCGGTACGTCGTCGAGGACGGCGTCGCGGTAGGTGACGGGGGCGGTCTGCCGGGGCGCGGCGGTGTCCATGGTGTGCGGGTCTCCCCTCGGGCGCGGTCGATCGGCGGACGCGATCGCCCCGAGCCTAGCGCGCTCCCCCGCACTCCCCCTCGTACACCCGTGCGCGCCCGTGCGCCCGCGTGGGGGCCGGGAGGGCCGGGCATGCACCGGGGGTCGGGAGCACGGGGAGGGGGTGTGCGGCGTGCACGGACCGGCGCTGTCCGGGTGGCTGCTCGTGGTGCTGTGCGCGGCCAGCGGGGCGTACTGCCTGCTGCGGATGCGGACGGGCGGGGCGGACGGGCGGGGCGCGGCCGGGAGCGAGGCGGTGATGGGCTTCGGCATGGCCGCGATGGCGCTGCCGGCGGCGGTGCTGAGCCCGCCGGAGTGGAGCTGGGCGGTGTACGCGGTGGTGTTCGGCCTGGCCGCGCTGCACGGCCTGGTGGGGGCGGTGCGGCACGGCGGGCACCATCTGCACCATCTGGTGGGCTCGCTCGCGATGGTCTACATGGCGCTCGCGATGGCCGCGCAGCCCGCCGGGCACGGGGGTGGCCACGCGGCGCACGGCGGGGCGGCCGCGAGCGGGGGCGTACCCGTGCTGACGGGGGTCCTGCTCGCCTACTACGGGGTGTACGTGCTGCGTTCGGGCGCCCGGCTGGTGCCGGGGGCGGCCCCGGGCGGCGCGGCCGGGGCGGTGGCCGGCGGGGGTGCGGAGCTGACGCTGGTGTGCCGGCTGTCGATGGGGCTCGCGATGCTGGCGATGCTGCTCGCGCTGTGAGCCCGCGGCCGAATCAAACCGTGGTGTGCGTCACTTGAGGCGCGAGGCCGTACCCCACCGGGTACCGCGCTCATAGGCTGAGGTCATGTTGGTCTCCCTCGCGCTGCTCGTGCTCGGCGTCCTGACCGCCGTCGTCGCCCCGCGCCTCCTCGCGCGGGCCGACTGGGTGGAACGGGAACCCGTGGTGGCCCTGTGGGTGTGGCAGTGCGTGGTGGCCGCCGTCCTGCTGAGCTTCGCGCTCTCGATGACCTTCAGCGCCTCGGCGGCCTGGCAGGCGGTGCGCGGCCAGGTCTTCGCGCCCGCGCCGCGCGCCGTGATCGAGGCGTACGAGCTGGGGACCAACGGCCCGTGGTCGGCGGCGCTCGCCGTGGTGCTCGCGGCCGGCGGGCTGTGGACCGGGGCCATGCTGGGCCGGGAGATCGGCCGGGCCCGGGCCCGGCGCCGTTCGCGCCGGGACGAACTGCTGGTCAGGGCACCGCTGCTGCCCGGCGAGGAGCCCTCGGGCAGCTCCCGGCTCGTGGTCCTGGAGGGCGAGCGCGCGGACGCCTGGTGGCTGCCCGGCGGGACGCCTCGCCTGGTCATCACCACGGCGGCGCTGCGCCGGCTCAAGGGCCGGCAGCTGGACGCGGTCCTCGCGCACGAGCAGGGGCACGCCCGGGCCCGGCACGACTGGCTGCTGCACTGCTCGGCGGCGCTCGCGGACGGCTTCCCGGGCGTGCCGGTCTTCGCGGCCTTCCGCGGCGAGATGCACCGGCTGGTGGAGCTGGCGGCGGACGACGTGGCCTCGCGCCGCTTCGGGCGGCTCACGGTGGCCCTGGCGCTGGTGGAACTGAACGAGGACCGGGGCGTGTTCGGCCCGGGTCCCGCGCCGCACCCCGGACTGCCGGAGCGGGTGGACCGGCTGCTGAGCGCCACGCCCCGGCTCACCGCGGGGCGCCGGCTGCGGCTGACGGCCGCGGCGGCGCTGGTGCCGGTGGTCCCGGTGCTGATCGCCTTCGTCCCGGCGCTGCGGACCCTCGGCTGAGCGGTCCGGCGGCGACGCGGCCGACCCCGTGCGCACACCGCCGGGCCGCCGTCGGGCAGGATGCGGGCCATGCGCATCTCCGCCGTGGTGACCGGCGCCCTGGGCGTGCTGCTCCTCGTCCTGGTGGCCGTGGGGTGGTCCCCGTTGCTCTCCTTCGACCGGGAGGTGTCCGCGGCGCTGCACCGCGACGCGGTGGCCCAGCCCGGTCTCACCCGGCTGCACCGCGTCCTGACCGACTGGGTCTGGGACCCGTGGACCATGCGGGCGCTGACGCTGCTCGCGGTGGTGTGGCTGCTGCGCCGGCGCGAGCACCTGCTCGCGCTGTGGCTCACCGTCGGCACCCTGCTGGCCTGGCTGCTCCAGCAGGGCCTGAAGGCGGCGGTGGGGCGCGAGCGGCCGCGCTGGCCGGACCCGGTCGACTCGGCCCCGTACGCGGCCTTCCCGTCCGGGCACGCGATGGCGGCGACGGTGGCCTGCGGGCTGCTGCTCTGGGTGCTGGCGCTGCACTGGCGGGAGGGCCGTCCGGGCTGGGGGACGCTGTCCGGGGTCGCCGTGGTGTCGGTGCTCGGCGTGGGCTGGACGCGGGTGTACCTGGGCGTCCACTGGCCCTCGGACGTGCTGGCCGGCTGGCTGTTCGGCTGGTGCTGCGCGGCCGCGACGATCGTCACGTACCGCCGGCTGGCGCCGGTTGCGGCACCGCCCGCGGAGCCGCCCGCCGGGCCGGATGCCGGGAGCAGAATGGAGGACACACGATGAAGCCGCCTGTCCTGGACGATCCCCCGCGTCGCCCAGAACAGACGGCCGGTCCCGCCCCCGGCCACGAGGGCGCGACGGCAGGACGCGCTGAGTATATTGGCTCGGAGCCAGTCAACGCAGGAGTCCAGGATGTCCCCGCGTAGCGCATCGGTCAATGAAGAGCTTCGGCGGCGCTCCCGTGACCGGATCCTCGCGGCCACCGTGGAGCTCGTCTCCGAGCACGGCTACGAGGCGACGACCCTCGCGGACATCGCCGAGCGGGCCGGATCGGCCCGTGGCCTGGTCTCGTACTACTTCCCCGGCAAGCGCCAGCTGCTCCAGTCCGCCGTGCACCGGCTGATGCACCGCACCCTGGAGGCGGCCCTGGAGCGCGAGCCGCGCACGGAGGACGGCCGGGAGCGGCTGGCCCGGGCGATCGACGCGATCCTGGGCCTGGCCGAGGAGCGCCCGGTGCTGATGCGGACGCACATGGCGGGGATCCTGCAGGCCGAGGGCTTCGTGCAGTGTCCGGAGCAGCAGCGGCTGGCGGCCCTGCTGCGGGACACGGTGGACCGGTACGGCTCCGAGGACGTGGCGACCGACTACCCGCTGCTGCGGGCCCTGCTCATGGGCGCCGTGTTCGCCGTGCTGCTGCCGGGGGCGCCGATGCCGGCGGCCCGGCTGCGGGCGGAGCTGTTCCAGCGGTACGGGCTCGACTGGGAGCTCGGCGTGCCGCCGGGCGGGGGTCCGCCCGACGGCACGCGCGCGATGGTGCCGGTCTCGCGGGCGGGGGCTCAGTCCTCGCCGGAGACGCGGTCGAAGTCCTCGAAGTAGTCCGGCTGTGTCTGGACGTTGAGCTCGTCCATCCGGATCCGCTCCGCCTTGTCGGTGCGCTTGTCGCTGAGCTTCAGCACGTCGAAGCCCTTGACCAGGTCGTTGGAGTAGATGAAGCCGTTGTAGTAGTAGGCGGACCAGGAACCGCCGCCGACCAGGTTGGTGGCGGAGATGGGGCCGCGCTCGAAGTAGGCGATCTCCTTCGGGCGGCGGGAGTCGGTGAAGTCCCAGACGGAGACGCCGCCCTGGTACCAGGCCTGGACCATGATGTCCTTGCCCTTGACCGGGATCAGCGAGCCGTTGTGGGCGACGCAGTTCTCGGTGTCGGCCTGGTGGCGCGGGATCTTGAAGTAGCTGCGGAAGACCAGCTTGCGCTGGTCGCCCTTGCCGACGATGTCGTAGATGCCGTCCGCGCCGCGGTTCGGGCCCACGGCCGCGTTGCAGGTGGCCGCGCCGCCGCCGCCGAGCTCGTCGGTGAAGACGACCTTGTCGGCCTTCTGGTTGAAGGTCGCGGAGTGCCAGAAGGCGAAGTTGACGTTGTCCTGGACGCGGTCGACGACCCGGGGCTGCTCGGGGTTCTTGATGTCGAAGAGGATGCCGTCGCCCATGCAGGCGCCGGCGGCCAGGTCCTTGCCCGGGAGCACGGTGATGTCGTGGCAGCCGGTGGTCTTGGAGACGCCCGGGTTGGTGGGCGCGCCGGGGTTGCCGCCGCCGTCGGGGCCCTCACCGGGGAAGAGCACGGGGAAGGCGACCACCTTGGCCTGCTCGGGGGCCTTGCGCGGGACCTTGATCACGGAGATGCCGTCGTGCGGGGGCTGGCAGTCCGGGAACGCGGCGTTGGGCGAGTAGGAGGAGACGTAGACGTACACGTCCGTGCGCTTGGGCACGAGGGTGTGGGTGTGGGAGCCGCAGGCGGTCTCGACGGCGGCGACGTACTTCGGGTTGGCGATGTCGCTGATGTCGAAGATCTTCATGCCCTCCCAGGATTCCTTCACCGAGGCGGGCTGCGGGGTGCTGGCGCAGGAGTTGTCGCTGCGGGAGGAGTCGGTGGAGAGGAAGAGCAGGTTGCCGGAGACGGACACGTCGTTCTGCGAGCCGGGGCAGAGCACCTGGGTGACGGTCCTCGGGTGCGCCGGGTCGCTGATGTCGAAGATCCGGAAGCCGTCGTAGTTCCCGGCGAAGGCGTAGTCGCCCTGGAACGCCAGGTCCGAGTTGGTGCCCTTGAGGGCGTCCTTGGGGATGTTGACGAGGTGTTCGATGTTGGCGCTGTGGACGACCTCGTCCACGCCGGGTATCTCGCCGCTCGCGATGGCGGCGCGGGCGCCGGCCGCCTGCTCGGCGGTGACCGGGTTCGTCACGGGCGCGTCGCCCGGGTCGGGTGTGGCAGCCGCGGGTCCTGCGGCGAGCAGTCCGATCAGCAGGCCGGCCGCGGCGGTCGCCACACCCAGGCCTCTGATCCGTGCACGCGGGGTACTCGTGGTACGCACGAAGTCACTCCGTCCTCTCTGGATTTCGTTCGCAGTTGAACGACGGATGGACCCCGGCAGTATCTTCCTTAGCGTGCACATCTCAACAGATGGCAACAAAGAAGTCATGAGAATTCCTCACACCGCCGCCGTTGACCGAGTGACCAGCGTTTCCCGAGTGACCGAAGTCGCCCCCGTACCCGTGTCTTTGGAGGTCGCGTTGTCGAACCGCCGTGTCCGTGGTGCCCTCGCCGTGCTGCTCGCCGCCGGTGCCGTCTTCGCCCTGGGGGCCTGCGAGTCGGCGCCGGACGGCGCCAGGTCCGCCGCCGGACAGGGGAGTTCGGGGAAGAGCCCCGGGATCGTGGCGCCCGGGAAGCCCGGTGAGCAGGCCCGGCGGGTCTCCCCCGAGGAGGCGGCCCGGCTGATGCCGGACGAGCGGCCCAACAGCGCCGACTACGCGTATGTGCAGATGATGATCGAGCACCACCGGCAGGCCCTCACGATGACCGCGCTCGTCCCCGCGCGCGTGAAGGACCCGCAGGTCCGCAAGGTGGCCGAGCGGATCGCGGCGGCCCAGGGGCCGGAGATCGGGGCGATGGAGGGCTGGCTGAAGAACAACGGCGGCCCGCGCCCGATGACCGGCCACGACCACCACGCCATGCCCGGGATGGCGACCGAGGCCCAGCTCGCCCGGCTGCGGGCCGCGAAGGGCGCGGCCTTCGACGCCCTCTTCCTGGAGCTGATGATCACCCACCACCAGGGCGCGATCACGATGGCGGCGGACGCGCTGGGCCAGGGCAACAACGTCCTGGTCGAGGAGATGGCGAACGACGTGATCGCGCAGCAGTCGGCCGAGATCAACCGGATGCGCTCGCTGTAGGGGCAGCCGGGTTCCCGGGGGTCGGCCGATCGGCTGACCCCCGGGTCACCCGAGCGGCCGCGGGGAACCGTCCGGCGGGCGGAGGGCCGTCGGGGGTACGGGACCGAGGATGGGAGCAGGACACGGCCGGCGCACCGGCCCGCCCGCGCCGCCACGAGCACCGCACGCCCGCCCCGACGCCCCCAGGAGCCCCGCATGCCCTCCACCGCCGACCTGAGCCTGCTCGCCGCCGCCCGCCGGGGCGACCCGGCCCTGGTGCGCGCCGCGCTCGACGAGGGCGCCCGTGTGGACGTCCGGGACGAGGAGCTGCGCACGCCGCTGCTGCTCGCCTCGCTGGGCGACCACGTGGCGGCGGCCCGGGAGCTGGTCGCGGCGGGCGCGGACGTGAACGCCCAGGACCGGCGGCACGACAGCCCGTGGCTGGTGACCGGGGTGACCGGCAGCGTCGCGATGATGCGGGTGCTGCTCGCGGCCGATCCGGGCCCGGACCTGAAGCTGCGCAACCGCTTCGGCGGCATCAGCGTCATCCCGGCCGCCGAACGCGGCCATGTCGCCTACGTACAGGCGCTGCTCCAGGAGACGCGGATCGACGTCGACCACGTGAACGACCTGGGCTGGACGGCCCTGCTGGAGGCGGTCATCCTCGGCGACGGCGGTCGCGCCCACCAGAAGGTGGTGGCCCTCCTGCTCGCCGCCGGCGCCGACCGCGACCTCGCGGACGCCGAGGGCGTCACCGCGCTCGCCCACGCGGAAAGCCGCGGCTTCACGGAGATCGCCGCCCTGCTGCGCGGCTGAGCGGGGAGGGATCCCGCGAGGAGTCGGCCTACGGCTCGCCGAGGCGGACGGATTGGGCCTCGGTGGCCGTGAGGATGCTGTCCAGGAGGCCGGGGAAGAGGGCTTCGAGGTCGTCGCGGCGGAGGATGTTGAGCTTGGTCGTGCCCCGGTAGAGCTGGCGGACCACACCGCTCTCGCGCAGGACGCGGAAGTGGTGGGTGGTCGTCGACTTGGTGACCGGCAGGACGAAGGACGAGCAGGCGAACTCCTCGCCCTCGCCGCGGACCATGTCCCGGACGATCCGCAGCCGGACCGCGTCGGAGAGCGCGTGGAGGACGGCTTCGAGGCGGATCTCCTCGCGCGCGGGGTGCTCCAGGACCCGGGGGTTGGTCGCGGTGGTCACGGCGGCGGCTCCACGGCTCTCGGGATCGGGGACCTTCATTGTACGAGACTTCTCGTAGTTTGACAGACGCCGTACTACGATGCGTATCGTACGAACGTCAGCCCGAGGCACCATCCGTCACACCGACGAGGAGTCCGTCATGAGCGCCGCCCTGTTCCAGCCCGTCACCCTTCGGTCCGTCACCGTGCCGCACCGGGTCTGGATGGCCCCGATGTGCCAGTACTCGGCGGAGCCGACCGGTCCGGGCGCCGGCGTCGCGGGCGACTGGCACTTCGCGCACTACGCCTCCCGCGCCACCGGCGGCGCGGCCCTGATCCTGGTCGAGGCGACGGCGGTCGCCCCCGAGGGCCGGATCAGCCCCTTCGACCTGGGGCTCTGGGACGACGCGCAGATCGACGGCCTGCGCCGGATCGCCTCCTTCCTGAGCGAGCACGGCACCGTGCCCGGCATCCAGATCGGTCACGCCGGACGCAAGGCCGCCACCAAGCAGCCGTGGCAGGGCCGCGGACCGGTCGACCCGGCCGGCGGCCTCGGCTGGCAGCCGGTCGGCCCGAGCCCGGTCCCCTACGACGACGAGCACCAGGTGCCCACCGAGCTGACGGTCGAGCAGATCCACGGCATCACCGAGCGGTTCGCGGACGCCGCGCGCCGCGCGCTCGCCGCCGGGTTCCAGGTCCTGGAGGTGCACGGCGCCCACGGCTACCTGATCGGCGAGTTCCTCTCCCCGCACAGCAACAGGCGCACCGACGCCTACGGCGGCTCCTTCGAGAACCGCACCCGGCTCGCCCTGGAGGTCGTCGACGCCGTGCGCGCCGTCTGGCCCGAGGAACTGCCGCTCTTCTTCCGGATCTCCGCCACCGACTGGCTGGAGGAGCAGGGCTGGACGCCCGACGAGACCGTGCGCTTCGCCGCGCTGCTGCGCGAGCACGGCGTGGACCTGCTCGACGTGTCCAGCGGCGGCAACGGCGGCCCGGCCCGGATCCCGGTCGGCCCCGGCTACCAGGTGCCGTTCGCTGCCCGGGTGAAGGCGGAGACCGGGCTGCCGGTCGCGGCCGTCGGCCTGATCACGGAGAGCGAGCAGGCCGAGAAGATCGTCGCCAACGGCGAGGCGGACGCCGTGCTGCTCGGCCGCGAGCTGCTGCGGGACGCCTCCTGGCCGCGCCGCGCGGCTCGCGAGCTGGGCGCCGAGATCTCCGCCCCGAGCCCGTACGCCTGGGCGATCTGAGGCCCACAACACGCCTCTGACCAGGGACGGAGCCGGCTCCGGACGCCGTTGTCAGTGGTGGGGTGCAGACTGGCCCCTATCCGCGACAACGGCGTCCTGGAGGTGTCGGCATGACCGACGTGCTACTGACCGTGGGCACCCGCAAGGGGCTCTTCATCGGCCGCGGGCGAGACGGCCGATGGGAGTTCGACGCCCCTCACTTCAACGCGCAGGCGATCTACTCGATCGGGATCGACACCCGGGGCGAGCGCCCCCGGATCCTGGTCGGCGGGGACAGCTCCCACTGGGGCCCCTCCGTCTTCCACTCCGACGACCTCGGCGCGAGCTGGACCGAGCCGCCGCGCCCGGCCGTCAAGTTCCCCCAGGACACCGGGGCCTCGCTGGAGCGGGTCTGGCAGCTCCACCCGGCACCGGCCCACTCCCCCGGCGTGGTGTACGCGGGGACGGAGCCGGCCGCGCTCTTCCGCTCGGCCGACGGCGGCGAGTCCTTCGAGCTGGTGCGGCCGCTGTGGGAGCACCCGACCCGGGACCGCTGGGTGCCGGGCGGGGGTGGCGAGGCGGTGCACACGGTGGTCACCGACGCCCGGGACCCGGAGGCGGTGACGGTCGCGGTGTCGACCGCCGGCGTCTTCCGCTCCCGCGACGGCGGGGCCAGCTGGGCCCCCTCCAACCAGGGCGTCTCGGCGGTCTTCCTGCCCGATCCGAACCCGGAGTTCGGGCAGTGCGTGCACAAGATCGCCCAGGACGCGGGCGATCCGGACCGGCTCTATCTGCAGAACCACTGGGGCGTCTTCCGGAGCGACGACGCCGGCGGCCGGTGGACCGACATCGGCGGGGGCCTGCCGTCCGACTTCGGCTTCGCCGTCGCCGCCCATCCCCACCGCCCGGACACGGCCTACGTGTTCCCGATCAACGCCGACGCCGACCGGGTCCCGGCCGGCCGCCGCTGCCGGGTCTACCGCACCACCGACGGCGGCGAGAGCTGGGAGCCGCTGTCCAAGGGCCTGCCGGAGGGCGACCACTACGGCACGGTGCTGCGCGACGCGCTGTGCACGGACGACGCCGATCCCGCGGGCGTCTACTTCGGCAATCGCAACGGCGAGGTGTACGCGAGCGCGGACGACGGGGACAGCTGGCAGCTGCTCGCCGAGCACCTGCCGGACGTGCTCTGCGTGCGGGCCGCGGTCATCGGCTGAGCTGGGGGAACCCGGCCGAGCCGGTGGGGGAACGGAGTCCGGCGGCGTTGCCGGTGTGCGCCAGTAGAGTGACGGCGTGGCAGCACGACCGTTGAACGAAATCGTCGAGGCCGGGTGGGCGCACGCGCTCGCGCCGGTGGCCGAACGCATCGCCGCGATGGGCGACTTCCTCCGTCAGGAGATCGCCGCGGGGCGCACGTACCTCCCGTCGGGGGCGAACGTCCTGAGGGCGTTCCAGCAGCCCTTCGACGAGGTGCGGGTCCTCATCGTCGGCCAGGACCCCTACCCGACCCCCGGCCATGCCGTGGGGCTCAGCTTCTCCGTCGCCCCGGACGTGCACCCGCTGCCGCCGAGCCTGGAGAACATCTTCCGGGAGATGCACACCGACCTGGGCCTCCCCCGGCCCTCGAACGGTGATCTGACGCCGTGGACGCGGCAGGGCGTCCTGTTGCTCAACAGGGCGCTCACCACCGCCCCACGGCGCCCGGGGGCGCACCGGGACAAGGGCTGGGAGGCCGTCACCGAGCAGGCCATCCGGGCGCTCGCCACCCGCGGGAAGCCGCTGGTGTCGGTGCTGTGGGGGCGGGACGCGCGCAATCTGCGCCCGCTCCTCGGCAACCTCCCGGCGATCGAGTCCCCGCACCCCTCGCCGATGTCCGCCGACCGCGGCTTCTTCGGCTCGCGGCCGTTCAGCCGCACCAACGAGCTGCTGCTGCGGCAGGGCGCCCAGCCGGTGGACTGGCAGCTGCCGTGACGGGCGCCGCCGGGGAGGGCTTCGTCGTCGGGGTCGACTCCGGCGGCTCGGGACTGCGGGTCGCGCTCGCGCGGCCCGGGGACGGCTCCGGGACGGTCCTGGAGACCCAGGCGTCCAAGGAGCCGGTGCCCACCGGGCCGGGCGGGATCGACGCCGGGCAGCTGCTCGGCCGGCTGCTGCCGACCGTGGACGCGATGGTGGTCCGGGCCGGCGGCGGGAGCGTGCTCGCGGTGGCCGTCGGCGCGGCCGGGATGGCGACCCTCGGCGACCGGCTGCGGGCCGAGCTGCCGGGCGCCCTCGGCGCGGCCTGGGGCGTGCGGCGGCTCGCGCTGGCGGCGGACGCCGTCACCGCGTATGCCGGGGCGCTCGGGCAGCGGCCGGGTGCGGTGGTCGCGGGCGGCACCGGGCTGATCGCGCTCGGCACCGATCTGTCCGGCTGGCGCCGGGCGGACGGCTGGGGCCATCTGCTCGGGGACTGCGGCAGCGGTGCCTGGATCGGCCGGGCCGGTCTGGAGGCGGCGATGCGGGCGCACGACGGGCGACGCGGGGGTTCGACGGCGCTGCTCGCGCGGGCCGAGGCGCGGTTCGGTCCGGCCGACGGGCTGCCGGCCGCGCTCTATCCCCGTACCGACCGGCCCGCCGTCCTCGCCTCCTTCGCGCCGGACGTGGCCGCGGCGGCCGGCTCCGGCGATCCGGTCGCGGGCGGGATCCTCGCCGGGGCCGGCCGGCACATCGCCGAGGCCGCGGCGGCCGTCCTGCCGGACGGGTCGGCGGGAGGGGCCGGCGCGGGTGGCGAAGTGGCGTTCACGGGCGGGCTGTTCAGGATCGGGGAGCCCTTGCTCGGGCCCTTGCGGGCCGAACTCGGCACGCTGGCACCGGCGGTTCGCGAGGTGCCCGCGGCGGGCGATCCGCTGGCCGGGGCGGTGACGATCGCGGCGGCGCTCGCGCGCGGGACGCTCCGGCTGCCGGAGGACCCGCGCCTGCTCCAACTCACCAGGTAAACGGCGCTTCCTGACCACTTCGGACATAGCGGGGCAGAAGTCGCCCGACTGCACCTCAGCGAGCCGCGCGGCACACGAAACCAGTAGCATGCGGCGGCATGAGCTCCCCCACTGGGCCCACTCCCGGCCTGCCTGTACGAATGCCGCGACCCCGCCAGTCCGGGCGGCACCGTCGCCCTGAACCCGTGGCGGCGCCCGAGGGCGCTCCGACCCTGGTGCTCGCCGTGCCCGGCACGCCGTCGGCCGCCATACGCTCGCTGGCCGAGGAGGTCGTGAGCATCGCCCGCTCGGAGCTGCCCGGCCTGGAGGCCGTGATCGGCTACCTGGACGGCGACGACGCCGAGTACCCGACGCTGGCGGCGGTGCTGACCGCGGTCTCCGCGCTGCGCACCGAGCGCTACGAGATCGCCGTGGCCGCCGGCCGCGAGGTCGCCGCCCCCGAGGGCCCGGCGGCGGTCGTGGTGCCGCTGCTCGCCGGCCCCGACAGCGCGCTGACCCGCCGGATCCGCCAGGCCGTCATGGACGCCGGCAACAACGCCGAGCTGACCGAGGTGCTCGGCCCGCACCCGCTGCTCGCCGAGGGGCTGCACGTGCGCCTCTCCGAGGCCGGTCTGGCCCGCGCCGACCGCGCCCGCCTGTTCACGGTCGCCACGGCGGCCGACGGCATCATCCTGGCCACCGTGGGCGGCGAGGAGGCCGTGCAGGCCGCCGGCATCACCGGCATGCTGCTCGCGGCCCGGCTCGCGGTGCCGGTGATGGCGGCCGCGCTCGACCAGGAGGGTTCGATCGCCTCGATCGCCGAGCAGCTGCGCGGCGCCGGTGCGGAGCAGCTCGCGCTCGCCCCGTACCTGATCGGCCCCGAGCTGACCGAGGGGCTGCTCGACGTGGCCGCCAAGGAGGCGGGCTGCGCGGCGGCCGAGCCGCTGGGCGCCTACCCGGCGATCGGCCGGCTGGTGCTCTCGCAGTTCATGTCGACCCTCGGCATCGCCCCGCAGCCGGGCGCGCCGGTGCGCTAGACGCGCCGGGGCCGAGCGGGCTCCGTACGACCGTGACGGGAAGGGCCCGCACCGGAGTGATCCGGTGCGGGCCCTTCCCGTACCTCCCGTACGCCCTCGGGCCGGTCGTCAGCCGAGGACGACGCAGGAGGCGGCGGGGGCCGGGACGGAGCCGGTGCGCTCGGGCAGGCCGGTCTCCGGGTCCAGGGTGAACCAGGTGACGTCGCCGGAGCGCTCGTTCGCCGCGTAGAGGTGCCGCCCCGAGGGGGCGAGGGTCAGGTCGCGGGGCCAGTGGCCGCCGCAGGGCACGGAGGCGGTCAGCCGGGCGCTCGCACCGTCCTCGGCGAGGGCGAGCACGGCGAGCGTGTCGGCGCCGCGCACGGCGGCCCACAGGAAGCGCCCGTCGGGGGCGACCACGACCTCGGAGGGGTAGCGGGCGCCCGCGGTCCCCTCGGGCACGACGGGGGTCTCGCCGAGCGGGGTGAGCACGCCCGCCGCGGGGTCCCAGCGGCACACGGTGAGGGTGGGTTCCAGCTCGTTGAGGACGTAGGCGTGGCCGCCGTCCGGATGGAAGGCGAGGTGCCGCGGCCCGGTGCCGGGGCGCAGCGCGGTGGCGCCGTGCGGGCGGAGGGTGCCCGTGGCGGGGTCGAGGGCGGTGACGGTCACGGAGTCCGTGCCGAGGTCCACGGCGAGCACCCAGCGCCCGCTGGGGTCGGGCAGCACCTGGTGCGCGTGCGGGCCCTCCTGGCGGCCGGCGACCGGCCCGCCGCCCTCGTGGCGCACCTGCCCGGTGACGGGCCGGAGGGTGCCGTCGGCGGCGCGGGGCAGCACGGAGACGCTGCCGGAGGTGTAGTTGGCGGTGAGGACGTGCCCGTCGGCCAGCGCGAGGTGGGTGGGGCCCGCGGCGTCCACGGGGACGGGTGCGCCGAGCGGGCGCGGGGCGGGGCCGCTGACGTCGAAGGCCGCGGCGGCGCCGGGCTCGGTCTCGGAGACGGCGTAGAGGAGGTCGCCGTCGAGGGCGAGGAAGGACGGGTCGGTGACCGCGTCGCTCGATCCGGTGATGTCGAGGGCGCCGGTCTCCGGGTCCACGTCGGCGGCGAGCACTCCGTGCCCGCCGGCCGAGGTGAACGAACCGATGTACGCCCGTCCGGGGCGCCGTGCGCCCCGCTGCTCCGCCTGACCGCCGTCCACGGCGCCTCCCCTGTCCCTGGGGCCGGCCACGGGCGGCCGGCCGGCCGTTGACGGCGACGCTACCAGGCGGTCTAGACCAAAGGAGGCCATCCGCGGGGATCCGGCCGTCGGGACCGGGCCGCCGGGATCAGGCCGCCGGGACCAGCGGCGAGTCGGGCGCGGCGCGCAGCGGGGTGGCCAGGGCGGTCAGGGCGTGCTCCAGGGCGTGGAGGTGACCGAGGGCGGCCTCGGCGCCCGGGTGGTGGGCCGGCAGGGCGCGCTCCGCCGGGATCCGCGGGCGCTTCGGCGCGACCTGCGGGACCAGCGCGTGGACGGCGGCCTCGACGCGCCAGGCGGCGGCCGCGAGCCGGGCGTCGTGGGAGGCGTCCGGGTCGGCGGCGACGGCGGCGAGGCCGCGGCTCTCGCGGGCGCAGGCGTCGAGCAGCTCCAGGACGTGGCGGGCGCGGGCCTTGCGGGCGCGCAGCGGGCTGAGCGGGTGGACCAGCGGGGCCAGGGTGAGCCGGGCGCGGCCGAGCAGCAGGTCGAGCTCGGCGGCGTGGGCGGCCGGGTCGGCGTCGGGGTCGCCGGCCAGGCGGCGGGCCGCGGCGGTGGTGCAGGCGTGCACGCAGGCGACGGCGCGCTGGATCCAGGCGTTGGTGGCGGCGTGGGTGGTGACCGGCAGCAGGGCGACGCCGACGGCCGCGCCGAGCGCGCCGACCGCGGTCTCCTCGAAGCGGAGGAGCAGCAGCCCGGGGTGCAGGACGCCGAGGAGCCCGTACAGCAGACCGGCCATGACGGTCACGAAGAACATCATCCAGCTGTACGAGAGGGGCGCCGTGTAGAAGATGCCGAAGACGCAGACGGCGACGAGGACGGCGGTCGGGGCGGGGGCGCCGCCCAGCGGGATGGCCACCAGCAGGCCGGCGGCGATGCCGGTGACGGTGCCGACGACCCGGCGGAAGCCGCGGACCAGGGTCTCGCCGCGCGAGGCGGTGTTGACGAAGATCCACCAGGCGGTGCCGACGGCCCAGTACCAGCGCTCCTGGGAGAGCAGCTGTCCGACGCCGAGGGCGACGGCGCAGGCGGCGGTGGCCTGGAAGGCCTGCCGGGTGGTGGGCCGGGCCAGACCGGTGCCGGGCAGCGGCGCGGGCGCGGCGGGCGGCGGCACGCGCCGCTCGACGCACCACAGGACGAAGCGGACCGCGCCGGCCGTGCCGAGGGCGAGCAGCACCGCGCCGTAGAGCTCCGGCAGCTGCGCGGGCACGGCGTGCAGGAACTGGGTGACGAAGAACTGCATGAAGGCGAAGATGCCGAGCGCGTGGCCGCGCGGGCCCCAGCGCCGCGCGTACACCCCGGCGAAGACCACCAGGAGCCAGGCGAGGTCGCGCAGCGGCGGCGTGCCGTGCAGGACGGTGGCCAGGGCGAGCACGGGGAAGCCGGCCAGCGGGAGCAGGGCGGTGGTGACGACCTGCCGGCGCACGGTGGGATCGGCGACCGTGAAGAGCGCGAGCAGCGCGGCGAGACCCGCCGTGATGGAGGCGGTCAGGGAGAGGCCGGCCAGTTCGGCGGCGGCCACCGAGAGGCCGACGCCGAGCACGGCGCGGCTCGCGACGCGCAGCCGGACCCTGCCCGGGTCGGGCGCCACGCACATGTGGCGCAGGAGTCTGCCGGTGGCCGTCAGGGCCTTCTTCATGACGGTCGTTCCGCCCCCGCTGTCGTACACACACCCTCTTCGGACATCACGGACGCCGTGGGGCGTCCCGGACCTGTACATGACGAAGGCGCCGCGGGTCCGGGATCCGGCCACCTCGCCGGTCCGGCGCGTGCGCGGCGCCCTCAGTCCAACTCTCTCCCGGAAGGAAAGCATCCGTCGGCCCACTGGCTCAACCGACTCCCTTCGAGATGGGCCATTGGTACAGTCGGAGCACGGAACTCACGACCAGAAGGGGGCCAACGGACCATGGCGGTGGACGAGCTCGACACCCGTGTCCTGCGGCTGCTCATCGAGCAGCCGCGCACCAGCGTGCGCGAGTACGCGCGGATCCTCGGCGTGGCCCGGGGCACCGTGCAGGCCCGCATCGACCGTCTGGAGCGGGACGGCGTGATCACGGCCACCGGGCCCGTGCTGTCCCCGGCGGCGCTCGGGCACCCGGTGCTCGCCTTCGTGCACATCGAGGTCACCCAGGGGCACCTGGACGAGGTGGGGGACGCGCTGGCGGGGGTGCCGGAGATCGTCGAGGCCTTCTCCATCACCGGCGGCGGCGACCTGCTGACCCGGGTGGTGGCCCGCGACGCGGGACATCTGGAGGACGTGATCCAGCGCCTGATCCAGCTCCCGGGCGTGGTCCGCACCCGCACCGAGATCGCGCTGCGCGAGCGGGTCCCGCACCGGCTGCTGCCCCTGGTGGAGTCGATGGGCCGGGGCGGCTCCTGACCGCCGCGCGGGCCGCGCCCGTACCGAGGACACGCCGTCCGGCTCTTGGAGCTTCCTCCAGCGGTTCTGGCAGGTGCCAGGAGGATGGCCCACAGCTGATTGCAGATGAGATGACCGCGCGCCTAGGGTGGCGCGCATGCAGTCCTACACCATCGGGCAGGCGGCCCGTCTGCTCGGCGTCAGCCCGGACACCGCGCGCCGCTGGGCCGACGCCGGCCGGGTCGCCACCCATCGCGACGAGGGCGGCCGGCGGCTGATCGACGGCCGCGACCTGGCCGCGTTCTCGGTCGAGCTCGCCCAGGGCGGCGACACGGGGGACGAGGAGGAGCCGTACACCTCGGCCCGCAACGCCTTCCCCGGCATCGTGACCGCCGTCAAGCTCGGCGACGTCGCCGCCCAGGTGGAGATCCAGGCGGGGCCGCACCGGCTGGTCTCGCTGCTGACCCGGGAGGCGGTGGAGGAGCTGGGCCTGGAAGTCGGCATGCGGGCCACCGCCCGGGTCAAGTCGACCAGCGTGCACATCGACCGGACCTGAGCCGGCGCCCGGGCCCGCCCCGGGCCATCGCGCCGCGGGGGCTGTCCGTGCACGGGGGGACGGACAGCCCCCGCTCCGTCCGCTCCCCCGGACACCGAGCACGCGCACCGCGCACGCGCACCGAGCACCGAGCACCGAGCACCGAGCACCGAGCACGCATACCGCGCCCGGCGCCCCGCAGACAGAGCCCCGAGCACCCCACGGACGAGCGATGAACCGATCCCGCACCCCGATCGCCCTCGCGGTCCCCGCCCTGCTCGCGATCGCGTTCCTGCTGCTGCCGCTGGTCGGCATCCTGGCGCGCACCGAGTGGAGCGAGCTCGGCAGCCACCTCTCCGGTGCCGCGACGGTGCAGGCGCTCAGGCTCTCGCTGCTCGTCTCCTTCTGGGCCCTGGGGCTCTCGCTGCTGCTCGGGGTGCCGCTGGCGTGGCTGCTGGCCCGGGTGCCGTTCCCCGGCAAGGCCTTCGTGCGCTCCCTGGTGCTGCTGCCGATGGTGCTGCCGCCCACCGTGGGCGGGGTCGCGCTGCTGCTGGCCTTCGGGCGGCGCGGGCTGCTCGGGCCGTGGCTGGAGGACACCTTCGGCGTCACCCTGCCCTTCCACACCTCCGGCGCCGTGGTCGCGGCGACCTTCGTGTCGATGCCGTTCCTGGTCATCAGCCTGGAGGGCGCGCTGGGCGGGCTGCGGCCGCGGTACGAGGAGACGGCGGCCTCGCTCGGCGCCTCGCCGCTGCGGGTGTTCCGCACCGTCACGCTGCCCATGGTCGCCCCGGGCCTGCTCGCGGGCGCGGCGCTCACCTGGGCGCGTGCGCTCGGCGAGTTCGGCGCCACCATCACCTTCGCGGGGAACCTGCCGGGCACCACCCAGACCCTGCCGCTGGAGGTGTACCTGCTGCTCCAGGACGAGCCGGCGGCCGCCACCTCGGTCTCGCTGCTGCTCCTGGCGATCGCGATGGGCGTGCTGATCGCCCTCCGCGGGCGCTGGACGGGCCGTCCCGCGCCCGGCCGCCGGGCGCGCCGCGCCGTACCGGCCGGCGAGGAGCGCTCCGGCGGTCCCGCCGAGCCGAAGGCGACGGAGCCGGCACCGGGGCCCGAGGCGGTGGCCGGGGACGGCGGGGGGCGCTGGGCGCTGCGGGCCGAGGTCACCGGCTTCGACCGGCTGACCCTGGATGCCGAGCCGGGCACGACGATCGCCGTCGTCGGGCCCAACGGGGCCGGCAAGACCACCCTGCTGCGGGCGCTGCTCGGGCTCACGCCCCGGGCGCACGCCCGGCTGACCCTCGGGGACACCGACGTCACCGCGCTTCCGCCGCACCGCCGGCAGGTCGCGTGGGTGCCGCAGGACGGGGCGCTGTTCCCGCACCTGTCGGCGCTCTCGAACACGGCGTACGGGCTGCGCGCGCGGGGCGTGCCGCGCGCCGAGGCGCGCCGGGCCGCGCAGGCCTGGTTGGACCGGCTGGGCGTCGGCCACCTCGCGCGGCGCAGGCCCGCCGAGTTGTCCGGCGGGCAGGCGCAGCGGGTCGCGCTGGCCCGGGCGCTGGCCGCCCGGCCCCGGCTGCTGCTGCTCGACGAGCCGCTGGCGGCGCTCGACCAGACCACCCGCGCCCAGGTCCGGCACACCCTGCGCGGCCATCTGGCGGCCTTCGGCGGGGTCTGTCTGATCGTCACCCACGATCCGGTGGAGGCGGTGTCGCTGGCCGACCGGGTGCTCGTCCTGGAGGACGGGCGCGCCCTGCAGGACGCCTCCCCCGCCGAGGTGTCGCGCCATCCGCGCTCGCCGTGGGTCGCGCGCATGCTGGGCCGCAACGCCTGGCCGGCCACGGCGAGCGGGGCCGGCGGGCGGCTGGACCTGTCCGGCGGCGGGACGCTCCTCGCCGCCGATCCGGTGCCGGCGGGCGCGGAGGTGCTCGCGATCATCCCGCCCGAGGCGGTGGCGGTGCACCGCGAGCGCCCGGGCGGCAGCCCGCGCAACGTCTGGCCCGGCACCGTGCGGGAGATCACCGCGAGCGGCAGCCGGCTGCGCGTGCTCGTCACCTCGGACCGGGTGCCGCCGCTGGTCGCCGAGATCACCCCGCAGGCGGCGGCCGAGCTGGCCCTCGCGGACGGTGCGCCGGTGTGGACGGGCGTGAAGGCGACCGAGGTCACCGTCGTCACCCTGTGAGACCCGACGGAGTCCGAAATCCCGTGGCCCGTACGGGCGTTCTGTGGCAGCGTCCGGGACGGTCCACCCGTCCCCGACCCCGGAGCGCTGCCATGTCCGACCCCGTACTCCCCGCACGGCTCGTCCCCCTCGTCGAGCAGTTCCGCTTCACCCGCGACCGGCTCCTGAACCGGCTCCGCGGGCCGCTGATGGACAGCGGGAACGGCACCGAGGTGCCGGTGACGCCGCTGACGGACGAGGAGTACCGCTGGGAGCCGGTGGCGGACTGCTGGTCGGTGCGCCGGAAGGCGGACGGCCCGGGGGCGCGGGCCACGGTGCTGGTCGGGACCGGGGAGTGGGGGCGGGACACGACGCCCCCGCCGCATCCGGTGCCCGCCCCCTTCACGACGATCGCCTGGCGGCTGTCCCATCTCGTGGAGATGTTCACGGTGCGCACCGACCACACGGCGGGCGGGCGGACGCTGACCCGCGACGACGTCCCCTGCCGCGGTGACGCGGCCTCGGCCGTCGCGGACCTGGAGCGGTCGATGGCGGGCTGGCACGGGATGCTGCTCGGGCTGAGCGACGCGGACCTGGACACCGTCGGGTACTCCAGCTATCCGCACGGCGGCGATCCGGAGGAGGCGATGGTCGACGTCGTCTGGTGGATGAACCAGGAACTCCTGGCGCACGGGGCGGAGATCGCCCTGCTCAGGGACCTCTACCGGGCCCGCGGCTGACCCGGCGGGCGGCGGGGGCGCGTGGGACGATGGAAGGGATCCTCCCTTCGCAAGCGAAGGAGGCGACATGTCCAGGATCAACGCCTCCGTCGACATCTCGCGCCCGCCCGAGGAGGTCTTCGCCTACATCACCGATCCCGGTCACCTGCCCGACTGGCAGGACAGCGCGGTCAAGGTGACGCCGCGCAGCGGCACGCCCGGCGCGGTCGGCTCACGGGTCGCCGTGACCCGGCGCATGGGCAAGCGGGAGTTCGAGACGACCATGCAGGTCATGGAGCTCGACCCGCCCCGCAGCTGGCACGTGCACGGAGTGGACGGCCCGGTCCGCGGTGACGTCCAGGGCCGGATCGAACCACTGGACCAGGGCACCCGCTCGCGCGTCACGATCTCCCTCGACTTCGAGGGCCACGGGATCGGCAAGGCGCTCGTGCCGCTCGTCGTGAAGCCGGCCGCGCGCAAGGAGATGCCGCGCGACGAGGAGCACCTGAAGAGCATCCTGGAGCGCGGCACCACCGGCTGACCGGCCGCCTCGTCCCGCACCTGCATCCGTCTGTCACGCCCGGCCGGGTCCCCGCGGCCCGGCCGTGGTGGTACGGGCCAGCAGGACGGCCACGTCGTCCTGCGCGGGGCCCTCGGGGAGGCCGGCCAGGAGCTTGTCGCACAGGGCGTCCAGCGGGTGGTCCATGGCGCGCAGCGCGGCGGCGACCCGGGCCATGCCGTCGTCGAGGTCACGGTCCCGGGTCTCGATGAGCCCGTCGGTGTAGAGCACCAGGAGGCCGCCCGCGGGCAGCGCCACCTCCTCGGCGCCGAAGGAGTGGGCGCCGGTGCCGAGCGGTGTGCCGGGCGGGCCGTCCAGGAAGGTGACGGTGCCGTCGGGGGTGACCGCGGCCGGCGGCGGGTGGCCGGCCCGGGCGATCGTCCAGTGCGCGGCGGCGGGGTCGTACACCGCGTACACACAGGTCGCCATCTCGTCCTCGCCGAGGTCGTCGACGACGGCGTCCAGGGAGCGCAGCATCTCGGCGGGCGGGATGTCGTGCCGGGCCAGGGTGCGCACGGCGGTGCGGAGCTGGCCCATGACGGCGGCGGCGTGGATGCCGTGGCCCATGACGTCGCCGATCACCAGCGCGGTGCGGCCGTGGGGCAGCGGCACCACGTCGAACCAGTCGCCGCCGACGTCGTGGTCGCTGGCGGGGAGGTAGCGGCCGGTGAGTTCGAGGCCGGGGACGTCGGGCAGGGCGTGGTTGGTGAGGCTGCGCTGGAGGGTGCGGGCCGCGTGGCGCTGGGTGGTGTAGAGCCGGGCGTTGTCGATGTTGGTGGCGGCGCGGGCGACGACCTCGTCCATCAGGACCCGGTCCTGCTCGTCGAAGGGTTCGCGGTGGCGCAGCCGGGTGACGGAGACGGTGCCGAGCACCTTGCCGCGGGCGACGAGGGGGATCAGCCGGGCGGCGCCGATGCGGGTGGCGAGGTAGCGGCGGAGGGCTTCGAGGCGCGGGTCGCGGAGGAGCGCGGGGATGTCGGCGACGTGCAGGTCCATCGGCCGGGCCTCGGTGATGACCTCCTCGTACACCGATTCCAGCGGGATCTGGAAGGTCTGGCCGGGCGCGAGGAGGGCGGTCGGGGCGGTGGGGTCGGGGAAGCGGGCGGCGAGCCGGCGCAGGATGCCGCGGGTGGCGGCGGTGGACTCGTCGGGGTCGAGGACGGATTCGAGGAGCTGGACGTCGGCGGAGTCGGCGAGCTGGGGGACGAGGAAGTCGACCACCTCCTCGGCGGTCTGCCGCAGGTCGAGCGTCGTGCCGATGCGGGCGCCGGCCTCGGCGAGCAGGGCGAAGCGGTGGCGGGCGCGCTCGACCTCGATGTGGGCCTGCTGGCTCTCGGTGATGTCGATGAGGGAGGCGATGATCCCGAGCGTGCGGCCGCCGTGGTCGAGGAGCGGCGCGTAGGAGTTGGACCAGATGTGGTCGTGCGCGGGGTCGGCGGGGGTCCGGCCGGCCCGGCGGGCGTCGACGACGGCGGTGCCGGTGTCGAGGACCTGGCGCATCAGGGCCTCCAGGGCGCCGGCGTTGATGCCGGGGACGACCTCCGTGAGGCGGCGGCCGATGTGGTCGGCGGCGGGGACGCCGTTCATCCGGGCGAGGGCGTCGTTGACGCGCAGGAAGCGCAGGTCGGGGCCGAGGGTGGCGAGGCCGATGGGCGACTGGGTGAAGAGCGATTCGAGGGCGGCGAGGCTGTCGCGCATCCGCAGGACCTGGGAGGTCTCGAAGGCGATGAGCATCGCGCCCGGGCGGCCGTCGGGGTCGGTGGCGGGCACGATCCACATCTCCATGGCGACCGAGTGGCCGTCGCGGTGGCGCACCGGGAGGGTGCCGACGACGGTCTCGCCTGACTGCACCTGGCGGGTGAGCCGGTCGGCGAGTTCGCGGTTGGCGTCGGGCACCAGGAGGGGTGTGGCGAAGCGCCCGATGACGTCCTCGGGGCGGTAGCCGAGGAGGTCCTGGGCGGCCAGGGACCATTCGACGATGCGGCCGCTCGCGTCCTCGCGCCAGAGCGCGATGGGAAGCAGGTCGTTGAGCACGCCCGCGTACCCGACGGCCGCCCGGGGCGGCTGCGGGACCCTGCTCGGCGGCTGGTGAGTGTCCAACGCATCGACCTACGCATCGGCCGGGCCCCGAGGGGCGCAATCCGCGATTCCTATCGCATCACCCTATATGAGACATAACGGGCGGGCGCTTCGCGATGCGGCCGCCCGCACCGGCGCCGCCCCGCGCGGACGGGGGGGGCGGCGGGGCCGGGCGGGGCGGTCCCACGGGTCAGGCGTCGGGCGCGGCGCCGGCCGCCGCCGCGCGGGCCGCGCCCTCGGCGCGGGAGCGCCGGGCGGTGCGGACGGTCCACAGCACGAGGAGGCCGAGGGTGCCGTAGATCAGGACCGGGTTGACGACCACCATGGCGCCGACGGAGAGCAGGTACGACAGGACGACCCGGGCGGCGGCCTCCGCCAGGTAGGCGAGCCCCCAGACGATCGTCATCCTCCGCATCACCGTACGGAAGCCCTCGAACCGCCACAGGCCGTTCCACCACGCGTGGCTCTCCGGGGTGCCGTCGGTGGAGAAGCGGCGCCCGAAGTAGAACATCAGCGGCCGGGGCGCGAGGAGGGTGGCGAGGCAGAGCACGCCGAACAGGCCGGTGACGGCGGAGTCCTTGACCAGCAGGGCGCGGGTGGAGTGGGTGCCGACCAGCGAGACGACGGCGGTGAGGACGAGGAAGAGGATCGTGACGACCGCGAACTCGTCGAGCTTGCGGTGCCAGAGCAGGTGCACGACGGTGTCGAGCACCGGCCAGGCGCCGCTGGCGAGCAGTGCGCCGAACTCGCTCCAGCCCTGGGCGGTCAGCGCGTCGTAGGTGAGGATCGGCGCCAGGACGTTGAGGCCGATGGTGAGCGCCCAGCCGATGGCGGTGGCGGCGCCGGAGCGGGCGGGCGGGCCCGGTTGCGCGGTCGTTGCGGACATGGTTCTCCCCCTGAAATGAACATGGCCGGTGCGGCAAACCGGCACCGTAGGTCCGCGGCGACGGCGCCCACAAGGCACGTCGCCCCAAATGATCTTCAAGAGGTCCGGAGCGTCACGCTCCGCATCCCGCCCTTCCGTGCGGCCCGTCACTCAGACCGACCACATGACGCACGGGGAGCCGGGCGCCCCCGCGCCCGGCCGGTGCCGTGCTCCCGCCGCCCGGGTGTGACGAGGGCAACGACCGGTGGGGGGATCTTGACGGTATCCATACGCGCAGCGGTCCGTTCGGCGGGGCTTCCTTGCATACGCTGACCCGGCCGCCGTCCGATGATGGCCGAAAAACACCCCTTCGTCGTACTGGACAGCAGGAGTCCTCCGATGGCCACACCCTCCGCCACCCGTTCCGGCCGCCTCCGGGCCTGGATGCTGGAGGGCCTGTCCGACATGGGCAAGGGCCGGCCGTCCCGGCCCGAGGAACCGGCCGCGGACGCCGGGCACAAGGGCCAGCCCTGGTACCGGGTGATGTGTCTGACGGGTGTCGACTACTTCTCCACCCTCGGCTACCAGCCCGGCATCGCCGCCCTGGCCGCCGGTCTGCTCTCCCCCGTCGCCACGATCGTCCTGGTGATCGTCACCCTGGCCGGCGCCCTGCCGGTCTACCGGCGGGTGGCCGAGGAGAGTCCGCACGGCGAGGGCTCGATCGCGATGCTCTCGCGGCTGCTGTCCTTCTGGAAGGGCAAGCTCTTCGTCCTCACCCTCCTCGGCTTCGCGGCGACCGACTTCCTCATCACCATCACGCTCTCCGCCGCGGACGCCTCCACCCACCTGGTGGAGAACCCCCACCTCGAATCGGCCCTGCACGACAAGCAGGTGCTGATCACGATGACCCTCATCGCCCTGCTCGGCGCGGTGTTCCTCAAGGGCTTCCTGGAGGCCATCGGGGTCGCCGTCGCCCTCGTCGGCGTCTATCTCGGGCTGAACGTCGTCGTGGTCGTCACCGGCCTGTGGCACGTGCTGACCGAGGGGCACGTGGTCACCGACTGGACGGCCGCGCTCACCACCGAGCACGGCGACATCTTCGCGATGGTCGGCGTCGCCCTGCTCGTCTTCCCCAAGCTGGCGCTCGGCCTCTCCGGCTTCGAGACCGGCGTGGCCGTGATGCCCCACGTCAAGGGCGACCCTTCGGACACCGAGGCCGCGCCGACCGGGCGGATCCGCGGCACCAAGAAGCTGCTGACCACGGCCGCGCTCGTCATGAGCGTCTTCCTGATCACGACCAGCTTCATCACCACCGTCCTCATCCCCCAGCACGAGTTCGAGTCCGGCGGCGACGCCAACGGCCGCGCGCTCGCCTACCTCGCCCACGAGTACCTGGGCAACACCTTCGGCACCGTCTACGACGTCTCGACCATCCTCATCCTGTGGTTCGCCGGTGCCTCGGCCATGGCCGGCCTGCTCAACCTGATGCCCCGCTACCTGCCCAAGTACGGCATGGCCCCGCACTGGGCCCGCGCCGTGCGCCCGATGGTGATCGTCTTCACCCTGATCGCCTTCCTCGTCACCTGGATCTTCGACGCGGACGTCGACGCCCAGGGCGGCGCCTACGCCACCGGTGTCCTCGTGCTGATCTGCTCGGCCGCCATCGCCGTGACCATCGCCGCCCGCAAGGCCGGCCAGCGCGGCTGGACCATCGGCTTCGGAATCATCTCGGCCGTCTTCCTCTACACCACCGTCGTCAACATCATCGAGCGCCCGGACGGCGTGAAGATCGGCGCCTGCTTCATCGCCGGCATCATCCTCGTCTCGCTCCTCTCCCGCCTCGGCCGCGCCTTCGAGCTGCGCGTCACCCACGTCGAGCTCGACGACATGGCCGAACGCTTCATCCAGGACATCTCCCGACGCACCCCGCGGTTCATCGCCAACGAACCGGACGAACGGGACGTGGCCGAGTACCGCGACAAGACCGAGCAGATCCGCGCCGACAACGACCTCCCCGACACCCAGGACTTCGTCTTCATCGAGGTCACCGTCACCGACCCGTCCGAGTTCGAGGCCGGGCTGACGGTCCGCGGCGAGGTGCTGCACGACCGCTACCGGGTGCTGACCGTCGAGAGCTCCTCCGTGCCCAACGCGCTGGCCGCCCTGCTGCTGCACGCCCGGGACCTCACCGGCGTCCGCCCGCACATCTACTTCGAGTGGACCGAGGGCAACCCCTTCGCCAACTTCTTCCGCTTCTTCCTCTTCGGCCGGGGCGAGGTCGCGCCCACCACCCGCGAGATCCTGCGCGAGGCCGAGCCGGACCGGGAGCGCCGCCCGCGCGTCCACGTCGGCTGAACCGCCTCCATATACTCAACAATATGAATAATGAACGGCGCGAGCAGTCGGAGTCTGCCGGCATGGCCTCCTCCCGGCCGACGGCGGACGGGACCCGGTATCTGCGGTACGTCGCCCTCGGCGACAGCCAGACCGAGGGCGTCGGGGACGGCGACGACGCCACCGGTCTGCGCGGCTGGGCCGACCGGCTCGCCGAACTCGCCGCCGGGGCCAACCCGGGGCTGACCTACGCCAACCTCGCCGTGCGCGGCCGGCTGGCCGGTCAGGTGCGGGCCGAGCAGCTCGGCCCGGCGCTCGCCCTGGCCCCCGATCTCGCCACCGTGGTGGCCGGGGTCAACGACCTGCTGCGGCCGCGCTTCGACGCCGACGAGGTGGCGGGGCACCTGGCGGCGATGTTCGAAGCGCTCGGCGCCGGCGGCGCCCGGGTCGCCACCCTGACCTTCCCCGACCTCAGCCGGCTGATCCCGGTGGCCCGCCCGGTCGCGCCGCGGATCAGCGCGCTCAACGCGCGCATCCGGGAGGCCGCCCGCGCGCACGGCGTCACGGTCCTGGAGACGGCCGCCCACCCGGTCGTGACCGACCCGCGGCTGTGGAGCCGCGACCGGCTGCACGCCTCCCCGCTCGGCCACGCCCGCATCGCCGCCGCCTTCGCCGACGCCCTCGGCCTGCCCGGCAGCGACGACAGCTGGCGGGCGCCGCTGCCGCCGCCCGCCGTCCGGCCCGCGACCGGCGTGCGGGCCGCGACCGGCGCGCGGGCCGTCGCCGCGGAGCTGGCCTGGGCCGCGACCTTCCTCGGGCCCTGGTTCGGCCGGCGGCTGCGCGGGCGCTCGTCCGGTGACGGGCGCACCGCCAAGCGCCCGCGGCTGCTCCCGGTGACCCCGGCCCGTACGCCCTGAAAACCACGGGCGGCGGACCGGGGCGCTTTGTTACGGTGGGCCGCATGCGCACGTACGGGTACTACTACTTCCGCTGATCCCCGACCGGGACACGGCGTGAGCCGCCGGCGCGCTGGTCGCGCCGGGCGGCAGGCCGCCTGTGTCCGCGCGCGCCGTCACGGCGCCCCGCCCGGATCAGTCGAACCCGTACCCAGGGAATCCCACCATGCGCGATCGCGCCCAACTCACCCTGCTCCACGTCTCCCGGTCCTACGGTGACCGCCAGGTCCTCCAGGACGTCTCCTTCTCCGTCCGGCCCGGCGAACGCGTCGCCGTCGTCGGCGAGAACGGCTCCGGCAAGTCCACCCTGCTGCGTCTGATCGCCGGGGCCGAGGCCCCGGAGGCCGGGGAGGTGACCGTGCGCTTCCCCGGCGGCAGCGCGCGGCTCGCCCAGACGCTCGGCGAGACCCTCGCCGTCGGCCCCGGCCACACCGTCCGCGACGCCCTCGACGCCGCCCTGGCCGAACTCCGCTCGCTGGAAGCCCGATTGCGGGAGGCCGAGCGGAGCCTCGCCGACGCCGACGCCGAACAGCTCGCGGCGTACGGAGAGTTGCTCGAACGCTTCGAGGAGCGGGGCGGCTATCGGGCCGACGCCCGGCTGGCCGCCGCGCTCGACGGCCTCGGCCTCGGACACCTCCCGTACGAACGCCGGATCGGCACCCTGTCGGGCGGCGAGCAGTCCCGGCTCGCCCTCGCCTGCGTGCTGTCCTCCGGAGCCGAGCTGCTGCTGCTCGACGAACCCACCAACCACCTCGACCGTGCCGCCGTCGGCTGGCTGCGGGACCGGCTGCGGGCCCACCGGGGGACGGTCGTCGCCGTCACCCACGACCGGGCTTTCCTGGAGGCGACCGCCACGAGCATTTTGGAGGTCGACCGGGACGCCCGGACCGTGACGCGGTACGGGGACGGCTGGGCCGGCTATCGCGCGGCACGGGCGGCGGCCCGACGGCGGCAGGCCCAGGAGCACCAGGAGTGGCGGGAAGAGGTGGCCCGCACCGAGCAGCTGGTGGCCGCGGCCGGGCAGCGGCTCGCCGCGACCGGACGGGACCCGGGGCAGGGCTTCGGCAAGCACCGGCGGTCCAGCGAGAACAAGCTGTCGGGACGGGTCAGGGCCGCCCGGACCCGGCTCGCCGAACTGCTCGCGCACCCCGTCGCCCCGCCGCCCGAACCCCTGTCCTTCCGGGCGCACTTCGCAGGCGCCGCCACGGAGACGGGGGCGGAGGCGGACGCGGAGGTCGAGCTGAGCGGGGTCACGGTCGGGGACCGGCTCGCGCTGGACGGGCTGCGGCTCGGGCCCGGTCAGCGGCTGCTCGTCTCGGGCCCCAACGGGGCGGGGAAGTCCACCCTGTTGCGGGTGCTGGCGGGCGAACTCGCCCCGGACGGCGGCACGGTGCGGCTGCCGTCCCGCATCGGGCACCTGGCCCAGGAACTGCCCGCCGTCGCCCCGCCGCTGCCGCTGCTCGCCGCCTTCGCCGAGGGGCGCCCCGGGCTGCCCGAGGAGCACGCGGACGAGCTCCTCGCGCTCGGCCTGTTCCGCGCGGACGACCTGCACGTGCCGGTGCGGGCCCTGTCGGTCGGGCAGCGCCGGCGGCTGGAGCTGGCCCGGCTGGTGACCCGCCCGGTCGACCTGCTGGTCCTCGACGAGCCGACCAACCACCTGGCGCTGTCCCTCGTGGAGGAGCTGGAGGCCGCCCTGGCCGGGTTCCCCGGCCCGGTCGTGGCCGTCTCGCACGACGAGCGCTTCCGCGCCTCCTTCGGCGGCGCGCGGCTCGAGCTGCGCGCGGGCCGGGCGGTGGTGCCCGCGGGCTGAGCTCAGCCGGCCGGCTCCGTCCGCCGTCCCGCGATCCGCGCCGGGTCCCAGCCCCGGCGCGGCACGGAGTCGAGCAGCAGCCGGGTGTAGGGGTGCTCGGGCGCGCCGAGCACCCGTCCGGTGGGGCCGGACTCGACGATCCGGCCGTGGCGGAGCACCACGATCTCCTCGGTGACGTGGCGGACGACGCCGAGGTCGTGGGTGACGAAGAGGTAGCCGACGCCTGCCTCGCGGCGGATCCGGGCCAGCAGTTCCAGGATCTGGGCCTGGATGGAGACGTCGAGCGCGGCGACCGCCTCGTCGAGGACGAGCACCCCTGGCTCGGCGGCCAGGGCGCGGGCGATGGCCACGCGCTGGCGCTGGCCGCCGGACAGGGCGCGGGGCAGGGCGGCGGCCTCGCGCGGGCCGAGGCCGACCTGGTCGAGGAGTTCGGCGACCCGGGCCCGGCGGGCGGCCGGGGCGAGCCGGAAGTGCAGGCGCAGCACCTCGTCGACGCAGCCGCCGACCGTGACCCGCGGGTCGAGCGAGAGATAGGGGTCCTGGAAGACCATCTGGATCTCGCGGGCCCGGGCGAGGCGTTCGGCCCGGCCGCGCGGGCGGGCCGAGCGGTCCCGGCCGTCGAGGGTGACGGTGCCGGCGTCGGCGCGCTCCAGGCCGACGAGCATGCGGACGGTGGTGGTCTTGCCGCTGCCCGACTCGCCCACGATGCCGAGGGAGGAGCCGGGGGCGAGGGCGAAGGAGACGTCGTCGACGGCGGTGTGGGCGCCGTAGGTCTTGCGCAGTCCGTGGACGGTGAGGCCGGGGGCGGTCACAGCGGGATCCCTTCGTCGGCGCGGTGACAGGAGGCGAACCCGGGGCCGTATGGGCGGAGTTCGGGCACCTCCTCGGTGCAGCGCGGCTGGGCGTGCGGGCAGCGGGCGGCGAAGGCGCAGCCGGGCGGGGCCTCGGCGACCGAGACGGGGCGGCCGGTGACGGGCCGGGGCGCGGGCGCGTCGGGGTCGAGCCGCGGGGTGCAGGAGAGCAGGCCCGCGGTGTAGGGGTGGCGGGGCCGGTCGAAGAGGTCGCCGGTGCGGCCGGTCTCGACGATGCGTCCGGCGTACATCACGTAGACCCGGTCGCAGAGGGCGGCGGCGAGTTCGAGGTCGTGGGTGACGAAGAGGAGCCCGGTGCCGCGTTCGGCCTGGAGGCGGGTGAGGATCGCGATGATCTCGGCCTGGGTGGTGACGTCGAGGGCGGTGGTGGGTTCGTCGGCGACGAGGAGGGCGGGGTCGCCGGCGAGCGCGGCGGCGATGACCACGCGCTGGAGCATGCCGCCGGAGAACTCGTGCGGACGGCGGCGCAGGGCGCCGCGCGGGTCGCGGATGCCGACGGCGGCGAGGAGTTCCTCGGCGCGGGCGGTGGCCCTGGCCGCCGGGACGCCGGTGGCGCGCAGGCCCTCGGTGACGAAGTCGCCGACGCGGCGCAGCGGGTTGACGGAGGCGCGCGGGTCCTGGAAGACCATGGCGACCTCGCGGGCCCGCAGGGCGGCGAGGTCGGCGCGGCCCAGGGTGAGGACGTCGCGGCCGGCCACCCGGACCTCGCCGGTGGCGCGGGCCGCGCCGGGCAGCAGGCCGAGGACGCTGCGGCAGGCGACGGACTTGCCGGAGCCGGACTCGCCGACCAGGCCGACGGTCTCGCCGGGGGCGACGGTGAGGCTGACGCCGTCGAGGAGGGGGCGGGCGGCGCGCCCGTCGGGGAGCCGGAGGGTGAGGCGGTCGATCTCCAGGACGTTGCCGCCGGTGGTGTGCTGCTGGGTCATGGCCGGGTCAGCGCTCCCTCTTCGCGATCCGGTCGGCGAGGCCCTCGCCGACGATGCCGAACGCCACGACGGCGAGGACGATGCAGAAGGACGGGGCGAGCGCGGGCAGCATCGCGCCCTGCTGGATCGCCGACTGGCCTTCGTTGATCATGGCGCCCCAGTCGGCGGTGGGCGGCTGGACGCCGAAGCCGAGGAAGGACAGGGCGGCCAGGTCCATCAGCGCGTAGCCGAAGTTCATCGCGGACTGGGCGAGCACGGTGGGCGCGATGTTGGGCAGCAGGTGGCGCAGGCAGATGGTCCGGCCGGACCAGCCCTGCACGACGTACGACTCGATGTAGGGGCGGGCCTTCTCCTGGCGGGCGATGCCGCGCACCAGGCGTCCGACGTACGGGGTGTAGGCGAGGGCCATGGCGGCGACGGGCGCGGTCATGCCGGGGCCGACGACGGCGACGAGCATGATCGCGAGGAGCAGTCCGGGGACGGCGAAGACCAGGTCCATGGAGCGGGAGAGCAGGGCGTCGGCCCAGCCGCCGCGCCAGCCGGCGACCACGCCGAGGACGAGTCCGAGGACGGTGGAGACGGCGACGACGAGGAGCGGGCCGAGGAGTCCGGTGCGGGCGCCGTGCAGCAGCCGGGACAGGATGTCGCGGCCGGACTGGTCGGTGCCGAGGAGGTGGTCGCCGCCGGTGCCGACGAGGCTGGCGGACAGGTCCATGGCCTCGGGGTCGTACGGGGCGATCAGCGGGGCCAGGACGGCGACCAGGACGAGGGCGGCGAGCACCAGGACGGCCGCGGTGAACAGCGGGCCCTGGCCGCCCAGGGCGCGCAGCCGGCGCAGGCCGGGGCGGCGGCTCAGGGCTGCCGCGGGGCCGGCGGCCCCGGTGGGTGCGGTGAGGGTCATGAGGGGCCTTCCCCGTGGGTGAGCAGGCTGAGCCGGGGGTCGATGAGGGGGGCGAGGAGGTCGACGGCGAGGTTGACGAGGACGAAGGCCGCGACGCTGAGCAGGGTGACGGCCTGGACGACGGCGAAGTCCTGGGCGGAGACGGACTGCACGAGGAGGGAGCCGAGGCCGGGGACGTCGAAGGCGGTCTCGACGACCGAGGTGGTGACGAGGAGGCCGGCGAGCATGGTGCCGCCGACGGTGACGACGGGGCCGAGGCTGTTGCGCAGCACGTGCCGGCGGACCACGGTGCGGCCGGCGACGCCGCGGGCGCGGGCCACCTCGACGTGTTCGCGGCCGAGTTCGTCGAGCATCGCGGAGCGGGTGACCCGGGCGAGCAGTCCGGCGAAGGTGGTGGCCAGGGCGAAGGCGGGCAGGGTGAGGTGGTGCAGGCGGTCGCCGAGGCCGGTGGGCGTGCCGCCGGGGCCGGGGAACCAGCCGAGCTGCACGGAGAACACCGAGACCAGGGCGATGGCGCTGACGAAGGACGGGGTGGCGGTGGCGACGCCGGTGCCGAGCAGGACGAGCCGGTCGACGAGTCCGGGGCGCAGGGCGGCGAGCACGCCCGCGGTGACGCCGCCGAGGGCGACGAGCACGGCCGCGTAGCCGACGAGCAGCGCGGTGCCGGTGAGCCGGGAGCCGATCAGGGCGGAGACGTCCTGGTGGTACTGGGCGGAGCGGCCGAGGTCGCCGTGCAGGACGTCGCCGAGCCAGCGGGCGTACTGCACGGCCAGCGGGTCGTCCAGGTGGTGCTCGGCGCGCAGGGCGGCCACGGTCTCGGGGGTGGCGGGGCGGCCGTGCAGCAGGAAGGAGACGGGGTCGCCGGGGGCGAGGTGGACGCTCGCGAAGACCACGAAGGAGGTGACGAGCAGGACGCCGAGGAGGCCGGCGAGCCGTCCGAGGAGGTAGCGGGTGAGGCCGTTCATCAGTGTGCGGAGCCGATCGTCGCGGCCCAGGGGTAGTAGAGCTGGGCGATGCCGGTGGGGGCGCCGGTGATCCGGTTGCCGAGGAAGACGGAGTAGGGCGCCTCGTAGACCGGGATGACCGGCAGTTCGCGGACGGCGATCCGCTGGAGTTCGTCGGTGAGGTCGCTGCGCGGTCCGGGGTCGGCGGCGGCGACGGCCCGGTCGAAGGCGGCGTCGTACTCGGGGTCGGACCAGTTGCCGTAGTTCCCGAAGTCGCCGGTGCGCAGGTACTGGTAGAACTCCAGCGGGTCGGGCGTGTTGTCGTAGCCGTTGGTGATGACGAGGTCGAGGCCCTTGCGGGCGTTCGGGTCGACGAAGATGCTGCTGTACGCCTCGGGGGCGACGGACTTGAGGCGCACGTCGAGGCCGATCTCGCGGCCGGCGGCCTGGACGGCGTTGGCGACGACGCTGATCTCGGGGGCGAGGCTGCTGGTGACGAGGGTGACGGGCTTGCCGGTGGCGCCGGCCTCCTCGACGAGGGCCTTGGCGGCGGCGACGTCGCGGACCGGCTCGGGCAGTTCCTTGTAGTAGCCCTCGGTGCGCTCGGGGCGCAGGGCCCAGGCGCCGCGGGCGGCGGGGGCCTTGGCGGGGGCGCCGACGCCGCCGGCGGCGGCCTTGACGATGTTCTCGCGGTCCAGGGCGAGGGAGAGGGCCTTGCGGACCTTGAGGTCGCCGAGGGTTCCGTGGAAGTTCAGGACGGCGAGGTTGGCGGCGGCGGTGTTGGGGCCGAAGTGGACCGTGCCCTTGGTGCTCGACCGCAGCTGGGCAAGCGAGGAGGAGGGGACCATGTAGCCGCCGTCGGCGGTGCCGGTCAGGAAGGCGTTGGTGCGGGCGGCGGGGTCCTCGGTGAAGGTGAAGCGGACGGTGTCGGTCTTGGGCGTGAGCTTCCGGTCCCAGTAGCCGGGGTGCTTCTTCAGGGTGATGGACTCGCCCTGCCGCCACTGGTCCAGGGCGTAGGGGCCGGTGCAGTTGACCTTGCCGCCGGGCACGCCGTAGTCCTTGCCGGCCCGGGCGAGGAAGGCGGCGCTCTCGATGGTGCCGGGCGAGGCGGCCAGGAGTTCGTTGAGGAGGACGTCGGGCTTGGTCAGGCGGAGGGTGACCTGGAGCGGCCCGGTCTTCTCGACGGCCTTGACGTTCTTGAAGGCGGAGCCCCACGGGGAGCCGGTGGCCGGGTCCATCTGCCGGTTCAGGGAGGCGACGACGTCGTCGGCGGTCATCACGGTGCCGTCGTGGAAGGTGACGCCGGGCCGCAGGGTGTAGACCCAGACCAGCGGGTCGGGGTTCTCCCACTTCACGGCGAGGCCGGGCTCGATCCGCAGGTCGGGGGTGACCCGCAGGAGCTGCTCGCAGACGTTGGCGAGGACCGTGTTGGGCGGGTAGTCGAAGGCCTGGGCGTAGTCGAGGGTGTACGGCTCGGCGTACAGCGACCAGGTGAACGAGGGCAGCGGGCCCTTGGCCGGCGGCGAGAGCGGGGTGACGGCGAAGTCGCCGCCGGGTCCGGCGGGCTTCGTGGCGCCGGAGCAGGCGGTCACGGTGACGGCGAGCGCGGCGAGGAGCAGACGGAGTCTGGGCGTGCGCAAGGAGACCCACCCCTTTGCGGGTGTCGTGAGGGTGCGGTGACGGGGGGCTTCGGTACGTGGGGCTTCGGTACGTGGGGCTTCGGTACGTGGGGGAGGAATGGAGCGAGTATTGATGCGGGAACGTTCCCGCACAAGGGTTTCCAAGACCTTTCCGGAGACTTTGCGGGAACGGTTCTGCACAGGTCGGGGAGATGGCAGCATCGGACCGTGAGCACACGTGAACCCTCCGCCGGGCATGGCGGGGAGAGCCGCGGCGGGGCGGCCGCGCCCCGGGTCCGGCTCGTCGACGTCGCCCGCGAGGCGGGCCTGTCCAAGACCACCGTGTCCGCCGCGCTCAACGGCACCGGGCGTCTCTCCCCCGCCGTGCGGGAGAAGGCGGTCGAGACCGCGCGCCGGATGGGCTACCGGCCCAACGCGACGGCGCGCCAGCTGCGCGCCGGGCGGGCCCGGCTGATCGGCTACGTGGTGGGCGAGTTCGCCGGCGAGCCCTGGACGTACCTCGACTCGCCGTACTTCGCCCGGCTCACCGGGGCGACGGCCTCGGCGGCGCTGCGGCACGGCTACGCGCTGGTGATGCTGCCCGCCGGGACGCTCCAGCGGGAGTGGGCCGACCTGCCCCTGGAGGCGGTGATCGTGGCGGATCCCGTCGCGGACGACCCGCTGGTGGCGGACCTCCTCGCGGCCCGGATCCCGGTCTTCAGCGACGCCTCGGTGGCGGGCCGGCCGGGCGCGCACTGGGTCGACCTGGACACGGACGCGGCGGTACGGGAGTGCCTGGAGCACCTGCGGGCGGGTGGCGCCCGGCGGACCGCGCTGGTGCTGCCCGACAACAGCACCCGCTTCCACCGGGAGGTCCTCGCGGCGTACCGGGCCTGGTGCGCCGAACACGGCGCCGAGGAGCGGCTGACCCTCGTCCCGGAGCCCGGCAACGGTCCCGTCGTGCGGGCCGTCGAGCGGTCCCTCGGCCAGGAGCCGCGCCCCGACGGCCTGTTCGTCGTCGCGGAGGCCAGTCCACCGCTCGTCATGGACGCGGCCCGCCGGCTCGGCCTGAGCGTGCCCGGCGACGTCCGGGTGGTGTGCGTCAGCGAGGACGAGTCGGCCGCCCACGCGGACCCGCCGGTCACCACGCTGAGCCTGTGCCCGGAGGAGGTCGCCGAGCAGGGGATGGCCCTGCTGGTGGCGGCGCTGGAGGGCGGGGCACGGGAGGGCGGGACACGGGAGGGCGGGGCCACCCAGCCGGGCGGGAGCGTCCGGGAGGGCGCGGCCGCCGTGCCGGGCGGGGACGGACGGGAGGACCGGGGGCCGGAGGGGCCGGCCCGGGGCGGGGGCGGTCCCGAGGGTCCGGGCGGGGACGGACGGGAGGACCGGGGGCCGGAGGGGCCGGCCCGGGGCGGGGGCGGGGCGGGTCCCGAGGGCGGGAGCAGCACGCCCCCCGGCGTGCTGCTCACCGCCCGGCTCCGGGTGCGGGCCTCGTCGTGACAGCCTCATGACGCCGCGGCCTCAGGCCCCGTGGACGCGGACGCCGCCGACGAAGGTCTGCTCGACGCGGGCGTCGGCGATCTCCTCGGGCGGGCCGCTGAGGATGTCCCGGTCGAGGACGACCAGGTCCGCCAGGTGGCCGGGGCGCAGGCTGCCCGCGTCGTCGTGGCCGTTCACGTGGGCGGACCCGGCCGTGTAGGCGCCGAGCGCGGTGGTGAGGTCGATGCGCTGCTCGGGCAGGAAGACCCGGCCGTCGGTGGCGCCGGGCAGCGCCCGGTTGACGGCGACGTGGAGGCCGGCGAGCGGGTCGGGACTGCTGACCGGCCAGTCGCTGCCCGCCACCAGGGTGGCGCCGGCGCGCACCAGCGAGCCGAAGGGGTACTGCCAGGCGGCGCGTTCGGGCCCGAGGAAGGGAATGGTCAGCTCGTCCATCTGCGGTTCGTGCGCGGCCCACAGCGGCTGGATGTTGGCGAGCGCGCCGAGCCGGGCGAAGCGGGCGATGTCGTCGGGGTGGACGACCTGGAGGTGGGCCAGGTGGTGCCGGTTGCCGCGCCGCCCGTTGGCCGCGACGGCGGCCTCGATCGCGTCCAGGGCCTCGCGGACCGCGCGGTCGCCGAGGGCGTGGAAGTGCACCTGGAAGTCGAGGGCGTCGAGCGCGGTGACGTGGGCGCGCAGCTCGGCCGGGTCGACGAAGCTCATCCCGGAGTTGGCGGTGGCGCAGCCGCAGCCGTCGAGGTAGGGGCTGGTCAGGGCGGCGGTGAAGTTCTCCGCGATGCCGTCCTGCATGATCTTCACCGAGCCGGCCCGGAAGCGCCCGTGCCGGGACTTCTCGCGCAGGGCGAGGAGTTCGGGGATCTGCTCGGCGCCACGACCGCGGTCCCACCACAGGGCGCCGGTCACACGGGCGGTGAGGGTGCCGTCCTGGGCGGCGGTGAGGTAGGCGTCGGAGGGGTCGGGCTTGCCGCTGAACTCGCCGAGCAGGGCGTCCTGCCAGCCGGTGATGCCGAGCGAGTGCAGCAGCTCCTGGGCGCGCAGGAGGCCGGCGACCCGGTCGGCGGGGGTGCTCGCCGGGACGAGCCGGGACACCAGGTCGGACGCGCCTTCCTGGAGCACGCCGGTGGGCCGGCCGGAGGCGTCCCGCTCGATCCGGCCGTCGGCCGGGTCGGGGGTGTCGGCGGTGATCCCGGCGAGTTCCAGGGCGCGGGTGTTGGCCCAGGAGCCGTGGTGGTCGCGGTTGACCAGGAGGACCGGGCGGTCGGGGACGACGGAGTCGAGCAGCTGCCGGGTGGGCAGGCCGCCGGCGAAGCTCTCCATGGACCAGCCGCCGCCGGTGATCCATTCCAGATCGGGGTGGGCGGCCGCGTAGCCGGCGACGATCCGGAGGTACTCGTCGGCGCCGGTGGTGCCGCTGAGGTCGCACTGCGCGAGCTCCACGCCGCCGAACACCGCGTGGACGTGGGCGTCCTGGAAGCCGGGGACCAGCAACTTGCCGGTGAGGTCGACGACTTCGGTGGAGGGTCCGACGAGCTCGCGCACCTCGTCGTGGCCGACGGCGACGATCCGTTCGCCGGTCACGGCGAGCGAGCTTGCCCGGGTGCGGGCCGGGTCGCCGGTGAAGACGGGACCACCGGTGAAGACCAGGTCGGCCGTGCTCATCTGGGTACTCCTGGAGGGGTGAGGGCCCGGCGCGGGGCGGCCGGTGCGCGAGGCGCCATGGAACAGCCGCCGCCGTTCACACGTCAAGGGTGTTGTCATAAGGCCGGGTGCCGATAGGGTCCGGCCATGGCCGAACGTGTGGTTCCGGAGGACCGGCGGCAGCGCCGCCGCCCCACCAAGCAGGGCACCGTGCTCTCCGAGCGGGTGATCGTCGAGACGGCGCTGCGGCTCGTCGCCCAGCACGGCGCGGAGGCGCTGTCCGTACGGCGGCTGGGCGCCGCCCTGGGATGCGATCCCAGCGCGCTCTACCGCTACTTCCGCAACACCGACGACCTGCTGCTCGCCCTCGCCGACGAGATGGTCGGGCGGGCCCAGGCGGGCTGGCGGGCCACCGGCGACTGGCGGGCCGACCTGCGCGAGATCGCCTCGCGCATCCACGCCGCCTACCTCGCCGACCCGCAGGTCGCGGCCCTCGCGGCGCACCGCACGACGGGACGCGAGCACGAGACCCGGGCGGTCGAGTCGATCCTCGGGGTGCTGCGCCGGGCGGGCTTCCCGGACGCCGACGCGGTGCGGATCTACCACGCCTTCGTCGACCAGGCGCTGGCCTTCGCCGCCCTCGACGCGGCCGCGCTCGCCCTGCCGGAGCCGGCCCGCGCGGCCGACGAGCAGGTCTGGCACGCGGCGTACGGCAAGCTGTCGGCCGAGACCCACCCGAACGTCGCGGCGACCTACCCGCTGCTCGCCGCGGACATGCGGGACAGCGGCCACCCCTTCGCGCTGGAGCTGATGCTGGACGCGGTGGGGGCACGGCTGGAGGCGCTGCGGGCGGGGCGGGGGTAGCGGGCGGCAGCCGCAGCGGGCCGGGCGGACCCACCGACTGCGATCTGCTCGTGGTCGGCGGCGGCCACAGCGGGCTGTGGACCGCGCTGATCGCCAAGGAACGCGACCCGCCCGCCGACGTCGTGCTCATCGAGGCATCAACCAGAAGTCCCTGGCCCGGGCCGACGCCCGGGAAGGCCGCCGCAACCTGTGGCTGCGCACCCTGGACCGCGCGGGCCTGGGCTTCGACGGCTGAGCCGCACCCCGCCGACCCTGCGGTGTTCACCCGGTCTTCGCCGACCGACTCCCCTCCTGTGCACCGCCGTTGGGGGCCGCGCCGCCGGGGCGGGATGCGGTGGGCGGCATGCGCAGGGGGCAGTGGGGGCAGTGGGGGCGATGGGGACGGGTGGCGGCGGCGCTGGTGCTGACGGCGGCGGCCGGGGCGGCGGACCGGCCGCCGGGGCCGGCGCGGTGCGCGGGCTCGGTGCCGTACACCGCGGGGTCCGGCGGCTACGCGGTCTACCGGATTCCGGCGGTGGTGCACACCCCGGCCGGGACGCTGCTCGCCTTCGCCGAGGGCCGGGTGCTGCACGGGGCGGGCGACTCCGGGGCCGTGGACCTGGTGCTGCGGCGCTCGGCCGACGGTGGCTGCACCTGGGGGCCGCTGTCCGTGGTCGCGGCCGGGCACGGCGACACCCGGGGCAATCCGGCGCCCGTGGTCGACCCGGCGAGCGGTGACGTCGTGCTGCTCTCCTCGGGCAACGCGGGCACGGCGACCGAAAGCGCCGTGCTCCAAGGGCTGGTGGACGCCGCCGACGGGCGGCGGGTCTACGTGCAGCGCAGCACGGACGACGGGCGGAGCTTCTCGCCGCCCCGGGACGTCACCGCCTCGGTGAAGCGACCCGACTGGCGCTGGTACGCCACCGGTCCCGGCCACGCCCTCGCCCTCGGCCAGGGCCGCCACGCGGGCCGGCTCGTCGTCCCCGCCGACCACTCGGCCGCGCCGCCGCCCGGCTCCCCCGACACCGGCCGGGAGCCGCGTCACTACGGCGCGCACGCGCTGCTCAGCGACGACGGCGGCCGCACCTGGCGGATCGGGGCCACGGACGCGACGTACGACGGGTGGATCAACAGCAACGAGACCACCGCGGCCGAACTGCCGGACGGCAGCCTCTTCCTCAGCACCCGCGACCAGCTCGGCGCCGCCCCCGGCCACCGCTCCGCCGCCCGCTCCCACGACGGCGGCGCGAGCCTGGACCGCCCCTTCGCCCCGCAGCCCGCGCTCGCGACCGTCCCGGTGGTGCAGGGCAGCCTGCTGTACGTCTCCGTGCCCGGGCGGCCCGGGCTGCTGCTGTTCTCGGCGCCCTCCCGGCCGGACCGGCGCGCCGCCGCGACCCTGTGGACCAGCACCGACGGCGGGCGCACCGCGACCCCGGCGCTCACCCTGTCCCCGCGGCCCGCCGCCTACTCGGACCTGGTGCGGGTGGACGAGGAGACGATCGGCGTGCTGTACGAGACGGGGCGGCGGGGCCCGTACGAGTCGATCGCCTTCCGGCGCGTCCCGCTGGACCGGCTCAGCCCCCGGGAGCGGTGAGGGTCGGCGCAGGGTGGGCGCGAGGAGACCGGCGCAGCCGGCCGCCGGCACGCCCACCCGCGCCCGGACCGCGACGTCCGTCGCGGCCGACACGTCCTCCGCGGTCGGCCACGAGCGGTTCCGCCGGATCCGTACGCACGGATCCGGCGACCGGTCAGACGCCCGGTCAGACGCCCGGTATCCCGCGGGCCTGGAAGGCGGCGCGGACCGCGTCGGCCGCGGACTGGCCGTACATGCCGCGGGCGGTGGCGACGGTCTGGTTCGCCGCGGCCGAGAAGGAGGTGTCCGGGGCGAAGCCGAACTGGGCGTTCACGATGATGCGGTCGGCGGTGCGGGCGCCGAGGGCCTGGCGGATGTCCCACAGGGCGCGGGACCAGATCTCGCCGTCGGCGTGCACCTCGCCCACGCGGTCGGCGTAGACCTTGGTGCCGTCCACGCGGCGCAGGCAGTGCGGCGTGCCGCTGTACGTGACGGAGTCCCAGTCGGCGACGCAGGCCAGGTCGGCGCGGACCGGCCAGCCGTGGCGGGCGGCGGCGTTGCTGCCGACGGCGACGGCGAGGTAGTCGCCGAAGGCCTCGCCGATCGCCCCGGCCTCGGCGGAGGCGCCGAAGCCGGGCACCTGGGCCTCGTGCACGGCGTGCCCGTACTCGTGGACGATCACCTCGGCGTCCTCGGCGTCGTCGACGCCGCCCTTGCCGAAGCGGATCTCGTCCTTCTTGTCGGTGAAGAAGGAGTTGTCGGCGCCCCACTGGTTGATCCGCACCGGCTGCGCCCGGTCGTTGGCGCCGGGCAGTTCGCTGCCGAAGCCGAGGCCCTGGAGGTACTCCTGCGCCTCGTTGACCCAGAAGTACGCCATGACCTGCTCGAACTGGTCGTCGTGGCGGTCGTAGCCGGCGGCGTCGGCGGTCCTGGCCGAGGCGCCGGTGTCGGACCGGACGACGGCCCAGCGGCCGGAGAGGCCGCCGCTGCCGTCGAGGTTGCGCAGCTCCGCGAGCGCGTAGGCGGAGGCGGGCACCGCGGTGGCGGAGTCCTTGGCGTCGGTGAGCGACTGGTCGCCCGTGGACTGCACGGGGTTGACCATGAAGAGGCGGGCCTGGGGGCCAGCGGCCTGCGGGGCGCTGCCCGCGGCGGCGGCCGGTCCGGCGAGTCCCGCCGGGGCGATCAGCGCCACGGTGGCGGTGGCCGCGGCGATCAGGCCGCGGGATGTGCGGCGAGCCATCAACGTCCTCCCGGTGAGGGATGGTGAGGGTGGGGTAGGTGGCGCCATTGGTGCGGGACGGCGCCGTGGTGCGGGCGTGATCATCGCGCACGGCACCGCCCCGCGTCGAGGGCTCGGGGGCCGGCCTTTCGCCGGGCTCAGGGGAGCAGGGGCGGTTCGGCGTCCCGGGCGAGCGCGTGGGCGAGTTCCGGCCACCAGGCACCGGCGGGCGGGTCGACCACTCCGTGGGCCGGGTCGGTGGGCCCTGCGGTGCCGCGGGTGCAGCTGCCGTCGGACTCGCCGATGGTCTTCACGTACAGATAGGCGTCGACCAGCGGCTGCCCGGTGTCGGCGGTCGGGCGCGGCCCCATGCCCCGGCCCGGCGGGTTGCACCAGGTCTCCGGATCGGGGTACGTGCCGGGCGCGGGCTTCCAGGGGCCCTTGCCGTTGCGGCTGGTGTCGACGACGAAGCGGGCGAGCTCGGTCGTGGCCGGGTGGCCGACGGTCTGGTCGTACCAGAGGTCGGTCCAGTGCCAGGTGGTCGGGTCCTCGGCGGAGACGGCGCCGGCCGGGGTGCCGTCGTTCGGCGCGGCGGAGGAGTAGTACTGGCTCGCGCACCAGTCGGCGTGGCCGCGGCCCCAGTCGGGGCCGCGGGTGGCGAACCAGACGCACTTCGACAGCCAGCCGCCGTAGCGGGTCTGGTGGTCGGTGGGCTGGAAGTTGGAGACGTTCAGGGCGAAGCCGTCGGTGCGGTCGACGCCGGCGTCGATCAGCCGCTGGGCCATCTCGCCGACGGCGCGCCACTGGCTGTTGCCGGCGTCGAGGTAGACGAGGGTGGCGGGGTGCCGTTTGAGGGTGGTGACGGCGAAGGCGAGATCGGCGAGGCGGGTCCGGGTCGGTTCGCCGCTGGGGTCGCCGGCGGTGCCGCCGGTGGCGGCGCAGTCCTTGGGGAGGGCTGCGAGCGCGTCGGGTTCGAGGAGGACGACGGCGGGGGTGTCGCCGATGCCGTCGGCGAGGCCGGTCACCCAGTCCCGGTACGCGGCGGAGGACGCGGCGCCGCCGCCGGAGTACAGGCCGCAGTCCCGGCCGGGCACGTTGTACGCCACGAGGACGGGCACCTCCCCGGCGGCGCGGGCGCGCGCGCCGAGCGCGGCGGCGTCCGCGCGCGCCTGCTCGGGCGTTCCGCCGGTGAACCAGGCCGCCTGCGGCAGCGCGGCCAGGCGGGTCATCCGGGCCGCGTCGTCGCTGTCCCCGGCCGCCGCGTCGGCGACGGCCTGCCGGGCGGCCCCGCTGTCGGGGTCCACGTAGAAACGGGTCGCGGGCGTGAGCGTCGGCGCCGCCGCCGGCTCCTCGGCGCGCGCGCCCGGCCCGGCCGCCGCCCACGCGGCGCAGACGGCCAGCGCCACCACGAGTCGGGCGGCGCGCCGCCGCCGTGCATTCTTACGGTCCGTCACCGCATGGCCGCCCTCGGGCTGTTCCCCCGTCGATCATGCCGGAGCGGGGGAAAGGAGGGGCGCCTTCAGCCCTGTCGACTGCTCTCGTCACGCAACCAGGTGTCGAAGTCCCGCGCCCGAATCGCCTTCCGCGCGCCCCTGCGCGCCGTGAGCGCCGCGGAGAGAAACACGAGCATCGCGGGCAGCAACCCCGGATCGGCGCGCAACAGCGCCCCCAGGTCCCCGAGACCGGTCCGGGCAGTGGGGACCGGGCTGGGCGCCCCGGACCGGGAGCCGAAGGCGGGGCCGGGCGCCACGCTGGCCTCCGACAAGCCCGCGCCGGAGGCCGCGCCGCGCTCCTGGCGCGCGTCGGGGCGTCCGCCACCTGCCGGGTGCTCCCCTGGCCCCCTGGCCCCGGGCGCCGCACCGGGCTCCGGCAAGCCCGCGCCGGACTCCTGGAACGCGTCGGGGCGCCCGCCGGGCTCCCGGCACCCCTCACCGGTACCGGACACCTGCCCAGGCACAGCAGCGAACTCCGCGCCGGACACCGAGCCAGACTCCCCGGGGCCGCCCCCTGGTGCCGGCCCGGAGTCCTGGCGCACCACGGGGCGCCCCTCACCTGGACCTAGTCCGGTGCCGGGCGCCGGCCCGGACTCCCTGGGGCCGGCCACGGGCGCCGCGCCGGGGTCCCCCGGCCCCGACCCGTGGGCCGCGCCCGGACCGTCCGCGCCGTCCCACACCACGCCCCGCTCCTCCAGTTGGGCCGTCGAGGTGGCCGCGCGGATGCGGCGGCGGATCAGGTCGGGCCAGGTGCGGGGTGGGTGGACGGTGACGCGGGCGGTCGGGACGACGGCGCGTTCCGTGGGGGTGAAGGCGAGGGACGCGGCCAGGTCGTCGGCCATCAGGGGCGGGAGCGCGGCGATGCGGGCGTGGCCCTCGGCGGTCATGGCGATCACGCCGCGTCCGAAGAGGCCCTCGCGGACGGCGGGCAGCCGCTGCCAGACCCGGTAGTAGGCCCGCACCCGCCAGGAGCAGCCGGTCATCGGCAGCTCGCGCTCGGGCGCGGCGGCGAGCACGGCTCCGGGGCCGGTGAGCGCGGCGGTCAGGGCGCGCACGTCGGCGGCACCGAGCTCCACGTCGGCGTCCACGTACACCCGGGGGAAGCCCCGGGCGTGCCGGTCGCCGAGGCGCAGCGCCTCGTGCTTGGAGGGGACGGGGGTCTCGACGACACGGACGGCGGGACCGCGGGCCGAGGCGACGGCGGCGGTGCCGTCCGTGCAGCCGTTGGCCACGACGAGCACGTCGAACTCCCGCTCGGCCGCACCCTCCAGGAGGCGGTCGAGCAGCCGGCCGAGGGTGCGTTCCTCGTTGTGCGCGGGGATCACGATGCTGGGCACGCGCACAGTATGACCAAGGAGTCCCACTCTTACAGTTCCTTCAACTATCGGTAGGAGTTTCACACAACTCCTGGATGGCCTGCCCCAGTTGGTCTAGATTGAGCGCTGCCGGATCCGCTCGGTCGAAACAGTCGTCCCGGGCGGATTCTGCGTCCTGTGCGGACCCTGCCGTGGCTGGGGAGACTTGCGACTCGGTCCGCACCGTTCAGTCAGGCGGAAGAGCCGCGCACCCTCGTCGACCGTCGCCGCCCTTCCCCTGCCCGCGAGTCGTGCGCTCGCCGGGCGCATCGGGGGGAAGTGCCGCGGGGGTTCAACGGGGTGCGCGCGAAGCGCCCTTGGGGGGAATGGATGACCGTCCTGCCGGTCACGCATGAGCGGCACCGTGTCGAATCCACACATGTCGACCTTCCCCTCCGCCCGTGGTGGCGGAGGAGACATCAGATGGCCCTGCTGGCCGCCGACTTCGCGTCGGCGGGCCTCTCGGCGGTGCTGGTGCTGCGTACGGGCGGCCACGGGGTGGCCGTGGCGGCGCTGCCGCCGGCCTGGACGCTGGTGCTGCACGCCCACGGCGGTTACGCCCGGGGCTCGTGGGGCTCCGGCACGGAGGCGTACCGCCGGGTGCTGCGCGCCGCGCTGGTGCTGCCGGCGCTCGCCGCCGTGCTCGGCTGGGTGCTGGGCCGGGACCCGGAGGTGCTGTACGGGACGGTGCTCGCCGCCCCGGTGGCCGCCGGGCTCTCGCTGGCCGGGCGGTACGCGCTGCGGCGCCGGCTGCGCGGACACTGGGCGCGCGGCCGGGGCCGTACCACCGCCGTCCTGGTCGGGCCGGCGGCCGCGGTGGCCGAGCTGCTGACGGCGCTGCTGCGCGACCGGGTGCCGGGCGCGCCCGCGGGCTCGGTGCTCCCGGGCATGGACATCGCGGGGGTGTGCCTGACGGATCCGGAGCACGCCGCCGCGGTGGACCGCTTCGGGGTGACGGTGCTCGGCGGGGTCGACGAAGTCCCCGGTGTCATACGGGCGTTCGGCGACTCGACGGCCGTCGTGGTGCTGCCCTCGGCCGAGATCGACGCGCCGCTGATGCGCCGGCTCGCGTGGAGCACGGCCGCCGTCGGGGGCGACTTCCTGGTCGCCCCGGCCTTCGGTGACGTGGCCGCCTCGCGCCTGGAGGTGCGGCCGGTCGGCGGGGTGCCGCTGATCCACGTGCGGGCGCCGAGGATGTCCCGGCTCTCGCGCTTCCCGAAGGAGCTCACGGACCGGCTCGTGGCGGCGGTGCTGCTCGTCCTGCTGTCGCCGCTGATGTGCGCCGTGGCGCTCGCGGTGCGGCTGGGCAGCAAGGGGCCGGCGCTGTTCCGGCAGGTCCGGGTGGGGCTGCACGGCAAGCAGTTCACCATGCTGAAGTTCCGCACGATGCGGCCGGACGCGGAGGCCCGCCGGGCGGAGCTGGCGCACGCCAACCACAACAGCGACGGGCTGCTGTTCAAGGTCCGCGACGATCCGCGGGTGACCCGCATCGGGGCCACCCTGCGCCGCTACTCGCTCGACGAACTGCCGCAGCTGTTCAACGTGCTGAGCGGCCGGATGTCGCTGATCGGCCCGCGTCCGCCGCTGCCCGAGGAGGTGGCGGGCTACACCCACGAGGTGCGCCGCCGGCTGCTCGTGAAGCCGGGGCTCACCGGCCTCTGGCAGGTCAGCGGGCGCTCCGACCTCCCGTGGGAGGAGGCCGTCCGGCTCGACCTCGCCTACGTGGACAACTGGTCGCTCGGCCTGGACGCCGAGATCCTGCTGCGCACCGGTCCGGCCGTGGTCCGCGGCACCGGCGCGTACTGACGAAGACCCGCCCACCCCGATCCGCCCACCCTGTATGGAGGGGAACACGTTGAACGAAGCCGACCGACCCGACGAGCGGCTGGGAGTCGCCGTCATAGGCGCCGGCTACTGGGGTCCCAATCTGGTGCGCAACTTCCAGGCCAGCGACCGCTTCCGGCTGCGCTGGCTGTGCGACCTCGACCGCGCCCGGGCCGAGCGGGTCCTCGGCGGGTACTCGACGGTGCGGGCCACCGACGACTACGCGGCGGTGCTCGCGGACCCCGAGGTCGCCGCGGTCGCCGTCGCCACCCCGGCCGGCACCCATCTGGAGGTGGCGCTGGCCGCGCTGCGCGCCGGGAAGCACGTGCTGGTCGAGAAGCCGCTGGCCACCACCTACGCCGACGGGGCGCGGCTGGTCGCGGAGGCCGAGGAGCGCGGTCTGGCCCTGATGTGCGACCACACCTACTGCTACACCCCGGCCGTGGCGAAGATCCGCGAGCTGGTGCACGAGGGCGCGCTCGGGGACATCCACTACGTGGACTCGGTGCGGATCAACCTGGGTCTGGTGCAGAAGGACATCGACGTGCTGTGGGACCTGGCCCCGCACGACCTGTCGATCCTGGACTTCATCCTGCCCGAGCACGTGGAGCCGGTGGCGGTCGCCGCGCACGGCGCGGACCCGATCGGCGCGGGCCGGGACTGCATCACGTACCTCACGCTCCAGCTGAACACCGGGGCCATCGCCCATGTGCACGTGAACTGGCTGTCCCCCACCAAGGTGCGCACCACCATGGTCGGCGGGGCCAAGCGCACCCTGATCTGGGACGACCTGAACCCGGCGCAGCGGGTGGCGGTCTTCGACCGGGGCGTGGACCTGGCGACCCCGCAGGACCTGGGTGCCGACGAGCGCCGGGAGGCGCTGATCTCGTACCGCAGCGGCGACATGGTCGCGCCGGCGCTCGGCGAGAAGGAGGCGCTGCGGAGCATGGTCGACGAGTTCGCGGCGGCGATCACCGGGGGCCGGCCGCCGCTGACCGACGGGCGGGCCGGCCTGAGGGTCCTGGACATCCTGGAGGCGGCCTCGCGGAGCCTGGAGTTCCGCGGCGCGGTCGTGGGGCTGCGGACCGGTGGCGACCGGTCCGCGAAGAACGCGAACGACACGGCGGGAGAACGGCGTTGAGCGACTTCGAGGGCAAGCGGATCCTGGTCACCGGCGGTGCCGGCACGATCGGCTCGCACGTGACGGACCTGCTCGTCGAGGGGGGTGCGCGCGAGGTCGTCGTGCTCGACAACTTCGTGCGCGGCCGGCGGGCCAACCTCGCCAAGGCGCTGGCGAGCGGCCGGGTCCGGCTCGTCGAGGGGGACATCCGGGACGCGGCGACGGTGCGCCGGGTGACCGAGGGTGCCGATCTCGTCTACCACCTGGCGGCGATCCGGATCACCCAGTGCGCGGAGGAGCCGCGGCTGGCCAACGAGGTGATGGTCGACGGCACGTTCAACGTCCTGGAGGCGGCGGCCGCGGCGGGGGTGGGCAAGGTGATCGCCTCGTCCTCGGCCTCGGTCTACGGACTGGCCGAGTCCTTCCCGACCACCGAGCGCCACCACCCGTACAACAACGACACCTTCTACGGGGCGGCGAAGGCCTTCAACGAGGGCATGCTGCGCAGCTTCCACGCGATGTACGGCCTGGACTACGTGGTGCTGCGCTACTTCAACGTGTACGGGCCCCGGATGGACATCCACGGCCTCTACACCGAGGTGCTGATCCGCTGGATGGAGCGCATCGAGGCGGGCGAGCCGCCGCTGATCCTCGGCGACGGCACCCAGACGATGGACTTCGTGGACGTGCGGGACATCGCGCGCGCCAACATCCTGGCCGCGCGGCCGGGGTTGACCGACGCGGTGTTCAACGTGGCCTCGGCGACGGAGACCTCGCTGCGGGAGCTGGCCGACGAGCTGCTCGCCGTGATGGGTTCGGACCTGGAGCCGGTGCACGGCCCGGCGCGCGCGGTCAACGGGGTGACCCGCAGGCTCGCGGACACCACGCTCGCCGAGGAGCGGCTCGGCTTCAAGGCGGAGATCGACCTGCGGACCGGTCTGAAGGACCTGGTCGACTGGTGGCGGGCCGAGAAGGGCGCGACCGCCACCGACGCCGACCGGGCGGCCGCGCAGCCGGCCCGGATCCCCGTGATGGTGCCGTGGCTGGGCGACGAGGAGGCCGACGCGGCCGCCGCGGCGGTCCGCTCCGGCTGGGTCGCGCAGGGGCCGCGGGTCGCCGCGTTCGAGCGGGCCTTCGCCGAGCGGGTCGGCGCCGCGCACGGCGTGGCGGTCAGCTCCTGCACCACGGCCCTGCACCTGGCGCTCGTCGCCCTCGGTCTCGGCCCGGGCGACGAGGTGATCGTGCCGTCGCTGTCCTTCATCGCCACCGCCAACGCGGTGCGGTACGTGGGCGCCGAGCCGGTCTTCGCCGATGTCGAGCTCGCCACCGGCAACCTGACGGCGGCGACCGTGGACGCGGTCCGCACCGCGCGCACCAAGGCGGTCCTCGTGGTCCACCAGGCGGGCGTGCCGGCCGACGTCGAGGCGCTCCGGGCGGCCTGCGAGGGCTGGGGCCTGCCGCTGGTGGAGGACGCGGCCTGCGCGATCGGCTCGACGGCGGGCGGCGGGTCCGTCGGCCGCGGCGCGCTGCTGGCGGCCTGGTCCTTCCACCCGCGCAAGCTGCTCACCACCGGCGAGGGCGGCATGGTCACCACCGACGACCCCGAGTGGGCGGCGCGGCTGCGCCGGCTGCGCGAGCACGGCATGAACGTGTCGGCGGCCGACCGGCACGCGAGCGGCACCCCGGTCCTGGAGAGCTATCTGGAGACCGGCTTCAACTACCGGATGACCGACATCCAGGCCGCGGTGGGCCTGGCCCAGCTGGAGAAGCTGGACGCGATGGTCGCCCGGCGCCGCGAACTGGCCGCCCGCTACACGGCGTTGCTCGCCGACGTGCCGGGGCTCGACCCGGTGCGGGACCCGGCACACGGCACGGGCAACTTCCAGTCGTACTGGGTGCTGCTCGACACCGGCTTCCCGGTCGGCCGGGACGAACTCCTCGCCCGGCTCGCGGCGTCGGGGATCTCGGCGCGGCGCGGCATCATGGCGAGCCACCTCGAACCGGCCTATGCCGGCCACCCGGCCGGGCCCTTGCCGGTGACCGAGCGGATCAGCCGGGACTCGCTGATCCTGCCGCTGTTCCACACCATGACCGAGGAGCAGCAGGACCGCGTGGTCGCGGCGCTGCGGGAAGCGGCGGCGGGTCGGTGACCGAGCTGGTGATCATCGGGGCGGGCGGCTTCGCGCGGGAGACCGCGCAGGCCGCCCGCGCCGCCGGCCTGCCGCTCGCGGGCCACCTGGACGACGACCCGGCGCTGCACGGCCGGGAGGTCGACGGGGTGCCGGTGCTCGGCGGCACCGCGCTCGCGCACGGCCTGGCGGACGCCTCGTTCGTGGTGTGCACGGGCAGCCCCCGCGACTACGCCTCGCGGGCCCGGATCGTCGACCGCCTCGGCCTGCCCGAGGAGCGCTACACCACGGTCGTGCACCCGACCGCCGCCGTGTCGGCGAGCTCGGTGCTCGGCCCGGGCACGGTGCTGCTCGCGCACACCGTGCTCACGGCGGCCGTGACGGTGGGCCGGCACGTGGCGGTGATGCCGCAGTGCGTGCTCACCCACGACGACGTGCTCGGCGACTTCGCCACCCTCGCCTCGGGCGTACGGCTCGGGGGCGCGGCCCGGATCGCCACCGGCGCCTATCTGGGGGCGGGCGCCCTGCTGCGCGAGGGCACCGGGGTCGGCGCCTGGTCGCTGGTCGGCATGGGCTCCGTGGTCCTGGCCGACGTGCCGCCCGGCGAGGTGTGGGCCGGTGCGCCCGCCCGCCGGCTGCGCCCGGCGCCGCCGCCGGCGCTGGACCGTCTCGCGGCGCGGGACGCCGTCGCCGCCCCCGCCCCACCCGTACCGGCTCGAGGAGCGAACCGCTGATGAACCACATTCCCCTGGTCGACCTGAAGGCGGCGCACGCGGAGGTCGAGGCCGAGATACGCGCCGGTTTCGACCGGGTCCTGGCCGGCACCGCGTTCATCGGCGGCGAGGAGGTCGCCGCGTTCGAGCGCGAGTACGCCGCCTTCGGCGGGGTCGGGCACGTGGTCGGCGTCGCCAACGGCACCGACGCGCTGGAGCTGGCGCTGCGGGCGAGCGGGGTCGGCGCGGGCGACGAGGTCGTGCTGCCGGCCAACACCTTCATCGCCACCGCCGGGGCCGTCGCCCGGATCGGCGCCCGGCCGGTCCTGGTGGACTGCGCCCCGGACACCCTGCTCGTCGACCCGGACGCCGTGCTCGGCGCGGTCGGCGCGGCCACCCGGGCCGTGGTGCCGGTGCACCTGTACGGGCAGTGCGCGGACGTCACCGCGCTCGCCGCGGCCCTGCCGGAGCGGGTGCGGATCGTGGAGGACGCGGCGCAGAGCCAGGGCGCGAGCCGGTCCGGGCGCACCCCGGGCGCCGGCGGGATCGCCGCGACCAGCTTCTACCCGGGCAAGAACCTGGGCGCCTACGGCGACGCGGGCGCGGTGCTCACCGACGACCCGGAGGCCGCGGCCCTGGTGCGGGCGATCGCCAACCACGGCGGGGTGGCGAAGTACCGGCACGACGTGCCGGGCTTCAACAGCCGTCTCGACGGGCTCCAGGCCGTGGTGCTGCGGGCCAAGCTGCGGCGGCTCGCTGCGGGGAACGAGGCCCGGCGGGCGGCCGCGGCGCGCTACGACGAGCTGCTCGCCCCGCTCGCCGGGGCCGGCCGGGTGGTGCTGCCGGTGACCGCCCCGGGCAACAGCCACGTCTGGCACCTGTACGTGCTGCGGGTGCCGGGCGCCGACCGGGACGCGGTGGTGGGCAAGCTCAACGCGGGCGGCATCGGGGCGGGCGTGCACTACCCGCAGCCGGTGCACCTGACGCCCGCCTACCGCCACCTCGGGCACGACCGCGGGGACTTCCCGCACGCGGAACGGGCCGCCGACGAGATCCTCTCGCTGCCCCTCTTCCCGCAGATCACCCACGACCAGCAGCGCAGGGTCGTGGACGCGCTGGTGAATGCCCTGGACTGACAGGGCGTGTCCGCCGCTGGCGGGCCGGTCCGCTCCGCACCGCATCCCCGAGGACCGGCCCCAGGGGCCCGCTCCCCCACCCCGGCCGTCACGGCCGGGACCTGCACTGCCCGTGAAAGGTACAGCGATGCAGAATCCGATCCGCCGGGCCAGGGGCGCCGTGTTCGCCCTGGCCGCGGCCCTGACGGCGATATTCCTGCCGGCGAGCGGACAGGCGAGCGCCCTCGCCGATCCGTGCGGCACGGGCAGCAACCCGATCGTCTGCGAGAACTCCAAGCCCGGCACGCCGATGTCCGACTGGTTCGCCGGCAGCTCCTGGGGGGACATCGCCGGCTTCCCCACCAAGATGAGCCTGCAGGCCGGTGAGACGCTGCAGTTCAAGGTGCAGTCGCCGAGCCCGTTCCACGTGAAGATCTACCGGCTCGGCTGGTACGGCGGCGACGGCGCCCGGCTGATGTCGACCCCGGCGCAGGCCGCGCAGACCTATCCCGCGACGTACACCAACACCCGTCCGGGCTGCGCGAAGGACGCGGCGACCGGTCTGATGGACTGCGGCAACTGGACGGCCAACGCGAGCTGGACGGTGCCGGCGGACGCGGTCTCCGGTCTGTACGTGGCCAACTTCGACCAGGCGGACGGCAACGGCCTCATGCCGTACCCCTTCGTGGTGCGCAACGACGCCAGCCGCTCCGAGATCCTGGTGCAGACCTCCGACCAGACCTGGCAGGCGTACAACGACTGGGGCGGCACCAACCTCTACGACGGGCAGGGCCCGGCGCCCGACGGGCGTGCGTACAAGGTCAGTTACAACCGTCCGATGGACATCGGCGGCGAGAACGGCATCTACGGCTCCGAGTACGAGATGGTCGCCTGGCTGGAGCGCAACGGCTACGACCTGAGCTACGTCTCGGGCCTGGACACCGCCACCCGCGGCGCCCAGCTGCTCGCCGGGCACAAGATGTTCATGTCGCAGGGCCACGACGAGTACTGGACGCAGGAGCAGTTCACCAACGTCCTCAACGCGCGCAAGGCGGGCCAGCACCAGACCTTCTTCGCGGGCAACGAGATCTTCTGGAAGACCCGTCTCGAACCCAGCATCGACGGCAGCAACACCGCCAACCGCACGCTGGTCTGCTACAAGGAGACCAAGCTCAAGTTCCCGGTGCCGAACGGCGTTCCGGACCCGAGCAACGTGTGGACCGGCACCTGGATGGACCCGGACAGCACCAAGGAGGGCGAGCCGTACCGGCCGCAGAACATCCTCACCGGCTCGCTGTTCCAGGTGAACGGCCCGCGGAACGACGCCATCACGGTGCCCGCCGCGTACGGCAGGATGCGCCTGTGGCGGAACACCTCGGTCGCCGGGCTCACCGGCGGACAGGTGGCCACCTTCCCGGCCGGCACCCTCGGCTACGAGTGGAACAGCGACGTGGAGAACGCCAGCCGCCCGGCCGGTGAGATCCGGATGTCCTCCACCACCGTCGACATCAACGACGGCAACTACCTGATGGACTGGGGCAACACCTACGGCAACGGCACCGCCACGCACAGCCTGGTCGCCTTCCGCGACCAGACCTCCCACGCCCTGGTGTTCGGCACCGGCACCGTGCAGTGGTCCTGGGGTCTGACCAACGTGCCGACGGCCGACCCGGCCGGCGGCGTGGTCACCGAGGACAAGCGGATGCAGCAGGCCACCGTGAACATCCTGGCCGACATGGGCATCCAGCCGAAGAGCCTGCAGTCCGGACTGGTCCCCGCCACCGCCTCCACCGACGCGACCGGCCCGGCGGTCACCGTCACCAGCCCCGCGCCGAACGCCGCCGTCCCGGCGCTGCGCCAGATCACCGTCACCGGCACCGCGGCCGACCCGGGCGGCGGCGTGGTGGCCCGCGTCGAGGTCTCCACGGACGGCGGCACCACCTGGAAGGCAGCCGAGGGCACCACCTCCTGGAGCTACAAGTGGACCCCGATCACCCAGGGTCCCGTGCAGCTGAAGGTGCGCGCGGTCGACGACAGCGTCAACATCGGCGCGGTCACCTCCGTCCCTCTGACCGTGGCCGAGCAGCAGTGCCCGTGCACGGTGTGGCCGTCCTCGGCCGCACCGGACAAGGTCAACGGCGGCGACGGCTCCTCCGTGGAGCTCGGCGTGAAGGTGCGCAGCTCGGTGCCGGGCACCATCACCGGCGTCCGCTTCTACAAGAGCGCCGCCAACACCGGCACCCACAAGGGCAGTCTGTGGTCGGCGACCGGGCAGCTGCTCGCGAGCGGCACCTTCACGGGCGAGACGGCCTCGGGCTGGCAGGAGCTGAAGTTCGCCAGCCCCGTGCCGGTGAAGGCCAACACCACCTATGTCGCCTCGTACTTCGCGCCGAACGGCGGATACTCCTACGACGCGCACTACTTCACCGACAAGGGCGCCGGCCTGGCCCCGCTGACGGCGCTGCAGTCCGGCACGGACGGCGGCAACGGCGTCTACCGGTACGGCTCCGCCAGCGCGTTCCCGAACCAGGAGTCGGCGGGCAGCAACTACTGGGTGGACGCGATCCTGGAGACCGGCTCGGCCTCCACCGCGCCGCCGACCGTCACCGCCCGCACCCCGGCACCCGGCGCGACCGGGGTGGCCATCACCAGCCCGGTGTCGGCGACCTTCAACCAGAGCATCGACGCGAGCACCCTGGTGTTCACGGTGAAGGGACCCGGCGGCAGCGTCGTCCCGGGCCGGGCCGTCCTGGACGGCGACGGGAAGACCGCGGCATTCACCCTGGGCAGCCAGCTCGCGCTCGGCACCGCCTACACCGCCTCGGTGCAGGCCGCCGACCTGTGGGGCAACGCCATGCCCGACCCGGTGACCTGGACCTTCACCACCAGCGCCACGCCGCCGCCGGCGAACTGCCCGTGCACCCTGTGGGGCCCCGACGCCGTGCCCGCGAAGGCCGCGGAGACCGGTGACGGGAACTCGCTGGAGCTGGGCACCCGCTTCCGCTCGGCGCTGAACGGCAAGGTCACCGGCGTCACCTTCTACAAGGGCGCCACCAACACCGGCACCCACACCGGCAGCCTGTGGACGGACGACGGCACCCTGCTCGCCACCGGCACCTTCACCGGCGAGACGGCCTCCGGCTGGCAGAAGCTCACCTTCGCCACCCCGGTGGACATCACCGCGGACACCACCTACGTGGTGTCGTACCACGCGCCGAACGGCAACTACGCCGCCGACCCGCAGTACTTCGCGGGCGCCCGGCTCATCTACCCGCTGTCCGGCCTCGCGGACGGCAGCGGCAGCCCCAACGGCCTCTACCGCTACGGCGCCACGACCGCCTTCCCGAACAGCTCCTACAACTCCACCAACTACTGGGTCTCCCCGGTCTTCACGACCGGCTGACCCACCGACCTGACCGACCACCCACGCCTACGACCGAACGAAACCGGGGAACGCACCACATGAGCTCAGTCAGCGTCGTCATCCCCTGCTACAAGTACGGCCACTTCCTGGCCGACTGCGTACGCAGCGTGCTCGACGAACAGCCCGGCCTCGACGTGCGGGTGCTGATCATCGACGACGCGTCCCCCGACGACTCGGCGGAGGCGGCCAGGAAGCTGGCCGCCTCCGACCCGAGGATCGAGGTGCGGGTGCACGAGCGGAACAAGGGGCACATCGCCACCTACAACGAGGGCCTGCTCGAATGGGCGGACGGCGACTACGTCGTGCTGCTGTCGGCCGACGACCGGCTGGTCCCCGGGGCGCTGGTGCGGGCCGTGGCCCTGCTCGACGCGCACCCGGAGGCCGGCTTCTGCTACGGCCGGCCCCTCCGCTTCCAGAACGGTGGGCCGCTCCCGGCCGCCCGCACCCGCTCCACCGGCTCCGTCGTCTACCCCGGCCACTGGTGGCTGGAGCGGCGCTTCCGCGAGGGCACCGGCTGCATCACCTCGCCGGAGGTGGTGGTCCGCACCAGCCTCCAGCGCGAGGTCGGCGGCTACGACCCCGCGCTGCCGCACGCCGGCGACATCGAGATGTGGATGCGGCTCGCCGCGCACGCCGACGTGGGCTACGTCCGCGGCGCCGACCAGGCCTACTACCGGGTGCACGGCAACAACATGTCCACCACCGACTTCGGCGGGCAGCTCGACGACATCCGGCAGCGCCGGGCCGCCTTCACCGCCGTCCTCGACAAGTGCGCCGACCGGCTGCCGCAGGCGGGCCGGCTCGCCTCCCTGGTCGACACCCGGCTGGCCCGCCAGGCGCTGCGCCGGGCCTACCGGGCCTACGACCGGGGCCGCACCGACGTGGTGCCGGTCGAGGAGCTGGTGGCCTTCGCCCGCGCGTGCCGGCCGGACGTCGAGAGCCTGCCCGAGTGGCGGGCGCTGCGGCTGCGCCGCCGGATCGGCGCCCGGGCCATGCCCTGGCTCCAGCCGCTGATCCTGTCCGCCGTGGTCGAGCGCGGCCGCGAGTGGCTGTGGTGGCGCTCCTGGAACCGCCGCGGCATCTGACCGCCCGTCACCCCCCGTTCCGTACACCGAGAGAGGCATCACCGTGAACTACCGGGTCCAGCCCACCGCGCAGGTCGACGAGAAGGCCGTCGTCGGCGCCGGCAGCAGCGTGTGGGAGCTCGCCCAGATCCGCGAGGACGCCCGCCTGGGCGAGAACTGCGTGATCGGCCGGGGCGCCTACGTCGGCCCCGGGGTGACCCTCGGCGACAACTGCAAGCTGCAGAACTACGCGCTGGTGTACGAGCCCGCCGTGCTCGGCGACGGCGTGTTCGTCGGCCCGTCGGCGGTGCTCACCAACGACCACAACCCGCGTGCCGTGGACCCCGACGGGAGGCTGAAGCGGGGCGGCGACTGGGAGCCGGTCGCGGTGGTGATCGGCGACGGCGCGGCCGTCGGCGCCCGCTCGGTGTGCGTGGCGCCGGTGACCATCGGGCGCTGGGCCCTGGTCGCCGCCGGTTCCGTGGTCACCTCCGACGTGCCCGACTTCGCCCTGGTCATGGGCGTCCCCGCCCGGCAGGCCGGCTGGGTCGGCCGGGCGGGCGTGCGGCTGACCGAGCGCCCGGACGCGCCGGGCCTGTGGGAGTGCCCGGAGACCGGCGCGCTGTACGAGGAGCGGGACGGGCGGCTCACGGAGCACGGTGCCGGGCGCTGAGCGGCGTCCGCGGCGCGGGCCCGGCCTTCCGGCGGGCCCGGCGCCCACCGGCGTACTGCTCGGTCCACAGCGCACAGACCACGCCGGTGAGGACGCCGAGCGCGCCCACGCCGGCGAAGGCGCGGGTGCGGTTGGGGGGCAGGGCGACGGTGCCGGGGCGGTTGACCAGGTCGACGGTGAGCCGGGCCGCGGCCGGCACCTTCTGCTCGGCCTGGAGTTGCTCCAGGTGCCGGGCGTAGACGTCGATGACCCGCTGCACCACGCGGTCGGCCTCCTCGGGCGCGGACTGCTCGGACTCGATCTGCAGGGTGGGGATCGAGTAGTACGGGGTGGCGCTGGTGCCGCTGTTGCGCGGGGTGAGGCGGTAACTGCCGTGCGCTCCGGCGGACTTCAGCTCGGCGCGGCCCGCGGGAGACTGCAGCCGCTGCACGACCGCGTACGACACCATCGCCAGCGAGGGCTGGAGGTTGGTCAGCTGGTTGGGCTGGTTGTCGGTGCGCGGCGGCTTCACCACGAGCACCGCGGAGCTCTGGTAGCGCGGCGGGGGCCGCAGCGACGGGTAGCAGGCGGCGCCCGTGACGAGCGCGGCGAGCAGCAGGACGTACCAGCGGCGCAGCAGCACGCGGACGAGTCCCTCGGGAGTCAGCACGTCGTGGTCCGTCTCGTCGGTCGGCGGTTCCGTCAGCACCGATACTGGCAGCACCGAGGGGAACCGGGGGAGGGTTCGTGAGCATCGCCGAGATCTTCCGCGTGCTGGGCCGGCGTTGGTACGTGATGGTGCCGATGACGCTGCTCGGTCTGCTCGCGGGCGGCTACCTCTACACGACGGTCCCGGTGACCTACGAGTCGCAGAGCCAGCTCGCGCTGCTCAACTCCAGCCGGGTGGCCCGTCCGGCGCCGAGCTACGGCAACACCCTGGCGTACGCGAGCGGTTCGCTGATCGGCACGGCCGACGTGCTGATCCGGGCGCTGCAGTCGGCGGAGACGGTGCAGGAGCTGCGCGGGCACGGGATCACCGACGAGTACGGGGTGGACTTCGCCGCCCAGGCGGAGGGACCGCTGCTGACGCTGACCGTCAAGGGCGAGGACCGGGAGCGGGTGCTCGCCGAGACCCGGCGGCTCACCGACTACGCGGCGGAGCAGCTCAAGGAGCTCCAGGAGCAGGCCCGGGTGCCGGACGGCTACTACGTGCAGTCGGCGCGGATCGTGCCGCCGCAGAAGCCGGTGTCGCAGCCCAAGTCCCGCTACCAGAAGGTGGCCGCGGTCCTGGTGGTCTGTGTCGCGGGCGGCTTCGTGCTGGCCTTCGTGGTGGACACCTGGGCGGCGGCCCGGCGGCGGGCACGGGGCCTGGGCGGCTTCCACGACGTGCCGCCGGTGCCGCGGCCCGGCGCGGGGCGGCTGCGGGTGCTGCTGACCCGTCCGCTGGACGCGACGGCGGTGCTCACCGGCTATCTGGCGCTCGCGCTGTTCCTGCCGTCCAATCTGGCGCTGCCGGCGCTCGGCGGCGCGGGCACGCCGGCGAACGTGTTCGCGCTGCTCGGCCTGTTCTGGTACCTGGCGACCTGGTGCGCGGGGCGGATCGCGCCGGCGCCGGGGACCCGGCCGATGCGCCTGGTGATGCTGGTGCTCGGCGTCACCGTGCTGCTCTCGTACATCGGGAACCAGGACCGGATCAGCACCCAGAAGGAGATCCTGGCGGCCGACCGGGGCCTGATCGTGCTGCTGGTGTGGGTGTCGCTGGTGGTCCTGACGACGGCCGGCATCCAGGACCGGGAGCGGCTCGACACGCTGTTGCGCCGGCTGGTGGTGATGGGCTCGGTGGTGGCGGCGCTGGGCCTGTACGACTTCTTCACCGGCACCAACATCGCCGACTCGCTGCGCGTCCCGGGGCTCAACTCCAGCACGGCGAGCGTCAGCGTGATGGACCGCGGCTCCTTCACCCGGCCGCGCTCGCTCACCGCGCACCCGCTGGAGTTCAGCGGGATGCTGGCGATCCTGCTGCCGTTCGCGATCTGGCACGCCTTCGACCCGGCGCGGCTGCACCTGGGCCGGTTCAAGCGCTGGGCGCCGGTGGTGCTGCTGGGCGGCGGGCTGCCGCTCACGGTGTCGCGCACCTCGATCATCGGGATCGCGGTGGTGGTGCTGATCATGCTGCCGCGCTGGAAGCCGCAGCGCCGCTGGACCGCGATCGGCATCCTGTTCGGGGCGGTCGCGGTGTTCAAGGTGCTGGTGCCCGGGCTGATCGGGACGATCACCGGGCTGTTCTCGGGCAGCCTCAACAACGCCGACAGCAGCACCCAGGCGCGCACCATCAAGTACCCGAAGATCTACGAGTACTTCGTGCAGGACCCGGTCCTCGGCCGGGGCTTCGGCACCTTCACCCCGGAGCGCTACTTCTTCACCGACAACCAGTACCTGCTGACCGTGGCGGAGCTGGGCGCGCTGGGCGTGGGCTGCCTGCTGCTCCTGGGGCTCGCCGGGGTACACAACGGCGGTGCGGTCCGGCGGCTGGCGCGCGCGGATTCGGACCGCGAGCTGGGGCAGGCCTTCTTCGCCTCGGCGGCGGTGGCCCTGGTGATCGGCGCGACCTTCGACACCCTGAGCTTCCCGATGTTCGCGGGCGTGTTCTTCCTGCTGCTCGGCGCCGGCGGGAGCTGCGCCGCCTTCGTGCGGCGCGCGGCGCGGGACGAGCCCGCTCCCCCGGCCGCGCCGGAGCCGGGCGGACCGCCCGCGCCCGCCGCCCGTACCCCCGAACCGACCCGTCTCGTGGAGATCTGATGTCCCGTCACCCCGACGGCACGACCGGCCCCGTGGCCGTCCTCGTCGTCACCTGGAACAGCGCCGGCGTGCTGCCCGGCTTCCTCGACTCCCTGGCGGCCGGGATGAAGGGCCTGGACTGGCGGCTCGTGGTCGCCGACAACGCCTCCTCCGACGACACGGTCGCCGTGGTCCGCGCCCTGGCCCCGGACGCCACCGTCGTGGAGACCGGCCGGAACGGCGGCTACGCCTTCGGCGTCAACGCGGCCCTGCGCGCGGCGGACGGCTGGGACGAGCCCTACCGGGCGGTGCTGATCTGCAACCCGGACATCCGGATGGCGGAGGGCTGCGCGGGCACGCTCGTGGCGGCCCTGGGCAGCGCCCTTCCGGACGGCTCCCGGGTCGGGATCTCGGTGCCGCTGCTCTACGAGGAGGACGGCGCGCTCATCCACTCGCTGCGCCGCGAGTCCCGGCTGGGCCGGGCGCTGGGCGAGGCCGTCCTCGGCAACCGGCGGGCCGGACGCTTCCCGCCGCTGAGCGAGCTGGTCACCGCCCCGGCCGCCTACCGGGCCCGGACCACGGCCGACTGGGCCACCGGCGCCCTGATGGCGCTGTCCCGGGAGTGCGTGACGGCCTGCGGCCCCTGGGACGAGTCCTTCTTCCTCTACTCCGAGGAGACCGAGTACTGCCTGCGCGCCCGGGACCTCGGGCTCGCGACCCGCCTCGAACCGGACGCCCGGGCCACCCATCTGGGCGGCGAGTCGCAGGTCTCGCCGCGCCTGTGGTCGCTGCTCTGCGTCAACCGGGTGCGGCTCTACCGGCGCCGGCACGGCACCGCGGCCACGGTGGCCTTCAGGGGCGCGGTGCTGCTGCGCGAGCTGTCCCGGGCGGCGCTCGGCCGGGCGCCGGCGCGGGCCGCCGTGGGCGCGCTGCTGGGCGCGCCTCAGGCCTTCGCGCCGCCGGTCCCCGCGCCCGCCGCTCCCCCGTCGGTCCAGGAGGTGTAGTAGCTGCCCGGGTTCACCAGATAGCGCACGGTGGGCCGGGGCAGGTGCGCGACCCGGTGCCCCCGGGCGTAGCGCCGGATCAGCTCCCAGTCCTCGCGGGGCAGCACCTCGGGGGTGCGGCGGAGCCGGCTGAAGCGGAGTGCCGGGGTGCGGCGGGCGACGAAGGCGTTGGTGTCGAGGAAGGCCCGGTGGGCGGCCGCGCGCCGGTCGAACGGCACGGAGAGCACGTCCATGTCGGTGCCGTCGGGCCGGACCCGGCGCAGGGCCGTGTAGACGCCGTCGGGGCCGCCCGGCGCCTCCAGGGCGGCGAGGGCCTCCTGGAGGTGCTCGGGCTCCCACAGGTTGTCGTCGTCGAGGAAGGCGACGTACGCGGAGGAGGTCAGCCGGATCCCCACGTTGCGCACCACGCCGGCCACGCCCGTGTTGCGGCCCAGGGAGACGGCGAACAGCCGCGGGTCCTCGGGGAGTTCGGGCAGCCCTGCGCCGTCGTCGACGACGATGACGACCTGGTCGCGCACGGTCTGGTCGAGCGCGGACCGGACCGCCCGGCGCAGTTCCTCGGGGCGCCGGTGGGTGGCGATGACGGTGGCGACCCGGGCCGCCGGGCGCCGCCCGAGCTCGCGGGCGAGCCGGGCGGTCTCGGCGTCCTCGGTCCGCCGGAGCCGGCGGGCGGTGGGCGCGAGCAGCACCTTGTTGCGCAGCTCGTACAGGACGAGCCACCCGAAGCGCCGCTTGAGCAGCTCCCAGGGGGCCCGCAGGAGCCGGCGCATCAGGCCCGGGTGCGGACGGCCGTGAGGGACTTGGTGAGGCCCGCGACCCGCTCGCTGAGGATCACGGAGCGGGGGAAGAGGTAGCGCATCTCGGCGCGGGTGAGCAGCTCGATGTTGATGACGGCGTCCATGGCCTCCTCCGGGTTGCCGGGGCGGCTGTGGGTGAGCGGCCAGTGCCGGACCAGCTTGGCCTGGGCGGCGAGCGGCAGGAACTGGAAGCCGGGGGCGAGAAAGTGCGGCTCGACCGGAAAGTAGCGGTAGGGGGTCTGCACCCAGTGCAGCGGGGCGAGCTTCTCGATGGCGGTCACGAAGCGGCGGCGCTGGCTGGGGCCGCCGACGTGCTCGATGGTCGAGTTGGAGACCACGAGGTCGAAGCTGCCGAGCCGGTCCGGGATCTCCGGGGCGGTCACGTCGGCGATCTCGGCGCTGATCCAGTCCGGCAGTTCGGCCGGGTGCGCCTCCAGGTTGACCAGGTGCACGTGCTTCGGGCGCAGCGGGGAGCGCAGCCAGTTGTCGGCCGTGCCACCGAGGTCGATCACCCGCATGTCCGCGATGCCGGGGAAGCAGGACCGGAAGCGCTCCCAGCGGGCCGCGCGGAAGCGTTCGCCGAGCGAGTCGGGCGCGTCGACGAATCGGTTGCGGAGGGCACGCAGGCCGGGCATCGCATCAACCACCTGGGGTTCGAAAAAGGGCGGGGTGGGTCGCGGTCCACCGTAGTGCCCGATGAGGGGACTTATCAGGTCGATGCCCGGAACGTGCCCTCGCACTTTCCGTATGACGGTGCGGCGGGGCTCAGTTGGGCGGCGGCGGGTTCACCGGGGTGCCGTCGGCCATCCGGTTGCCCCGCCAGACGTTGCCCTTGCCGGTCGGGTTCCAGTAGGAGACGGGTCCGTACTTGCCGCCGGCCGGGTAGTACTGCGGCGAGAAGACGTTGTCGGTGACCTCGATGCCGGTGGAGTCCTTGCCGCCGGCGTAGAGCGTGTAGGCGCCGCCGGCGAGCCAGTTGTCGTGGACGACGGTGTTGGTGACGGGGGCGCTGTCGGCGAAGAGGCCGACGGCGGCGGACGCGCCCTTCTCGACCGGAGTGGGGTTGAGCAGGGTGTTGTGACGGATGGTCAGCCTGCCCTTGCCGCCGCCGTTGCTGATCACGGCGTTGGTGTGCTGCCACTCGCCGTCCAGGTTCTTGAAGGGCACGATGTCGTGCACGTAGTTGTCGTGGATGTCGCCCTGGCCCATGGAGAGGGCGTCGCCGAAGACGGAGATGTCGCAGTGGCCGATCTCGATCGAGCTGGTGGACATGTTGGAGACCGCGTAGTCGGAGCCGCCGTTGTTCAGGCCCTTGCCGGGCACGGCGGTGATGGTGGTGTGGAGGACCTTCAGGCCGGAGAAGCCGGGGCGCAGGTTGATGCCCCACCAGTTGGTGGAGGTGATCCGGCTGTCGATCACGGTCACGTCGTTGGCGTAGATGTCCAGGGAGCCGGTGATGTCCCAGCCGCGGATGACGGTGCCGTCGGTGCGGATGGCGGCGTTTCCGGTGCTCTGGGGGGTCAGCCGGGCGATCCGCGGACCGGTGGTGGTCTCGTCGGGGTAGCCGCAGTCGCGCGGGCGCGCGCAGCCCTTCGGGGCGGCCGGCTTGCCGTCGTCTGTCGTCCCGGACGGGCCGCCGTCGGCGCCGGGGGCGGTGATGGCGCGCGAGTCGCACAGGGCGGCGCCGCCCAGGCAGAGCGCCTGCTGCCCGAGCCCGGTGAAGGTGAAGAGGGCGAAGAGCAGCACGGCGGCGAGCAGCGCCGCGCCGAGGGCCTTGCGGCGACGGGGTCGGGCCAGGGGACTCACCTCATCGTTCACGGGCCGGCTCGGCCGGCCTCTGCGGTGCCGGTACGGCGGGGACGGCGCCCGTGGCCCGGGCCGGCCCCGCCCGGTGCCGGCCGAGCCGGGCGCGGGCGCCGCGCACCAGTGTGCGGGCCGGCAGCGCGCACGGCGCGTAACACACCAGGCCGATGACACTGGTGGCGCACACGGCGAGCGCCCCCTCCCCGAGCCGCTGCCGCAGCACGAGCAGGACCAGGGCCATCACCAGGCCGCCGAGCACGGGCCGCACGCACACCCGGACCAGGGCCCGGACGGCGATGCCGCCGCGCCGCAGGGCGAGCAGGAAGACCGGCAGCACGACCGCGCCGGCCACCAGGACATGGCCGGCGGCGACCGTCTCGATGCCGCCGGCGCGGGCCGCGAGGACGAGGACCGGCACCAGGGCGACCAGCCACAGGCCCTGGATGAGCAGCAGGGCGCGGCGCCGTCCGATGGCGACCAGGCAGTCGTACGTGAGCTCGGCGGCGATCCTGGCCAGGCCGAGGGCCATCAGCCAGGGCAGCGCCTCGGCGGCGGGCCGCCACTTCGCCCCGTACACGAGCTCGACCAGGGGTCCGGCGAGCGCGCCGAGCAGGACGCAGGCGGGCACGGTGGCGGTCATCAGGGCGCCGAGGGCGCGGGCGAAGCCGTCGGAGAGGGCCTTCGGGGAGTCGGCGAGCCGGGAGAAGCCGGCGAAGGAGACCCGCCGGGCGGTCTCGGAGATGACCCGGACCGGCCAGCCCGCCATGTTGAAGGCGAGCATGTAGTAGCCGAGGGCGACGTGGCCGAGGACGGCGCCGACGATCATGGCGTCGGCGTTGACCACGGCGAGCGAGAGCAGGCTGGCGCCGGCCAGCGGCAGTCCGAAGCGGAGCAGCGCCCGGGCCTGCTCGGGGTTCCAGCCGAAGCGGAGCATGCCGGGCGCGGCGAGCGCGCAGCCGGCCAGGGCGACCGCGTTGCCGGCCACGGCGCCGCAGGCGAAGCTCATGGCGCCCCAGCCCTGGAGGGCGAGGACGAGGGTCACCGCGGTGCTGACGAGGAAGTTGAGGGCGTCGACGACCATCCGGCGGCCCTGGCGGAATTCCCGGGTGAGGACGCCGGCGGGCACCTGGGCCAGCCCGTCGAGGATCAGGCAGAGGCACATCACCCGGAGCACGGCGGTGGCCTCGGGGGCGCCGAGCAGCGCGGCGACGCCGGGGGCGGCGGCGAACAGCGCGAGGTAGAGCAGGGAGCTGGACAGTGCGCCGAGGGTGAGCACGGTGGGCGCGAAGCGCCGCACGTCCCCCTCCCAGCGCACCACGGCGAGGGTGACGCCGAGTTCGTTGGCGGCGAGCAGCACCATGAGGACGGTCTGGGCGACGCCGTAGACGCCCCAGGCGGCGGGGTCGAGGACGTAGCGCACCAGGACGATGCCGGTGGCGAAGTTGCCGAGCCGCATGACCACGGTGTTGATCAGGCTCCAGCGGGTGGCGGAGCGGACCTTGGTGCCGAGGCCCTCGGGGGCGGCGGCCGGGGTGGCGGAGTCGTTCGCCATGGGTGGAGGGTGTCCCGTCACTTGGCCCAGGAGGGGGGTCGTTTGGCGGGGCGGCGCTCGGAGACGGGCAGGGCGGGCAGTTGCATGGTGGGCTGGTCGGACTGCTGGGGTACGGGGGCCGCTTCCTGCGCCTCCGCGTCGGCGGCCGGCTCCGCCTCCCGGTGGTCCTGATCGGTCTCCGTTGCGGCCCGCTCGGCGGCGGCAGCGGCGCGTGCCGCCGCGCGGGCGCGGTCCTTGGCGCGGCGGCGCGCCTCGGCGAAGAAGGTCGCCACCAGGCTGAGCACGACGCCGAGGCCGGCGGCCATGATCAGGTACTGGACCTTGGACTTCAGCTGGGGCTCGGGGTCCTGCGGCGGGACGATGGTGGTGATCCGGATCATCGCGTCCGGGGCGACCGCCTGGTCCGCCTGGAGGTCCTTGAGCCGCTGGGCGGTGAAGGCCATGAGCGTCTTGTTCCCGGCGAGCACCGCGTCCCGGTCCTCGCCCTTCACGGTGAGCCAGAGCAGGGGCCCCTGCGCGTTGTCCGCGATCTTCGCCTCGTACTTCTCGCGCATCCCCCGGCCCTTCAGCTCGGCCGCGGACGCGTCGGAGTTGACGTTGCGGGCGAGGCTGTCGGCCATGCCGGTGAGCGAGGGCTCCATGCTGAGGAAGGGGTTGCCGTCGGCCTGCGCGCCCTTGCGGGAGTTGAGCATGGCGACGGTGCTCTGCGACTCGTACGTGACGGGCACGAGCAGCCACGCGCCCGTCGTGAGGGCGCCGGTGAGCAGCAGTCCGGGCAGCAGGACGTACCACCGCCGGCACATGACCCGGAAGATCTCTGCGAGGTCCATGGCATTCCCCCTTGCGCGCCCCCCGTTCGGCGGCGGCTGCTCAACTGCCGTACCGCAGATGAGAATAGGTGGGATCGCGAGCGGACGTGAGTCCTTCGCGATCACCACGTGCGGCGGTTCAGCGGCCGTCGGTGGGCCTGGGGCGGGTGGCGGCGGTGCCGCCGTCGAGCAGCACCCGGGCGATCCGCTCCCCCGCCCGGCCGTCCCAGAGCGCGGGCCGGCGGGGCGGTGGCGGGGCGTCGAGGAGCCGCAGGGCGGTGGCGAGGATCCGGTCCGGGTCGCGGCCGGCGAGCACGTTGGTGCCCTGCTCGACGGTGATCGGGCGTTCGGTGTTGTCCCGCAGGGTCACGCAGGGCACGCCGAGCGCCGTGGTCTCCTCCTGGACGCCGCCGGAGTCGGTGAGCACGATCCGGGCGCCGGCCTGGAGGGCGATGAAGTCGAGGTAGCCGGCCGGCGGGACGAGACGGATGCCGCCGGGGGCGCCGACCGCCTCGATCCGCTCGGCGGCCCGGGGGTGCACGGGCAGCACGAGGGGGACGTGGGCGGCGACCTCGCCGAGGCCCTTGAGCAGCCCGGCGAGGACCTCGGGGTCGTCGACGTTGGCGGGCCGGTGCAGGGTGACCAGGCCGTACGGGCCGGGGGCGAGGCCGAGCCGGTCCAGGGTGTCGCCGGCGCGGGCCCGGTCGAGGTTGGCGAAGAGGGTGTCGATCATGACGTTGCCGACCACGTGGATCTGGTCCGCGTGGTAGCCCTCGGCGCGCAGGTTGTCGGCGGCGTCCTCGGAGGGCGCGAGGAGGTAGTCGCTGACCCGGTCGGTGGCGAGCCGGTTGACCTCCTCGGGCATCGACCAGTCGCGGCTGCGCAGGCCGGCCTCGACGTGGGCGAGCAGCGGGCCGGCCTTGGCGGTGACCAGGGCGCAGGCGAGGGTGGAGTTGACGTCGCCGACGACGACCACGAGGTCCGGGGCGAGTTCGTCGACGAGCGGTTCGAAGGCGGTCATGACCCGCCCGGTCTGCTCCGCGTGGCTGCCGGAGCCCACGCCGAGGAAGCGGTCGGGCGGGCGCAGGCCCAGGTCGCGGAAGAACACGTCGTTCATGGCCGGGTCGTAGTGCTGGCCGGTGTGGACGAGGAAGGTCTCGGCGCCCCGGACCTCCAGGGCGTCCAACACGGGTTTGATCTTCATGTAGTTGGGTCGCGCGCCGGCGACGCAGATGATCCGCACGGGGGTCCTCACGGGGGTCAGAGCACCTCGACCCGCGGGCCGGTCAGCCGGCGGCGGCAGTCGAGGACGTAGTCGGCGTGGGCCTCGACGAGGGCGTAGTCGAAGGCGTCGTGGTCGGTGATGAGCACCACCGCGTCGGCGGCGGCGAGCTCCTGCTCGGTCAGCTCGACCCGGACGAGACGGTGGTCGACCCGCTGGCCCTCGACCACGTGCGGGTCGGCGGCGCGGACCTCGGCGCCCATGTCCAGGAGGAGCTGGGAGATGCGCAGCGCGGGCGATTCGCGGGCGTCGCCGGTGTTCTTCTTGTAGGCGAGGCCGAGGAGCAGGACGCGGGAGCCGTTGACGGACCGCTTGCGGGTGTTGAAGGCGTTGACCAGGCGCCGGGTGACGTAGTCGGGCATGTGGTTGTTGATGTCGTTGGCGAGCTCGACGAAGCGGAAGCTCTGGCCGAGTTCGCGCTGCACCCGCCAGGAGAGGTAGGAGGGGTCGATCGGCAGGCAGTGGCCGCCGACGCCGGGGCCGGGGGTGAAGCGCATGAAGCCGAAGGGCTTGCTGGAGGCGGCGTCGATGGCCTGCCAGACGTCGATGTCGAGGTGGCGGGCGAACATCGCTATCTCGTTGACGAGGGCGATGTTGACGTGCCGGAAGGTGTTCTCCAGGAGTTTGGCGAGCTCGGCCTCCTTGGGCGAGCCGACGGGCACGGTGGTGTCGACCAGGGCGTCGTAGAACTCCTGGACCGCCTTGAGGGAGGCGGCGTCCACGCCGGAGACGATCTTGGGGGTCTGCTCGAAGCCCCAGACCGGGTTGCCGGGGTCGATCCGCTCGGGGCTGTAGCCGAGGTGGAAGTCGGCGCCGGCGACGAGGCCGGAGCCCTCTTCGAGGAGCGGGCCGAAGAGCTCCTGGGTGGTGCCCGGGTAGGTGGTGGACTCCAGGACGACGGTGGCGCCGGGGCGCAGGTAGCGGGCGAGGGCGCGGGCGGACTCCTCGATGTAGCGCAGGTCCGGGGTGCCCTCGTGCAGCGGGGTGGGCACGGTGACGACGGCGACGTCGAAGCCGCCGCAGTCCCGGACGGAGTCGCTGGCCCGGTAGGTGCCGGCCTCCAGGGCGGCGCGGATGCGTTCGGCGGAGACGTCCTCGACGTACGACTCCCCGGCGGCGAGGCTCTTGACCCGTTCGGCGTCCACGTCGTAGCCGATCACCTCGTGACCGGTCTCGGCGGCGCGGATGGCGAGCGGCAGGCCGACGTACCCCTGGCCCACGACGACGACGCGGCGCATCACGATTCCCCCCTGCTGGCGGTGCTGATCGACGGTGAGGCGGTACGGCGGAGCAGCTCGCGCGCGGTCATCAGGGCGAAGGAGACATTGGTGGTGAGGTAGCGGCGGCCGAGGCGGCGGGGTTCCTGGAGGGCGCGGTAGAGCCATTCGAGGCCGAGCCGCTGCCAGCTCTCCGGGGCGCGGCGGGTGACGCCGGCGAGGACGTCGAAGGAGCCGCCGACGCCGTGTACGAGGGCGGCCTTGCTGCGCTCGCCGTAGCCGGCGGTGAAGATCTCCTTCTTGGGGGAGGTCATGCCGAGGAAGAGCAGGTCGGCTCCGCTGGCGGCGATGGCGTCGGCGACGGCGGGCTGTTCGTCGTCGCCGAAGTAGCCGTTGCGGCTGCCCGCGACCCGCAGGCCCGGGTGGCGGACGGCGATCCGGCGCAGCATCTCGTCGAGGACGTGCTGCTTCGCGCCGAGCAGGTAGACGGACAGCCCCTCGCGCTCGGCCTCGGCGAGCAGCCGGGTGAACAGGTCGATGCCGGCGACGCGTTCGGGCAGCGGGCGACGCAGCAGCCGGCTCGCCCACACGACGGCCTGGCCGTCGGCGAGGACGAGGTCGCAGCCGGAGACGGCGCGGGCGAGGGCCGGGTCGCGGCGCATGGTGACCAGCTTGGCGGCGTTGACGACGCCTATCTCCAGGCGTTCGCCCGCGCGGACGGCGGCGAGGCAGCGGCCGACGGCCCGGTCCATGGTGAGGGCGTCGATGCCGACGCCGAACAGGTTCTGACGTGGGGTCATCTCTCCGTCCCCCCGTCGGCCGCGGTGGTCCCCGGCAGCGAGCCGAGCCAGGCGAAGAGCATCCAGCCGAACTCGTACGGGCGGCACTCGCGGTCCACGGACGCGGGCCGGAACACGCGGTCGAGCGCGCCGATCCGCAGTCCGGGCACCAGCCGGGTGCTCAGGCCGCGGGCGGCGCGGACGGCCTTCTTCGGGTCGCCGCGGTACACCTTGCGCCAGGTGACGCCGAGTTCGTCGAGGATCATCGGCTCGGTGGCGCCGGCCCGGGCGAGCTCGGGCACCTCGGTCATCCAGCGCAGTCCGCGCCGTACGGGCTCGCCGAAGTCGGTGCCGCCGGCCTCGGCGAGGTCGAGCAGGGCGGTGGGGGCCATGGCGTGCTGGTGCACGCTGTAGACCGGGTAGCCCTCGACGACGGTCCCGTAGCGGGCGTCGTAGTGCCACCACCACTGGCCGCCCTCGCCCTGGAGGGCGCAGATCCGGGTGGCGCAGGCGTCGGCGGCGGCGAGCGCCTGCGGGTCGTCGCCGCTCGCGTGGGCGCGGGCGAGGGCCTGCAGGGGGTAGGTCTGGTCGGCGAAGCAGCCGATGTGCGCGCGGTACCAGGGGTTGAGGCCGGGCCCGGTGGCGTGCGGGAAGAGCGGGCTGCGGCCGATGCGGGCGCGCAGCAGCCGGTCGCGGGCGGCGGCGAGCCGCTGCTCGACGTCGAGGTGGGGGCGGGCGGCGGCGAGCGCGGAGAGCACCCAGGCGGCCTCGACGGTGTACTGCGGCCGGCCGGGCGGGTCGAGCCGGGCGACCCGGTCGAGGGCGTCGGACAGCTTGGGGTGTCCGGTCTCGGCGGCGGCCCAGGCGATCAGGGCGGCGTCGCCGAGGTTGCGCACCCCGGGCAGCCGCTCGATCAGCAGGCCGGTGAACTCCTCGGCGGTGTGGCCGCCGAGCACGGCGCGCTGCCGGTCGGCGGGCAGGAAGCGGGCGCCGAGCGCGGTGATGGCCGCGTAGCGGACGCTGGTGCCGCGCCGTTCCAGGGTGAAGGAGCCGTCGTCCGCCCGGTGCCCGGCGCGGGTGAAGACGAAGCCGCCGCCGTCGGGCAGCAGCATCTCCGGCAGGCCGCGCTCCGCCACGGCGAGCAGCCGGGTGGCGAGCCCGTGGAGCGTCCGGTCGGCTCGGGAGAGCTCGGTCATCCGTGAACTGCGTGGCATGTCGGGTGTGTTGGCAGGACGAACTGACACACCCACCCCCCTCGGGTCGGTCCGGTCCAGAGCGGCTGGTCCGGGTCGGCGTGTGAACGGCCCGGTGTGGGCGGGCCGTTGTGGTGCGTTGCTGAGATGAGAGTCGTGCGGAGGTGCTGCGGGGCGTACTGCGGGATGTGGGTGGGGGCGGTCCGCGACGCGTGCGGGTGTGCGGGACGGCGAGCCGAGGGGGTCTCCTCAGGCCCCCCGGACGGCGCCGCTTCCGCGCGCCCGCGCGGTCACCCGGCGGATCCCCGTCCGCCGGACGTGCCGGTGCGCGATCGGACCCGGGACCGGCGGTCCCGGGCATGACGAGCATGCCGATGACGGCAGTCGGCCGCGAAGCCGCCCGGCTCCGGCCTTCCGCCCGTGAATCCCCCCACGAACACCCCCTGGGCACGGCGCGGACGCCGTGCTCAACTCGCAGCGTACAACGGGAAGATAGGCGCACAACACGGTGACGATGAGGCCTTTCGCGGAATTGGTGGCAAGCGGTCGCGAAGCCGCCCCGATCCTGCCGTTCCGACGGGTCCCAGCCGTTACAGTGGGCGCGCGTCCACCCGTTCGACGAGGCTGGAGTCCTTGCCGTGTACCTGGCCGATCGCTCCGCCCCGCGCGGGGCCGCCACCGCCGAGGACCGCGTCCGCGGCACGGTGCGGGCGGTCTCGCCGACCGTCCTGGCGCTCGGCACGGTCAGCCTGATCACCGACGTGTCGACGGAGATGGTCACCGCCGTCCTGCCGCTCTACCTCGTCCTGGGGCTCGGTCTGAGCCCGCTGGGCTTCGGCGTGCTCGACGGCGTGCAGAACGGGGTGAGCGCCCTGGTCCAGCTGACCGGCGGCCACCTCGCCGACCGGGTGCGCGACCACAAGATGGTGGCGGCGGTCGGTTACGGCCTGTCGGCGCTGTGCAAGCCGCTGCTGCTCGTGCACCACCTGGGCGCCCTGGGCGCGGCGCTCGCCCTGGACCGCACGGGCAAGGGCCTGCGCACCGCGCCGCGCGACGCGCTGATCTCGCTGTCGGCGCCGCCCGAGCGGCAGGGCCGGGCTTTCGGGGTGCACCGGGCGATGGACACCACCGGGGCGCTGCTCGGTCCGGTGCTCGCCTTCGTCATCCTCGGTGTGGCGGCGGGGGGTTACGACGCGGTGTTCGCGGTCAGCGGCTGCGTGGCCGCGCTCGGTGTGCTGGTCCTGCTGCTGTTCGTGCCGGGCGGGAAGCGGAGGCCGGCGGCGGGCGCCGAGGAGGCGCCGAAGGTCGATCTGCGGGCCGCCTTCGGGCTGTTGCGCACCCGCCGGCTGCGGGTGCTGTTCGGCTGCGCGGTGCTGCTCGGTCTGACCACGGTCAGCGACGCCTTCCTCTATCTCCTGGTGCAGCGCCGCACCGGGGTCGCCGAGCAGCTGTTCCCGCTGCTGCCGCTGGGCACGGCGAGCGTGTTCCTGCTGCTCGCGCTGCCGCTCGGGCGGCTCGCGGACCGGGTCGGCCGGCGGGCCGTGTTCCTCGCGGGGCACGCGGGGCTGCTGCTCGCGTACGCCCTGCTGCTGTGGGCCCCGGCGACGCCCGCCCTGCCGTACCTGGTGCTCGTGCTGCACGGCGCGTTCTACGCGGCGACCGACGGGGTGCTGCCCGCGGCGGTGGGCGCGGTGGTGCCGGAGCGGCTGCGGGCCAGCGGCATCGCCCTGGTCGGCACGGGCCAGGCGCTCGCCCGGTTCTGCTGCTCGCTGGCCTTCGGCGCGGCGTGGGCGGCGTGGGGCGACGGCCCGGCGCTGGCCACGGCGGCGGCCGGCCTGGCCTGCTGCGCCACGGCGGCGGGCGTGGCCCTGCGCCCGCAGGCCCCGCCCTCCCCGTCCCCGTCGTCGCCCCCGCTCCTGTCCTCGCCCCCGCCCTCGTCCCCGGGAGAGAAGTGATGGCCCTGACCCCGCTGCGCCGACTGCTGATCCTGGCCGCCGGGGTGCTGCTGCTCGGGGGCGTCGGCGCCTGGTCGGTGCTGTCCGCCGCCGAACGGGCCGAGGAGGAGAACAAGCCCCGCCCCGGCGGCCCGGCCTTCACCGCGGGCCGGGTCACCCTGGACGAGCCGGGCCGGCTCGTCTTCCGCAACACGGCCGCCGGGCCGCAGCGCGACCACCTGGTGTCGGTGCCGGCCGACCGGGCGGCGGGCGGGGTCCGCACCGCCTCCGACCTGAGCTGTCTGCGCTTCCACTCGGCCGCCGGCACCGGCGTCTGCCTCCAGTCGACCACGGTCCTCGGGCGCCCCTCCTACCGCGCGCAGATCCTCGACGCGGAGCTGCGCACCCTGAAGAGCCACCCGCTGGCCGGCATCCCGAGCCGCGCCCGGGTCTCCCCCAGCGGAAAGCTCGTCGCCTGGACGGTGTTCGTGAAGGGCGAGTCGTACGGCACGGCCTTCTTCTCCACCCGCACCTCGATCCTGGACACCCGCAGCGGGCGGCTCGACGCGAACCTGGAGGAGTACGCGATCACCCTGGAGGGCCGTCCCTACCGCAACCAGGACGTGAACTTCTGGGGCGTCACCTTCGCCGCCGACGACGACACCTTCTACGCCACCCTCGCCACCGGCAACCAGACCTATCTGGTGCGCGGTTCGGTGCGGGGCCGGGCGGTGACCACCCTGACGCGGAACGTCGAGTGCCCGTCGCTGTCCCCGGACGGCACCCGCGTCGCGTACAAGAAGCGCGTCCTCGGCACGGCCGCCCTCTGGCGCGAGCACGTCCTGGACCTGCGCACCCTGAAGTCCACCCCGCTCGCGGAGCGCCGCAGCGTCGACGACCAGGCCGTCTGGCTCGACGACCGCACCCTCGCCTACTCCCTCCCGGCCGACACCCGCCCGCACAGCGACGACACCTGGACCGTCCCCGCCGACGGCACCGGCGCCCCGAGGCTCCTCATGGAGGACGGACAGGCACCGCCGACGCCGGCCGGGTGAGCAAGTCGCCGGTGCGGCCCGGGCGTTCACCTGTGCGATCATGGACGGCGTGATCACGGGAAGGGGCCACGTGACGGACCGTCAGGAAGCCGAGCGCCACGAGCTGGACCACCTCGTCGCGTACGCCCACGACGACTGGCTCGGCTTCTCCGTGATCAGCGGAGCCGTCGGCACCATCCTCGGGCGCGGCGCGCCGGCCGCCGACCAGGTCGAGCTGTTGCTGCGCCTGGTGGGCGCGCTGTACGACGCGGGGGCGCGGCCCGGGGACCTCACCGACTCGGCGGAGGAGCCCTTCCGGCCCTGGCCGCTGGAGCGGGCCGAGGCGCTGGAGCGGATCGCGGCGGAGGTCCGTGCGCTGCCGGGGCTGCCGGACTCCGGGGACGTCTGCTGGTTCGCCGTGCCGTAGCGGCCGTGTGGCACGTGCCGAGCGCCCGCGCGCCGGTCGCGCACCACCGGAGATCCCCGCACCACACCGCATCGAAACTGTCACCACGGAACGGGACCATGCACGTCAAGCGGATCCTCAGCACCCTCCTCTCCCTCGCCGCCCTCACCGCGCTCACCGCCTGCGAGGACTCCGGGACCGACCGCACCACCGAGGTGACGAGCCCGACGTCCGCCGCCGGCAAGGGGGCCGACGCCACCACGCTGGAGCAGGCGCGGGCGTACGTGCAGCGCTACGCCTCCTGCGAGCGGATGGGCACCGAACCGAACGACCCGCGGCTGCCGCTCACCGACCTCACGACCGTCGGGAAGTGGGGCGTGACGGAGCGGGGCGTGTGCAGCGACCGGGTGGAGAACGGTGAGCTGATCTTCTACGTGACCTCCGACATGAAGGCGTTCCAGGAGGGCTACAAGAAGCGGGTGATGGACAAGATCGCGGCCGGCGAGGCCACGTACGGGCTGTTCAGCCGGGTGTTCGTGGGCCGGAACTTCGCGGTGACGCCCACCGAGACCAAGACCGCGCTCAAGCTGTCCCGTTCGGAGCTGCGCGTTCTCACCTGCAATCCGACGGCCTCCGTGCCCGAGGGCTACAAGCGGGAGAAGGCGCTCGTCGAGGGCTGCGTCCTGAGCGACTTCGTCGGCAGCGAGGACGGCTCGGGCAGCCCGAACTTCGAGGCGCCGCGCGATCCGGCCGCGGGCGGCGAGACGTCCGCGAAGCCGGGGCAGCCGGACGCGGGGAGCCTCGGGCTGCCGCAGGCCGGGAGCCTGGAGGAGCTGAAGAAGATGCTCCACCCGTACCACGTCGACTGCGCGAACTTCTCGACCGATCCCGCTGACCTCGCGGTCGAGTCGATCGACTTCCAGCCGGTCGTCCGGGGCGACCACCGCGCCTGGGGCGTCGAGGAGCGCGCGCTGTGCGGCTATCCGGCCGGTGAGCAGCGCGCCCACGACCTCAACTGGCTCGACGTGGTCTCCGACATGACGCTGCTGCAGAGCCGGGCCCGGGACGCGCAGCGCGAGGACCTGAAGGACGACAACCGGCTGAGCGCCACCGCGAGCCGGCTGCTGGTCGGGCGGAACATCGCCGTGGAGACGAACGACCCGGCCGTCCGCCACGGCCTGTACCAGCTCCAGTTCCTGTACCTGAACTGCGAGCCCGGCTTCTCCGCCCCGGCCGGCTACCGGGTGGAGAAGGCGGCCGCGGCCGGCTGCGTCCTGACCAACTACGAGCCGGGCGGCAACTGAGGCGCCCGGCTCAGTCCCGCGCCGTCTCCGTCTCCGTCGATGTCTCCGTCACCGTGACCACGGCCGCCACCCCGTCCACCCGGTGGGCGCCGGTCTCCCCCGCCTCGTACAGGACCGCGTCGAAGCGCTCCAGGGTGCGGCCGGAACCGGTGTCGACCGCCGTGCCGTTCAGCACGACCACCAGGGTGACGGCGCCGGCCGGCGGCGCGGCCTCGAAGGGCCCGCGCACCATGCGGACCTCCGCCGTGGCCGCCGTACGGCGGGTCATCACGTTGAAGTCGACCAGCGGGCCGCCGAGGAGACGGCAGTCGGTGACCGCGTCGCCGGGGAAGCGGAAGGGTGCGAAGCGGGCGTCGACGAGGTGCGGGGCGCCGTCGACCGTGAGCTGCATGCCGGGGCCGTCGACGACCGTGATGACCCGGTCGACGCCGGGGAAGGCGGAGAACGGCCCGCCGGCGGCGACATCGGCGAGGCTCACCCGCCAGACGAAGTCGTCCAGGCCCGCGTCGGCGGGCCCGGCCGCGATCTCGCGGGTCACGCCGCCGCCGTTGCGCCAGGGCGTCGCCGCCCGGTCCCGCGCCCTGAGCAGGCGTCCTGCGGTCATGTCGTCAGCTCCCGGTGCCGTGGATCCCGTATCTGCGTCGCGCTCGACGCCGCACCTTCGCACGGCGCCGCTCCCCCGCTCAACCGCGGTCCGTCAGCCGCGGTCCGTCAGCCGCGCGGGAAGACAGGCGGGAAGAGTTCCTCCACCGGCCGCCGGCGGTGGTCCCGCTCCGGGTAGGCCGCGCGCATCAGGTCGAACAGCTCCTGCCCGGCGCGCCGCAGCGCGCCGAGGTCGACGCCGGGGATCCGCCCGTCGCGCATGACGACCCGGCCGGCGACCATGGTGAGGACCGCGTCGCGCGCGGTGCCGTTGAGGACCAGGGTGCGCAGCGGGTCCTCGGTCACGCCCATGCGGAAGTCGTCGAGCGCGAAGGCCGTGAGGTCGGCGGCGGCGCCGGGGGCGATCCGGCCGAGGTCGGGGCGGTGCAGGGCCACCGGTCCACAGCGCCTCGAAGTAGCCGGCGAGGTGCCCCTGGCCGAGGTCGCCGGCCTGGAGCTTGGCGACCTGGACGCCGGTGTCGATGCCGCGGATCAGGTCCGGCGGGAAGGAGTCCGTGCCCAGGCAGAGGTTGACCCCGCGCTCCCGGTAGGCGCCGAAGGTGTGCAGGTGGTGGGCGTAGCGGGCGTTGGTCAGCGGACAGTGGACGACCGAGACGCCGGCCTCGGCGAGGACGGCGGTGTCGCCGGTGTCGGTGCCGAGGACGTCGGGGTGCACGTCGAGGACGACGCCGTGCGGCACGATCAGACGGTCGGAGAGCAGTCCGGTCTCGGCGAGCAGCTGGAGCGGGGTCATGCCGTGGGTGCGCCGGACGTACGCGCGTTCCGCGTTGCCCTGGAGGGCGTGCAGCCGCACCAGGGCGCCGCGCCGCTCGGCGGCCCGGGCGATGTCGCGGAGCAGCTCGGGGGTGAGGGTCTCGATGCGGCAGGGCAGCAGCACGCCGGTGACCAGGGGGTCGGCGAGCTTCTCGGTGTGGTCCAGGAAGCGGAGGGCCTCGGCGAGGCCGCGCCGGCCGGCCTCCTCGTCGTACTTCACGGTGGGTTCGCCGTCGGCGCCGATGACGTTGACCCCGGAGCGGAAGGACGGTCCGAGGAAGCCGCGCAGGCCGAGGCTCCGGGAGACCTCGGCCATGGCGACGAGGTCCTCGTGCGTCTCGGCCCAGTCGCTGTGCACCTCGGAGGCGATCGGCATGTAGCTGGTGATGCCGTGCAGGGCGAGCTGGGTCAGGGCGTACGTGCGCACGGTGCGCCGCTGGGCGGCGTCGAAGACGGCCCGGGGGCGGTCGAAGTACGCCTCCGACCACACGTATCCGTCGGCGCGTTCGGGCGGGGCCCAGGAGTCGAGGATCAGGTGGTCGATGTCGGTGAGGGCATCCAGGTCGATGAGGCCGGGGGTGAGGACGGCCTCGCCGAGTTCGACGTGCCGGTCGACCGGGGTGCGGGCGAGCGCGGCCCGGTCGCCGACGTCGAGGACGGTGTCGCCGTCGATCAGCACGCCGCCGTCGGGGAGCTCCACGTGGGTGCGTCCGTCGTGGGCGATCACCCAGGAGGCGGTCACCAGGGTCCTCATCGACTTCCTCTCGTCCGCGGTACGGCCGCGGGTCGGCCCTCGGCCGGCCCGCCAGGGCACCCTAACGACACCCCGGCGTTTGGTATACCTTGCCGGGTCCGGTCGTCCGACGGCGGGGCGCCGGCCGCCCCTCGGCGCCGGGAGGAAGCCGTCCGAGGCCGGGGGCCCGGCACGGCGCGCGCCGTCACGGCGCGTCCCGTCGGCCCTCCGTCTCGGCGGTGCGGGCGATGTTCCTGGCCATGCCGCCGAAGACCACGGCGTGAAAGGGGGAGACGCTCCACCAGTAGGCTTGTCCGGCGAGGCCCTTGGGGTGGAAGAGCGCCCGCTGCCGGTAGGACGTACGCCCGGCCGCGTCCTGGTCCACCGCCATCTCCAGCCAGGCGAGACCGGGCAGCCGCATCTCGGCCCGCAGCCGCAGCAGGCGGCCGCGGTCGATCTCCTCGACGCGCCAGAAGTCCAGCGCGTCGCCGACCCGCAGCCGCGCCGCGTCACGGCGGCCCCGGCGCAGCCCCACTCCCCCGACGAGGCGGTCCGCCCAGCCCCGGACGGCCCAGGCGAGCGGGAAGGAGTACCAGCCGTTCTCCCCGCCGACGCCCTCGATGACCCGCCACAGCGACTCGGCGCTCGCCTCGACGGTGCGCGCGCGTTCGTCCGTGTAGAGGCTGCCGCCCGCCCAGTCCGGATCGGTGGGCAGCGGGTCGCTCGGCGCCCCGGGCGGCGAGGCGGAGGACCAGCGGGTCGTGACGCGTGCCTCGCGCACCCGGCGCAGGGCCAGCCGGAGCGACTCCTCGAACGGGACGGGGCGGCCGGGGCCGTCGGGCACGTACCCGGCGATGTCGTGTTCGGTGCACACCACCTCGTGCCGGAGCGACTCGGTGAGCGGCTTGGCCAGCGAGGCCGGCACCGGGGTGACCAGACCGATCCACTGGCTCGACAGCCGCGGGGTGAGGACGGGCACGGGCACGATCAGGCGTCGGCGCAGGCCGGCGACCTCGGCGTACCGCTCCATCATCTCCCGGTACGTGAGCACGTCGGGGCCGCCGATGTCGAAGGTCCGGTTGACGTCCGGGGGCATGCCGGCGCTGCCCACCAGGTATCTCAGCACGTCGCGGACGGCGATGGGCTGGACCCGGCTGTCGACCCAGCTGGGGGTGACCATGACGGGCAGCCGTTCGGTGAGGTAGCGGAGCATCTCGAAGGAGGCCGATCCGGAGCCGATGACCACGGCCGCGCGCAGCACGGTGGTGGGGACGCCCGAGTCGAGGAGGATGCGGCCCACCTCCGTGCGGGACCGCAGGTGGGGCGAGAGCGCGCGCTCCGGCACGCCGCGTGGGACGAGGCCGCCCAGGTAGACGACGCGCCGCACCCCGGCCGCACGCGCCTCGGCGGCGAAGGTGCGGGCGGCGAGCCGGTCGGTGGCCTCGAAGTCCGCCGTCGAGCTCATGGAGTGGACGAGGTAGTAGGCGACGTCCACGCCGGCGAACGCCTCTCGGAGGCTCGCGGCGTCGGTGACGTCCCCGCGCACGGTCTCCACGCGGTCGGCCCAGGGGAAGTCGCGCAGCTTGTCCGGGTGCCGGGCCAGACAGCGGACGCGGTGACCGGCGCCGAGCAGCTCCGGCACGAGCCGGCCCCCGATGTAGCCGCTCGCGCCGGTCACCAGACAGCGGGTGCCCTCGGGCGGGGTGGCGATGTCCATGCGCTGATCCGTTTCACCGATCGACGTGGCGCACACGCGCCCTGCCGCTTCTTCGGCGTTTCGGCGGCGCGCGGATGCGGGCCGAGGCGGCCGGAGGCGCACCGGTGGATGGACCGTCGGGCACCTGGCGGGTGGGGCGCCCGCCAGGCCGGACGGCCGGTCGGCCGGTCCCGGTCAGCCGGCGGGCGCGTACCGGTTGCGGGGGTGCGGCAGGCCCAGGCGGGTGCGCAGGGTGCCGGGGCCGTAGGCGGTGCGGAAGGCGCCGCGGCGGCTCAGCTCGGGCACCAGCCGGCGGGTGATCGCGCGCAGGTCGTGCGGTACGGCGCCGGGGCGCAGCCGGAAGCCCTCGATGCCGGTGCCGTGCCAGTCGAGCAGCAGGTCGGCCAGCTCGCCGGCGCTGCCGGTGAAGATCAGCGCGTCGGAGGTGAACGCGGCGCCGTTCAGGTCGTCCAGGTGTTCCTTGCGGCGGGCCGCGGCGCCGGGCTCCTCGTCGAGGAGGACGACGAGGTCGGCGAAGCGGCGCAGCGGGCGCTCCCGGACGTCCCGGCCGGCCAGCTCGACGGCCTCGTCGACCTGCGCGAGGATCCCCTTGGCGCCCGCGCGGTCGAAGGGCGTGACGAAGACGACGTCGCTGCCGCGCGCCGCGAACTCGTAGGGCGTCGAGGCGTGGGCGACGCTCGCCACCACCGGCTGCCCCTGGGGCGGGCGGGGGACGATCGAGGGGCCCTTGACCGAGAAGTGCGGTCCCTCGAAGTCGATGTGGTGCAGCTTGCCGCCGTCGACGAAGCGGCCGGTGGCGACGTCCCGTATCTCCGCGTCGTCCTCCCAGCTGTCCCACAGCCGGCGGGCCACCTCGACCACGTCGTCGGCCTCGGCGAACAGCGGGCGCAGCCGGCGGGCGATCAGTTCGGGGTCGCGCACGTCCTCGTCGGTCAGCTCGGGCGTGGTGCGGCGGCCGAAGTGCGCGGCGTCGGCGGCGCGGGCGGCGATCTGCGGGCGCCAGCCGGCCCGGCCCCGGCTGATGTGGTCGAGGGTGGCGATGCCGACGGCCAGGTGGAAGGGCTCGGTGTGGGTGACGTTGACCGTCGGGATCAGGCCGATGTGGGTGGTGAGCAGGGCGACGTGGGCGGCGACGAGGGCCGCGTCCAGGCTGCCCCGGACCTGGTCGGTGCGGGAGTCGGGGCGGTGCGGGGCGGCGGACTGGAGGCCGAGGGTGTCCTCGAGGGTCACGAAGTCGAGCAGTCCGCGCTCGGCCTCCTTCACCTGCTCGGCCCAGTAGCCGGCGGTGAACAGGGCGTCGGGGCGGGCGTCCGGCAGGCGCCAGGCGGCGGGGTGCCAGCCGGCGCCGTCCAGGGCGACGGCGAGGTGCAGGGGCGTGCCGGTCACGAGGCCTCCTTCGTGGCGGTGGCGGTGGCGGTGCTGGTGGCGGTGGCGGTGGCGGTGGTGACGGCGGCCTCGGGGCGGGGCGGGTGCGGCGGCAGCCCGAGGTGCTCGCGCAGCGTGGTGCCGGTGTAGTCCCGCCGCAGGACACCCTTCTCCTGGAGCAGGGGCACGACCCGGTCGACGAAGTCGTCCAGGCCGCCGGGCGTGAGGTGCGCGGCGAAGACGAAGCCGTCCGCGCCGTCGCTCTGCACGAAGTGGTCCACGGCGTCGGCGACGGTGCGCGGGCTGCCGACGAAGGTCTGTCCGCCGTGCACGTGGATCATCAACTCGCGGATGCTGAGGCCTCGTTCGGCGGCGAGGGCGCGCCAGCGGCGGGCGGTCTCGGCGCGGCCCCGGCGGAAGACCGAGTGGCCCTTGAGGACCAGCGCCTCGGGTTCGGGGTCGATCTCGGGGAGCGGGCCGTCGGGGTCGTAGGCGGACAGGTCGCGGCCCCAGACGGCCTCCAGGTGGGCGATCGCGGTCTGGGGGCTCACCTGGGCCCGGGTGATCTCGTCGGCCTGGGCCGCGGCCTCCTCGTCGGTGTCGGCGACGACCACGGTGGCGGTGGGCAGGATCCGCAGGGCGTCGGGCGAGCGTCCGTGCCGGGCGAGCCGGTCCTTGATGTCCCGGTAGAAGGCGCGGGCCTCGTCGAGGCGGTTGTACTTGCTGAAGACGACCTCGGCCTGTGCCGCCGCGAAGTCCCGGCCCGTCTCGGACTCCCCGGCCTGGATGATCACGGGGTGGCCCTGCGGTGCGCGCGGGGTGGTGAAGCGTCCCCGGATGTCGAAGTGCTGGCCCCGGTGGGCGAATTCACCGGCTCCGGGGCGGACGAAGTTCCCGGTGGCGGGGTCGGCGAGCACGTCCCCGTCGGCCCAGCTGTCCCACAGGGCGCGGGCGGTGGTCAGGAACTCGGCGGCGCGGGTGTAGCGGTCCTCCTCTGCGAGGAAGCCGCCGCGCCGGAAGTTCTCCCCGGTGAAGGCGTCGTGGCTGGTCACCACGTTCCAGGCGGCCCGGCCCGCGCTGAGGTGGTCGAGGCTGGCGAGCCGGCGGGCGACCTCGTACGGCTCGTTGAAGGTGGCGTTGACGGTGCCGGCGACGCCGAGCCGGGTGGTGACGGCGGCCACCGCGCTGAGCATGGTGAGGTTGTCGGGCCGTCCCACCACGTCCAGTTCGTAGAAGGCGCCCTTGTGTTCGCGCAGCCGCAGCCCTTCGGCGAGGAAGAAGAAGTCGAACTTCCCGCGTTCGGCGGTGCGGGCGAGGTCCACGAAGGACTCGATGGCGATCTGGCTCCGGGAGCGCGGGTCGGACCAGACGGTGACGTTGTGGATGGCCGGCAGTTGGGCGGCGAGGTGGATCTGTTTCATGCTGTCCTTACGCTTCCTTCCGGGCGGGGAATGCGGGCCGCGAGCGGGCGTCCGAGGGTTCCGGCCGGTTCATCCGGCGGATTTCTCGGGCAGTTGGTCGACGTGGCCCATGCGGTATCCGACGCCGCGCACGGTGATGATCCAGCGGCTGGAGCCGAGTTTCGACCGCAGGCTGCTGACGTGGGTGTCGATGGTGCGGCTGGTGGGCACCCAGTCGGTCCCCCAGACCTTGGCCATCAGTTCCTTGCGCGAGGCGACGGTGTCGGGGTTCGCGGCGAGCGCGTAGAGGAGCTCGAATTCCGTGCCGGTCATGTCCACCAGCCGGTCGCTCAGCCGCACTTCGCGCCGTCGCGGGTCGATGTGCAGGGGGCGCAGCGAGATGGTGTCGCTGGCGGCGGACTGCGGGCGGCTGCGCCGCAGCACGGCCTCGATCCGCGCGCCGATCTCCCGCGGCCCCCAGGCCCGTACCACGCAGTCGTCCGCCCCGGCCTTGAGGGCGAGGACCCGCTCCAGTTCGTTGTCTCGGGGCGTGCAGGCGATCACCGGGACGTCGCTCTCGGCCCGCAGCGTCCGGCACACCTCCAGGCCGTCGATGTCGGGCAGGTCCAGCGCGAGCAGCACCAGGTCGGCGTCGCGGTAGGTGCGCAGGACCCAGGCGCCCCGGTCGGCGGTGCGGGCGGCGTAGCCCTGCCGGCGCAGATCGGCGGCCGTCGCCTCGGCGGTGGCCGCGTCCTGTTCCACAACGAGCACCTTCGTCACGTGCCCAGGCCCTTCACTTCGGTGTCTGCCGGGCGCGCGGCGGCGCCGTACAGGTGCTGGTAGGCGTACGCGGCCGAGGCCATCGTCATGTGGTGGTGCCAGCCGGTGTAGGAGCGGCCCTCGAAGTCGAGCACGCCGAAGGAGCGCCGCAGCTCCTCGACGGTCGCGCCGGCGGCGGCCCGGGTCCGGGCCAGGGCGAGGAGTTCCTCCACGCCCCGGTCCAGGACGTTGGTGACCCAGTACCGGGCGGCCTGTCCGCTGTCGCCGGGCGGGAGTTCGAGGACGTGGTACGCGGCCGAGGCGCCGTCCCGGCCGCCGCCGCGCTGCGAGAGGCGCACCGTCCGCGCGGACACGTTGACCCGCACGGGCCGGGCGGCGGTGCGCCGGAGGGGGCCGGGCAGCACGTGCGGCTGCCGGGCGTGCGGCTCCTCCATCAGCTCGCCGACGGTGGTCACGGCCGGTGAGCGGCGTCCCGCGAGCACGGTCTGTCCGGCATCGACCTCGCAGAGGAAGTCGAGCCCGCGGCGGGCGAGTCCGGCCATGACGCCGCCGGCGTCGTCGCAGCGCCGGGTCAGGTCGAGCACCCAGGGCACGTCGGGCAGCCGGGGGCGGGCGACGGCGACCGCGGCGGCGTACTCGAGGACGAACGCGCCGACGGGTCGGCCGGTCTCGGCCTCGGGTATGCGGGCGCGGCGCCGGCGCGGCTCGTCCCAGTCCCAGGCGCCGCGGAGCACGAGGCGCCAGTCGACGGGAAAGCAGCGGGTGCCGGCCATGAGGAAAAGACCCACGCCGCGTTGGCAATTGACGGTACGCCCGGTTTCCGGGTCGACTCGTCGGTGCACGCCGACGGAATGCTCGCCCTGTTTGGGGATGATGACGTCGGCGACCGTCCACGCGTACGCGGGGCCGCTTTCGGCGACGACCCTCGCGAGTCGGGTCCGCACCGCTCCCCAGCTCCACGGGCTGGCGTTGACGAATTGGTGCAGGCCGTGCGCCGCACCCGCGGGAAGCGCCCCCGCGCGGGCCATGGAGCGCGGTGTCTTCCGGCCCGGTAAGTGGATGAGGCCCCACAGGTATTCCCGGGCCCAGCGACGTTGTTCCGCGCGATGCAGCGGCTGGAACACCTCGTCGAGAAACGCCCGCATGCGCTCGCTTTCGCTTTCGCGTTCTGCCGCACGCATTCCGATGGACGACACCGTGACCATGCCCCCGTACAGTCAGGCCCCCCGCAAGGCGATGCGGAGGGCGGCCGTGCGGGCTCCAAGCTACCGGCTCACCGGCCAAAGTCACGGGGCGCCGGGGGACTTCGGGAAGTAGCGGGCTGACCTGCGCAAAGGCGGCTCACGGGGCGCTCCTGCCGGGGGCGGCGCCGCCGGCGGCGCCGGCGCTCCCCCTCGGTCCGGTACGCCGCAGGGAAGCGGGCTTTCCCCTGGTCAGACGGCCTCTGGGGGCCCGAGCGGGGGCCCCGTCCGCCACTTCCCCGGTTGGCTCGAACCGGGGTCTGGGGACGATCAACGGCGGATGAATATCACGTTTCGGCCCCAGAAGGAGCGATTCCGGTGTCGCGTCGAGGCCGGTTCGGTCGGAAGCCTGCGGCAGCGGTGGCGGTCACTTCCGCCCTCCGGACCGGCCCGTACTCCACCGAGGGCGCCTCGGACTGCATGGCCTTCGAGAACGGGCCATGCAGTCCGGACGATGGCGCGGCTATGATCTCCGCAACCGGGGGGTGGGCGATGAAGCGTGGGCTTCTTGCGTGTGTGGGCGTCATGCTGTTCGCGGTGATCGGCTGTACGGAGGACGCTCCCCCGCTCAGCTCCCCTGCCCCTGCCCCTTCCTCTTCCTCGACACCCGCTTCCTCCGGCTCCTCCAGTTCGCCCGAGCCGCCCGAGCCGGGCCCCGCGACGCCGTTGGGTGCGGCGACGGTCACCGCGAAGGACGCCAAGCTGATCGAGGCGTACGGGAACGGAGCGTTGTTCCCCCAGGGGCAGGCTGTTCCCGCGACGTCCGAACTCGCGGTTCTGCGGCGCGGCCGGACGGCGGGTACGGGTGACCTTGCCTGGATGCCCGACGCCAACACGTACTGCCTCGTGTCGATTCGCGAGCGGGCGTCGGACCGGCAGTGCTTCGGACTCGCGAAGGAGCGGAAGCCTCAGGGCTATGTGCACGTGGGCCGAGGTGCTCCGCACGATCTTGGCAGCCAGGCCGAGCCGCACCAGTTGTGGCTCTCCGTCAGCGTCGTCGAGAACACGAGCGGCCCCTTCGCGTACAAGGACGGTACGCCGGAGCACGCGACCCCGGTTCAGGAAGCCACGGTGAGGTTCCCCTCGGGCAGAACGATGACGTTCCTGACGTACGAGTTCCCGGAGGGCATCAACATCCCGATGGATGCCGAGATCTGCAGCACCAGCCGGGCCGTGTGCTTCAAGGCATTCGAACCGAGCGCTGCCGAGCAATAGGCAACGGCTGCTTGTGTGGGCCGTCAGCAAGCGTGCCTCGGCTTGCGGGGCTTGGTCCCGTTGCCGTGGGGCCGGTTGCGTTCCCGGGCGAGCATCGCCGCTTCGAAGTCGGCCTTGCTGGTCACCGCTCGTGGCTCGGGTTCGAGCACGGCTGCGGTTGCTCGCCACGGGACGGCTGAACTCCAGCCGACGAGGGGCATGGTCGCGTCGTAGCGAGGGGCGAACTGGGCGGTGATGAGGGCAGGCATCCGGTAGTTCAGGCCTCGGACTCGCTCGGTGAACGCCTCGGGGAGCAGGACGTGGTGCGTCTCCACGTAGTGCGGAAAGTCCTGGCGCCACAGCCAGGCGCCGTCGGTGACCAGTGAGGAGCAGCCGAGCGAGTGGCGGTGCGGGCTGCCGGTGATGACGTCGTGGCCCGCCTCCATGACGTCGATGAGGACGTGGCCGGAGTCCAGGTAGGCCACCAGGTCCACCTCGTCCGGCTCGCCGACGGGCCGGACGGCATCATGGATGGGGCCGTTCGGCCGGCCCGGGCGGTTGTCGAATTCGTCGTAGAAGCCCAGCAGTCCCAGCACCGCGCCTCCTTCGACGACGGCTTTGCCCTTCCGCACCAGTCGGTGCGGCGCTCCCAGCGTAGGCCCCGCCCCACCGGCGGGAGGCACTCGAAGCGGAAGGGAATCACTGACTCCGGCTTTCGGGCCGGTCAGGGGGTGAGGGCCTCGGCCCGGAGGGCGAGGGCTTTGTTCAGGGCATGGAACTGAGGGAGCGTGTCGGCGTGGAGAGCGCTTTGGGCGAAGGGCACGGCGACACCGGTGAAGCGTTCGCTCTGGGTGAGTCGGACGTGGCCGGGAGTTGTCTCCTCGATGGTGAAGCGGTGTTCGCCGTCGGCGATCCAGCCGGGGCCGATCTTGCCCAGCCAGCGCAGTTCACGGCCCGGGTTCGCGGTGAGGACACGGGGGGTGAAGGCGGTGTCGCCGGTGCGGTCGTGCAGGACGATGCGCAGGTGCGCGCCTTCTTCGAGCCGGCCGGTGGCGGAGGTGACCTCGGCCGAGGTGATGAACGGGTTCCACTGCCCGTAGGCCGGAAGGTCGGTCAGTACGTGCCAGACGTCTTCAGGGGTCGCCTCGATGTCGATGGAGGCGGTCAGGTGGACCGGACGCAGATTCGTCCAGGCCGTGTAACCGCCGAGCAGGGCCAGCAGGGTGGTGAGGGCCACGAGCAGGCGGCGTCGGCGACGCGCGGGTATCCGCGAGGCGGGGGACGGCGGGGTGTGGGGGGTGGTGGTCATCGGAGGCCCTTCTCGCGGTCGGTGGCGGGCTGGGCGGCTCCGCGCAGGGCGCCGGCTACGAGCAGGTCGATGTACGCGGCGTCCAGGGGGCGTCCGGTGATCAGGAGGCGGTAGTACAGGGCGCCGGCGAGTTGGTCGAAGAGCACCTCGGGCTGGGTGTCGGGGTGGAGTTCACCGCTGGTGCGGGCCTCTTCCAGGAGGGTCAGGACCAGGGCGTTGCGGCGTTGGAACATCGTCTGGACTGCCGCGCCGACGTCTGCGTGGCGGGCGGCCGCGGCGGCGACTTCCGCGACCAGACCGGCGGAGGTGTCGCCGGAGGTCGCGGGGCGGCCGGCGAGGCGCATCCGGTTCAGTCCGGCGGCGATCTCGTTGAGGTAGCGGGTCAGGTCCAGGCGGACGTCGCCGCTGTAGTGGACCGGGACCGTGTCCTGGAGGCGGGCGACGACGGCGACGATGAGGTGGTCCTTGGTGGGCCACCGGCGGTAGAGGGTGGTCTTGGCCACCCCGGCGGTCCCGGCGACTTCGTCGATGGAGAACCGGTCGTAGCCGCGGTCGAGGAGCAGGTGCAGCGCGGCGTCGAGGATGCGCCCGTCGGCGGCCTCGCTGCGCGGCCGGCCGCGGCGTGCGGTGGGTTCCATATCGATCCCCCTCTTTCGATACTGGTGTTTCGTAAAGGAGATTAGCGCCGGCCCCTTGATTTACGCAACGGTCGTATCGAAAGCCGGTGCCGATCTCGCCCCGATCACCCCGGGAAGCTCAGCCGCACCGTCCGCTCCGGGTTGTCCTCGTCGGTGTGCACCAACCCCAGTGAGGGCAACCCGATGCCCCCCTGCGCGGACCTCAATAACCCAGAGCGACGACCCGCTGGACAGTTCCCGCTGAAGGTCCCGCCGAGCACGTCAGGCCGAACGTCCGGTGTCGGTCAGCGGCAGCACCACCGTGAAGCGTGCGCCCCTGAGCGTCGACGGTGCGGCGTCCGAGGGCAGGGCTCGGATCTCGGCGAAGTCCGGTCTGACGAGCTGGAGAATCTTCATGACGCGGGCCAAGCCGGCCCCGCGGCCCGCACCGCGCGTGGAGTATCCCTCGCGGAACACCACGCGTTCCCGTCCGCGTACTTCGGCGGGCAGGCCCCTCCCGCTGTCCCGGACGTCGACAACGGCGTCGTACGCCTCCAGGACCACGTCGACCCTGATCGTGCCGCCCTGCTGAGCCGTGAGAGCCTCGGCCGCATTGTCCAGAAGCTCGTGGAACACCACCCGGAGGGCGGCGTCGTCGACCGAGACCCAGGTGTCTTCGGGACAGCGCACGTCGACGTGCACATCAGGGTGGAAGGAAGGCAACTGCGCGGCCAGGGACGTCAAAACCGTGTGCAGCGCGGCCGTGCCGACCGGAACGTCGGGATCGGAGGAGGCGGTCTCGGCAAGGACGGCGCGGGCTCGGTCCAGGAGTTCCTCGGCTCTCGCGCTCCCCGTCTCGGCCAGCTGCAGGAAGTCGGGATAGGACGGAGCCAGAAGGTGGCGGTTGGCCGGCCAGCCCGTGAGCATCGCGACTTCCGGGGCGACGGCGCACTGGGCCTGGGCAGCCGTCTCCGCGGGGATCCGCTCGACGGCTTCGACCAGTTCCGCGTCGGCCCGCTGCCACAGACGCCGCTCCAGATCGGAGTTCCGCAGCGTCAACTCTCCCTGAGCGGTCTCCCGGAGAATGCCGTTGGCGAGCAGGGCCTCGATGCCGGCGGCGATCTCGGCGTCGACGTTCCGGCCCTCCGCCACCGCATCCGCGATGACCCGCATGTCCTCCGCCGACGTCCTGCCGTCCGGCCCCGCGACGACCAGCGCCGCCCAGAACGCCGCCTCGGTCTGCGGATCCTGACAACGGCCGAGCAGTTCCCGTTCCAACGCCTCGACGAGCTGGGGCTGGTCTTCCCAGGGTTCGACGCGGCGCGACCCTGACGCGGGGCCGGGCCATGCCCCGTCCGCCTTCACCGCCGCGTGCAACATGACGAGCAGCAGCCCGGGGTCCATCCCTGTGCAGCCGGCCATGGCGTCGGCCGCGACCGCGTCCCCGGCCCCCGTCAGGTCAAGGATCCAGCGCAGAGTCTGCCATGCGACGTCCCGGTCGGTACCCAGGACGCGCTGGAAGTCCTGGGCCGTCGGGCCCGTCAGCGCGGTGACGGGCCACTGCCGGGCGATCCGCCGCAGCAGCAGGACGGCGCGCCGCTCCCGTACGGTGGCCAGCCGCAGCAGGTCGCGCAGGGTGACCACGGCCACGTTGGTGCGGCCCAGGTACCCGGAGGGCTCCAGGTCCGGGCCGATCGCGACGCAGGGCCGCTGCCCGGCGGAGTCCACGAGATCCACGGGGACGTCCCTCACCTCCGGGCGCGCGACGAAGAGATCGATCCGTCCGGAGGTGTGGAGCCGGCGCAGCGGGAACTCGGCGAAGAGCCCGTCCAGCGAGGTGAGGAATCCGTCACCGTACGGACGGCGGTCGGCTCGGGGCACCGGGCCGCCCGAGCCGAGGAACGCGGCCAGCGCGGCGGCGAAGTCCGCCGCGGAGCGCTCGTGGTTGTGCTCGAGTCCGGCGTAGGCGTCGAGCAGTTCACGCCCGTGCCGATCGACCGGGTTCCACCGGGCGAACCCGGCGTCCCGTGGAACCGTCTCGTCGCGGATCAGTTGCAGGACGCGCTGCGGGGTGAGCTTGCGCCACTGTGCCGGCCGCAAGGCCGGTACGGCCTCGGGGAACAGGGCCCCGGCGGGCTCGTGGGCGAGTCGGGAGCGCACGATCTTCAACTGGCCGGCCTGGAGCAGCTCTTCGAGGTCCGAGCTCGTCCCGTCGGGTTCCGGCGCATCGGCCTCCCCGGCGGCGAACCTGGCGGTGATGCGGGCCCGCAGTATCCGTGCCTCGTCCTCGATCGCCTGGTCGATGGCCTCGGCCCGCTCCTTCATCAGCCGCTGGGCCTCGGGCCGGCGACGACGGGCGACGACGGCGAAGCCGTCCACCTCGTCCTGCCGCATCTCCAGGCCCGCCGCCTCGGCCCGGCGCATGAGCTCCTTTCCCTCCAGCTGGACGGCGTCGTCGGCCCGCTTGCGGGCGGCCTCCAGTGCCCCCCGTCGTGCCTCGGCCGTCTCCGCCAGCTCCGCGCAGTCGTGGAGCATGGCGTCCGCCGCCATGAACTCTCCCTCCTGGAGGAGGTAGTCGAATACGGCGTCGGGTCTGCGGCCGCCGAGCGCGTCCAGCAGGCCGTCGCCCAGCGCCTTTCCGTCGGGGTCGGCGGTTCCGTCGGCCAGCGCGATCAGCACGGCCGGGTGGCGGAAGCGGCCCGGCCAGCTCGCCAGCAGGTCACGCAGCGGTGTGGTCATGGGACTCCCTCAGGGATCTACTCAGCGGCCGCAACTGCTTGAGCAGGGCCAGGGCCGGAATCCGGTGCGGATCTCCGAGGGCTTCCGCCTCGATGAAGAGCTGATTCCAGTGTGCCGTGACGAACGCGGCCAGGGGCAGGTGACCTTCCGGAGCCGCTCTCCAGGCACTCCCCTGGTCCTCCAGTCCGGTGGTCTCCAGGATCAGCCGGCGGGCGTCCTCGACGATGCCGGCGAGCCGGTCGGCGTAGTTCAGGTGCCGGCTCCACTGGATCTGCTGCCGCTTGCGTGGGCCCGGGAGCCGAGGCATGTCGGCGACGATCTTGTCGATGTACGCCCTGATGTCCCGGTCCGGAAACAGGGCTGCCAGCTCCTCGCGCGCACTCGCCGTGCCCCCACCGGCCAGTCCCACGGTGGTGATCCCGTGCAGGAAACCGTCCGGCGCGCACAGCGTCTCGTGGGCGTACCGTCCGGAGGCGAAGCCGAAGCTCTGCCGGGAGGAGGCGAAGTTCTGGGCCCGCGCCGCGAGTTCCTGCCACTGCCGGGTGATCCGGTCGGCCGTCGAGAACTGCTCCTCCTCCCCCGCCAGCAGGGTCAGCGGAAGCGCCGTCAGCGTGTCCTGGTGGTACGCCACGGCCAGTTCGGCGAGTTCCGACCAGGTCGGCGGGATCCCCTCCATGGCGTCGTCGCCACCCGTCAGCTCGGTGTACGCGAGGACCCCGGACTCGCCACCGCGCAACAGCAGTTCGGCGATCGTGCCCACCAGGGCGACGGCCCGCTCCCCCGGCGAACCTTGCAGCAGTTCGTCCACCGCGAAGAAGAGCAGCTCGCCGGCGGGTCCGTGCTCCACGGGTACCGCGGCGGTGGTCAGCGCCGGTGACAGCACGGCCGACCGTCCGATCCGGGTCGCGAGCAGGTGTGCCTCCATGAAGGCGTTCCGCCGCCAGGCGTCCCTGAGCAGCCAGTTCGCCCAGGTGTCCCAGTCGGGCCCGGGGTCGGGGTTCTCGCGGAGCGTTCTGGCGATCTCGGCACGGAGAGACTCGGGCGGGCAGAGCGGATCCCGCGCACGTGCTTCCAGGATCTTCCAGGGGAGCCGCGCCGCGGCGCCGGCACCCCTGTCCGCGGTCCGCGCCACGGGGCGGGAGGCTGCGGCCGCGCGTTCGCGGGTCGGGAGGGTGTCCCAGTCGGGGATGCCCAGGGTGCGGGTGAAGGCGACGGCGAAGTCGGCGCCGAGAATGTGGAGCCCGACGTGTCCGCTGTGCGGATTCGACACCGACCGGGCCGTCGGCCGGCCCAGCGGGGAGTAGCTTCCGGTGAGCACCTCGTGGTCGCTGACGACCGCGCGGGCCGCCGCGCGGCCCTCGCGGTAGGTCCGTTGCCGACGGAGGTCCGCGAGGAGTTCGTCGTACTTCCCGGGTGCGGACACCGGAGCCGGGAGGGCGGGATGGTGGAGATGGAGCACCGCCCCGGCGTCGATCCGGGCGCGCAGCCGGCGGGCGAGGAGGTCTCCGCAGACGATGCGGTCGGCGCGATCGTCGGTGACGACGAGCCGGTCCATCGTTCCGCCGAGGGCCTGGTGGACGGCATCCCCGTAGTCTGCGTCGTCGGTCGTGCGGACGATGGGGTCGCCGTGGTGGAGGGCGGCGACCGCGCCGACGAGCCGAGCATGGACTTCCTCCCACTCGGCGGCCCACACGGCCCGCGCGGCGACCTGGTCCGCCTCCCAGTTCTCGGCCGGGACGGGGAGCCGGTCCGGCGCCATGACCGCGGGCGCCGGGGCGGCCACCGCGGTCTCCCGCGTCCGGCCGAAGTCCTCGTGCCGGAAGGCGATCCGCCTGCTGTCGGAGCGGTACGGGTAGACCCGCCGGGCCCACAGCAGCAGGTCGACCACGCAGCGGGCGGGGCCGGCCGCGTCCGGGGCGGCCTGGACGAGGACGCTGCTGCCCGGGTCGAAGTCGAGGACGCTGCGGGTTCCGACGAAGGCCCGCTCGTCGTCCTGGATCAGGACGCAGGCCCGGGTGCTGGAGCTCCGGTCGGCGAGCAGGACCTGTTCCGGATGCCGTGCCTGCAGGTCGTAGAGCGCGGTCTCCACCTTGGAGGGCAGGGTGGCCGTGGGATCGGTTCCCCAGAGGAAGACCAGGGTGACGCCGCGCGCGAGGGCCGCCTCCAGCTCGTGGAAGACGTCGTTCAGCGCCGAGTAGTCGACGGTGGGGACGGACAGGACGAGTTGGTGCCGGGCCCGGCGGATGAGCTCGCCGCGCCACCAGGTCACGTCCTCCCCCGCGGCGACCGGAGTGGCGGCGGCCCGGAAACCGGAGAGCTGGTGGACGCGTTCGGAGATCTGTCCGGCGACCTCCGTCAGCTCCTCGTTGCGCGCGGCCATCGTCGCCGGTTCCGCGTCGGGGGCCTCCGCCACCAGGGCGGCGAGCCGGTCGGCGAGGTGGCCGAGGTCGGTGCGCTCGGGGCTGGCCGGCTCCGCCTTGTTCCGCAGGGAGGTGACGAAGGGATCGGCCGGACTGCGCTCCGCGAGTGCCGCGATCTGGCTGCGGAGCCGGTCCCGGGCCGAGCGGTTCCAGCCCGAGGCGTCCGCGAGGTTCAGCGCGAGCCGGTCCGTCTCGGGATCGATCTGGACGGTCCCGCTCACGGCGAGCCAGCGAACGCCTCCGTCGGTGCTCAGCAGCGGGTTGCCGAAGGAGACGTCGAGGATGTTGCTCCGCAGCCCCTTGTCACGCTGCTCGTGCCGGACGGTGGCGCGCACCGCGCGCAGCAGCTCGCCGCGCGGCAGGTCGTCCGCCCCCACTCCCTGGGTGATCGGGACTTCCAGGCTGTCCGGGGGCGGCCTGAGCAGGGACCGCTCGAAGACGAACACGCACCCGGACAGCGGTTCGAAGACGAACTGGCGCTGCTCCGTCTGGGTGGAGGCGTCCTCCAGGCCGCCTCCCGCCGCGATCAGGTCCTTGGCGGCGTCGGTCAGTTCGAGAAAGCCGTCGGAGAAGTCGATGGAGACGTAGCCCTTGGTCCACAGACCGTGGATCACGTCCAGCATCACGCGGTGCGGCAGGGAGAACAGGTGGGCCAGCTCTTCGACCGTGCGCCGGCCTGCGACGATGCCGCGTACGACGAGGCCCTCCAGGGTGGTCGCCCCGGCTTCGGGTCCGAGCACCAGGTTGAGGGTCACGACGTGGCAGGGCACCGCGATGTCGACGGTCCCGGTCATGCGTCCCCCGCCTCCTCGGTGCCGAGGAACGCGGGCGCGGGCACGATCGCTTTCTGGTTCCGGAAGACGTCGATGACGGTCTGCCAGTTCTTCCCGCCGTGCTTCTCGAAGTGCCGCAGGTCACCGACCACGACGAGGAGTTGCCTGGCCCGTGACAGCAGGACGTTGACCAGCTCCGGCTGGGCGACGTGGCCCACGTTCTGCCGCGGGTGCGGCCCCTGCTCGACGGAGCGCACCAGGGAGACGACGACGAGATCCGCCTCCTGTCCCTGGAAGGAGTGCACGGTGTGCACCTCGTCCTGGAGTCCTCGCTCCTCGAGGCGCTTGCACAGCAGCTTCTTCTGCTGCGCATAAGGGGTGAGCAGGGCCAAGTCCTGGGGCGCGGTCCGCTGTTGCCGCAGGGTGACGACGAGGTCCCGGACCACTGCCGCCTCGCCCGGGTTGCTCCAGTAGGGCTGGTCCTTGCAGTCGTCCCGCAGCGAGGTGTCGAGCCAGACGAGCGGCATGTCCCGCAGGAAGTCCGGCCGGCGGAGACCGTGCAGCCTCTTGTCCTGAGTGGGGGGCGACTCGAGGAAGCTGACGGGGAGGCCCTTGGCGTCCTTGACGATCTTGCCTCCCTCCGTCCGCTGCTGGTAGAAGGTCCGCGCCACGGGCTCGGCGATCGACGGGTGCATCCGGAACTGGCTCACCAGCCGGTTGAGCGGGCGGGGTTCGGCCGGACTCCGCGGCTCGGCCGCACGCCGGGGCGGGGGTACGGGCGTGGGCCGGGGCCGCGGTTGCGCGGCGCCCGCCTTCCGTGCCGCGCCGTCCTCGCCGTTCCCGTCGTCCTCGCCGGTGGCGTCCCCGGTCGGCTCCGCGAAGAGGGACCCGAAGAGTGCCATGTGGCGCAGGTATCGGTCCGTGGCCTTCACATGGCGCACGATCTCGTCACTCTTGTTCGGTGCCAGTCCCTGCAGGAAGCCGGCGAGGTCCGTCGCGCGGTGCGGCCCGAGCTGCCGGTGGTCGCCGATCAGGGTCCAGCGCACGCCGAGGACGAGCGGCATGATGATCTCGGTGGGCCAAGCCTTCGCCGCCTCCTCGATGATCACCCAGTCGAAGACGTCGTTCGCGTCGCGGATGTCGTCGTTCAGGGTGCCCGCGATGGAGCAGGTGGCGAGAACGATGTTGGCTCCGGCCTTGATCCGGTCCGAGATCTCCAGCTCGTTCCCGTTCACGATCCGTGCCCACTCGTCCCTCAGATGCTGCTCCGCGTCACTGAGCTCGGTACCGTCCTCCGCGGGTGCGGCGGTGTCGCGCGCCGCGTCGATGATCTTCGTCTTCAGCTGCTCCGTCAGCGTGGACAGGGTGTACGGCCGCAGGGCCGGCGGAAGTTCACCGGGGCCCCGGCTGTCCTGGAGTTCGCGCAGGAGGAGTACCTTCCCCTCTTCGATCTCCTCCTGCAGCTGCTCGGCCAGGCGGATGCCGAGATGGTCGAGCGCGTGGTTCGACTGGGCACTCACCAGCACCCGTGCTCCCGGCTCGGCCCGCAGGTACTGCTGTACCGCGTGGGTGGCGACCGTGGTCTTGCCGGTACCCGGGGGCCCCTGCAGCGCGTAGAAGGGGTGATAGTCGAGCATCTCGCCGATGACGCTCGTGGCGTTGCCCTTGAGGTGCTTGGTCCGTTCCTCGTCCTCGTGGCTCCACTGGCCGCGACTGAGGCGGATCGAGGACGGACTGTGCAGCGCGCGCATCAGGCCGTGCTTCTGCCGCAGCGCTTCGACCCCGCGTGCCATCCGGCGCAACTGGATCTCGGTACCCCGGTCCCCCGCCGGGCGGATCCATCCCCGTTCGGGCAGCGGCTGGCCGTTCAGCGCGATGACCGTCACGGAGTCCGCGTCCGCCCTGCCCTTGATCCTGACCTCGAAGGAGTCACGGCCGAAGTGAGGTTTGCCGCCGTCGTCGCGCACCACGGTGAGCGTGCCGCCGCCCTCTTCGTGGAGCAGCGCGTCGGCGAAGTCCCCGAGGGACGGCCGGCGCGCGCGATCCCCCGCGTACGCGGTGAGCAGCGGTGAGTTGTTGATGCGTTCGCGGTCCCGTTTGGGGTCGTGCTCCAGCACGTACGTCCGGCCCTCGGGGGCGTCTTCGGGCAGCCGGTAGGCGTACTGGCGGGCCCGGTGGATGACTCCCTGGTACTCCAGCATGAAGTGCATGGACTGGAGGAGTTCCTTGTTCTCCGGGTCCGGAGGTGCGCTCGCCGCCTTCACCGCTTCGGTGATCGGCACCCAGGACGGGCGGTCCCTGTGCACCTCGTCGCCGAGGGCCTGCCCGATCTTGTACGGGACGAGGTCCATCCGGCCGACCCGGCGGCGCGGCCGGGCGGCGAGGACCTCCGGTGCGAACCTCCGGTCGACCACGTACTTGATCACCAGGGTGTCGTCATGGGTCTTCTTGATCTCTCCGGTGAGCTTCTCGTCGTACAGGAAGGCACAGAACCACACGGCCCGTTCGCCGATCAGCACCCACTCCGCCTGGGCGAGCCGCTCCTCCCGCCCGGCGTACACGTACCCCTTGGCTCCACCGGACACCCACACCAGTTCGGCCTGCCGCAGCTCCCTTTCCAGGAAGGCCTGGAGCTCCTCCCTGCCGGCGTCGTCGACGGGGCTGCGAGAGATCCAGTGGCGCTGGCGGTAGAGGGTGTCGACCGACTGCACGGGCATGAAGGCGACGAGGTAGGGCCTCTTGGTGTCCCGCTGCTGGGACCACACCGAGCTGATGGCCTCCCAGTTCTCCTCCAGCGCCCGGGCCGCCTCGAAGGAGGAGCACCGGCCGCGCGGTTCGGGATCGAGCATCCTGAGGAGCACGTTGCGCAGCTCGCGCGGTACCTGGGCGGCGGTGTGCACGTTCAGGTGCGCGCGCATCCGGGCGTGCAGTTCCTGCAGCGCCCGCGGCAGCTCCGCCGGCGCCGCCGCGGCCACGGCGGCGTACGCCTCCGGAAGGTTCTCGGCCAGCGGGCCGCAGAACAGCTCCCAGCCGAACACCCCGAGCCCGAAGACGTCGGTGCTGGCCCAGTCCCGGCGCGGCGGCGCGTTGTCGGAGAAGAGCGACGGCCAGGTCTCCGGGGCGAGGTACGCCAGGTGGTGGGCGGGCTCGATGCCGTCGTGCGCCTCGAGGTACAGGTCGTTGACGAGGCTGCGGTAGTCGCTGTCCCGGGACGGCGCGTACATGGACTGGACGAGGTTGCCCAGGAGGGCGCTCATCTCGAAGCGTCCCAGGGCGAAGGAGTAGCGGTCCTCGCTGTCGGTACGGCGGATCGTGATCGCGGCCGGTGTCACGTTGCGGTGCATGATGCGGGCGCCGTGCAGCTGGCTGAGGGCGTCGACGAGCAGGCTGTACTGGTCGAACACGACGGCCTGGTTCTGCGCCGCCCAACGCGGGAAGTCGCCTTCGTGCCACTCCTCGCTCACCCGGTTGCCCGTCTGCCGCGTCAGGGTGAACGCCGCGCCGACTCCTTCGTCGTACCGTCCGTCGACGAATTCGGGCAGTGCGGGGTGTCCGAGCGCCTGGAGGCGCAGCAGGCTGCGCACCTCGTGCTCCCACAGCTCGCCGACGATGCTCGTGACGTTCCGGAAGACGCACACGTCGAAGCGTTCCACGTCGTCGCCGGGCCGGGTGAGGGTGGCCCGGACCATGCGCCCGCCCGCGACCACGACCGGGACGCCGTGGACGACGTACGGACCGAAGGGGGCAGTGTCCCCGGTGAAGAGCGAGTCGAGGACGTCCTCGGGGGTCTCGTCGCCCAGTTCGGTCATGGTGACTCCTTCTCCCCTGGGTGGGTCCCCGGCGGGTCGAGGGCCTCCACCACGATCACTCCGTCGTCCAGTACCAGCGCGGTACGGCCGCGGTCGAGCACGGCCCGGTCGCGCAACCGGGCACCCAGTCGGTCCGGCAGCTGCGGCGGGCTTCCGGGCAGCGACGCGGGCCTGACGTCCACGGCAGGCCGGTCGGCCCCGTCGGACGCCGCGCACACCCGCCACGTGCCGTCCGGGAACCCGAGCCGCAGGAGCTCCTCGCCGTCGGGACCCAGCACACGGTCGACGCTCGTCGCTCCGGCCAGTGCCTGATCCGCGGGGCCGCCGGTGGCGTGCGAGGCGCCGGGCGGGTGCGGGCTCCAGAGCCGTACGGCGCTGTCGCGTCGGGCGGCGGTGACGGGCATCGGCATCCCGTCCGGTCCGACGAAGGACTGGATTCGGACGGTCCGGGCGGACGCCCCCTCGCGGAGCACCGCGATCCGCGTGCGGGTGTCGGGGTCCCACAGGCACAGGGATCCGTCCCGGGCCGCCGTGACCAGCTGTGCGCCGCCGTCCGGCACGGTGATCGCGCCGATCGAGGTCAGTGCCGTGTCGCCGGTGTACAGCGGCTCGCCGTCCTGAGCCAGGCCGTCCTCGGTGAGCGTCCAGAAGGTCACTTCCGCCGCGGCCTTCGCATCGCCCGCCGTGTCCTCGGTGTGCGCGGAGACGAACCGTACGGCCCCGGCCGCACCCGGCAGCACGGCGAGGGCGGTCGGGGGCGTGGCGGGACGATGGGAGACAAGGCTCCTCGGCGCTTCGCCCGAGGCGTCCCAGAGCCTGACGTACCCGCCTTCGTCGACGGTGACCAGCCGGCGTTCCGGCACGGCGACGACGTCGCGCACGCGTCCGCCCGGCTGATCGCCCGACCGGGGCTTGCGCTCCGGCTCCGTGAGATCCCACAGGGCGACGTAGCCCTGCGTGCCGGCCAGGGCGAGCTTCGGCCGCGGTCCGGGCACCGCGGCCATGGCGGTGAGGATCGCGGGCACATCGGTCTCCGTGTGGACGGCGGGCGTGTCGCCGAGGTCCCAGACGCGTACCCGCCGGTCGTTGTGGGCCACGGCGAGCCGGACGCCGTGGGCGTGGCCGGACGGGAGCGCGGCCATGGCCAGCAGGCTCGTGCGCAGGGGGGCGGGCACCGCCACGACCGGCTCGTGCCCGACCCACGGGCCCCATAACAAGACGGTGCCGTCCTCCGCCCCGCTCGCGAGCAAGGGGATCTCCGCCCCCCAGGAGACGAGCTCCTTGACGGGCCGGACGTGGCCGTCGAGCGGCAGGTGCGGGGAGTGCCGCTCCAACCGGCTCCAGCAGACCCGCCATTCGCCGTCCGGTCCGGCCTCGGTGTGTCCGCCGGTGGTGCGGGCCTCGCCGAGTTGACGCAGACCCGGCCTGTCGCCGGGTCGCGACGCGCGGATGAGGTGGGCGGAGGCGACGGTGCCGAGCACGGCGCCGGGCAGTTGTTCGGCGTCTCCGGCCGCGGAAGTCAGCGACATCCCCGCGGAGAGGACGTCCGCGGCGAGGGCGGGGAGGTCGATCCGGTCGAGCACACGGGGGTGGGCGGCCAGCTCCCGCCAGCCGACGGGGCCGGTCGCGGCCGCGTGCCCCGACAGATGCCGGGCGAGGTAGCCGGGCAGCGGGGCGTCGGGGGCGTCCTCGATCCGGCGCTCCGCGAGACCCGCGAGCGCGCGCAGGACGGCCTCCCTCTCGCACGGGACGGACCGCTCCAGGAACCGGTCCGCGAAGGTACGGTGCGCGAGCCGGTAGACGGTGTGACCGTCCTCCCCGTCCAGGAGCACGTACGCGGCGGCACGGTGGAGCAGCAGGGCGATGTCGGCGTCCCCGGGGGCCTCCGCGCCCGGCTCGAGTGCCGCGGCGACCGTGGTCCACACCTGGTCCGCGCGGGGCAGGCCGCGCCCACGGGTGTGGGCGAGTGCCGCCAGCAGCGCGTTGGCCCGCGGAAAGCCTTCGGAGATCCGATCCACGGCGGAGTTGAACAGGCCTCGCTGGTCGTGGGCGAGGAGCTGGTTGAGGTCGGCGAGCCGGTCCGGACGGAGCAGCTCCGGGCGCTGCCGGATCTCCTGGACGACAAGCGCGGCCTGGAGGAACTCCCAGTCCCCGGCCGCGACCCTCTCGCGGACGATGTCGGCGATCCCGTCGACGGCCGCGGTGTCGCGCCCGGCGGCCGGCGGCTCCCCGGGAGCGGTCTGACGCAGACATCGGGCCACGTAGCCGCGTACGGCCTCGGCGTCACGCTCCAGGACGTGCACCCGCGCATGTCCGGTGGTGCGCCCGAGTGCGTCAAGCAGTTCTTCCGAGGCCGTGGGGGCACGGCGTCCGGGGGTAGGTACCGCCCGGGTTCGGGAATCGGCCCGCGGCTCGTCCGCGCGGACCGCGCCGCCCGGTGACGGGGCGCCGCTGAGGAGGGCGGATGCGGTGGGCCGGGTGGCGACGAGGAGGCGTACGCCGGACAGCGGGGCGAGCTCTCTCAACAGGCCCGCGATGAGCAGGGGTTCGCGGGCCTCGTCGAGCGCGTCGACCATGACGAAGGTGCCGGCCCGGGCTTCCACGGCCTTCCGCAGGGCTGCGATCCGCTCGTGGAGGGCGAGCCCCGGCTCAGGGAGGTCGAGGCCCAAGAGGGTGGGGAGTCTGCCGACCACGTCGTCCAGGGTGGAACCGGCGAGGTGGAGCACGGCGTCGACGGCGGGGAGCCCGAGATTCGGATCAAGGCGGTCCGCGAATCCCGCGGCGTCCAACTCCTCGCCGACGGCGGGGTACGCATGCAGCAGCAGGTTGCCGAGCAGTGCCGACTTCCCCGCCCCTGGGGTACCGGTGATGATCAGCATGCCCGGCGCGTGCGGGTCGGCGGCCCAGCGGGCGATGTCCCTGCGGTCGGCCTCCCGGCCCATGAAGCCCCAGGAGAGTTCGGTGAGACCGGTTCCGATCCCCCGGCGCAGCAAGTGCGCCATCGCACTGTCCGTCTGGGTGTCCAGGAGCCGGTGGAGCCGGTCGTAGTCCTCGACGGTGGCCGTCACGGGCAGCGGGTGTGCGGCCCTCTGCCGTAAGGGGAGCTGCCTGCCGCACCCGATGGCGCGTGCGTTCACTCCGGGTTGAGCGTTGAGGCGGTGGGCGAGCTCTCCGGGCTGGATCCCCGCGTCGTGGTCCGTGAAGCCGTCCAGGACCTCGGTCAGCCTCTCGCGGAACGTGCCGAGGTGTCCGGGGCCGAGATGTTCGCCGGACGCGACCAGCAGCAGGGCCAGTTCCTTGTCGGCGGTAGCGCCGATGCGGGTGAGTTCTTCCGCGACCCGGTCCACGAAGCCCCACGAGCTGCACGCCTCCACGACCACGAAGGCCCAGTGCGGTGCCACGCGCCGCCTCGCCTCGTCGTGGAGGTGCCACGCGAACGTCTGGGGTACGACGCGGCCGGCGCGGGTGTTCTCGGGATTCCCCGGTACGAGCAGGTGCTCCTGTCGCTCCGCCCCCTTGCCGTGTCCGATCCACAACAGGACCGAGGTGCGTTCGCCCCCGGAGGCCGACCACTGGGCCAGCCGTTCCTCGACGGTGTTCAGGTCCCACTGGGCGGGCTGCGCGACACCCGGTGCGGGGACCGCGCCGAGGCGGCCGAGGACGGCGGTGATCGCGGCGGCCTCCTCGGCGGCGGCGACGCGCGGCTGGGCGTGCACCTCGTCGAAGGTGAGCGTGTGGACCGGTAACTCGTCCACGAACCCGGTGCCGTAGAGCTCCGTCACCACGTTCCCCCGTGCCCCTGTACTAGTGATCGTCAGCGACTGCCATGACCAGGTGAGACACCGGCTCGAGGCCACCGGTGACCTCGATGCGGAAGAGTCCGGGGCCGGGCAGCGTGCACTGCCCCGACAGGGTCGTCCGGTCGGCGCGATCGGGCTTGAGGACGGTGCGGGCCGAGCTCTCCGCGCCGGTGACCTCCTCCAGGGTGCAGCGCACCTCGGACGGGTCGTCGGCGCCGGTGAGGCGGATGGTGAACGGCTCGCCCGGCCGGGCCGCTTCCGGGGCGTCGAGGCCGAAGTGGCCGGCGCCGAGCACGGAACCGCGCTCGGCGAGATCGCGCAGGCCGCTGAGCGCTGCGGCGGCCATCGTTCTGACCTGCTTGGAGGACATCAGGGACCCGTGCTTCCGGGCGACGGCGATCTCCGTCGCTTCCCCGGTCACGGCCGCCTCACGGAAGACCGTTCCGTCGCCCAGGGCGTCTTCGGTCACCGCGCGGCCGCTGCCGTCACGGCGGAGCGTCCCGTCAGGCCGACGAGCCGGCAGACTCCGGCCGGTGACGGCCTGTCCGTTCTCGATCCGCAGGCTCAGCGGGGTGGGCTGCTCGACGCCCACGATCATGCTGTGTCCGCGCAGTTCCGTGCCGGCGCTCGCGGCCTGCCAGGCCTGGGTCTCCCGGACGAGGTCGGCGTCACCGCCGAGGGCGGTCACGTCCGAGACCGTCAGGCGCCGCGTGTCCTCGCCGTCCCAGACGCAACGGTACGAGGGGAGCAGGTCGTACAGACCAGGCATCGTGCGGCCGGCCTCCCTCAGCGCCTTCTTCGGCAGCCACGGAGCACCCGCCTTGCCGCTGGCCAGCACGACGGCGGACTTGACGGAGCCGAGGAAGGGGGTGCCGGCGGTCAGCACGGCCCGTACGTCGTCGGCGGCGCCGGGAATCCTGAACAGCTCCCGGACGAGGAGACCACCCATCGAATGAGCGACGAAAAGAAGTTGAGCCGGGCGCTCCTCCCCCGTGTCCCTCATGTGCCGCAGGTGCTCCGGGTGGGAGCGCCAGCGTTCGAGGTGGCGGTGAGCGGCGTCCGCGAGGAGCTTCGCGTTGTGCCGTACGGACAGGCGCCAGTCGTAGGGGAAGGGAACGACGGCGTGCGGATGGACGGCATACTGCCGGAGGTCGCCGACCATCCGGCTGTACGGCTCGATGCCGCCGAGATCGGGCATCCACTCGTGAACCGAGAGCAGCCCTCCGGTCCTGATCCTGCCGGTCCGGCCGGCCCGTTCGTCGTCGGTCACCGCCAGCGAGCGGAGACGATCGGCGTGCATCCGTGCGGTGTATGTGAACAGATGAGGCGCGCCCCACAGCACCTTGTCGCTCGCCGAGTCGATCAGCTCGCTGCCCATGATCCCAGGGACGACCACCACAGCGTCGTGGAGTCGCCGCCTCTGCGCCGTCCGTGTCATCCGATCCGTGAAGCCGGTCACCAGATCAGTATGGCAACGACCGGACGACCGCGAACGGCACTTCGCGAAACAGGGGAAGTGAGACGCGTTCCGCCCGGCTCTCGATTCGATCAGCCCAGGAAGCTCAGCCGCACCTTCCGCTCCGGGTTGTCCTTGTTCGTGTCCACCAGGCAGATCGACTGCCACGTGCCCAGTTCCATGCGGCCGTTCAGGACCGGGATCGTCGCGTAGGGCGGGATCAGGGCGGGGAGGACGTGGTCGCGGCCGTGGCCCGGGGAGCCGTGGCGGTGTTGCCAGCGGTCGTCGGGCGGGAGGAGGTGGTGGAGGGCGGTGAGGAGGTCTTCGTCGCTGCCGGCGCCGGTCTCCAGGACGGCGAGGCCCGCGGTGGCGTGCGGGACGAAGAGGTGGAGGAGGCCGTCGCGGCCGGGGGCGGCGTCGGCGAGGAAGCGTTCGCAGTCGCGGGTGAGGTCGTGGACCGTCTCCTTGGAGCCGGTGGTCACGGTGAGCACGGTGCTGGTGAAGGCCATGGGGCCATCCTGCCGCTCACGGCGCGGGATCGCGCGTCCACGCTCCGAGACGCCGTTGACCCGCCGCCGAACGGGTCGCTAGGTTCACGCCATGTTGCGTACAGCCCTGCTCACCACGCGCGGTCACATCGACCTGCTGCGGGTGGCCTCCGCCGCGTGTTCCCGCGGCTGCTGACGCCCCTCTGCGCTTTCTCCTTCTTCTCTCCTTTCCCCGTGGTGTCCTGACGCCCTGACGTGCCCGTAGGCGCGTCCGCGTCCGGGGCTCCGCGGCTTCGCCGCACCCTCGTGCGGCTCCCCCTTCTTTCCCCTCCCCCGGAGCCCTTCCATGACCCTCGGGACCGCACCGGCGCATTCCCCGCCGGATATGTCCGCCATGTCAGAGCTTGAATCCCTCGTCCCCGACCGGGGTCCCCGTCGTCTTCCCCGGCCGCCGCGCTGGCTGCGGCGGGCCGTCGGGCCGGTGCTCCTGCTCGTCCTCTGGCAGGTGTTCAGCGTCACCGGGGTGCTGAGCGGCGAGGTGCTCGCCTCGCCCGGGACGGTCGCCCGGGCCGGTGCGGAGCTGGTGCGGGACGGCACGCTGCCGCACGCGATGCTGGTGTCCCTGCAACGCGTGGCCGTCGGGCTGCTGATCGGCGGGGCGGTCGGAGTGTCCCTCGCCCTGGTGTCCGGGCTCTCGCGGCTCGGCGAGGACCTGGTGGACGCCAGCGTGCAGATGCTGCGCACCGTGCCCTGGGTCGGGCTGATCCCGCTGTTCATCATCTGGCTCGGCATCGGCGAGGCCCCGAAGGTGGCGCTCATCGCGCTCGGCGTCGCCTTCCACCTCTATCTCAACGTGTACGCGGGGATCCGCGGCGTCGATGCCCAACTCGTCGAGGCGGGCGGCTCCCTGGGACTCGGCCGCTGGGGTCTCGTGCGGCACGTGGTGCTGCCCGGCGCGCTGCCGGGGGCCATGACCGGGCTGCGCTACTCCCTCGCCACCGCCTGGCTGGCCCTCGTGTTCGGCGAGTCCGTGAACGCCGACGCCGGCATCGGCTTCCTCATGAACCAGGCCCGCGAGTTCTTCCGCACCGACGTCATCGTCGTCTGCCTCGTCGTCTACGCCCTTCTCGGCCTCCTCGCCGACGCCCTCGTCCGCTCCCTCGAAAGGCTGCTGCTGCAATGGCGACCGACCTTCACCGGACAGTGACCGTCCGCGGCCTGACCCGCTCCTTCGACGGGCGTGCCGTGGTCGACGGACTCGATCTCACCCTCGGCGCGGGCCAGTTCACCGCGCTCCTCGGGCACAGCGGCTGCGGCAAGTCGACCCTGCTGCGCGTGCTCGCCGGGCTCGACCGGGAGATCAGCGGCACCGTGCTCGTCCCGAAGCGGCGCGCCGTCGCCTTCCAGGCGCCGCGCCTGATGCCGTGGAAGCGGGTCTGGCGCAACGTCCTCCTCGGGCTGCCCGGCCGGCCGGACCGGGAGCGGGCCGAGCGGGCCCTCGCCGAGGTCGGCCTCGGGCACCGGTCCGGCGCCTGGCCCAAGACGCTCTCCGGCGGCGAGGCCCAACGCGCCTCCCTCGCCCGCGCGTTGGTACGGGAGCCCGATCTGCTGCTGCTCGACGAGCCGTTCGGCGCGCTCGACGCGCTCACCCGCATCAAGGCCCAGCGCCTGGTGGGCGAGCTGTGGCGGCGGCGCGGCTGCACGGTGCTGCTGGTCACGCACGACGTCGACGAGGCGCTGCTGCTCGCCGACCGCGCGCTCGTGATGCGGGACGGCGTCATCGCGTACGACACACCCGTCGCCCTCGACCGGCCCCGTGACCCCGCCGACCCCGGCTTCGCCGCCCTGCGCGCCCGGCTCCTCGCGGAACTCGGCGTCCACGAGGAGCCGACCGAGCACCCGGCCGAGGCCGCCGCGCCGGCGGCGCTCCGGGGCACCCCGGTCCCTCCCGTACCCCAGACCGTCTGACCCCCTCCCTCCCCTCCCCCTAGCCACCCGAAGGCCATCTCATGACGCGACCGTCTCGACTCCGCTTCCTCCGACCCGCCGCCGCCCTGCTGCTCCCCCTCGCCCTCCTCTCCTCCGCCTGCTCCACCACCTCCGCCGCCGACGACGGGCCGGGCGGCGGCTCCTCGCTCGTGCTGCGCGTCGGCGACCAGAAGGGCGGGGCCGAGGCGGTGCTGCGCGCCGCCGGGGAGCTCGACGACCTGCCCTACCGCGTCGCCTGGTCGACCTTCACCTCGGGACCGCCGCTCCTGGAGGCGATCAACGCGAAGGCCGTCGACATCGGCGGCGTCGGCAACACCCCGCCCGTCTTCGCGGCCGGCGCCGGCTCGAAGATCACCGTGGTGGCGGCCACCCACGGCGACTCGGCCGGCGAGGCCATCCTGGTGCCGCGCGACTCGCCGCTGCGCTCCCCGGCCCAGCTCAGGGGCCGCTCGATCGCCGTGGCGCAGGGCAGCTCCGCGCACTACCAGCTGATCGCCTCGCTGGCGAAGGCCGGCCTCAAGCCCTCCGACGTGAAGGTGAACCTGCTCCAGCCGGCCGACGCACTCGCCGCCTTCACCAGCGGCAAGGTCGACGCCTGGGCGGTCTGGGACCCGTACACCTCGCAGGTCCTGCAGAGCGGCAAGGGCCGGGTGCTCACCGACGGGCGCGGGGTCGTCAACGGGCTCGGCTTCCAGGTCGCCGCGCCCGCCGCGCTCGCCGACCCGAAGAAGGCAGCGGCGATCGGCGACTTCGTCGAGCGGCTGCGGCGCGCGCAGGACTGGGTGTACCGGCACCCGGAGGCCTGGGCGAAGGTCTGGGCGAAGGAGACCGGGCTGCCGTACGAGGTGGCGCTCGCCTCGGTGAAGCGGAGCAACGGCACCCGGATCGCCGTGGCGCTCGATCCGGCGGCGGTCGCCTCCGAGCAGCGGATCGCCGACACCTTCGCCGGACTCGGCCTGATCCCGCACCGGTTCCGCTTCGCGGACTTCGTCGACACCCGTTTCAACAAGAACCTGCCGCCGTCCACCACCCCGGCGCGCTCCTACGGAAAGGGCTCCTCCTGATGACCGTGCACCTCCACTGGTTCCTGCCGACCGGCGGCGACGGCCGCACCCTGGTCGACCGGCACGTCTACGGCGACGGCGGCATCGGCCGGGCGCGCACCGCGAGCGGGGTGCGTCCGCCGGACATCGAGTACCTGGTGCAGATCGCCAAGGCGGCCGAGCAACTGGGCTTCGAGGCGGTGCTGACGCCGACCGGCACCTGGTGCGAGGACGCCTGGCTGACCACGGCGGCGCTCGCCCAGCACACGGAACGGCTGAAGTTCCTGGTGGCGTTCCGTCCGGGCGTCCTGTCCCCGGTGCTCGCGGCGCAGATGGCGGCCACGTACCAGCGGATCACCCGGGGGCGGCTGCTGCTCAACGTGGTGACCGGTGGCGACTCGGCCGAGCAGCGGCGCTTCGGGGACTTCCTGGACCACGACCGGCGGTACGCCCGGACGGCGGAGTTCCTGGAGGTGGTGCGCGGGGTGTGGGGCGGCCGGCCGTACGACTTCCGGGGAGAGCACTTCCAGGTCGAGGGCGGGCTGACGGCGCTGCCGCCGGACCCGCTGCCGGAGATCTTCTTCGGGGGTTCGTCGGCGGCGGCCGGGCCGGTCGCCGCCGAGCACGCGGACGTGTACCTCACCTGGGGCGAGCCGCCGTGGCAGGTCAAGGAGAAGATCGACTGGATCCGGCGGCTCGCCGAGGAGCGGGGCCGCAGCGTGCGCTTCGGCATCCGGCTGCACACCATCTCGCGGGACTCGGCGCGCGAGGCGTGGGCGACGGCGGAACGGCTGCTCGCGGATCTCGACCCGGAGACGGTGGCCGCGGCGCAGACGGCGCTCGGCCGCAGCGAGTCGGTGGGCCAGCAGCGGATGCTGGCGCTGCACGGGGGCGGCACGCTCGACCGGGACCGTCTGGAGATCGCGCCGAATCTGTGGGCGGGGGTGGGTCTGGTACGGGGCGGGGCGGGCACCGCGCTCGTGGGCAGCCACACGGACGTGGCCGACCGGATCGAGGAGTACCACGACCTCGGGGTCGAGCACTTCGTGCTGTCGGGCTACCCGCACCTGGAGGAGGCCTACTGGTTCGGGGAGGGCGTGACGCCGGAGCTGGCGGCGCGCGGTCTGCTGCCGACCGTGCCGGCCTCGCCGTTGCTCGGGGTGCCGGCCGCGAACGGGCGCCCGGCCTCGGCGCCGGGCGGCGCGCCGCTGCTCGTCGCGGGCGGCGGGCGCTGAGCGCCTGCCCGTACCCGAGTGATCGTGGACGGGGCGGGAAGATCCCGGCCCCGTCCACGGTTGGTGGAATCGTGAACGATTTCGAGGCGAACGAGGCGACCCAGGCGCGCGAAGTTCTCGGCGAGGACCGGGCGACGACACCGGCCGGTCCGGTCCGTGCCGTCGACGTGGTCGTCATCGGCGCCGGGCAGGCCGGCCTCTCGGCCGCCTTCCACCTGCGGCGCACCGGCTTCGAGCCCGACCGGGACTTCGTGGTCCTCGACCACGCCCCGCGGCCGGGCGGCGCCTGGCAGTTCCGCTGGCCCTCGCTCACGTACGGCAAGGTGCACGGCATGCACGCCCTGCCCGGGATGGAGCTGACCGGCGCGGACCCGGGCCGGCCGTCCTCCGAGGTGATCGGGGAGTACTTCCGCGCCTACGAGGAGACCTTCGGTCTGCGGGTGCACCGCCCGGTCGACGTCACCGCCGTCCGCGAGGGCGCGCACGGACGGCTGCTCGTGGAGAGCTCGGAGGGCACGTACGCCACCCGTGCGCTGATCAACGCGACCGGCACCTGGGACCGGCCGTTCTGGCCCCGCTACCCCGGGCAGGAGACCTTCCGCGGGCGCCAGCTGCACACCGCGCGGTACCCCGGGCCGGAGGCCTTCGCGGGGCAGCGGGTGGTCGTGGTCGGCGGCGGCGCCTCGGGCACCCAGCACCTGATGGAGATCGCCGACGTGGCCGCCGCGACCACCTGGGTCACCCGCAGCGAACCGGTCTTCCGCGAGGGCCCGTTCGGCGAGGCCGAGGGCCGGGCCGCGGTGGCGCTGGTCGAGGACCGGGTGCGGCAGGGGCTGCCGCCGCGCAGCGTGGTGTCGGTCACCGGACTTCCGCTCAACGACGCGATACGGGACGCCCGCACCCGGGGGATCCTGGACCGGCTGCCCATGTTCGACCGGATCACGCCGACCGGGGTGGCCTGGGACGACGGGCGGAGCGTGGACGCGGACGTCATCCTGTGGGCCACCGGCTTCCGGCCGGTGATCGACCATCTCGCCCCGCTGCGGCTGCGCGAGCCGGGCGGCGGCATCCGGATGGAGGGGACCAGGGCCGTCCGTGATCCGCGGATCCATCTCGTCGGGTACGGTCCCTCCGCGTCGACCATCGGCGCGAACCGGGCCGGCCGGGCGGCGGTCGCCGACATCCGGCGGCTGCTCAGGACCGCGCCGCGGCCCGTCGGAGCTCGTTGAAGTCGGCCACGTTCGCCTGGTGTTCGGCGTAGCTGCCGGTGAAGCGGGTGTCACCGTGCCGCACCGTGACGAAGTAGAGCCAGTCGCCGTCCGCCGGGGCGACGGCCGCGCCCATCGCCTGGTCGCCGGGGTTGCCGATGGGTGACGGCGGCAGCCCGCGCCGCTCGTAGGTGTTGTAGGGGCTGTCGACGCGGGTGTCCTGGTGGGTGGTGTCCACGGTGTCGCGGCCCAGGGCGTAGTTGATGGTGGAGTCCATCTGCAGCGGCATGTCCCGGGCGAGCCGGTTGTAGACGACCCGGGCCACCTTGCCCATGTCCTCGGGGGTGTCGGCCTCGGCCTGGACGATGCTGGCGACGATGACCATCTCGTGGACGCTCAGCCCGTGCCGGCGGGCGGCCTCGGCGATGCGCGGGCCGGCGAAACGCCGGGTCGCGGTGTCGACCATGTAGCGCAGCAGGCCCTCGGCGGTGGTGGCCTTGCCGACCGGATAGGTGGCGGGGAAGAGATAGCCCTCGGGGTTGCCGCGCGCGGCGGCAGGCAGGGCGAGCGGGGTGGCCGGGGCCCGGGCGGTCCGGCGGGCGGTGCCCGGGGGCAGCTTGAGCGAGCGGTCGACGGCCGCGTACACCTCGCCGTCCCGCCAGCCCTCGGGGATGAGCAGGGTGCGCTGCTTGTCGGGGACGGGCCGCGGCGCGGGCGCGTCGCCGCCGGTGAACAGCAGGAGCGGCACGGTGACGGCCGCGGCGACGAGGAGCCCGCCGAGCAGCAGGACGAGCTTGCCGCGTGGGGTGAGCCGGGTGCGGCGGCGACGGGGATCGGGCTGCCAGGTCCGGTACGTCATGGGCGCACGCTAACCCGCGTCGGGCCCGAATTCGGGGACCCCGTGCACGCGGCAGCGCCGCCGGTCCCTGGGACGGGGGCCGGCGGCGCCGCTGCTGTCCTGCTACGGGTCAGACGAGCCAGCCCAGGAAGTGGAGGACGCCGGCGAGCAGGTTGGTGATGACGTTCATGGTGGTGCTGTCTCCTCGTACAGAGCTTTCTGTGGGACTGCGCAGTCGCGGTCTGCAGCCCGTCGCTTGCGCACCGTAATCATCCGACGCCGTACCGGAGTTGGGCAACGAAAACGGGGACGATCACACGTTCCGGGGAACAACCGCTCCCACGTTCGTGTGTTCGTCGCGGCGCACCAGGGCCGCGTAGCGCCCGTCGAGGGCGAGGAGTTCCTCGTGGGTGCCGCGCTCGACGATGCGGCCGGCGTCCAGGACGACGATCTGGTCGGCGTCGCGGACGGTGGAGAGGCGGTGGGCGATGGTGATGGTGGTGCGGCCGGCCGAGAGGGCGTCGATGGCCTGCTGGACGGCGTGTTCGGTGCGGGTGTCCAGGGCGCTGGTGGCCTCGTCGAGGATCAGCACCGGCGGGTCGCGCAGGATGGTGCGGGCGATGGCAAGGCGCTGCTTCTCGCCGCCCGAGAAGCGGTAGCCGCGCTCGCCGACGAGGGTGTCGTAGCCGTCGGGAAGCGAGGTGATGTGGTCGTGGATCTGTGCGGCGCGGGCGGCGGCCTCGAGCTCCTCGTCGGTGGCGTCGGGCTTGGCGAAGCGCAGGTTGTCGGCGACGGAGGCGTGGAAGAGGTAGGTCTCCTGGGAGACCACGCCGACGGCGCGGGCGAGGGTGTCGAAGTCGAGGTCGCGCACGTCGACTCCGTCGAGGGTGACCCGGCCGTCGGTGACGTCGTAGAGGCGGGGCACGAGGTAGCTGAGGGTGGACTTGCCGGAGCCGGTAGGGCCGACCACGGCGAGGCTGCCGCCGGCGGGGACGGTGAGGTCGATCGCGTCGAGGGTGGGGCGGCCGCCGCCCTCGGGGTCGTAGCGGAAGGTGGCCTTCTCGAAGGCGATCTCGCCGGCGACCGCGGGCAGGCGGACGGGCTCGTCGGGCTCGGTGATCTCGACGGGCAGGTCGAGGTACTCGAAGATGCGCTGGAAGAGGGCGAGCGAGGTCTGCATCTGGACGCCGGTGGAGAGCAGACTCACGGTGGGCCGGAAGAGGCCCTGCTGGAGCGAGACGAAGGCGACCAGGGTGCCGAGCGATATCGCGGGCCCACCGATCTGGAGGGCGAGGCCGGCCGCCCAGTAGAGCAGGGCGGGCATGGCGGCCATGACGATGCCGATGGTGGACATGCGCCAGCGGCCGGCCATGGAGGAGCGCACTTCGAGGTCGACCAGGCGCTCGGACTCCTCGGCGAAGGACCGGGTCAGGGAGTCGGCGCGGCCCATGGTGCGGCCGAGCAGGATGCCGCTGACCGACAGCGACTCGGTGACGGTGGCGGCCATGGCGGCCATCTGCTTCTGGCGCCGGGTGGTGATCCGCTTGCGCTCGCGGCCGACCCGGCGGCTGATCCAGACGAACAGCGGGAGCAGCAGCAGCGAGACCAGGGTGAGCCGCCAGTCGAGCGCGAGCATGGCGACGACGGTGGCGACGACGGCGGTGAGGTTGGACACCAGGGAGGTGGCGGTGGAGGTGACGGTGGCCTGCATGCCGCCGATGTCGTTGGCGATGCGGGACTGGACCTCGCCGGTGCGGGTGCGGGTGAAGAAGGCCAGCGGCATGCGCTGGAGCTGGGCGTAGACCCCGGTGCGCAGGTCGTGCATGACGCGCTGGCCGACCGTCGTGGAGATCAGGGTCTGGAGCACGCCGAAGACCCCGGAGACCACCGCGGTGAGGATCATGCCGAGGGCGAGCAGGCTGAGCAGCCCGGTGCGGCCCTGCGGGATGGCGGTGTCGAGGATCTCCCGGAGCAGGAAGGGCGAGGCGACCGAGACCAGCGACGAGGCGGCCACGAGCAGGCCGACCACGGCGAGGCGGCCGCGGTAGGGGCGGAAGAGCCGCAGGATGCGGCGCAGCTGGGCGGGCTCCTCGGGCTGCCGGGGGTCCCGGGCGGGGGGTGTCCAGGTGGACTCGTCGTGCGGATGCATGGGCTCCTACGAGGGTTCGGTTCGGGGACGATGAGAGCCTAGCTCATTGTTACCTCTACTCACAATGCACAAGGTCCTGATATTGTTCCGGTCATGAGCACCCCGGCCCTGTCCGATTCCCCCGACCCCGACGGCGTCCTCGCCGAGCAGCTGCTGCGCCTCACCCGCCGGCTGCACCGCTCCCACAAGCGGTATCTGGAGCCGGTCGGGATCACCCCGGCGCAGTTCCGGCTGCTGCGGACGGTCGCGCACTACGGGGAGCCGCCGCGGATGGCGGACCTGGCGGCCCGCCTGGAGGTCGTCCCGCGCGCGGTCACGAGTCTGGTCGACGGCCTGGAGGCCTCCGGCCGGGTGCGCCGGGTGCCGGACCCGGCCAACCGCCGGGTGGTCCGGATCGAGCTGACCGACGCCGGCCGCGACACGCTGAGGGAGCTGCGCAGCGCGCGCCGCGCCGCCGCAGAGGACATCCTGGCCCCACTGACCGTCGAACAGCGCGAAGTGCTCGGAGACCTGCTGTCCGCCCTGGTCGACCGCGGTCCCGAGCGCGCCTGCTGAGCCCCGCGCGGACCGGACGGACCGGGAGGACCCGGCCGGCCGGGGACCTTGGCCCCGGGCACGCCGCGCGCCGGAGGGGAGCGCTGGCCATGCCCGTAGGGGAGCCGAAGCCGCAGTCGCTGCGAGCCGGTACGAAGCGGCGGGCGCTGCCCGACCGGGTGCCGGACCTCCACGCCCGCGGCACGCCGAAGCACCTGCGCGAGGAGCTGGTCGCCGTCCTCGGCGCCGACAAGGTGCTCTCGACCGTCTCCGACCTGGTGCGCTACGCCTCCGACGCGAGCCCCTACCGCTTCCTGCCGCAGGTCGTGGTGGTGGCCGAGGACGTCGACGACGTGTCGGCCGTCCTGTCGTACGCGCGCGGCAAGGGCCGCGAGGTGGTGTTCCGGGCCGCCGGGACCAGCCTCAACGGGCAGGCGCAGGGCGAGGACATCCTGGTCGACGTGCGCCGGCACTGGGCGGGCGTCGAGGTCCTGGACGGCGGCGCGCGGGTGCGGATCCGGCCCGGCACGACGGTGGTCCGGGCGAACGCGGCGCTCGCGCCGTACGGCCGGGTGCTGGGCCCCGATCCGGCGAGCGCCCTCGCCTGCACGATCGGCGGGGTGGTCGCCAACAACGCCTCCGGGATGACGGCCGGCACCACCCGGAACGCGTACCGCACCCTCGCCTCGCTCACCGTCGTGCTGCCGAGCGGCACCGTGGTCGACACCGCCGACCCGGCGGCCGACGAGGAGCTGGCCCGGGCCGAGCCGCGGCTGTGCGCGGGCCTGCTCGCCCTGAAGGCGGAGATCGAGGCGGACCCGGAGCTGACGGCCCGGATCCGCGCCAAGCACACCATCAAGAACACCAACGGCTACCGGCTCGACGCCTTCCTGGACGGCGCGACGCCGGTGCAGATCCTGCGCGGCCTGATGGTGGGTTCCGAGGGCACCCTCGGGTTCATCGCCGAGACGGTCTTCGACACCCTCCCCCTGGACCGGCGGGTGTCCACGGCGCTGCTGTTCTTCCCCTCGCTGCCGGCCGCGGCGGCCGCCGTGCCGCGCTTCAACGCGGCGGGCGCGCTCGCCGTGGAACTGATGGACGGCAACACCCTGCGCGCCTCGGTGCGCGTGCCGGGGGTGCCGGGCGACTGGGCGGAGCTGCCGAAGGAGACCGCGGCACTGCTCGTGGAGTTCCGGGCGCCGGACGAGGCCGGGCAGCGGGCGTACGAGGAGGCGGCGGCCGCGGTCCTCGCGGAGCTCGACCTGGTGGCGCCGGTGCCCTCCGTGGACAACGCCTTCACCCGGGACCCGGGCACGATCGGCGGTTACTGGAAGGCGCGCCGGGCCTTCGTGACGGCGGTCGGCGGCTCCCGTCCGTCGGGCACGACCCTGATCACCGAGGACTTCGCGGTGCCGCCGGAGCGGCTCGCGGAGGCCTGTGCGGAGCTGCTCGACCTGCAGTCCCGGCACGGTTTCGACGCGGCGGTGGCGGGCCACGCCGCCCACGGCAACCTGCACTTCCTGCTGGCCTTCGACGCCGGTGACCCGGCCGACGTCGAGCGCTACGCCTCCTTCATGGACGACTTCTGCAAGCTGACCGTGGAGCGCTTCGACGGCTCGCTGAAGGCCGAGCACGCCACCGGCCGCAACATCGCGCCGTTCCTGGAGCTGGAGTGGGGGGCGAAGGCGACCGAGCTGATGTGGCGGACCAAGGAGGTCGTCGACCCGGAGGGACTGCTCGCACCGCGGGTCGTCCTGGACCGCGACCCGCAGGCCCACCTGCGCGGCCTGAAGACCATTCCGACCGTGGAGGCGGTCGCCGACCCGTGCATCGAGTGCGGGTTCTGCGAACCCACTTGCCCCAGCCGGGACCTGACGACCACTCCGCGCCAGCGGATCGCGCTGCGCCGGGAGATGATGCGGCAGGCCGACGGTTCTCCGGTCGAGTCGAGCCTGCTCGAGTCGTACGGCCACGACGCCGTCGACACCTGCGCCGGGGACTCGACCTGCGCGCTGGACTGCCCGGTCGGGATCGACACCGGTGCGCTGATGAAGGGCTTCCGGCACGAGCGGCACTCCGCGCGCGAGGAGCGCCTCGCGGCCCTCGCGGCGCGGAACTTCAGGGCCGTGGAGGCCTCGGCGCGGCTCGCGGTGGCGACGGGCGCGCACCTGGGCGACGGGTTCCTGGAGTCGGTGACCGGCCTCGCGCGCCGGGCCGTGCGGCCGGACCTGGTGCCCGCGTGGCTGCCGGAGATCCCCGGGGCGGCCGGCCGCCGGCTGCCGCGCACCCACCGGCCGGCCGCCGTCGCCGTCTACTACCCGGCCTGCGTCAACCGGATCTTCGGCAACCCGGAGGAACTTGACGGTCCGTCACTGCCGGAGGCGGTGGTGGCGCTCGCGGCCCGCGCCGGGCGGCCGGTGTGGATCCCGGACGACGTGGCGGGCACCTGCTGCGCCACCATCTGGCACTCCAAGGGCTACGAGCGGGGCAACGAGGTGATGGCCAACCGGGTCGTGGAGGCCGCCTGGGGCTGGACCGCCGGGGGCCGGCTGCCCCTGGTGGTCGACGCGTCCTCGTGCGCCCTGGGCCTCGCCCGCGACGTCGTGCCCTTCCTCACCGAGGACAACCGCGCGCTGCACGCCGAACTCACCGTCGTGGACTCGCTGGTGTGGGCGGCCGACGAGCTGCTGCCCCGCCTCGACGTGCGCCACCGGGTCGCGTCGGCGGTGGTGCACCCGACCTGCTCGATGCGGCACCTCGGCGACGAGGAGAAGCTCACCGAGCTGGCCGCGGCCTGCGCCGAGGAGGTCGTCGTCCCGATGGACGCGGGGTGCTGCGCCTTCGCCGGCGACCGGGGCATGCTCCATCCGGAGCTGACCGCCTCGGCCACCGCACGGGAGGCCGCCGAGGTGACCGCCCGGCCCTTCGACCTGCACCTCTCGGCCAACCGCATGTGCGAGGTCGGCATGGACCGGGCGACCGGCCGCACGTACCACTCGGCGCTGATCGCCCTGGAGCGCGCGACCCGCCCCTGACGCAGGGCGCCCCGGTGCGGTGTCCGGGCCCGCGGCGGGGAACGCCGGGGCCCGGACACCGCCGGTTCAGCAGCGCCGCAGGTCCTCGACCAGGGTGCCCTGGACGGTCTTCAGGGAGCGGTCGTAGCAGCCGGCGGAGCCGAAGAGGCGGTAGCGCTCGGCGCTGGTGCCGACGGCGTGCCGTTCCTCGCGCGGGACGCCGAGGGTGAAGGCGGCGTCACCGGTGTAGCTGTCGTCGAGCCGGGACCAGGACAGCCGCCTGCCGTCGCGGACGACGTCGACGGCGGCGCGGTCGCCGATGGTGAGGACGGTCCGCAGCCGGTTGCCGGAGTCGACGGTGATCTCGCCGTCCATCGTGTACGTGCGGTGGGTGCGGGTCGCGGTCCGGCCGGTGGTGACGGTCTCGTCGTCGGTCCAGGAGGCGGTGAGCGCGTCCGGGTTCTCCTCGGCGCCCCAGCGGTGGGCCGAGGTGTTCTCGACGGTGCGGGTGACCGTGGTGGCGACCCGGCCGTGCGAGGTGTTCAGGTGGCCGGCGACGGTCAGGGTGTGCCCGCCGGCGGTGTCGACGCGGTCGGGCGAACCGGGCGTGTGCACCGAGGAGTTGCGCGGGGTGCCGGACTCGTGCCGGTCGAGGGCGCCGGTGACGACCGTGCTGCCCTCGTCCTGCCACAGCAGCACGTTGGCGGGCACGCTCCAGCCGCTCTGCCCGGCGGGCACGCCGGCGACGGAGACCTCGACGCGGTGGGCCCGCCCGTCGTTGAGGACGGCCGCGAAGGGGGTCAGGTCGTAGACGACCGGCTGCACGTCGAAGGCGCGCGGGGCGGGGATCACGTACCAGAGGAAGGGGTTGGACCAGCCGCCGGTCCACACGTGCGGGAAGGGCGCGGCGATGCCGGCCAGCTTGCCGTCGACGGAGATCCGCACCTCGCGGTACGGGCCGTCGGTGGCCTTGCACGAGTAGGGCGCCGCGTCGGGGACGGTCAGGTACCAGAACTCCTCGCAGCCGCCGCCCGAGCCGGTGGCGTACACCTCGGCGAGGACGCGTTCGGTGTTGCGCGGGGTGGTGAGGGTGCCGTCGGTGAGCGGGAGGACCCGGTCGGGGGTTCCGGCGGCGGGCTTCACCGTGCCCTGGGCGGTGTGGAAGGTGAGGGTGACGCGGACGTCGATGACGCCGGTGTAGGTGTCGTTGACGACGTTGCCGATGAGCATCTCGACGGGCTGGGGGCGGCTGAGGGTGTCGCGGTAGCGGGTGACGTCCTTCTCGACCGCCCAGGTGATGCCCTCGGGCGAGGGTTCGGGGGTGGAGGTGCGGAGGATCTCGACGCCGCCGACGCTGAGGTGGCCGAGCCGGTCGTACTGACGGCCCTTCACCTTGCCCTCCAGGCGCAGCACCACCTTGTTCCAGCGGGTGCCGCACTCCTTGGGCGGGGCGTAACTCCCCTTGTACGGCGTGAAGTCGCGGAACTGGGCTGCGGCGAGGGTGACTTCGCAGCTGGGGGTGCCGGGGACGGCGACGGGCGGGCCGGCGGTGACCGGGTCGTGCCAGTCGGTGGTGAACTCGGCCGGCGGGACGGGCGCCTCGTCCGCGTGGGCGGCGGGTCCGGCGAGCAGCAGACCGGCGGACAGGGTGAGTCCGCCGATCATGCTCATGATCTTCCGTTGTCTCATGGGTCGGCAGTGAAGCGCGGGACCCGGGGGGCGGTCCAGAGGGCGTGGGCCCGCCTTGGCGGGTTCTGGCCGGAGTTGCCGGAAAATCGTTTGCCGGGACGGCCTCTGCGGCGCAAGCCTGGCGGGGACGGGCGTGCCCCGTCCGTGACCGAGCCGATGACCGCGCCTGCGGTCGACTCCCGTGGGGCGCCATGAAGATCCAGGACCTGCCGTATGCCGACCCGGGGGTGCCGGACGTCCGCTCGGGCTTCCGCTTCCTCCTGTGGCTCGGCCGCGGACAGCTGGGCGGACAGCTCGCCTGCCTGTTCTGGGGGCTGTTGATGCAGCTCGGCATCGCCGGGCTGCCGCTCGGCGTGGGCCTGGCCGTGCAGGCGGTGGTGGACCGGGACGGCGGCCGGTTCGCGCTCGGGATCGGCCTGCTGGCCGGCTGCGGCCTGGCCATCGCGGTCGGCGACACCATGACCCACCGGGTGGCCGTGACCAACTGGATCACCGCCGCCGCCCGGGTCCAGCAGCTGCTCGCCCGCAAGACCGCCGAGCTCGGCGCGGTGCTGACCCGCCGGGTCGCGGCCGGCGAGGTGGTGGCCGTGTCCACGGCCGACGTGGAGAAGATCGGCTGGTTCGTCGAGGCCGTCTCGCGGTTCGCGTCCGCCGCCGTCGCGCTGGTCGCGGTCTGCGTCGGACTCGTCCTGTACGAGCCGGAGCTGGGCCCGCTGGTCGCCGTCGCCGTGCCGGTGCTCGCGCTCGCCGCGCTGCCACTGCTGCCCCGGGCCACCCGGCGGGCCGACGAGCAGCGCGAGAAGGCCGGGCGGGCCACCGAGCTCGCCTCCGACACCGTGGCCGGGCTCCGGGTGCTGCGCGGCATCGGCGGCGAGGAGCTGTTCCTCGGCCGCTACCGGGCCGCCTCCCAGGAGGTGCGCGGGGCCGCCGTGCGCAGCGCCCGGATGTGGGCGCTGATCGCGGCGCTCCAGGTGCTGCTGCCGGGCCTGCTGCTGCTCGGGGTCGTGGTGTACGGCGCGCGGCTCGCGCTGGACGGACGGATCTCGGTGGGCGCGCTGGTCACGGTGTACGGCGCGGTGGCCCTCACCCATCATCCGCTGCGCACCTTCGAGGAGATCGCCATGGCGTACTCCTTCTCGCGCCCCTCGGCGCGGCGGGCCGCGCGGGTGCTCGCCCTCTCCCGCACCGCCACCGTGCGGGCCGGGACGGAGGCCATCGTGCCGGGCGGGGAGCTGTACGACCCGGTGACCGGGGTGCGGGCGCCGGCGGGCGCGTTCACGGCGGTGGTCTGCGGCGATCCGGACGCGGCCGGCCGGCTGGCGGACCGGCTCGGCGGGCATCCGGCGGAGCCGGACGGGGAGCACGCCTCGGTGCTGCTCGGCGGGGTGGCGCTCGACGCGCTGCCGCTGGACGTGGCGCGGACCGCGGTGCTGGTGCAGGACAAGGAGCCGGTGCTGCTCTCGGGCACCCTGGCGGAGCTGCTCGACGTGCCGGCCTCGGGCCAGGTGCCGGCGGCCGAGGCGCTGGACGCGGCCCGTTGCGGGGACGTGCTGGACGCGCTCGCGCAGGCCTCGGTGGACACCGGCGGCGACCCGATGCGGACCCGGATCACCGAGCGCGGCCGGTCGCTGTCCGGCGGCCAGCGCCAGCGGCTCGCGCTGGCCCGTTCGCTGGTGACGGACCCACAGGTGCTGGTCCTGGACGAGCCGACCTCGGCGGTGGACGCCCACACCGAGGCGCGGGTGGCGGCGGGCGTCAAACGGCTGCGGTCCGGGCGGACCACCGTGGTCCTGGCCTCCTCGCCGCTGCTGCTCGACCTCGCCGACCGGGTGGTCCTGGTCGACGGGGGCAGGTCCGTCGCGGTCGGCACCCATCGCGAACTGCTCGCCGCCGAGCCCCGCTACCGGGCGGTGGTGACGCGTGAGACGGACCCGGGGGCCGGGCTCGACGACGCCCTGGTCCCGCTCGGCGAACGGAAGGGAGAAGGCGCGTGATCCGCGTCGAACCGCCCGCGTACGACCCGGCGGCACCCCGCTCGGCCACCACCCTGCCGGTCGCCGGCGGGGCCACCGTCCGCGGCTACGTACGGGCGCTGCTGCGCCGGCACCGGCGGGCGTTCGCGGTGCTGATCGCGGTCAACGCGATCGCCGTGACCGCGTCGATGGCGGGGCCGTATCTGCTCGGCTCGGTCGTGGACGCGCTCACCGCCGGCTCCCGGGAGCCGCGTCTGGAGCGCACGGCCGTGCTGTTCGCGGGGGCGCTGCTGGTCCAGACGCTGTTCGTGCGCCTGGTGCGGCTGCGCGGCGCGATGCTCGGCGAGGAGATGCTGGCGGACCTGCGCGAGGACTTCCTGGTGCGGGCGGTGGCGCTGCCGCCGGGCGTGCTCGAACGCGCGGGCACGGGCGACCTGCTGTCCCGGATCACCGCCGACGTGGACCGGCTGGCCAACGCGATGCGGGAGGCGGTGCCGCAGCTCGTCATCGGCGTGGTGTGGGCGGGGCTGCTGGTGGCGGGCATCGCGGTCACGGCGCCGCCGCTCGCGCTCGCGCTGCTGCTGGCCGCGCCGCTGCTGTTCGCCGGCTGCCGCTGGTACTTCCGGCGCGCGCCGTCGGCGTACCGCTCGGAGGCCGCCGGGTACGCGGCGGTGGCCGCCGCCCTCGCGGAGACGGTGGACGCGGGCCGTACGGTCGAGGCGCACCGGCTCGGGCGGCGGCGGGTCGCGCTGTCGGACCGCCGGGTCGAGGAGTGGACCCGGTGGGAGCGGTACACGCTGTATCTGCGCACGGTGCTGTTCCCGGTCGTCACCCTCACCCACACCGTGGTGCTCACCGGCGTCCTGGTGATCGGCGGCTTCCTGGTCTTCCAGGGCCTGCTGGACGTGGGACGGCTGACCACGGGCGCGCTGCTCGCGCAGATGCTGGTCGACCCGATCGGGATCGTGCTGCGGTGGTACGACGAGCTCCAGGTGGCCCAGGTGTCGCTGGCCCGGCTGGTCGGCGTGCGGGAGATCGAGCCCGCGGCGGGCGAGGAGGCGGTGCGGCCGGAGGGGCGCGCGGTGCGGGCGGACGAGGTGCGCTTCGGCTACCGGGAGGGCGTGGACGTGCTGCACCGGGTGTCGCTGGACGTCGCCCCGGGCACCCGGCTGGCCCTGGTGGGCCCGTCCGGCGCCGGGAAGTCGACGCTGGGCCGGCTGCTCGCGGGCGTGTACGCGCCGCGCGCGGGCACGGTCACGCTCGGCGCCGCGGAGCTGGCCCGGATGCCGGCCGAGCGGGTCCGGGAGCACGTGGCCCTGGTGAACCAGGAGCACCACGTCTTCGTGGGCTCGCTCCGGGACAACCTGCGGCTGGCCCGGGCGGACGCCGGGGACGCCGAGCTGTGGGCGGCGCTCGCGGCGGTCGACGCCGAGGAGTGGGCGCGGGGGCTCGACGGGGGCCTGGACGCCGAGGTCGGCTCGGGCGGCCGGACGCTGACCCCGGCCCAGGCCCAGCAGGTGGCGCTGGCCCGGCTCGTCCTCGCCGACCCTCACACCCTGGTCCTGGACGAGGCGACGTCGCTCCTGGACCCGCGCGCGGCCCGCCACCTGGAACGCTCGCTCGCCCGGGTCCTGGCCGGCCGCACGGTCGTGGCGATCGCCCACCGGCTGCACACCGCGCACGACGCCGACCTGATCGCGGTCGTCGAGGACGGCCGGATCAGCGAGCTGGGCAGCCACGCGGACCTGGTGGCGGCGGACGGCGCGTACGCGGCGCTGTGGCGGTCCTGGCACGGCTAGCCCGGCGGGCTTTCAGGAGAGGGTCAGGACCGCCTTGCCGTGGAGGCGGCCCGAGCGGAGGGCGTCGACCGCCTCGGCGGCCCGGCTCCAGTCGCCGCGCCAGGTGACGCCCGGGTCGAGGTCTCCGGCGGCGACGCGTCCGGCGAGCCAGCCGAGGTCGCGGGCGAGGCCGGTGCAGGAGAGCAGGAAGAAGGTGGCCAGGGAGCGGTCGTGGCGTCCCTCGTGGCCGAACAGCGCGCCGTACGGGAAGTCCTCGCCCCGGCCGTCGGAGTGCCCGACGGCCACCAGGGTGCCGCTCTCGGCGAGCCTTTCCCAGCCCTCGACCAGGTGCGGGCCGCCGAGGAGGTCGATCACGCCGTCCACCGGTCCGGCCGTGTCGGCGGGGCGCCGGACCACCTCGTGGGCGCCGAGGCCGCGCAGCAGCGGGCCGTTGGCCGCGGGGTCCCCGGTGGTGGCCACGACGTGGGCGCCGGCCGCGCGGGCGAGCTGGACGGCGTAGCGCCCGACTCCCCCGGTCGCGCCGGTGATCAGCACGGCCCGGCCGAGCAGCGGGCCGAGCCGGTGCAGGGCGCGCAGCGCGCTCGCGCCGGCGACGGGCACGGTGGCGAGGGCGGCCGGGTCGGCGCCGGTGGGCGCGGGGCCGACGAGGTCGGTGTCGACGGCGCGGAGCTCGGCCCAGGCCCCGTCCGGCATCAGGGTCACGACCGGGGTGCCGGCCGCCGGTCCGGAGCCGTCCGCCGCGGCGCGCTCGACGATTCCGGCGGCGTCCCAGCCGAGCACCGCGCCCTGTGGGGCGGCCGCCAGGCCGAAGGTGATCTCGCCGGGGTTGAGCGAGGTCGCGGTCACCCGGACGAGGGCCTGGTGGGGCCCGGGTTCGGGGTCGGGGGCGGTGCCGAGCCGCAGTCCGGCGGGGGCGTCGCGGTCGACGAGCAGGGCGCGCATCAGAAGGACCTCCAAGATTCTGCCACTGAGTGGCAGAAGCCTACAGGTGGCTTTCGCTGCCCGGGATCGGCGGTGGCTACAGTGACCGGGTGAGCCCCGAGACCTCCGCCGCCCTGCCGCTGCGGGAGCGCAAGAAGCTGCGCACCCGGCAGTCCCTGACCGACACCGCCCTGCGGCTCTTCGGCGAGCGCGGGTTCGACGCCGTGACGCTGGACGAGCTCTGCGAGGCGGTCGAGGTCTCCAAGCGGACCTTCTTCCGCTACTTCGCCAGCAAGGAGGACGTCGCGATGGCGCCCACCCAGGACCTCTGGGCGGCCTTCCTCGACGTCCTGGAGGAGGTCGCGCCCGACGGCCGGCGCCTGCTCGCGGTGTACGAGGACGCACTCGTGGCGGCGATCGGCCGGATGCCGGCCGAGGGCTGGGCGGAGCGGGTGGTGGCGAGCCGGCGGCTCGCCGCGCGCACCCCGTCGATGGACGCGCACGGCCTCGCCTTCTGCGACCGCACCACCCGGTCCGCGCTCGCCGTGACCGCCCGGCGCTTCCCCCCGCCCGGCGAGGCCGGCACGCTGCACGCCCGGCTGGCGCTGGACGTGCTCGTCGCGGTCTTCCGGCAGGCCCTCGACGCCTGGGTCGCCGAGCCGTCCGGCCACGCCCCGGCCGCCCTCGCCCGCCGACTGCGGGCCACCTGCGCCGAGCTGCCCCGGGCCCTCGCGGCCACGGCCCCCACGAGCTGAGCCCCGCCCCCGCCCCGTACGCCGCCCGGACAGCGCGAAGGGGCCGCACCGGTTCGTCCGGTGCGGCCCCTGAGACGTACGGCTCCTGGGTCGTACGACTCCTAGAAGAAGCCGAGCGCCGAGGCTCCGCCGACGCCGCCGAGCAGCATGAAGGCCGGCATGAGGACCTTCAGCTCGACCCAGCTGCCGGCCCGGAAGCGCATGCCCTTCGGCGGGCCGACCGGGTACCAGCGCTTGCGGCCGACCGGGATGGGCCACAGGATCGGGCAGCCGGAGACGGTCAGGGCGTCGCCGATGTCGTGGACCAGGGCGCCGAGGACGATCGGCAGGCCGAGCCAGAGGTACTCCTGGCCCGGCTGGGTGAAGAGCCAGTCGGCGCCGTTGCCGGGCTGGTCCAGGACCCCGGCGAGGATCCACGCGCTGGTCGCGCCGAGCAGCCACACCAGGACGTCGCTGGACATCCGCGCGGCCCGCCACAGCAGGCCCTCGACCGCCAGGACCAGGTGCACGAAGAGGATCGCCAGGACCGCCCAGCGGCCGCCGGTGACCGCCGCGACCGAGCAGCCGCCGCCGATCAGCACCGCCCACACCCAGGTGTGGGTGAGCGTGCGGTGGCCGCCGGAGCGGCGCGGGTCCTGGGCGGTGCGGGTCGCCTTGTAGACGGCGTACGAGAGCTTGTCGACGATCTCGCACAGGCCGCGGGAGACCGGGCCGAAGGCGCGCGAGATGGTGGCCGACTTGTGGTCGAGGTCGGGGGCGAGGGCGGCGCCCGCGCAGATGAGCGCGCCGACGACGAGAACCGGCCACGGCATCGGGTGGTCGAAGGCGGCCGCCGCCGCTCCCACGCCGAGCCAGGCCGCCGCTCCGGACAGCGAGTGCGCCGGTCCCATCATGATTCTTCCCGCCCCGTTCCTCGCCGTCGCCCGCCGCCGTCCGGCGGTCTCCCCGCGCCCGGACGCCCAGTTGACGCCCGGTCGGCCGTCGGCCGCACGCCCGGCCGACGGGTCAGCCTATCGTCCGTGATCTTCGTTCCGGTGGCCGGTTCCCTCATCCGGGCGGAATCCAGGCAAGATGGGGTCGTGACCCTTATCGATCAGCTGCCGCCGACCGCCGACCCCGACGCCCTCTTCGAGGCCTTCTCCTCATGGGCGGAGGGCCGGGGCATCACGCTCTACCCGGCCCAGGAGGAGGCGCTGATCGAGGTGGTCTCCGGGGCCAACGTGATCCTCTCCACCCCCACCGGCTCCGGGAAGTCGCTGGTGGCGGCGGGTGCGCACTTCACGGCCCTGGCCAATGACCAGGTCACCTTCTACACGGCGCCGATCAAGGCGCTGGTGTCGGAGAAGTTCTTCGAGCTGTGCAAGATCTTCGGCACCGAGAACGTCGGCATGCTCACCGGCGACGCGTCCGTGAACGCGGACGCGCCGGTGATCTGCTGCACCGCCGAGGTCCTCGCCTCCATCGCGCTGCGCGACGGCAAGGACGCCGACATCGGCCAGGTCGTCATGGACGAGTTCCACTTCTACGCGGAGCCGGACCGCGGCTGGGCCTGGCAGATCCCGCTCCTGGAACTCCCGCAGGCCCAGTTCGTCCTCATGTCGGCGACCCTCGGCGACGTGTCGATGTTCGAGAAGGACCTGACCCGGCGCACCGGCCGGCCCACCTCGGTGGTGCGCTCGGCGACCCGGCCGGTGCCGCTCTCGTACGAGTACCGGCTCACGCCCATCACCGACACCCTCACCGAGCTGCTGCAGACCAAGCAGGCGCCGGTCTACATCGTCCACTTCACACAGGCGCAGGCGGTGGAGCGCGCCCAGTCGCTGATGAGCATCAACATGTGCTCGCGCGAGGAGAAGGACGCCATCGCCGAGATGATCGGCAACTTCCGCTTCACCACCAAGTTCGGCAAGAACCTGTCCCGTTACGTCCGGCACGGCATCGGCGTGCACCACGCCGGCATGCTGCCGAAGTACCGGCGACTGGTGGAGAAGCTGGCGCAGGCGGGCCTGCTGAAGGTCATCTGCGGCACGGACACCCTGGGCGTCGGCGTCAACGTACCGATCCGCACGGTGCTGTTCACCGCGCTGACGAAGTACGACGGCAACCGGGTGCGCACCCTGCGGGCCCGGGAGTTCCACCAGATCGCGGGCCGGGCCGGCCGGGCCGGCTTCGACACGGCCGGTTTCGTGGTGGCGCAGGCGCCCGAGCACGTCATCGAGAACGAGAAGGCGCTGGCGAAGGCCGGCGACGACCCGAAGAAGCGCCGCAAGGTGGTCCGCAAGAAGGCCCCGGAGGGCTTCGTCGGCTGGACCGAGAACACCTTCGAGAAGCTGATCGCCTCCGAGCCCGAGCCGCTGACCTCCCGCTTCCGGGTCACCCACACCATGCTGCTCTCGGTGATCGCCCGCCCGGGCAATGCCTTCGAGGCCATGCGCAAGCTCCTGGAGGACAACCACGAGCCGCGCAGGAACCAGCTGAAGCACATCCGCCGGGCCATCGCCATCTACCGCTCGCTGCTCGACGGCGGGGTGGTGGAGCAGCTGGACACCCCGGACGCCGAGGGGCGCACCATCCGGCTGACCGTCGACCTCCAGCAGGACTTCGCGCTCAACCAGCCGCTGTCGACCTTCGCGCTCGCCGCCTTCGACCTGCTCGACCCCGAATCCCCCTCGTACGCCCTGGACATGGTGTCGGTGGTCGAGTCCACCCTCGACGATCCGCGGCAGATCCTGCACGCCCAGCAGAACAAGGCGCGCGGCGAGGCGGTCGGCGCGATGAAGGCCGACGGCGTCGAGTACGAGGAGCGCATGGAGCGGCTCCAGGAGGTCACGTACCCGAAGCCGCTCGAAGAGCTGCTGTGGCACGCGTACAACGTCTACCGCAAGTCGCACCCGTGGGTCGGCGACCACCCGGTGTCGCCGAAGTCGGTCATCCGTGACATGTACGAACGGGCGCTGTCCTTCACGGAGTTCACCTCCTTCTACGAGCTGGCGCGCACCGAGGGCATCGTGCTGCGCTACCTCGCGAGCGCGTACAAGGCGCTCGACCACACGATCCCGGACGACCTGAAGACGGAGGACCTGGAGGACCTGATCGCCTGGCTGGGCGAGATGGTGCGCCAGGTGGACTCCTCGCTGCTCGACGAGTGGGAGCAACTGGCCAATCCGGAGCTGGAGTCCGCGGAGGAGGCGCAGGAGAAGGCCGACCAGGTCAAGCCGGTCACCGCGAACGCGCGTGCCTTCCGGGTGCTCGTGCGCAACGCGATGTTCCGCCGGGTGGAGCTGGCGGCGCTGGACGACGTGGACCAGCTGGGCGAGCTGGACGCGGAGTCCGGCTGGGACGCGGACGCCTGGGGCGAGGCGATGGACGGCTACTGGGACGAGTACGACGACCTGGGCACCGGCCCGGACGCGCGCGGCCCCAAGCTGCTGTCCATCGAGGAGGACCCGGCGCACGGCGTCTGGCGCGTCCGGCAGACCTTCGCGGACCCGAACGGCGACCATGACTGGGGCATCAGCGCGGAGGTGGACCTGGCGGCCTCGGACGAGGAGGGCCGGGCCGTGGTCCGCGTGACGTCGGTCGGACAGCTGTAGAGATCCCTGGAGGAGGACGACGGTGACCAACCCCGCCGAGAGGCTCGTGGACCTGCTCGACCTGGAGCGGATCGAGGTGAACATCTTCCGCGGCCGCAGCCCGCAGGAGTCGCTCCAGCGGGTCTTCGGCGGGCAGGTCGCCGGCCAGGCCCTGGTGGCGGCCGGCCGCACGGTGGACGACGAGCGCCCGGTGCACTCGCTGCACGCCTACTTCCTGCGGCCGGGCCGCCCCGGCGTGCCGATCGTCTACCAGGTGGAGCGGGTCCGCGACGGGCGGTCCTTCACCACCCGGCGGGTCACGGCGGTCCAGGAGGGCCGGACGATCTTCAATCTGACGGCCTCCTTCCACCTCCCGGAGGAGGGCGCCTTCGAGCACCAGCTCCCGCCGAGGCACCTCACCGACCCGGAGAGCCTGCCGAAGCTCCCGGACGAGATCCGCGACCACCTCGGCGCCCTCCCGGAGGCGCTGGAGCGGATGGCCCGCCGTCAGCCCTTCGACATCCGCTACGTGGACCGGCTGCGCTGGACGAAGGACGAGGTCGCCGGCACGGACCCGCGCAGCGCGGTGTGGATGCGGGCGGTGGGACCGCTGGGCGACGACCCGCTGGTGCACACCTGCGCGCTCACCTACGCCTCGGACATGACGCTCCTGGACGCGGTCCGCATCCCTATTGAACCGCTGTGGGGCCCGCGCGGCTTCGACATGGCCTCGCTCGACCACGCCATGTGGTTCCACCGCCCCTTCCGCGCCGACGAGTGGTTCCTCTACGACCAGGAGTCCCCGATCGCCACCGGCGGCCGGGGCCTGGCCCGCGGCCGGATCTACGACCGCGAGGGGCGGCTGCTGGTGTCGGTGGTGCAGGAGGGTCTCTTCCGGAAGCTCTAGGGCCACCGCTCGTCGGTCCCTAGACGCCGGGCAGGGTGTCCTGCTCCACCTCGTGGCGGCGGGTGCGGATGTCCGGGCCCGCCGGGTGGAGCTTGGCGTCGCAGGCGGGGCCGAGGCCGGTGCGGCGGGACTCCGGGCCGGTCAGGGGGCGGCCGCAGAGGCGGCAGCGGATCCGGCGGGGCGCGGCCGGGGCGGAATCGATGTCGATTGCCAGTGGTTCGTCTCCCATGCTGAGATCAAACCCCATCGGTGTGACAAGGAGCCTCCCATGAGCCTGTACGACATCCCCCTGACCACCCTGTCCGGCGATCCGCTGTCGCTCGCGGACTTCCGCGACAAGGCCGTCCTGGTGGTCAACGTGGCCTCCAAGTGCGGGCTGACCCCGCAGTACGCGGGCCTGGAGCGGCTCCAGAAGGAGTACGGGGAGCGCGGGTTCACCGTGCTCGGCGTGCCCTGCAACCAGTTCGCCGGCCAGGAGCCGGGCAGCGCCGAGGAGATCGAGACCTTCTGCTCGACGACGTACGGGGTGAGCTTCCCGCTCCTCGCGAAGACCGAGGTCAACGGGGCCGGGCGGCACCCGCTCTACGCCGAGCTGACCAAGGTCGCGGACGCCGGGGGCGAGGCCGGGGACGTGCAGTGGAACTTCGAGAAGTTCCTGATCGGGCGGGACGGCGCGGTCACCCGCTTCCGGCCGCGCACCGAGCCGGAGGCCGCGGAACTCGTCGCCGCCATCGAGGCGCAGCTTGTCTGACCTCGGGGTGGTGGAGCGGCTGCGGGCCGCGGGCTGCGTCTTCGCCGAGGAGGAGGCGGAGCTGCTGCGCGCGGCCGCGGCCGGTCCGGCCGAGCTGGACGCCATGGTCGAGCGGCGGGCGGGCGGCCTGCCGCTGGAGCACGTGGTGGGCTGGGCCGGGTTCGCCGGGCTGCGGATCGAGCTCGACGGCGGGGTGTTCGTCCCGCGCCGGCGCACCGAGTTCCTGATGGAGCTGGCGGTGGGGCTGGCCCGGCCCGGCGCCGTCTGCGTCGACCTGTGCTGCGGCTCCGGCGCGGCGGGCGCCGTGCTGCTGGCGTCCGTCGCGGGCGCCGAGGTGCACGCCGCGGACATCGATCCCGCGGCGGTGCGCTGCGCCCGCCGCAACGTGGAACCGCGCGGCGGCCGGGTGTACGAGGGGGACCTCTTCGACCCGCTGCCGACCGCGCTGCGCGGCCGGATCGAGGTCCTGGTCGCGAACGTCCCGTACGTGCCCAGCGCGGACGTGGCACTGCTGCCGGCCGAGGCCCGCGAGCACGAGCCGCTGATCGCGCTCGACGGCGGCCCGGACGGCCTCGACGTGCTGCGCCGCGTCGCGGCCGGCGCGGGGCGGTGGCTGGCCCCGGGCGGCCACCTGCTGTTCGAGACCAGCGAGCGCCAGACGGACGCGGCCGTGGCGGCGGTCACCGCGCACGGCCTGACGGCCCGGGTCCACACGGACGAGGACCGCTGGGCCACGGTCGTGGTGGCGACCCGGACCGCCTGACCGACCTCCGCTCGGGACGCATCCGCGGGCGGATCCGGGGCACGCGCCACGAGATCCGCCACGGGACCGAAGCGAGAGGAGGCCGACGTCATGGCAGACGTGAGTCCCATCGACGTGCAGAAGGCGCTCAAGGGTGCCGAGTACCCGGCGAAGGGCGACGACCTGGTGTCGCTGGCCGAGCGCAACGGCGCCGACGACCGGGTCGTGGAGCGGCTCCGTTCCTCGGGGACGAAGCGCTACGACGGCCCCGACGACGTCCAGAAGGCACTCTTCGGCGGCGGCGACGGCTGAGCCGCGCGCCCCCCGGGCGGGACCGGGCCCGCCCCGCGGGCCCGCCCCGGGGGCTGACCGGCGGGGCGTGTGGCGGGGCACCGCCTAAGGTGTGCGGGTGCGCGTACTGCTGGTCGAGGACGACGAGAATCTGCGGTTCGGGGTGGCCGCCGCCCTGCGGGCCGCCGGGTTCGCCGTCGACGAGGCGGACGATCTGCCGCGGGCCGACGAGGCGCTGTTCGTGACCGCGTACGACTGCGCGGTGCTCGACCGGATGCTGCCGTCGGGGGACGCCGTCACCCTCGTCGAGCGGCTGCGCCGGGACGGCCTCGCCGTGCCGGTGCTGTTCCTGACGGCGCGCGACACGGTGGCCGACCGGCTCGCGGGCTTCGCGAGCGGCGGCGACGACTACCTCGTCAAGCCGTTCGCGGTGCCCGAGCTCGTCGCCCGGGTGCGGAGCCTGTGCCGCCGCTCCGCGGTGGTCCGGCCACCGGTGCACCGGGTCGGCGACCTGGAGATCGACACGGCGCGCCGGCAGGTGCGCCGGGGCGGGGTGCTTCTGACGCTGACAGGCCGGGAGTTCGCCGTCCTGGAGGTCCTCGCGGCCCGCGCCGACCAGGCGGTCCCGCGCGGCGAGCTGATCGAGAGCTGCTGGGACGAGATGGCCGAGCCGCAGTCCAACGTCCTGGAGGTGCTCGTCTCCCAGCTGCGCCGCAAGCTCGGCGAACCGGCCCTGATCCGTACGGTGCGCGGGGTCGGCTACCGGCTCGCCCCGCCCGGCGCGCGGTGAGGGCCGCCCGGCTCCCGCGCCGCTCCTCGCCGCCGACGCCGACGGCCCGGGTGCTGCGGCTGCGCCGGCGGATCAGCGTGCTGTTCGCGCTGACCAGCGCCGTCGGTCTGGTCGCGATGGCGGTCTTCGCCGTGCGCAGCGACAGCGGGCGCTGGCGGGAGCAGCTCGACCACACCCTGGACGCGGACACCAGCTGGGCGCTCGGGCTGCTGGAGACCGACGAGGACGGACGCCTGGACACCGACGTCCTGGCCGACACGGCCGACCTCGACTGCCCGCCGCTCACGGTCCTCCTGGTGGCCGGGGACGACCCGGCCGAGCTGCGCGTCCGGCACGCGCCCGGCAGGCCGTGCGTGTCCGTGAGCCGGGCCGTGGTCCTGGACGCCGGGCGCGCGGCGGCGCGGGCCGGGGAACCGCGGGCCTTCGACCGGCGGGCCGCCGACGGCACGCCGGTACGGGTCTTCGCGCTGCCCTTCTACGCGGCGGAGGCCGCCGGCGACGACCCGCCGCAGGGGGTCCTCGTGACGACGGCAGACGCGTCCGCGCAGCAGGAGGACCACCGGCGCCTCGTCCGCCTGGTGACGGGCGGCTGCGCCCTGCTCGTGCTGCTGTCCGCGGCCGTCGGGCACCTCCTCTCCGGCCGGGCGGTCCGCCCGGCCCTGGAGGCCCTGGGCCGGCAGGAGGCCTTCCTCGCGGACGCCGCGCACGACCTGCGCACCCCGGCCGCCTCGCTGCGGACGCTCGCCGAGACGGCGCTGCGCGGCGAGACCGACAGCGCGGACGTGCACCGGCGCACCCTGCGCCTGGCGGAGGGCATGGGCAGGCTGGTCGACGGGCTGCTGACCCGGGCCCGGCTCATGTCGGGCACGGCCGCCGTGGCGCGCCAGCCGCTGCGGCTCGACCAGCTCGTCGAGGCCGTCGCCGAGGAGGTCACGGAGGCCCCGGAGGCGGCCGCGGCGGGCCACCGGGTGCGGGTGGAGGCCGAGGACACCGTCGTGCTCGCCGACCCGGACCTGGTGCGCCGGGCCGTGGCCAACCTCCTCGGCAACGCCCTCGTGCACGGGCACGCCCCGGGCGTCCCGGCGGACGTGCGGGTCACGGTCACGCGGGACGGCACGCTGACGGTCGAGGACGCCGGCCCGGGGCTGCCGCCGGAGCTCGCGGGGAGCCTGTTCGAACGGTTCCGCCGCGGCTCGGGCTCCGGTCCCGGTTCGAGCCGTCCCGGCTCCGGCTCCGGCTCCACCGGTCTCGGCCTGTCCATCGCGGCCTGGGTGGCGCACGCGAACGGGGGCGCCCTCACGGCGGAGCCCGGCACCCGCGGCGGCGCCCGCTTCGTGCTGCGCCTGCCGACGCCCCCGGGTTGAGGGCGCGTCCCCTCTCCCCCGCCCCCGGCGGCCCCGGCCACCGCGGCACCCGGCCGTCCCGCCTCAGGAAATCCTCAGCATCGGCGCGTGATCCTTCGGGGGACCGACCAGCCCCAGGGAGTTCCTCGTGATCCGCGCCCTCGCCCGCCGCCGTCCGCGCACGGCCCTCGTCACCGCCCTCGCCGTGCTCGGCGCCACGTCGCTCGCAGCCTGTACGGCGGGGCCCGGACCGCGGGACGACCGGCCGCGCACGCCGGCCGCCGCCGACCCCGCGAACCGGCCCGAACTGCGCCGCTTCTACGGGCAGAAGCTCGACTGGCGGCCCTGCGGCGCCTTCCGGTGCGCCGCGCTCACGGTCCCCATGGACTACGCGCGCCCCGGCGACGGCCGGACCTTCGTGCTGCCGGTGGCCAAGGCCGCGACCGCCTCGCCGGACCGCCTGATCGGCTCCCTCCTCTACAACCCGGGCGGCCCCGGCGAGCGCGGGGTGCGGGCGCTGAAGGACGGCCTGGCCGACGAGCTCGGGCGGGGCGTGCGGGAACGGTTCGACGTCGTGGCCTTCGACCCGCGCGGGGTCGGCGAGAGCAGGCCCGCGCTGACCTGCCGGAGCCGGGACACGGTCGACACTCCGGACATGCCAGACACACCGGACACGGCGGCCCCGACCGCCGCCGGCGCGCCGCTGCACCCCCGTACCGCCGAGGAACGGGCCGCCGTGCTCGCCGACGCCCGGGCGACCGCGGAGGCCTGCCGGGAGGCGAGCGGTCCGCTGCTGCGGCACGTCGGCACGGACGACGCGGCGCGCGACCTGGACGTGCTGCGCGCGGCGCTCGGCGAGCGGAGGCTCACGTACGTCGGCTGGTCGTACGGCACGAGCCTGGGCACCTCGTACGCCGAGCAGTTCCCGCACCGGGTGCGGGCGATGGTCCTGGACGGGGCGGTCGATCCGGCGCTGGACTGGCGGCAGCGCGCGCTGAGCCAGGCCAAGGGCTTCCGTGACGCCGTCGCGGACTACGCCCGCAGCTGCGCCGACACCGTCGGCGAGCGCTGCCCGGGGGCGACGCCCGAGGAGATACGGGCGCTGATCGACCGGCTCCTGGAGCGCGCGCAGCGCAAGCCGCTGCCGGTCGACGGCTCCGGGGTCGGGCTCGACGCGGCAGGCGTGGTCTCCGCGCTCAGTCTGTCCATGTACACCCCGGAGGCGCAGTGGGAGGAGTTGTCCGAGGCCCTGCGCGCCGCCGACGCCGGGGACGGCACCAGGCTGGCGGCCCTCGGCACGGAGGACGGCGAGGACACGGAGGACACGGAAGGCCCCGAGGGAGACGACGGCACCCCCGAGGACGCCCAGGACACCGAGCACACCGAGGACACCGGCGACTCCGAGGACTCCGGCGACTCCGAGGACTCCGGCGACGAGGACGCCGGGGAGGGCGACGGCGTGCCCGAGGACAACTCCGAGGCCGCCCTGATCGCGGTCAACTGCCTCGACGTCCCGCACCCCCGCGACGAGCGCGCCTACTGGGACGCGCTCGACCCCGCCGAGCGGGCCGCCGGGGTCTACGGCACCACCGGCGTGACCGGCGAACTGGTCTGCGAGGACTGGCCGGCCGGGCCGGGGCGGCCGCACCGGGTGGCCGCCCCGGGCGTCCCGCCGGTCCTCGTCGTGGGCACGGCGGGCGACCCGGCGACGCCGTACGGCGAGGCGGTGAGCCTGGCCCGGCAGTTCCCCGGCGGCATGCTGCTCTCCTTCGAGGGTGCCGGGCACACCGGCTACGGCCGGAACGCCTGTGTCGACCGGAAGGTCGAGGCCTATCTCGTCGACCTGGCCCCGGTGGGCCCCGGCACCCGCTGCGCGGCCTGACGCCGGCGGCCCGTCACTTCCGGGGCTTCAGGCGGCAGCGGGTCGGGCCGAGGGCCTGGAGGGTGATCGCGGAGTCGAGCGGCACGTGGGTGTCGATCGCCTCCAGCTCGTAGCCCTGGAGGATCATCGCGAGCGCGATCGTCGACTCCAGCATGGAGAAGTGCTGGCCGATGCAGGCGCGCGGCCCGCCGCCGAAGGGGAAGTACGCGTAGCGCGGGCGGGCGGCCTCTGCCTCCGGGGTGAAGCGGTCGGGGTCGAAGCGCTCCGGGTCCTCCCAGTAGCGCGGGTGCCGGTGGGTGACCCAGGAGGAGACGACGACGTCGGCCCCGGCGGGGATGGTGTGGCCGCCGATCTCGGTGGCCGCGACGGCCCGACGGCCGATGGCGGGGGCGGCCGGGAAGAGCCGCATGGCCTCCTTGAGGACCCGGGTGAGGTAGGGCAGGGCGTCGAGGTCGGCGGCCTGAGGGGTGCGGCCGCCGAGGACCCGGTCGAGCTCCTCGTGGGCGCGCGCCTGGTGCTCGGGGTGGCGGGCCAGCAGGTGGAGGGCGAAGCCGAGCGAGGTCGCGGTGGTCTCGTGGCCGGCGAGCAGGAACACGAGGACCTGTTCGCGCAGTTCGGACGCGTCGAAGCCGCTGCCGTCCGCCTCGCCGGCGGCGACGAGCAGGGTGAGCAGGTCGCGGCCCTGGGCGGCGGTGCCGCTCGCGCGCCGTTCGGCGATGATCCGGTCGCAGACCGCGTAGAGCTCCTCGTGGGCGACGGCGGCCCGCCGGTTCGAGGGCAGCGGCCAGGAGCGGGGCGGCTTGCGGGGCGAATAGCCGCGCCGGGACACGTAGGCGCCGAGCACCGGGAAACAGCGTTCGACGATGTCGACGGCCGCGTCGACGTCGGTGCCGAACAGGATGCGGGCGACGGCGCGCAGCGCGAGCCGGGTCATCTCGTGGACGACGTCGACGGTCTCGGCGCCGCGGGCCTGCCAGCCGTCGGTGAGCCGGGTGACCTCGTCGGCCACGGCGGAGGCGTAGGTCTCGACGCTGCGGCGGGTGAACAGCGGCTGGACGAGCCGGCGTTGGCGCAGGTAGTCGGCGTCCTGGCTGGTGAGCAGGCCGTTGCCGAAGGACTCCCGGATCTCCTGGTAGAAGGCGTTGTCCTTGCGGAAGTTGGCGGCCTCGCCGGCCAGCACCTGCTGGACGCCCTCGGCGGAGAAGACGCAGTGGACGGTGGCGCGCAGACCGGGCGGTCCGGCGACGATCCGGACCACGTCGCCGTGGTCGCGGCGGGCCTTGAGGAAGGTGCCGAGCGAGTCGTTCTTGAGGTCGAGCAGCGAGCCGATCAGTGGAAGTCCGGTGACTTCGGGAACGGTTGAGGTGGTGGTGCCGGTGGTGGTCGCCATCGTGCCGTCTCCCCCTTGTGAGCTTCGGTGGCGGGTCGATTGTCCCGCAGCCGGGCGGCGCTGTCCCGTCGCTTGTCAGTGGTGTCTGCGAGGCTTTCCGCATGGACGCACACGAGACCGAAGGCCCCGGGCCGGTGTTCCAGCTCACCGTGGACTGCGCGGACCCCGCGCGGCTGGTCCCGTTCTGGGCGGCGGCGCTGGGGTACGTGCCGGAGCCGCCGCCGGAGGGCCACGCGAGCTGGACGGCGTACTGGCGCGCCATGGGCGTGCCCGAGGAGGAGCTGGCCGGCGGCGCGGGCGAGCTGCCGGAGTCGATCGTGGACCCACGGGGCGCGGGGCCGCGCGTCTGGTTCCAGCAGGTGCCCGAGCCGAAGACGGTGAAGAACCGGCTGCATCTCGATCTGAAGGTGGGCGGCGGCCGGGCGGTGCCGATGTCCGTCCGGCGCTCGCGGGTGGACGCGGAGGTGGCGCGGCTGACCGCACTGGGCGCGTCCGTGGTGCGCGTGAGCGACCGGCCGGAGGGCATGGACCACTACGCGGTGCTGCTCCGGGACCCGGAGGGCAACGAGTTCTGCGTCGTGTGAGCCCTCCGGGCCCGGGCGGCCCGGGGCCTGGACTCCCCGGGGGCCGGTGTGCCGGTGGCCGCGGGTCAGCGGATCGGCATGCCGGAGAGGGTGCGGGCGATGACCAGGCGCTGGATCTCGCTCGTGCCCTCGAAGATGGTGTAGATGGCGGCGTCGCGGTGCATCCGCTCGACCGGGTACTCGCGGGTGTAGCCGTTGCCGCCGAGGATCTGGATGGCCTGGGCGGTGACCTTCTTGGCGACCTCGCTCGCGTACAGCTTGGACATGGAGCCCTCGGCGGAGGTGAAGGGCTTGCCGGCGGTGGCCATCCAGGAGGCGCGCCAGACGAGGAGGCGGGCGGCGTCGATCTGGGTGCGCATGTCGGCGAGCTGGAAGGCGACGCCCTGGTTGTCGATGATGGGGCGGCCGAACTGCTCGCGGGTCTTGGCGTAGTCGAGGGCGACCTCGTACGCGGCGCGGGCGGTGCCGACGGCCATGGCGCCGACGGCGGGGCGGGAGGCCTCGAAGGTGGCCATGGCGGCGTTCTTGACGCGCTCGCCGTTCCCGGTCCGCTTCGCGCGCTCCCGGGCCCGGGCGAGGCGCTCGTCGAGCTTCTCCTTGCCGCCGAGCAGGCAGTGGCCGGGGACGCGGACGTTCTCCAGGACGACCTCGGCGGTGTGCGAGGCGCGGATGCCGTGCTTCTGGAACTTCTGGCCCTGGGAGAGGCCGGGGGTGTTCGGCGGCACGATGAAGGAGGCGTGGCCCTTGGAGCCGAGCTCGGGGTCGACGACGGCGACGACGACGTGGACGTTGGCGATGCCGCCGTTGGTGGCCCAGGTCTTGGTGCCGTTGAGCACCCACTCGTCCTTGGCCTCGTCGTAGACGGCGCGGGTGCGCATGGAGGCGACGTCGGAGCCGGCGTCGGGCTCGGAGGAGCAGAAGGCGGCGACCTTGACGTCGTTCGCGTCGCCGTACATCTGCGGGACCCAGGTGCCGATCTGCTCCTCGGTGCCGTTGGCGAGGACGCCGACGGCGGCGAGGCCGGTGCCGACGATCGAGAGCGCGATGCCGGCGTCGCCCCAGAAGAGCTCCTCCATGGTCATCGGGATGCCGAGGCCGGTGGGGTCGAAGAACTGCTGCGCGTAGAAGTCGAGGGAGTAGATTCCGAGCTTGGCGGCCTCCTGGATGATCGGCCAGGGGGTCTCCTCGCGCTCGTCCCACTCGGCGGCCGCGGGGCGCATCACGTCGGCGGCGAAGCCGTGGAGCCAGTCGCGCACCTGCTTCTGGTCGTCGTTGAGTTCGAGCGTGAACTCGGCCATGATCCCTCCCGGCGGTGTGTTACTTGCGGTAACCCCATCTTGTTACCGGTGGGTATGGGCTGTCAACCAGCAGCGGAGCAGTTCCTGGCGGCCCCCGCCGGGCACCGGCCGGACGGCACCGGGTGCCGCCCGGGTGTTACGTTGCGACAGCCTCAGGAATTTCGTACGGGCGGGGAGACACGCTGATGACCACCACACAACGGAGCACCACCGACCAGCAGAAGCCGGCCGACCAGCGCCGGCGCGAACTGCTGGAGGCGGCGGACCGCGTGGTGCTCCGCGACGGCCCGCAGGCCTCGATGAACGCGATCGCCGCCGAGGCGGGGATCACCAAGCCGATCCTCTACCGCCACTTCGGCGACAAGGGCGGCCTCTACCGCGCCCTGGCGACCCGGCACACCGACGCCCTGCTCGCGGCCCTGCGCGCCGCCCTGGACGCCCCGGCCGACCGCCGTCAGCGGGTCGAGTCGACCCTCGACACCTACCTCGCCTCGATCGAGGCGATGCCGCAGGTCTACCGCTTCCTCATGCATCCGGCCGAGGAGCCGCACCAGGCCGAGCAGGGCTTCGACGTCGGCCGCCACTCGGCCCCGCTGCTGCGGCGGATGGGCGAGGAGCTGGGCCAGGTGATCGCCGAGCGCATCGACCTCGGCCCCGGCGGCGAGGCGCAGGCCCGGATCTGGGGCCACGGCATCGTCGGCATGATGCACGCGGCCGGCGACTGGTGGCTCGGTGAGCGCCCCTGCTCCCGCGCCGAGCTCGTCCGCAGCCTCGCCGACATCCTCTGGGGCCGCCTGGCCCTGGCGGACGACCGCGCCGACGGGCCGGGCTTCTAGCGGCCCGGTTCGCCTCCGGAGCGCTTGGGTGCCGGGCTCGCGGCCCCGACCGTGCTCGACCGGCTCGTGCCTCGCCCGTCTCCGCGCGCCCGGGGCTGCAACCCCGGCGCGCCCCTTCGGCTCACTCGCCCTGGGGCCGGGCCGATCAGTCGCGCGCCGCGGTGTCGAGCGCCGCCACGCCGTCCCTCCCCCACGGCTCCTTCCGGATCGCCCGCAGCAGCTTCCGGCGCGACCAGCCCGTCACCAGGTCCGCGTAGACGCCGCCCGCGAGGTGGTCGCACTCGTGCTGGAGGCAGCGGGCGAAGAAGCCGGTGCCCTCGACGCGGACCGGGGTGCCGTCCAGGCGGACGCCCTCGACGACCGCGCGGTCGTAGCGCGGGGTCGGGGCCTCCAGGCCCGGCAGGGACAGACAGCCCTCGGGGCCGCGGACCACCTCGCCGTCGGCCTCCACGAGGCGCGGGTTCACCACGTGGCCCAGGTGCCGGACGTCCTCGTCGTCCGGGCAGTCGTAGACGAAGACCCGCAGCCCCTCGCCCACCTGGTTGGCGGCGAGGCCGACGCCGTTCGCCGCGTACATCGTGGCGAACATGTCCTCGACGAGGCGGGCCAGTTCGGGGCCGAAGTCGGTGACGGGCGCGCAGGGGGCGTGCAGCACGGGGGCGCCGAGCAGGGTCATCCCCCGGACGCGGCCGGAACTGCCGGGGATCGGGCGGTTTCGCATGGGCGCAAGGGTACGTTCAGGGGGCGTCGTGCCCGGTCGGCGGTGCCGCGGTTCGGGCTGCTGGCCGGATCTCGATAGGCTGAGCCCGGACCGACGCAAGGAGGAACAAGGACGATGTCAGGACACGCCGCTAATCCAGAGCCGCTGTCGGCGCGCGCCAAGCTCGCCGTGACCGCGGGCAAGGCCGCCGCCGCGGTGTCGCGCGCGGCCGGCCGCGGCAGCGGATCGGTGATCGGCGGCCGGGTGGCGCTCAAGCTCGACCCCGACCTGCTGGGACAGCTCGCGCAGCACCTCGATGTCGTGCTCGTGTCGGCGACCAACGGCAAGACCACCACGACCCGGCTGATCGCCGAGGCCCTGCGGGCCAGCGGCCCGGTCGTGTCGAACGCGCTCGGCGCCAACATGCCCGCCGGCATCACCTCCGCCCTGGCCGGCGGCTCGGACGCCAAGTACGGCGTGATCGAGGTCGACGAGAAGTACCTGGCCGGTGTGGCCCGGGACACCGCGCCCAAGGCGATCGCCCTGCTCAACCTCTCGCGCGACCAGCTCGACCGCGCCGCCGAGACCCGGATGCTCGCCGAGAAGTGGCGCGAGGGCCTCAACGGCAGCAAGGCCGTGATCATCGCCAACGCCGACGACCCGCTGATCGTCTGGGCCGCTTCCTCCTCGCCCAACGTGGTGTGGGTGGCCGTCGGACAGGAGTGGAAGGACGACGCCTGGTCCTGCCCCGCCTGCGGCGGTGTGCTGCAGCGCCCCGGCGACGACTGGTTCTGCGGCGAGTGCGGCTTCCGCCGCCCCGCGCCGAGCTGGGCGCTCAACGGCGACCACGTGCTCGACCCGCACGGCTCCGCCTGGCCGATCCGGCTCCAGCTGCCCGGCCGCGCCAACAAGGCCAACGCCGCCACCTCCGCCGCGGTCGCCGCGGTCTTCGGGGTGCCGCCGCAGGTGGCCCTGGAGCGCATGTACCAGGTGCAGGCCGTCGCCGGCCGCTACGACGTGGTCTCCTTCCAGGGCCGCGAGCTGCGGCTGCTGCTCGCCAAGAACCCGGCCGGCTGGCTCGAGACCTTCTCCCTGATCGACCAGCCGCCGGCCCCGGTGATCCTCTCCGTCAACGCCCGCGGCGCCGACGGCACGGACACCTCCTGGCTGTGGGACGTGGACTACGGACGGCTGGCCGGGCACCCGATCATGGTGATCGGCGACCGCAAGCTCGACCTGGCCGTGCGCCTGGAGGTCGCGGGCGTGGACTTCCGCGTCTGCGAGACCCTCGACGAGGCCGTCACGGTGGCGCCGCCCGGGCAGATCGAGCTGATCGCCAACTACACGGCCTTCCAGGACGTCCGCCGCCGCGTCGGCAACTGACCCCGGCCCCGCCACGACTCGCAGAAGGACTTGCAGCATGAGTGACAGCAGCCTGCGGGTGGTCTGGGTCTACCCGGACCTCCTCAGCACCTACGGCGACCAGGGCAACGTCCTGGTCGTCGAGCGCCGCGCCCGGCAGCGCGGGCTCAGCGTCGAGCGCCTCGACGTGCGCAGCGACCAGCCGATCCCCACCTCCGGCGACATCTACCTGGTCGGCGGCGGCGAGGACCGTCCGCAGCGGCTGGCCGCCGAGCGGCTGCGCCGCGACGGCGGTCTGAACCGGGCGGCGGCCAACGGCGCGATCATCTTCTCGGTGTGCGCCGGCTACCAGATCCTGGGCCACGAGTTCATCAACGACCTCGGCGAGCGCGAGCCGGGCCTCGGTCTGCTCGACGTCACCACGGTCCGCGGCGAGGGCGCCCGCTGCGTCGGCGACGTGCTCGCCGACATCGACCCGCACCTGGGCCTGCCCCAGCTGACCGGCTTCGAGAACCACCAGGGCGTCACGCACCTGGGCCCGACCGCCCGGGCGTTCGCGCGCACCGTGTACGGCAACGGCAACGGCACCGGGGACGGCACCGAGGGCGCGTACAACGACACGGTCTTCGGCACGTACATGCACGGCCCCGTCATGGCCCGCAACCCGCAGATCGCGGACCTGCTCCTGAAGCTGGCCCTCGACGTGAACGCGCTGCCGCCGACCGACGACCGGTGGTACGAGGCGCTGCGCGCCGAGCGCATCGCGGCGGCCTCGCAGCCCGCCTGACACCCGGGACGGACACCGCGCCTGACGCCCCGCCAGGCCTGCACGTCTGAGCGGGCTAGCGCACATGGGATGCCCGGGTAAAGAGGGTGTCCAATCCGCGGACATCCGGTTCGGCCCCGCCACTCTCCACCGATAGGGTGGCGGGGATCCAGCCGGACGACGTGGTCCGGGAGTCGGCCCACGTTGCAAAGGTTTTTGGGCTATGCGCATTGGTGTGCTCACCTCCGGCGGAGACTGCCCCGGTCTGAACGCCGTCATCCGGTCCGTCGTGCACCGCGCCGTCGTCGACCACGGTGACGAGGTCATCGGCTTCCTCGACGGCTGGAAGGGCCTCCTGGAGGCGGACTACCGGAAGCTCGACCTGGACGCGGTGGGCGGCATCCTCGCCCGCGGCGGCACCATCCTCGGCTCCTCCCGGGTGCAGCCCGCGCACCTCGTCGACGGGGTGGAGCGGGCCAAGGGCCATGTCGCCGACCTCGGCATCGACGCGATCATCCCGATCGGCGGCGAGGGCACCCTGAAGGCGGCCAACCTGCTCTCCGAGGCGGGCCTGCCGATCGTGGGCGTGCCGAAGACCATCGACAACGACATCGCCTCGACCGACGTCACCTTCGGCTTCGACACGGCCGTGACCGTCGCCACCGAGGCCCTGGACCGGCTGAAGACCACCGCCGAGTCGCACCAGCGCTGTCTGGTCGTCGAGGTGATGGGCCGGCACACCGGCTGGATAGCGCTGCACTCCGGCATGGCGGCCGGCGCGCACGCCATCGTGGTGCCGGAGCGCCCCTTCGACATCGACGAGCTGACCGCCCGGGTCGGCGCCCGCTTCGAGGACGGCAAGCGCTTCGCGATCGTCGTGGTCGCCGAGGGCGCCAAGCCGCGCGAGGGCGGCTCGATGGAGTTCAAGACCGCCGGCACCGACATCTACGGCCACGAGCGTTTCACCGGCGTGGCCAACCAGCTCTCGGTCGAGCTGGAGCGGCGGCTCGGCAAGGAGGCCCGCCCGGTGATCCTGGGCCACGTCCAGCGCGGCGGCACCCCCACCGCGTACGACCGGGTCCTCGCGACCCGCTTCGGCTGGCACGCGGTCGAGGCGGCGCACCGCGGCGAGTTCGGCATGCTGACCGCGCTGCGCGGCACCGACATCGAGCTGGTGCCGCTGGCCCGGGCGGTGGAGACCCTGAAGACGGTCCCGGACGAGCGCTACGCCGAGGCCGAGAACGTGCTCTGACCGCCGCCCCCGCGCGGTGGCCGTGCGCCACGAACCGCCCCCGGTCGCGATCGCGGCCGGGGGCGGTTCTAGTCTGGTGCGGACAACAAGCGCGAATCGGGCTCCAGGAGTAATCGATGGATCACAGCGGGCACGGCATGACGATGGATCTGCCGCCGTTCACGCTGGGGCGGGCCCTGGAGTTCTCCCCCGACCTCTTCTTCCTCTTCGGCTGTCTCGCCGCGCTCGGCCTGTACGGCTGGGGCGTGGCGCGGCTGCGGGGGCGCGGGGACGCCTGGCCGGTCAGCCGGACGGTGTTCTTCACGGTGGGCGTGCTGAGCATCGCCCTGGTGATGTGCACGAAGCTGAACGACTACGGCATGGTGATGTTCAGCGTGCACATGGTGCAGCACATGGTGATCTCCATGCTGTCGCCGATCCTGCTGCTGCTCGGCGCGCCGGTCACCCTGGCGCTGCGCGCCCTGCCGGTGGCCGGCCGCGGGTCCACCGGCCCGCGCGAGCTGCTCCTGAAGCTGCTGCACAGCCGCTACATGCGGATCGTCACGCACCCGGCGTTCACGATCTCGATGTTCATCGCGAGCCTCTACGCGCTGTACTTCTCGCCGCTCTTCGACTTCCTGATGGGGTCGAAGGCCGGCCACGTCGGGATGATGGTGCACTTCCTCGCGGTGGGCCTGGTCTTCTTCTGGCCGATCATGGGCGTGGACCCGGGTCCGCACCGGCCGGGCTACGTGATGCGGATGCTGGAGCTGTTCGCGGGCATGCCGTTCCACGCCTTCTTCGGCATCGCGATGATGATGGCCTCCGAGCCGCTGGTGAAGGTGTACGCGAACCCGCCGGCCTCGCTGGGCATCGACGCGCTCGACGACCAGCACGCGGCGGGCGGCATCGCCTGGGCGTTCAGCGAGATCCCCTCGGTGCTGGTGCTGATCGCGCTGGTCTACCAGTGGTACCACTCCGAGCAGCGGCAGGCCGTCCGCAAGGACCGGGCCGCGGACCGGGACGGCGACAAGGAGCTGGAGGCGTACAACGCGTACCTGGCCTCGCTCCAGGCCCGCGGCCAGTAGCGCCGCCTCCGCCGCGTCCCCGTACGGGCGCTCGCGGGCCGTGCACGGCGTGCGACCGGTGCACGACAGGGCGTCCGAGGTCTGGCGCGCGCCCCTCCTCCGGGGTCACGATGACCTGGAGGAGGGCGGAGCGATGATGTCAGGCCCGACGAAGACGATGACGGCGATCACCTGCGCGGCCCTGGTGCTGACCACCGGCTACACGGTGGCCCTGGGCAGCAGCGGCTGGCTGTGGTTCGGTCTGGTGGTGCTCGCGGTGGCCACCATCGGGATGGCGGCGGCGGACGCGGACCCGTCCGCGCGGCCCGCACCTCCGCGCCGCCCCCGTCCGCACGCCTGAGGCCCCTGACGCCGCCGGGCGAGCGGCGGTCAGCGCGTCGTCCCCGTCAGCAGCACCCACACCTGGCCCGGCGCGAAGTTCAGGCGCGCCCCCGCCGGGGTGGTGAAGACGGTGCCGCGGTCCGGGTCGGGGCGGTTCCAGCGGGCGGGGTACGCCCGTCCGTCGCGCAGCACCTCGGCGGTGCCGGAACCGGTGGTCACGGTGTACGGGGACACGGCGCCGAGGAAGTCGTGGAAGCGCGAGGGCCGTACGGTGACGTGCTGGACCACGACGGTGGCGGGGGCGAGCGGCCCGTCGGGGCGCCCGTCCATGGTGACGTGCCAGGCCTTCGCGTCCGGCGCCCAGGTGAAGGTGTAGCGGGCGGCGGGGAAGCGCACGGTCCGGCTGTTCACCGGGGTGCCGTCGGCCGGGGCCGGGCCGAAGCGGAAGCCGATGTCCCGGGCGCGGGTGGCGTCCGGTGCGGTGGCCAGCGCGCGGGCGGGCCGCAGGTAGAGGTTGTGCGGGGCCGCGCGGCCCGGGTCGCGCCGGAAGGCGGCGGGGGTGCCGCCCTCGTGGACCAGGTGCAGCGGCGCGGCCCTGAGCAGCGGGGTGAGCGCGCCCTGGGCACCGGAGTAGGCGAGGACCGGCCGGCCGAACTGGCGCAACAGGGCGAGGTCGGACTCGCGGGCGCTGCGGACCGGGCCGACCCGGTCGGGCAGGCGCGAGGCGTAGACGCCCATCAGCCGGGTCTGGCCGGACTCGACCTGTTCGACGTAGACGAGGTCGGCGGCGGCGAGCCCGGTGTGCGGGCGGGCCGCGGGCACGTTGTCGAGCTTCACGGCGAGCACCGGACCGGAGCGGGCGGGCAGTCCGGTGAGCGGTGAGGTGCCGGCGGGCGGGGTGGTGGCCGGCGGGGTGGCGGGCGCGGGCGTGGGCGTCGGGGACGGCGGGTGCTCCGACGGGCCCGGGCCGGAGCAGCCGTAGAGACCGGCGGCCGTCACGGCGCACAGTACGGCGGTGGCGGCGGCGCCGGGACGCCTGTGCCCGCGCGCGCCTGTCATGGTCCCGCTCCTCCCCACCAGTGGACCACGGGCGGGTCCTTGGTTACAAAGGCAGGGACAAGGGGGTCGCCGGTGTTCTACTACGTGCTCAAGTACGTGCTGCTCGGACCGCTGCTGAAGCTGCTGTTCCGGCCTCGGGTGGAGGGCCTGGAGCACGTCCCGGAGGAGGGTGCGGCGATCGTCGCCGGGAACCACCTGTCCTTCTCGGACCACTTCCTGATGCCGGTGGTGCTGAGCCGCCGGATCACCTTCCTGGCGAAGCAGGAGTACTTCACGGGCCCGGGGCTCAAGGGCCGGCTGACGGCGGCCTTCTTCCGCAGCGCGGGCCAGATCCCGGTGGACCGCTCGGGCAAGGAGGCCGGGCGGGCGGCGATCCGCGAGGGCCTCGGGGTGCTCGCGAAGGGCGAGCTGCTGGGCATCTACCCGGAGGGCACCCGCTCGCACGACGGGCGGCTCTACAAGGGCAAGGTGGGGGTCGCGGTGATGGCCCTGACGGCCGGGGTGAAGGTGGTGCCGTGCGCGATGCTGGGCACCTTCGAGATCCAGCCCCCGGGCCGGGTGCTGCCGCGGATCCGCCGGGTCACCATCCGGTTCGGCGAGCCGCTGGACTTCTCCCGCTACGCGGGCCTGGCGGAGGAGAAGGCGGCGGTCCGCGCGGTCACCGACGAGATCATGTACGCGATCATGCGCCTTTCCGGGCAGGAGTACGTGGACGAGTACGCGGCGAAGGCGAAGGCGGCCGGGGGTTCCTGACGGGCCGCGGTCCGGGCGCGGCCGGACCGGTTCCGCTCCCGGTGGTGGCGGCGGGCCCGGGGGAAGTTCCCGTCCGGCGCACGCTGTGGGCGGATCCGCGCACGGCGAAAGCGGCTGGGCGGGCGGGTCGGCGGGCCGTAGCGTCCCCGGCATGACCAAGGGAAACGCGTTCGTGCTGGGAGCGACGGGACAGATCGGACGGGCGGCCGTGCGGGCGCTCGTCGCGGACGGATGGGAGGTGACGGCCGCCTCGCGCCGGGGCGTCCGGGACGAGGGGTGGGGTCCGGAGGTCCGCACCGTGCGGGTGGACCGGGACGAGGAGGGCGCGCTCGCGGCGGCGCTCGGCGCGGGCACGGACGTCCTGGTGGACGTGGTGGCCTTCGACGCCCGCCACGGGCGGCAGCTGACGGGCCTTGCGGACCGGATCGGTTCCGCGGTGGTGATCTCCAGCGGGGCGGTCTACGAGGACGAGCAGGGGCGGAACTTCGACACCCAGGACGAGCCGGGCGGCTTCCCGGTGTTCCCGCTGCCGATCCCGGAGACCTGGCGGACGGTGGCGCCGAGCGACTTCTCGTACGGCACCCGGAAGGTGGCCCTGGAGCGCGAGGTGCTCGGGGCGGGCGACCGGCTGCCGACGACGGTGCTGCGGGCGGCGGCGGTGCACGGCCCGTACAGCCCGGGTCCGCGTGAACTGTGGTTCGTCAAGCGGGCCTTGGACGGGCGGCCGGTGCGGATCCTGGCGGAGGGCGGCCGGTCCGTGTTCCACCCGGCGCACGTGGACAACCTGGCCGAGCTGATCCGCCTGGCGGCGTCGAAGCCGGGCACCCGGGTGCTGAACGGGGCGGACCCGCAGGCGCCGACGGTCGCCGAGATCGGTGCGGCGATCGACGCGGCGATGGGGGTGAGCAGCGAGACGATCCTGTTCGACGGGCCGCCCGGGAAGGACTGGGTGGGCTACACGCCGTGGACCACTCCCCACCCGATGGTGGCCGGCATGTCGGCGGCGGAGCGGGAGCTGGGCTACCGGCCGGTGGTGGCCACGTACGCGGAGTCGCTGCCCGCGACGATCGAGTTCCTGGCGGAGACGGTGGCCCGGCGGGACTGGCGGGAGGCCTTCCCCGGCCTGGTGAAGTACGGGGTGGACTTCTTCGACTACGCGGCGGAGGACGCCTGGCTGGCCGCGCGCTGAGCCCGGACGCGCGAAGGGGCGGTCGCCGTGCCGCGGCGACCGCCCCTCCTTGTCCTACGCGGGGTGTTACGGCTGCGGCGTGGCGTGCGGCTCGCACGTCACGTCGGCGCCGTCGACCTTGCCGGTCAGCAGGTAGGTCTCGACCCGCGGGTTGATGCAGGAGTTGACCAGGTTGGTGACGCCGTGCGAGCCGGCGTTCTTCTCGGTGATGAGGCGCGAACCCTTGAACCGCTTGTGCAGCTCGACGGCGCCGGCGTACGGGGTGGCGGCGTCACGCTCGGCCTGGACGATGAGGACGGGCGGCAGGCCCTTGCCCGTCTTGACCTCGGTCGGCTTCTGGCGCGGCGCGGACCAGGTGGCGCAGGGCAGGTTCATCCAGGCGTTGGCCCAGGTCATGAAGGGGTACTGCTCGTGCAGCCGGGAGTTGTCCCGGTCCCACTTGCGCCAGCTGGTCGGCCAGGGGGCGTCGGCGCACTCGACCGCGGTGTAGACGGCGTTGCCGTTCTCCGCGGAGATGTTGCCGGCGGTGTCGGTGAGGTCGGCGGCGGCCGCGTCGATCAGCGGCTGCGGGTCACCGGCGGCGTAGGCGCTCCAGGCCTCGGCGACCGGGACCCACATGGAGTCGTAGTACGGGGCGTTCTGGAAGAAGCCGATGAGCTCGGCCGGGCCGACCTTGCCGCCGAGCGGCTCCTTCTTGGCGGCGGCGCGCAGGGTCGTCCACTGCAGCTTGACCTCGTCGTAGGTCTTCCCGAGGTGGAAGGCGTCGTCGTGCTGGGCGACCCAGGTCATCCAGTCCTTGAGGCGGCCCTCGAAGGCGATGTCCTGGTTGAGGTTGGCCCCGTACCAGATCTCCTTCTTCGACGGGTCGACCACGCTGTCCACGATCATGCGGCGCACGTGGTCGGGGTACAGGGTGCCGTAGACGGCGCCGAGGTAGGTGCCGTAGGAGACGCCGATGAAGTTGAGCTTCTTCTCGCCGAGCGCGGCCCGGATGACGTCGAGGTCGCGGGCGGTGTTGCGGGTGGTCATGAAGGGCAGCATGTCGCCGCTCTTCTCCGCGCAGCCCTTGGCGTACTCGGCGGCCAGCTTGCGCTGGGCGAGCTTGTCGGCCTCGGTGTCCGGGACCGGGTCGGCCTTGGGGCCCTTGACGAACTCGGTCGGGTCGACGCAGGAGATGGGCGCCGAGTGGCCGACGCCGCGCGGGTCGAAGCCGACGAAGTCGTAGGCCTTGGCGGTGTTGACCCAGAGCTTGGCGCCGGTGGTCACGCGGCGCGGGAAGCGGAGGCCGGAGCCGCCGGGGCCGCCGGGGTTGTAGAGCAGGGCGCCCTGCTTCTCCTCGGGCGTGCCGGTGGCACGGGCCCGGTCCACGGCGATCTTGATCTGCTTGCCGTTCGGCTTGGCGTAGTCGACCGGGACGGTGACCCAGCCGCACTGGATGCCCTTGTCCAGGCCCCAGTCGGCGGGACAGTCCTGCCAGTCGATGCCGGCCTTCGCCGCGCGGGCGGCGGCCACGGCGGCGCCGCGGGCCTCGTCGTCGCCTCCGTGCCGGCCGTGGGCACTGGCCGCCGGAGTGGCGAGCGCGGTCGCCATCAGCGTGCCCGCTATGAGAGTGCCGGCGGAGCCGAGCACTGCACTGCGTCGCAAGTGGTTCCTCCCCCTGGATGAGCGCCGCCCCCGTGGCAGCGTCGTGTGGGTTGTCCGGGGGATCCTCGCGTCAACGGGGCCTCGGGTAAAAGGGCGTACACATGTTCTTTGCCGAACCAATAACCGGTGACGCGTGTACCGCTGAGCGGTGACTCCTCGAACGGGTGCGGCAATCCACTCAGACCGGGACGAGTACGGACAGGGCCTCGTCGAGGACCCGGCGCAGGGCGAGGGCGTCGCGGGCCACGGCGGTGACGAGGGCGGCCGGCCCGGCGAGCGGGCTGAGCACCGCATCCTCCCCGAAAAGCCGGGTTTCCACCGGTTTGTCGGCGAACGCCGGGTCGACGACGAGGAGTTGCCCCGTGGCCCGGTGCCCGGCGAGGACGGCGGGCCCGTCCCAGCCGGCCGGGGCGCCGGGCCCACAGCCGAGTTCCTGGTCGAGCAGCGGGCGGCCGGCCCGGCGGACGGTGAGCCGGCTGAGCAGCGTGCCGGGCGCCTCGCGGTGCCGGCCGAGGACCTGCTCCTCGCGGAGCACGAGCCGTGCGGTGGGGGCGAGTTCGACGGTGGTGCGCATCCGCAGGACGGAGCCGGCGGCGCACACCAGCTGTTCGGGCAGCCAGCGCAGCTCGGCTCCGGCGCCGACGGTGAGCGCGATCTCGTACGCGGCGGGGGCGCCGTGGCGGCCGGGCAGGGCGACGGTCGCGGCGGCCGAGTCGACGAGCAGCCGCGCACCGTCCCGTACCTCGGCCTCCAGGGCGAGCCGGTCGCCGCCGAGCGGTGCGCTCATCGCGCCGACGACGGTGACCCGGGTGTACGGGCCGGTGGCGCGGGTGCGGCGCAGCGCGAGCGGTCCGGCGCTCTCCAGGACGGGCAGCGAGCCGTCCGGCGCGGCGGCGATCCGCGCGGTCGCGGTGAGGCTCAGGCGGTCCATGCGGCGAGCTTCTCGCGGACCCAGTCGGCGACGGGGGCGACGCCCTGCTCGGAGCGGAGCGAGGTGAAGGCGACGGGCAGCGGGCCGCGCTGCCGCTCGGCGTCGCGGGCCATCCGGTCGAGGTCGGAGCCGACGTACGGGGCGAGGTCGGTCTTGTTGACGACGAGCAGGTCGGCGGTGGTGACGCCGGGGCCGCCCTTGCGCGGGATGTCGTCGCCGCCTGCCACGTCGATGACGAAGATCTGGGCGTCGACGAGGCCCTTGGAGAAGGTGGCGGTGAGGTTGTCGCCGCCGGACTCGACGAGGACGAGGTCGAGCGGGCCGACGCTGTCCTCCAGGTCCTCGACGGCCTCCAGGTTGGCGGAGATGTCGTCGCGGATCGCGGTGTGCGGGCAGGCGCCGGTCTCGACGGCGGCGATCCGCTCGGGCGGCAGCACGGCCTCGCGGAGCAGGAACTCGGCGTCCTCGCGGGTGTAGATGTCGTTGGTGACGACGGCGAGCGAGAGGGTGTCGCGCAGGGCGCGGCACAGGGCGGCGACGGTGGCGGTCTTGCCGGAGCCGACGGGGCCGCCGAGGCCGATGCGCAGGGCGCGGCGGCGGCCGTCGGGCCGGTGGGCGTCGGCGGAGACGGCGGTGCCGTGGTCGTGGGAGTGGTCGAGGTGCATGGGGGTTCTCCGGGGGGGGTCAGGAGGCGAAGAGGCGGACGGGCCAGGCCGCGTGCTGTTCGGCGGTGAGGTCGAGCAGCGGCGCGGAGGCGGCGGGCAGGGCGTCGAGGCCCTGCCGGGCGGCCTCGGCGGCGCGCGCGGTCACCTGGTCCATCTCGGGTGCGAGGCGGGCGAGCACGGCGGTGGCCTGGTAGGGGTCGAGGCCGAGCAGCCGGACGGCGGCGGTGGCGGGGCCGCCGACGGTCTCGTACGCGACGCAGTGCGCCGCGTCCTCGGGGCCGAGCCCGGCGGCCCGGGCGGTGGTGCCGAGCACCACGGGCTGGTGGGCGCCGCGCGGGAACGCGGCGGCCAGTGCGTCGAGTTCGGGGCTCGGCCAGGCGGCGCGGGCGGCCCGCATCAGCTGGCGGCCGAGTCTGCGGGAGGCGGCGCGCAGGGCGGCCGAGGGCGTGCGGGCGTCGGCGGCGGCGTCGAGCTCGTGCGGGTCGAGTCCGTGCGCGGCCGAGGCGGCGAGGGCGGCCGAGGTGAGGCCGGTGGTGTGCAGCCGGCCGCGGCAGAAGGCCTCCAGGTCGGCGGCGTCCCGGAGGCGTCCGGCCTGCACGGCGGCCTCGGCGCCGCCGGAGTGGGCGTGCCCGCCGGCGGGGAAGCGCCCGTCGGCGAGCACGAGCAGGGCTGAGCGTGTCATCAGAAGAGGAAGTAGCGCTGGGCCATGGGCAGTTCGGCGGCGGGCGCCGGTTCGACCGGCTCGCCGTCGATGGTCACGGTGAAGGTGTCGGCGTCGACCTCGACCCGGGGCAGGGCGTCGTTCTCCCGCATGTCGGCCTTGGTGGTCCGGCGGGTGGAGCCGATGGCGGTGAACTCCTTGTGCAGGCCCAGCCTGTGGGGCAGGTCGTCCTCGAGCGCGGCCCGGGCGACGAAGTTGACCGAGCCGCCCGCGGCGGCCCGGCCCAGCGCGCCGAACATCGGCCGGGGAAGGACCGGTTGGGGCGTGGGGATGGAGGCGTTGGCGTCGCCCATCTGCGCGTACGCGATCTGGCCGCCCTTGAGGACGACGAGCGGCTTGACGCCGAAGAAGGCGGGCTCCCACAGGACGAGGTCGGCGAGCTTGCCGGGTTCGACGGAGCCGACGAGGTGGTCCATGCCCTGGGCGACGGCCGGGTTGATCGTGTACTTGGCGACGTAGCGGCGGGCCCGGTGGTTGTCGGCGGTGCCGTCGCCGGGGAGCGCGCCGCGGCGCTTCTTCATGACGTGGGCGGTCTGCCAGGTGCGCATGATCACCTCGCCGATCCGGCCCATGGCCTGGGAGTCGGAGGAGATGATCGAGATGGCGCCGAGGTCGTGCAGCACGTCCTCGGCGGCGATGGTGGAGGGCCGGATGCGGGACTCGGCGAAGGCGAGGTCCTCGGGCACGGCCGGGTTGAGGTGGTGGCAGACCATCAGCATGTCGAGGTGTTCCTCGATGGTGTTGACGGTGTGCGGCCGGGTCGGGTTGGTCGAGCTGGGCAGCACGTGCGGCTCGGAGACCACGGTGATGATGTCCGGGGCGTGCCCGCCGCCCGCGCCCTCGGTGTGGTACGCGTGGATGGTGCGGCCGGCGATGGCGGCGAGGGTGTCGCCGACGAAGCCGGCCTCGTTGAGGGTGTCGGTGTGGATGGCGAGCTGGGTGCCGGTCTCCTCGCAGACGCTGAGGCAGGCGTCGATGACGGCGGGGGTGGCCCCCCAGTCCTCGTGGATCTTGAACCCCAGGGCGCCGCCGCGCAGTTGGGAGTGCATGGCCTCGCGGGACATGGTGTTGCCCTTGCCGAGCAGGCCGATGTTGACCGGGAAGGTGTCGAGGGCCTCGAACATCCGGGCCATGTGCCAGGGGCCGGGGGTGACGGTGGTGGCCTTGGTGCCCTCGGCGGGGCCGGTGCCGCCGCCGACCAGGGTGGTGACGCCGGTGGCGAGGGCCTGCTCGACCACGGTGGGCGAGATGAAGTGCACGTGGGTGTCCACGGCGCCGGCGGTGACGATCCGGCCGTTGCCGACGATCACCTCGGTCTCCGGGCCGATCACCAGGTCGGGGTGCACCCCGTCCATGGTGTCGGGGTTGCCCGCTTTGCCGAGGGCGGTGATCCGGCCGTCGCGGATGCCGATGTCGGCCTTGACGACGCCCCAGTGGTCGAGGACGACGGCGCCGGTGATCACGGTGTCCGGGGCACCCTCGGCGCGGGTGGCGCGGGACTGGCCCATGGACTCGCGGATGACCTTGCCGCCGCCGAAGACCGCCTCCTCGCCGGCGCGGCCGGGGCCGCCGGAGCGGTCCTCCTCGATCTCGACGAGCAGGTCGGTGTCGGCGAGCCGGATGCGGTCGCCGGTGGTGGGGCCGAACAGGTCGGCGTACGCGGCGCGGTGCAGTTCAGGCACGGGCGTCTCCGTTCGGGCGGGGCGGGTCGAGGGGGCCGGCGGTCGCGCCGCGCAGGCCGGGCACGATCCGGCGGCCGGCGATCGGCACCAGTTCGACCTCGACGGGGATGCCGGGCTCGAAGCGGACGGCGGTGCCCGCGGCGATGTTCAGGCGCAGGCCGCGGGCGGCCGCGCGGTCGAAGTCGAGGCCGGGGTTGGCCTCGGCGAAGTGGTAGTGGGAGCCGACCTGGACGGGCCGGTCGGCGGCGTTGAGGACGGTGAGCCGGGTGACGGGGCGGCCCTCGTTGAGGGTCACCGGCCCGTCCCCGTACAGGATCTCGCCGGGGATCACGGTGCGCGGCCCCCTCAGACGATGGGGTCGTGGACGGTGACGAGCTTGGTGCCGTCCGGGAAGGTGGCCTCGACCTGGACGTCGTGGATCATCTCGGGGATGCCGTCCATGACCTCGTCGCGGGTGAGCACCTTGCGGCCGGAGGCCATCAGCTCGGCGACGGTGCGGCCGTCGCGGGCGCCCTCCAGGACGTGGGAGGTGATGAGTGCGACGGCCTCGGGGTGGTTGAGCCGGACTCCGCGCGCCCGGCGCTTCTCGGCCACGTCGGCCGCGACATGGATGAGCAGGCGTTCCTGCTCGTGGGGGCTGAGTCGCACGCTTCCACCTCACTGTCGTCACCGGGCGGTGCCCCGGACAGCAGCGGACCCTACAGAGCTTCAACACACTGTTGACCTGCGCAGACGGTCCGCCGCGCCAGAGATTGCACGTTAGGGCGGAAGTTTTTCCGGCACGTTAACCGGCGCTTTGCGCAGGCATTAAACGAGCGCTTGGTCAGCCGCGGGGCGCCCCCGGGTCCTGGTGGTGGGCGGCGATGCCGAAGCGGCGCTGTTCGCCCGCGACGGACGTCGAGCCGCCGATCCGCGAGACCGAGCTGATCACCTGCTCGTCCGCCGGCTCCCGAAGCGCCTCGAGTTTCTCCAGGTCAGCGGCGGAGACCAGGGCCACGAGCGGCTTGCCGTGGCGGGTGACGACCACCCGCTCGTCGCCGTACACCACGCGGTTGATCAGGTCCGCGAGCTCGGCGCGCGCTTGCGTCACCGGAATCTCGTAAGTCATGCTCCTCATCTTACGGCCTGTACGTCCTGTACATTTTTTACAGAAGGAGGAGCACCATGCACGACGGCACACGGCACGCGATGCGGTACGTCCTGCCGGAGTTCACCGAGCGCACCGGCTTCGGGACCCGCACCCTGGACCCCTACTCCAAGCTGCTCCAGGAGCGGATCGTCCTCCTGGGCACCCCGATCGACGAGACCTCGGCCAACGACGTCATCGCGCAGTTCCTGCACCTCGACTACGACGCGCCCGGCCGGGTGATCAGCCTCTACATCAACTCGCCGGGCGGTTCGGTGAGCGCCATGACCTCGGTCTACGACACGATCCGCACCGTCTCCTGCGAGGTGGAGACCATCTGCCTGGGCCAGGCCGCCGGGCCGGCCGCGGTGCTGCTCGCGGCGGGCTCACCGGGCCGCCGGCTCGCCCTGCCGGGCGCCCGGATCGTGCTCCAGCAGCCCTCGCTCGACGAGCCGTTGCAGGGCCAGCCCAGCGATCTCGACCTCCGCGCACGGGAGTTGTTGCGCCAGCGGGACCTGATCGCCGGACTGCTCAGCGCGCACAGCGGCCGGGACCGGGAGCGGGTCGACGCCGATCTGGAGCGCACCATGGTGCTCGACGCCCCGGCGGCCCTCGCCTACGGCCTGGTGGACCGGGTGGTGCGCAGCCGGCGCGCCGCCGCCGGGGAGGAGTGAGGCCGCGATGGTGCCGGAGCTGCCGCCGCTGCCCGCCCTGACGCGCGCCGAGGGCGAGTTCGTCGACGCGTACCTCGAAGTCGTCGACCTGCTGGGGAGGATCAATCCATCCAGGTCCTCGCATACCTATGGGGCGCTGCGCGCGGCCCAGGCCCTGGTCGGACGGGCGACGGCGCTCCGGGACGCGCTGACGCTCATGCATCTGCGGGGCGAGAGCGAGGTCCACACGGAGACATTGGCGCGTGCGCTCAGGGTGTTGGACGGCGAGCGGCGCTCCGGGCGCGTCACCCTGCCGGGAGGAAGGGCGAGTTGACACCGTCGCGTGTCGTGTCGAGGTCCACACGGGGCAAGGAAAACGCGAAATCGCTCCCCCGTTCGGCGTAGTCGACGTATCGACAAGGAGCTCAGGTGAGTTGCGCAACGGGTGTACGCATCTGGCGGAATATCACCTTCCGGTGCTGGTGACGGGCTCGTCGGCCAAACCTGCGAGGTCCCGAAACCTGACTGTCCACCCGTATGGATCAGTCGTGAGGAGCCTCACATATCGCCGTTTCAACGTGGTTTTCGCCCTGGCCGTGGGTCAAGATCCCTGTCGACGACAAGCCCCCGCCACCGCGGCGGGGCGGTCCGGGCGGACGCCGAGTCCTGCCGCCGTCCCGGACGTCTGGTCGACAGGAGTGGACCGGCAGGAGTGGAGGACCCGAGCAGTACGGGACGCCCGCGCAGTGCGGGACGTTCCTCGGGGTGAAGCCGCAGCAGCGGCCGGGCGTCTTCGCCGCCCGAACCCGACAGGTCATCCTTCGCAGGCGGCTGACGAAGGGTTGCGCATGACTGCGCAGATGCATGTCCCGTCCCTGCTGTCCCGGGCCGGAGCCGTCTCGGCTCTCACCCTCGCCGCCGTCGGCGGCACGCTCCTCGCACCGGGAGCGGCGCCGGAGGCCCAGGCGGCGACCTCCTACGCGAGCAAGGCGCTGAACGTGGCCGCCTCCAAGAGGGGGGCGCCCTACAAGTACGGGGCCACCGGCCCGAGCCGCTTCGACTGCTCGGGCCTCACGCTCTACTCGTACAAGAAGGCCGGCAAGACGCTGCCCCGCACCGCGCAGCAGCAGTACAACAAGACCCGGCACATCGCCGCCTCCGGCCGGCGGGCGGGCGACCTGGTGTTCTTCCACTCCGGCGGACGGGTCTACCACGTCGGGATCTACGCGGGGAACAACAAGATCTGGCACTCCCCCAAGACCGGGTCCTGGGTGAAGCTCGACCGGATCTGGACCTCGAAGGTCCTCTACGGCCGGGTCCGGTGACCCGGCCGGACCGCGCGCCGGTCAGGCCTGGGTCAGCACCGGCGTCCACGGCAGGCTGATCCAGACCGTCTTGCCGCCCTCCGCCGTCGGGGTCACCGAGAGCCGGCCGCCCGCCTCCTTGGCCAGGGAGCGGATGATCACCATCCCCCGCCCGTTGTCCTGCTGCACCGCGGCGGGCAGCCTGCGCGGCCAGCGGGGGTGGCTGTCGGTGACCCCGATGCGCAGCTCCTCGTCCCGGTCGAGACGCAGGTCGACGGTGAAGGTGGGCGACTGGCCGAAGGTGTGCAGCACCGCATTGGTGGCCAGCTCCGAGACCATCAGCCGGACCGCGTCCGCGGTCTCGCCCGCGTCGTCCAGGCCCCAGGAGGTGAGCACCTGCGCCACGTACCTCCGCGCGGCCGAGACCGAGGCGGGGTCGCTCGGCAGCGTGACGGTTGCTTCCTGGTGGTCTGCCATGCGACGCCGTCCTTCTCCCACCGGGCCATGCCCGGAATGCACTGCGCGTCAGCCTGCCACCGAAGCCGCGGCGCCGGGCGCGGATCCGCCGGATATACGCATATCTGTCGCCCGAAGCGGTGAACCGTCCGACGGGCGACCGGATCACGCGCGCCCGGCGGCGCCCGCCGGGCCGCCGCGGACCGTCAGGAGACGAAGCCGACGACCCCGAAGCCGGGGCGCGCGGCGGCGTGCCGCAGCCAGCCGATGACGTCCATCACCGCGTCGACCACCTCGCGGTCCAGCGGCGGCGCGTGGCCCTCCGCCTTGGTGCGCTCGAACTGCTCCAGGGCCGCCAGGCACTCCTCGTGCGTCCACTCGCCGCAGCGCGGCAGCTCGTAGCGCGGCAGCTGCTCGGGAAGGCCGTCGTAGTAACCGAGCTCCGCCACCGACACGGCCGTGATCCGCAGCGCCCTGAGACCCTCGTCGACCATCTCCAGCCAGTCCCCGCGGAACGGCGAGAAGCAGGAGTTGTCGAGGAAGGAACCGGTCAGCGAGCACAGGCGCTTGTAGGCGTAGCCGTACTGGAAGGAGTACTGCTTCTCCGCGTCGAACGGGCCGCCGTGCACCACCGCGCGCAGCGCCTCGTACGCGCTGGGGGCGCCGTCCGCGATCTCGGAGGAGAACCAGTCGTCGTCGTGCGCCAACTGGTCGCCGAAACGCTCGCGGATGATGTCGAGCAGCTGCTCGTCGCCGGAGCCGACGAGGGCCCGGGCGGCCTTGGGGTCGATCAGGTACACGCTCAGGGAAGAACTCATGCGGTCAACCTAGCGAGCGGCACTGACAGTCGGGCTCCGGGGCCGACGGCCCGGACCGGTGCTCAGAGCGCCCCGGGCGGCGCCGTGCGCACGATCGTCGCCACCGCGCGTGCGATCTCCGCGTCGGTGAGGTCCGCGCGGGCCGTCAGACGCAGCCGCGAGATGCCGTCCGGCACCGACGGGGGGCGGAAGCAGCCGACGCCGAGGCCGAGTTCGCGGCAGTCGGCGGCCCAGCGCAGCGCCTCCGCGGGGCCGGGGGCGCGGACCGAGACCACGGCGGCGTCGGGGCGGGCGGCGGTGAGTCCGGCGGCGGTGAGCAGCCGGTGCAGGGTCAGCGCGACGGTGCCGGCGCGGGCCGGGAGCGCGGGCTCGGCGGCGATCAGGCGCAGGCTCGCGAGGGCGGCGCCGGCCGCGGCGGGGGCCAGGCCGGTGTCGAAGATGAAGGTGCGGGCGGCGTTCACCAGGTGCTCGATCACCCGGGCCGGGCCGAGCACCGCGCCGCCCTGGCTCCCCAGCGACTTGGACAGGGTGAGGGTCGCGACCACGTCGGGGGCGCCGGCGAGCCCGGCCTCGTGGAGGGTGCCGCGCCCGCCCTCGCCGAGCACGCCGAAGCCGTGGGCGTCGTCGACGACCAGGCCCGCGCCGTGCTCGCGGCAGGCCTCGGCGAGGCCGGCGAGCGGCGCCCGGTCGCCGTCCACGGAGAACACCGCGTCGCTCACCACGAGCGCCGGGCGGCCGGGGTGGGCGGCCAGGGTCTTGGCGACGGCCCCCGGGTCGGCGTGCGGCACGACGGCCGTCTCGGCGCGGGCGAGCCGGCAGCCGTCGACGAGGGAGGCGTGGTTGTCGGCGTCGGAGACGATCAGGCCCTCGCGGACCGACAGCGCGGTGAGCGCGGCCAGGTTGGCCGCGTAGCCGGAGGAGAACACGAGCGCCGCCTCGAAGCCGCAGAAGGCGGCGAGTTCCCGTTCGAGCCGGGCGTGCAGCCGGGTGGAGCCGGTGACCAGGCGCGAGCCGGTGGCACCGGCGCCCCAGCGCCGGGCGGCCTCGGCGGCGGCCTCGGTGATCTCGGGGCGGCGGGTCAGTCCGAGGTAGTCGTTGCTCGCCAGGTCGAGGAGTTCGGACTCGGCGGGCCGGGGCCGCAGGGTGCGCACCAGGCCGGTCGCCGCGCGCCGCCGGGCCGCGTCCTCGGTCCAGTCGAAGGCGCCCGGGCGCGGGCCCGCCCCCGCGGCGCGGTCCTGCGGGTCCTCGGCGTACGACGGCATGGCGGGTCCTTTTGTAGGCAGCGCACAGACCCTAACCGGAACGGCCCGAGGTCAGGGTGTGGCCATGCACACACCTCAAACGGCGTCGTTTGTTCGGATCCTCCTTGGCCAGGGGGCGTGCCGTAGGCCAGGATCAGCGCTTATGGACCTGCTGAACACGCTGGTGGAGAAGGGGCTGCGGCGCGAGTCGCCGACCCGTGAAGAAGCGCTCGCCGTGCTGGCGACCTCCGACGACGAGCTGCTCGATGTGGTGAGCGCGGCCGGCAAGGTGCGCCGGCACTGGTTCGGGCGGCGGGTGAAGCTCAACTACCTGGTCAACCTGAAGTCCGGCCTGTGCCCCGAGGACTGCTCCTACTGTTCGCAGCGGCTCGGCTCGACGGCCGGCATCCTCAAGTACTCCTGGCTGAAGCCCGACGAGGCCTCGGCCGCCGCCGCGGCCGGTGTCGCCGGCGGCGCCAAGCGGGTCTGCCTGGTGGCGAGCGGCCGCGGCCCGACGGACCGGGACGTGGAGCGGGTCGGCAAGACCATCGAGGCGATCAAGGAACAGAACGAGGGCGTGGAGGTCTGCGCCTGCCTCGGGCTGCTCTCTGACGGGCAGGCCGAGCGCCTGAAGGCGGCCGGCGCCGACGCGTACAACCACAACCTCAACACCTCCGAGGGCACGTACGGCGAGATCACCACCACCCACACCTACGCGGACCGCGTCGACACGGTGCAGAAGGCGCACGGCGCCGGCCTGTCGGCCTGCTCGGGTCTGATCGCGGGCATGGGCGAGACCGACGAGGACCTGGTCGACGTGGTGTTCGCGCTGCGCGAGCTGGACTCGGACTCGGTGCCGGTCAACTTCCTGATCCCGTTCGAGGGCACGCCGCTCGCCAAGGAGTGGAACCTCACCCCGCAGCGCTGTCTGCGGATCCTCGCCATGGTGCGGTTCGTCTGCCCCGACGTCGAGGTCCGGATCGCCGGCGGCCGCGAGGTGCACCTGCGCACGATGCAGCCGCTGGCCCTGAACATCGCGAACTCGATCTTCCTGGGCGACTACCTGACCAGCGAGGGCCAGGCCGGCAAGGCCGACCTCGACATGATCGCGGACGCCGGCTTCGAGGTGGAGGGCGCGGGCACCACCACGCTGCCCGCGCACCGGGCGGACGTGGCCGCCGCCGCGGCCGGCGCGGGCTGCGGCTCGCAGGCCGGGGCGGGCGGGGGCTGCGGCTCGCACGCGGAGGCCGGCGGGGGCTGCGGCCCGTGCGGCGGGCACGACGCGCCGGCGGCCGAGGCGCCCTCGGAGGCGGCCGCCGCGTCCGAGGCCAGGACGGACCTGGTGACGGTGCGCCGTCGCGGTGCCGGTACGGACCTCGCGCCGAATGCGTGACACCGAACTCCTCGCCCTGGACCGGGCGCACGTCTGGCACCCGTACGGCCCGATGCCCGGCCGTACGGAACCGCTGGTCGTCGCGTCCGCGTCCGGGGTGAGGCTGCGGCTGGCCGAACCCGCCGAGGGGCACGCCGAGTTGGTGGACGGCATGTCCTCCTGGTGGTCGGCCGTGCACGGCTACAACCACCCGGTGCTCAACGAGGCGGCGCGCGGGCAGCTCGAGAAGATGAGCCACGTGATGTTCGGCGGGCTCACCCACGAGCCGGCCGTGCGGCTGGCCGCCCGGCTGGTGGAGATCACCCCGGAGCCGCTGCGGCACGTCTTCCTCAGCGACTCCGGTTCGGTCGCGGTCGAGGTCGCCGCGAAGATGTGCCTGCAGTACTGGCGCTCGCTCGGCCGGCCCGCCAAGCGGCGGCTGCTGACCTGGCGCGGCGGCTACCACGGCGACACCTGGCAGCCGATGTCGGTGTGCGATCCCGAGGGCGGGATGCACCAGCTGTGGTCGGGGGTGCTCCAGGAGCAGGTCTTCGTGGACGCCCCGCCGGCGGAGTACGAGGAGTCGTACGCCGAGCTGCTGCGCGAGGCGATCGGGCGGCACGCCGACGAGCTGGCCGCGGTGATCGTGGAGCCGGTGGTGCAGGGCGCGGGCGGCATGCGCTTCCACAGCCCGGAGTACCTGCGGGTGCTGCGGGAGGCCTGCGACGCGCACGACGTGCTGCTGGTGCTCGACGAGATCGCGACCGGATTCGGGCGCACCGGCGCGCTGTTCGCCGCCGACCACGCCGGGATCTCGCCCGATGTGATGTGCCTGGGCAAGGCGCTGACCGGCGGCTATCTGTCGATGGCGGCCACGCTGTGCACGGGCCGGGTCGCCGACGGCATCTCGCGCGGCGAGGTGCCGGTGCTGGCGCACGGCCCGACCTTCATGGGCAATCCGCTGGCCTCCGCCGTGGCCCTGGCCTCGGTGGACCTGCTGCTCGGCCAGGACTGGCAGGTCGAGGTCAAGCGGATCGAGGCGGGGCTGCGCGAGGGCCTCGCCGGGGCGAGGGCGCTGCCCGGGGTCCGGGACGTGCGGGTGCTCGGCGCGATCGGGGTGGTCCAGCTCGACCACGAGGTCGACATGGTCGCCGCCACCCGGGCCGCGGTCCGCGAGGGCGTGTGGCTGCGCCCGTTCCGCGACCTGATCTACACGATGCCGCCGTTCGTGACCGGCGACGAGGACGTGGCGCGGATCTGCGCGGCGGTCCGCGCGGCGGCCGCGGCGGGCTGAATGCCCGCGGGGCCGGGCGTCCGGCCCCGCGTCCCGCTGTCCGTACGACCAGGAAAGGTTCCTCCCCATGAGCGTCATCGTCGTCACCGGCACCGGCACGGAGATCGGCAAGACGATCGTCACCGCCGCGCTCGCCGCGGTGGCCACCGCCGCCGGGCGTACCGTCGCCGTGCTCAAGCCCGCCCAGACCGGCGTCACACCGGAGGAGACCGGTGACGCGGACGAGGTCGTGCGCCTGTCCGGGGCGGTCACGGGGGCCGAACTGGCCCGGTTCCCCGAGCCCTTGGCGCCGGGGACGGCGGCCCGGCGGGCGGGGATGGCGCCGGTGACCCCGGCCGAGGTCGCCGACGCCGCCCGGAAGCTGGCCGAGGACCACGACCTGGTGCTCGTGGAGGGCGCGGGCGGGCTGCTCGTGCGCTTCGACGAGGCGGGCGGCACGCTCGCGGACGCGGCGGGCCTGCTCGGCGCGCCGGTCCTGGTGGTGGCGCCGGCCGGGCTCGGCACGCTCAACTCGACCGCCCTGACGGCCGAGGCGCTGCGGGCCCGCGGCATCCCGCAGCTGGGCGTGGTGGTCGGCAGCTGGCCGGCCGAGCCGGACCTGGCGGCCCGGTGCAACCTGGCGGACCTGCCGGAGGTGGCGGGAGCGCCGCTGCTCGGCGCGGTCCCGGAGGGCGCGGGCGCGCTCGCCCCCGAGGCGTTCCGGGAGGCGGCGGCCGGCTGGCTGGCGCCCGCGCTCGGCGGGGTCTGGGAGGCGGGGCGGTTCGCCGCGACGGCGGGCCGCTGAGCTCCGTACGCTGGGCCGCATGCGACGTGCCAGGGTTCAGGAACTCGTCTTCGACTGCGCCGGCCCGGCCGCCCTCGTGCGGTTCTGGGCGGCGCTCCTCGGCGGGGCTCCGGTCGACCGGAGTCCCGACTGGGCGTATGTGGAGCCGCCGGGCTTCGTCCGGATCGCCTTCCAGCGGGTGCCGGAGGGCAAGGCGGTGAAGAACCGCCTCCACCTGGACGTGGAGGTGGACGATCCGGTCGCGGCGGCCGAGGAGGCGCTGGCCCTCGGGGCGCGCCGCTCGGGCGGGCTCGTGACCGACGAGCAGGGCTCGTTCCAGGTGATGTTCGACCCCGAGGGCAACGAGTTCTGCTTCGTGACCGGATAGCGGCGGGGCGAGGGGGGCGGCGGGTAGGTTCGAGGACGGCCCGACGTCGTCAACGAGGGGAAACCGTCGTGGTGTTGCCGTTCCGATTCGCCGTCAACATGCTCGCCCCGGGCTCCGCCGAGGAGTGGCGGACCCGTTGTCGCCGGGCGGAGGAGCTCGGCTACGACCTGATCCTGGTGGCCGACCACCTCGGGATGCCCGCGCCGTTCCCCTCGCTGGTCGCGGCCGCCGCGGCGACCACCCGGCCGCGGCTCGGCACCTTCGTGCTGAACGCCGCCTTCTGGAACCCGGTGCTGCTCGCCCGCGAGGTGGCGACCACGGCCGCGCTGACCGGCGGGCGGCTCGAACTCGGCCTGGGCACCGGCTACGTGCCGGACGAGCACGAGCGGGCGGGCATCCCGTTCCTGCCGCCGCGCGAGCGGGTGGACCATCTGGTGCGGGTGGTGGAGGAGCTGGCCGGTGTGCTGAAGGGCGCCGAGGGGACGCCGGGGGTGGGCCTGACGATCGGCGGCAACGGGAACCGGGTGCTGCGGCTCGCGGCCCGGCACGCCGATGTGATGGCCTTCTCCGGCGGCCGGTTCGACGGCGACGCGCCGACCGTGCTCACCGCCGAGGAGCTGGCGGAGCGGGTGGAGACCTTCGCGGAGTTCGAGCGGGCGGCGGGCCGCGCCGTACCGGCCGAGCGGAATCTGCTGATCCAGCGGGTGGTGGTGACCGAGGACCGGGCCGCGGCGGCGGCCGGGTTCCGGGAGGCGGTGCCGTACCTCACCGAGGAGCAGATCCTCGATCTGCCGATCGTGCTGCTCGGCACCGTGCCGGAGATCGCCGCGCAGGTGCGCGCGCTGCGCGAGCGGCACGGCTTCTCGTACTTCACGGTGCTCGACGGGGCGATGGAGGCCTTCGGCCCGGTCCTCGCGGAGCTGCGGCGGACCACGGACTGAAACGCGGTCGACCGGGCACGGCGGGCGGTGATGGGATGACGGCCATGGACGATCTTCGGATACGGGCCGCGGTCGCGGCCGACATCGACGCCGTGCTCGCCTTCTGGAAGCTCGCGGCGGAGGGCACCAGCATCAGCGACGACCCGGCCGGGGTGGCCCGGCTGGTGGAGCGGGACCCCGAGGCCCTGCTGCTCGCCGAGCGCCCGGACGGCACCCTGGTCGGCACGGTGATCGCCGGCTTCGACGGCTGGCGGTGCCACCTCTACCGGATGGCCGTCCATCCGGAGCACCGGCGGCGCGGGATCTCGGGCGCGCTGCTGCGCGCGGCGGAGGAGCGCTTCGTACGGCTCGGCGGGCGGCGCGCGGACGCGATGGTGCTCGACGGGAACGAGCCGGGGCGAGCGGCGTGGCGGGCGGCGGAGTACGGCCCGGACGAGCGCTGGACCCGCTGGGTGAAGCCGCTGCCCGCCTGAGCGGCGCGCGGACACCGGGACCCGCAGGGCACCCGTATGCCCACGGCATCGAGGCACGTCTCGCCGCTTTGCCGATCCTTTACCATGGTGTCCGTATCCGATCATCCGATGAGCATCACCTCATCCGATGAGCACCACCCGACCGAAAGGTGTGAGCGTCCGCCCATGGGCGAGCCTCCCAGTAGCCGTTCCCCGATCCTCCGCCGCGGCCGACACCGCGCGCTCCTTCCCTCCCTGACTGATCATGGGACTCACCCGGGGACGGAGGTGAACCGATGACCGAGGTACTGCTGCTCCTGGTGGCCCTGCTGCTCGCCGTGGCGTGCGGCGCGTTCGTGGCGGCGGAGTTCTCGCTGACCACCGTCGAGCGCGGCGAGCTCGAAGCCGCCGCCGAGCGCGGCGAGCGCGGCGCGGCCGGCGCCCTGAAGGCGGTGCGTTCGCTCACCTTCCAGCTCTCCGGCGCCCAGCTCGGCATCACCGTGACCAACCTGGTCGTCGGCATGCTCTCCGAGCCCTCGATCTCGAAGCTGATCGAGGGCCCGGTCGAGGCCCTCGGCCTGTCCCCCTCGGTCGCCTCGTCGGTGGCGCTGGTGATCGGCACCGCCCTGTCGACGGTGGTCCTGATGGTCGTCGGTGAACTGGTCCCCAAGAACTGGGCGATCTCCTCGCCGCTGGCCGTCGCCAAGGTCGTGGGCACCCCGCAGCGGATCTTCACGGCCGCGTTCAAGCCGCTCATCAGCCATCTGAACAACACGGCCAACCGCATCCTGCGCCGGCTGGGCCTGGAGCCCACCGAGGAGCTGGCCTCCGCCCGCTCCCCGCAGGAGCTGGTGGCGCTGGCCCGGCACTCCGCCAAGGAGGGCGCGCTGGAGGCGGACACCGCCGAGCTGTTCGTGCGCACCCTGAACCTCGCGGAGCTGACCGCGGAGAACGTGATGACCCCGCGCGTCCAGGTCACCGCCCTGGAGGTGCAGGCCACCGCCGAGGACGTGCTCAACGCGACCCGGGCGACCGGCCTGAGCCGCTTCCCGGTCTACCGCGGCAGCCTGGACGCGGTGGTCGGCATCGCGCACGTCAAGGACGTGCTCGCGATACCGGCCGACGAGCGGCGCCGCCGCTCGGTCGGCGACGTCGTGCGCGAGCCGCTGCTGGTCCCGGAGAGCCTGACCGTGGACCGGCTGCTCGACCGCATGTCCGGGCGGCAGACCATGGCCGTCGTCATCGACGAGTACGGCGGCACGGCCGGCGTCGCGACCCTGGAGGACATCGTCGAGGAGGTCGTCGGCGAGGTCCGCGACGAGCACGACCCGCACGAGACGCCGGACCTGGCGCCGGCGGGCGAGGACGCCGACGGCCGCGCGCTGTGGTCGGCGGACGGCGCCGCCCGCACCGACCAGCTGGAGGCGATCGGACTGAGGGTGCCCGAGGGCCCGTACGAGACCCTGGCGGGCGTGCTCGCCACCGAGCTCGGCCGGATCCCGGCCAACGGCGACAGCGTCGAGCTGGCCGGCTGGCGGCTCGACGTGGTCGACGCCTCGGGGCGGCGGGCGGCCCGGGTGCTGCTGCACGCCCCGCCGCCGCACCCCGGTGACACGGACGGGGAGGCCGGCCGATGACCGCGATCCAGTTGCTGATCGGCCTCGCGACCCTGGTCGTGAACGCCTTCTTCGTCGGCGCCGAGTTCGCCCTGATCTCGGTCCGGCGCAGCCAGATCGAGCCGCTCGCGGAGTCCGGCGACCGCCGGGCGCGCAGCGTCGTGTGGGGTCTGGAGCACGTCTCGGCGCTGCTCGCGGCCGCCCAGCTCGGCATCACGCTGTGCACCCTGGTGCTCGGCATCGTGGCCGAGCCGGCCATCGCCCACCTGCTCGAACCGGTCTTCGACGCGGTCGGCGTGCCGCACGGTCTGGTGCACCCGATCTCCTTCGTGATCGCGCTGACCGTGGCGACCTATCTGCACATGCTGCTCGGCGAGATGGTCCCGAAGAACATCGCGCTCGCCGAGCCGACCCGCAGCGCGCTGCTGCTCGGCCCCCCGCTGGTGGCCCTGGCCCGCGCGCTGAAGCCGGTGATCTTCGCGATCAACGCCTTCGCCAACGGGATCCTGAAGCTGCTGCGGGTCGACGCCAAGGGCGAGGTCGCGGCGACCTTCTCGGACGACGAGCTGGCCCGGATGGTGACCGACGCCGGGGACGCGGGCCTGCTCGACGACCGGGCGGCCGAGCGGCTCCACGACGCCCTGGAGCTGGGCCGGCGCCCCGTGCGGGACGTCGTGCTGCCGCTGGAGAAGGTGGTGTACGCGGAGACGGGCACCACTCCGGAGCAGCTGGAGGCGCTGTCCGCCCGGACCGGTTTCTCGCGCTTCCCGGTGGTCGACGAGGGGCGCCGGATCCTGGGCTACCTCCATGTGAAGGACGCCCTGGACGTCACCCCGCGCGACCTGCGCTTCCCGGTGACGGCGCTGCGGCCGATCGCCCGGGTGCGGGCGGCGACGCCGATGGACGACGTGCTGACCGCGATGCGGCGCAGCCGGACCCATCTGGCGGCGGTCATCGACGAGGACGGCAAGCTGGCCGGCCTGGTGACGATGGAGGACGTGCTGCGCGAGCTGGTGGGCCGGCCCACCGGCCCGTGACGCCACGGCGCCGCACGCGCCGTCCGTGCGAAGGGCCCCGGGACGGGTCGTCCCGGGGCCCTTCGGCTGCCCGTGGATCACCCGCGGCGCGTCACAGGGCGGTGGCGGCCCGCCAGGCGTCGAGCACGGCGCGGTCGCCGTGGTGGGTGAAGCGCGGGTCGTCGGCCCCGTATCGCCCGTAGACGAGGAGCAGCAGGTCGCCGGCGGTCCCCTCGACGGTCGCGGTCACCGGGCCCTCGACCCGGCGCCGCCAGTCGAAGCCGCCCCCGCCGAGGGTGAGGGTCCAGGCCGCGCCGGAGTCGGTGGCGGCCAGCCGGATGCCCGCGCCGTCCCGGTCGAGCTGGGCGACGCGCTCGGCGACCCAGGAGAAGTACGGCAGGTTCTCCAGGAACTCCTCGATGCCGTCGGCGGCCGTGTCCGGGTCGACGGGTTCCGGCTCTCGGCCGAGGGCCAGCTCGGCGTCGGCGAGGTGGACGACGGCCTCGAAGAGCAGCCGGCGGGGGAAGAACCGCACGTGCGGGTCGGCGCCGTGCGACCACATCGGGGTGTCCGGGTCGGCGGCGCGCAGGGTCCGCAGGCTCGCGGCGGCGCTCTCGGCCAGCCAGTCCGGGTAGGCGGCCGGGTCCCCGGGCAGGTCCAGCGGCACGTCCCTCGACCACACGCGCTCGGTGGCGCGGGTGTGGACCAGGTGCTCGATCCAGCGGTGGGTGGTGCCGTGGTGCCGCACCAGGTCGGCCAGGGTCCAGCCGGGGCAGCTGGGCACCGGGGTGGCGGGGTCGGCGCCCCGGACGAGCGTGACGAAGCTCTCCAGCCGGGCGGCGACCGCGTCGAGCCGGGCCGGGTGGACGTCCTCGGTGAGCCCGAAGCCCTGGGAGACCTTGAGCAGCTCGTCGCGCCACGCCCCGGCCGGCTGCCGCAGCGCGGCGTCGCGGAAGAGCCCGTCGAGCCTGCGCCGGTCGGCCGGCGGAAGCCCGCGGAGCGGGTGCGCCGTGCTCTCCAGCCACTTCACGGCGGTGTCGGGGTCGAGCACCGCGTCGTCCGCGGTCTCCACCGCCGTGACCAGCTCGGCCAGGGCCTCGGTCAGCGCGCTCAGCAGCGCCTCGCTCATGGGGTTTCCCCTCCCGGTTCTCCACTCGGCGCCGGGACCATACCGCGCGGTACGATCGCTGGGCCATGGAGATCAATGCCACGTACACCAGTCTTGTCGCCCTGGGCGACAGCTTCACCGAGGGTATGTCGGATCTGCGGCCCGACGGGTCGTACCAGGGGTGGGCCGACCTCCTCGCGGGCCGGCTCGCCGCCCGCGCGCCCGGCTTCCGCTACGCCAATCTGGCCGTACGGGGCAAGCTCATCGGGCAGATCGTCGACGAGCAGGTCGAGGCCGCCGCGGCCATGAATGCGGACATCGTCACACTCGTCGGCGGGCTCAACGACACCCTGCGCCCGAAGTGCGACATGGGCCGGGTGCGCGCCCTGCTCGGCGAGGCCGTCGAGCGCCTCGCGCCGTCCTGCGGGCAGCTGGTCCTGATGCGCAGCCCGGGCCGCAACGGCCCGGTCCTGGAGCGCTTCCGCCCCCGCATGGAGGAGCTCTTCGGGTACGTGGACGAGCTCGCCGCCCGGCACGGCGCCCTGGTGGTCGACCTCTACGGCGCCCCGGCGCTCGCCGACCCGCGCCTGTGGGACGTGGACCGGCTGCACCTGACCGGCGAGGGGCACCGCCGGGTGGCCGAGGCGGTCGCGGAGACCCTGGGCCTGGCGCCCGCCTTCGACTGGCGCGCCCCGCTGGCGCCGGGCCCGCGACCGGGCTGGGCCAGCCGCCGGGCCGCCGACGTACGCTTCGCCCGGCAGCACCTGGCGCCCTGGATCGGGCGCCGGCTCACCGGCCGCTCCTCGGGCGACGGCCGCCCGCCGAAGCGGCCCGAACTGCTGCCGTACGAGCCGGTGGCGGCGGCCGGGCCGCCCGCGACCGCCCCGGCCGAGGCCACGGGGACCGGCTGAGCGTCCGGGCTCCGGCCCGGCGGACCGCCGCCCGGGGCCCGACGTGACGCCCGTCTCGTAGCAAGCTCCAGCCCGGACCGTGGCGCTGGCCTGCAGAAACCGCCAGTAGAATCTGGACACGTGACTGCTGAGACTGCGAAGCCCCGCATCCCCAACGTCCTGGCCGGCCGCTACGCCTCCGCGGAGCTCGCCGTCCTCTGGTCCCCCGAGCAGAAGGTGAAGCTGGAGCGCCGGCTGTGGCTCGCCGTGCTGCGTGCCCAGAAGGACCTCGGGATCGAGGTGCCGGACGCGGCGCTCGCCGACTACGAGCGCGTGCTCGACCAGGTCGACCTGGCGTCGATCGCCGAGCGCGAGAAGGTCACGCGGCACGACGTGAAGGCCCGCATCGAGGAGTTCAACGCCCTCGCCGGCCACGAGCACGTGCACAAGGGCATGACCTCGCGCGACCTCACCGAGAACGTCGAGCAGCTGCAGATCCGGCTCTCCCTGGAGCTGGTGCGGGACCGCACGGTCGCCGTCCTGGCCCGCCTGGGCAAGCTGTCCGGCGAGTACGCGGAGCTGGTCATGGCCGGGCGCTCGCACAACGTCGCCGCCCAGGCCACCACCCTCGGCAAGCGCTTCGCCACCGCCACCGACGAGCTGCTCGTGGCCTACGCGCGCCTGGAGGAGCTGCTCGGCCGCTACCCGCTGCGCGGGATCAAGGGCCCGGTCGGCACCGCGCAGGACATGCTGGACCTGCTCGGCGGCGACGCAGCCAAGCTCGCCGAGCTGGAGGACCGGATCGCCGGGCACCTCGGCTTCGCGCACGCCTTCACCTCGGTCGGCCAGGTCTACCCGCGCTCGCTCGACTACGAGGTGGTCACCGCCCTCGTGCAGCTGGCCGCCGCGCCGTCCTCGCTGGCCAAGACGATCCGCCTGATGGCCGGCCACGAGCTGGTCACCGAGGGCTTCAAGCCCGGCCAGGTCGGCTCCTCGGCGATGCCGCACAAGATGAACACCCGCTCCTGCGAGCGCGTCAACGGCCTGATGGTCATCCTGCGCGGCTACGCGTCGATGACCGGCGAGCTGGCCGGCGACCAGTGGAACGAGGGCGACGTCTCCTGCTCGGTGGTCCGCCGGGTGGCCCTGCCGGACGCGTTCTTCGCGCTCGACGGCCTCCTTGAGACCTTCCTCACCGTGCTCGACGAGTTCGGCGCCTTCCCGGCCGTCATCGCCCGCGAGCTCGACCGCTACCTGCCCTTCCTGGCCACCACCAAGGTGCTCATGGGCGCCGTCCGGGCCGGCGTCGGCCGCGAGCTCGCCCACGAGGCCATCAAGGAGAACGCGGTGGCCTCCGCGCTCGCCATGCGCGAGCAGGGCGCCGAGCGCAACGAGCTCCTGGACAAGCTGGCCGCCGACGAGCGGATCCCGCTGGACCGCGCGCAGCTCGACGCGCTGATGGCCGACAAGCTGTCCTTCACCGGCGCCGCCGCCGACCAGGTCGCCGCCGTGGTGGCCCGGGTCGAGGAGATCGTCAAGCAGCACCCGGAGGCCGCCGGCTACACCCCCGGGGCGATCCTCTGACCCCGTCCCGCCGGTTCTCCGCCGAGGAGCTCCAGGCCGCCCGCGACCGCGTCGTCCCCGACGTGGTCGCGGGCGGCCTTTCGGTGCTCTTCTGCGGGATCAACCCGGGGCTGATGACGGCGGCGACCGGCCACCACTTCGCCCGCCCCGGCAACCGGTTCTGGCCGGTGCTGCACCTGTCGGGCTTCACCCCGCGGCAGTTCGCCCCGGCGGAGCAGCGGGAGCTGCTCGCGTACGGCCTGGGCATCACCAACGTGGTGGCCCGGGCGTCCGCCCGGGCGGACGAGCTGAGCGCCGAGGAGTACCGCGAGGGCGGGCGGATCCTCACCGAGAAGGTGGCCCGGCTGGGCCCGCGCTGGCTCGCGGTCGTCGGGGTCACCGCGTACCGCACGGCCTTCGGCGAGAAGGGGGCCGCGATCGGGCCGCAGGAGCGCGTGATCGAGGGGCCGCTGGGCACGACGAGGATCTGGGCGCTGCCCAATCCGAGCGGGCTGAACGCGCACTGGACGGCGGCGACGATGGCCGAGGAGTTCGCCCGGCTGCGAGAGGCGGCGGGCCTGCCGGACCGGCGCGCGGGCTGAGTCCGGACCGGTCAGGGCGGGTCGACCGTGGTGACGACGGCGAGCAGCTGGAAGGGCAGCTCGTCGTCCCACTGGGAGACCCCGAGCGCGATCCAGCGCCGCTCGGCGCGCCACAGGTGCAGGTCGGGGGTGTGGTTGCTCAGGACGCCCCAGGGCTCGGGTATGTCCTCGCCGGACATGCTCCGGTCGAGGACCGACCACAGGCTGAGGACCTGCGGCGGGCCCCAACGGACGGCGAGCAGCTCCGACAGGCCGTCCCGCTCCGCCTCGTACTGCTCCTCGACGGCCGATCGGCGGGTGCCGTCGTCCTCCCAGAACTCCTCGCTGGTCGTGAGCGCGGCCACGTGGTACCCCGGGCCGCTGTCCCGGAGGCCGGTGCGCTCGTCGCGCTCCGGGAAGGCCCGGCCGACCAGCTCGTCGATCGCCGCGAGGTGCTGTGCCGTCTCCATGAGTCCAGTAAACCGCCCGCCACTGACAACAGTTGGCGGTGCGTCACCCCCCGGCGGCCCGGCGGGGCCGCCGGGGGCCCGGACCGGCCCGCGGGCGGCGCTCGCCGGGCCCGGGTCCATTGAGTAACATCCGGCCAAGGACGCGCGAGCTGGGAGGACACACGGTGGGGCGGCTGACCGGCGGGGACCCGTCGCTGCTGCGGCGGATCAACTCCGCGGTGGTACTCCATGCGCTGCGGGGCTCCGACGCGCTCACGCTCACGGACCTGACCCGGATCACCGGTCTGTCCCGGCCGACGGTCGAGGGGGTGACCGAGGGGCTGATCGAGGGCGGTCTGGTCGTCGAGGCGGCACCCGAGGAGGGCGAGACGCGGCGGCAGGGCCGGCCGGCCCGGAGGTTCCGCTTCCGCGCGGAGGCCGGGCATCTGCTGGGCGTCGAGATCGGTCCGCACCGGGTCGCCGCGCTGATCTCGGGCCTCGACGGCCGGATCGTCGGCGCCGGTTCGCGCGAGGTGTCCGAGACCGCCCCCGAGGACGAGCGCCTGGACCGGGTGCGGGCGGTGGTGGCGGACGTGCTGCGGCGGACCGGGGTGCCCCGGTCGAACCTGCGGGCGGTCGGCGTCGGCACGCCGGGCATCGTGGAGGCGGACGGCACGGTCCGGCTGGGCACCGCGCTGCCGGGCTGGACGGGGCTCGCGCTCGGCGAGCGGCTGCGGCGCTCCTTCCGCTGCCCGGTGATCGTGGAGAACGACGCCAACGCGGCGGCGGTCGCCGAGCACTGGAAGGGCGCGGCCACCGACTCCGACGACCTCGTCTTCGTGCTCGCGGGGCTGAGCCCGGGCGCCGGTTCGCTGATCGGCGGACGGCTGCACCGGGGGTACGGCGGGGCGGCCGGCGAGATCGGCGCGCTGCACCTGCTCGGCCGGGGCGTGACCCCGGAGCACCTGCTGTCGCCGACGGACGAGCCGCTGCACCCGCTGGACGAGCAGGCGGTGGCGGAGGTGTTCGCGCTGGCCCGGCAGGGCGACGCGGCGGCGCAGGCGGCGGTGGAACGGTTCATCCAGCGGCTGGTGCACGACGTGGCGGCACTGGTGCTCGCGCTCGATCCGGAGCTCGTGGTGATCGGCGGCTGGGCGGCCGGTCTGGACGGGGTGCTGCAGCCGCTGCGCGAGGAGCTGGCGCGGTTCTGTCTGCGCCCGCCGCGGGTGGCGCTCTCCCTGCTCGGCGAGGCGGCGGTGGCCACGGGTGCGCTGCGGCTCGCGCTCGACCACGTGGAGGAGCAGCTGTTCGCCGTGGACGGCACGGTGTCCGCGCGGCGTTGAGCCGTCGCCGGCCGCGGTGCGGGCCGGATGCGACGCGGAACACGGGGACGGCCCCGGGCGGTGTGCCCGGGGCCGTCCCCGTCGGTGCGAGGGGTCGTCAGGAGGCCATGGCCAGGTCGCCGGAGTCGCCGAAGGTGAGGCGGCAGGTGTCGGCGCGGTAGGTGGCCACGGAGACGGCGGCGGTGCGGCCCCCGGACAGGTAGCGGGTGGTGACGACGAGGACCGGGGAGCCGGGCAGGCGGTCGAGCTCCTTGGCGTCGTCGGCGCGGGCCGAGCCGAGCTCGACGGAGCGGTCCTGGCCCTCCAGGGCCAGTCGGCGCAGTTCGCGCAGGACGGCGCGGGCCCCGCCGGGGCCCTCGGGGGCGGCGGCCGTGTCGAGGCCGGGCACGGAACCGGCGGGCACGTAGAGCAGTTCGGCGGCGACGGGCGTGCCGTCGGTGACGCGCAGCCGGCGCACGACGTGCACCCGCTCGCCGGGCAGCGCGTCGAGGAGGCGCAGGACGGCGGCCGGGGCGGTGTCGGTGCCCGCGTCCAGGGCCTGCCAGGTCTCGTCGGCGGCGCCGGGCCAGGCGTGCTGGGTGGTGGAGACGTCGACGCCGACGCGCGGCGGGGCGACGGTGGTGCCGACCCCGCGGCGGCGCTGCAGCCGGCCTTCGAGTTCGAGCTGCTCCAGGGCCTGCCGCAGGGTCGCGCGGGCGACGCCGAACCGGGCCGCCAGCTCACGCTCGTTGGGCAGGATCTCGCCGACCGCGAAGTCCGTGTCGAGGGCTTCGCTGATCACGGTCTTGAGGTGCCAGTACTTAGGCTCCGGTGCTGCTTCGAGCTGCGTGGTCCCCACCCTGATCCTCCGCACATTCGCCGTGTCCCGCGGCGTTTTTCCGCGCCCTTGTTTATTAAAGGTTCCTGCACTAACTCTGCGACCATAAGGGGCGCCACCCCCTTGGTCAAGACCAATCCTGCGCCGGACGGCCCCGAATGTGACCCTCTGACCTAGATCGTTCACAGGACGTTCGTGTCTCCGTGAGGCCCGCGCAGCACGAGGCCCCGCCCGGAGCGGTCGGCTCCGGGCGGGGCGGGCGGGCGCGGTGACGAGGGGGCGGCGGGGGGCCGGGGGCGCCAAGGGGGCGGCGCGGGCCGGGGATCCGGGGTCGGCCGGGATCAGCCGAGGGCGAGACCCCGGAGCTTGTCCGGATTGCGCAGGATGTACATGCAGGCGATCCGCCCGTCCCGTACGTCGACCTGGTAGACCACGTCCACCGTGCCGTCGAGGAGGACGACCAGCGCGGGGCCGCCGTTGATCTCCTCGAAGCGGAACTCGTAGGACTCCCCCATGTCCTGGGCGACGGCGACCATGAAGCGCCCGATCTTGTCGGCGGCCTCCATGATCCGCAGCGGCGCCTTGGCCTTGCCCCCGCTGTCGCCGACGAGACGCACGTCCGGGGCGAGCAGGGCGAGCAGCCCCTCCAGGTCGCCGCCGGCCGCGGCGGCGAGGAACCGCTCGGTGAGGTCGCGACGTTGGGCCGGGTCGACGTCGTAGCGCGGCCGTCCCTCGTCGACGTGCTTGCGGGCCCGGCCGGCCAGCTGGCGCACGGCGGCCTCGGTGCGGTCGAGGGCGGTGGCGATCTCGGCGAAGGGAAGGCCGAAGGCCTCGCGCAGCACGAACACCGCGCGCTCCAGCGGGGAGAGGGACTCCAGGACGACCAGCAGGGCGAGGGAGACCGAGTCGGCGAGCACGGCCCGCTCGGCGGTGTCGGGGACGGCGGGCCCGAAGTCGGTCACGATCGGCTCGGGCAGCCAGGGGCCGACGTAGGACTCGCGGCGGGACTGGAGCCGGCGGAGCCGGTCGATCGCGAGCCGGGTGGTGATCCGTACGAGGAAGGCGCGCGGTTCGCGGACGCCGGTGCGGTCGTCGGCGGTCCAGCGCAGCCAGGCCTCCTGCACCACGTCCTCGGCGTCGGCGGCGCGGCCGAGCATGCGGTAGGCGACGCCGGTGAGCAGCGCGCGGTGCTCCTCGAAGACGTCGGTGAGGTCGGTCGGCATCTCGGTCGGCACGTGCCCATCCCAGCCCACGGGCCCGCCCGTGTCCAGTGCGGCCCGGGCTCCGTCCGCCCGCGCCTCTTGAACTCGACTCTACTCACCGGTAATTGTTGCTGACAGGGTGTCTTGCAGGTGTCCCGCACCGAGTGCCGGTACGACAGGGAGCAGCCATGTCCGCACAGATCTCGTTCCCCGTGGAATCCGCGGCGGGGCCGCGCACGGTCACCGTGACCTACGAACGGCGGGGCGTCGGCGAACCCCTGCTGCTGCTCCACGGCATCGGGCACCTCTGGCAGGCCTGGGAGCCGGTCATCGACGTGCTGGCCACCGAGCGGGACGTGATCGCCGTCGACCTGCCGGGCTTCGGCGCCTCCCCGGCGCTGCCGGCCCCGCTCGCGTACGACCTGGCCACGGTGGTGCCGGTGCTCACCGGCTTCTGCGCGGCGCTCGGGATCGACCGGCCGCACGTCGCGGGCAACTCGCTGGGCGGCCTGCTCGCCCTGGAGCTGGGCCGGGAGAAGCTGGTGCGCTCGGTCACGGCGCTCTCCCCCGCCGGCTTCTGGTCGGAGGCCGAGCGGCGCTACGCCTTCACCACGCTGCGCGCGATGCGGGGCGCCGCCCGGGCGATGCCGCTGCCGCTGATCGAGCGCCTGTCCCGCAGCGCGGCCGGCCGCACCCTGCTCACCAGCTCCATCTACGCCCGCCCGGCCCGGCTCTCACCCGAGTCGGCCGTCGCCGAGACGCTGTCCCTGCGGAAGGCCACCGGCTTCGAGCAGACCCTCGCGGCGGGCCGCACCGTGCGGTTCCGCGAGGACGTCGGCGCGCTGCCCGTGACGATCGCCTGGGGCAGCCGCGACCGGCTGCTGCTGCGCCGCCAGGGGGTCCGCGCCAAGCAGGCCATCCCGGCCGCCCGGCTCGTGCGGCTGCCCGGCTGCGGCCATGTGCCGATGAACGACGACCCCGCCCTCGTGGCCCGGGTGATCCTGGACGGCAGCGCGGCCGTCTGACGCCCCGTCCGAAGCCCTGTCGGCGTGGGTGCGAACGCCGTCGTGGTCGTGGTCGTGGTCGTGGTCACGGCAGCGGTCACGGCCGGCACCGAGACCGGCGCTTCGGCCGAGCAGGCCGGTGCCGAGCGCCGCCCCCGCGCCCACCAGGAGGCCGCCGACGGCCTGCGCCGCGCCGAAACTGCCCTCGCCGACGAGCACCGCGGTCAGCGCGGCGGCCACCGGGATGGCCCCGGTGTAGAGCGTGGCGCGTTCCATGCCGATCCGCTGGGCGCCCATGTAGAAGAGCACGAAGCCGACGACGGTCGCGAGCAGCGCCTGCCACACCAGGGCCCCGGCCTCCACCGCCGTCGGCATCCGCACCGCCGCCGTGCCGTCGACGAGGACCGCGACCAGGGCCGCCTCCACCGCGCCGACCCCGCACACCACGGCCGTCAGGAGCTTGGGCCCCAGCAGCCGCAGGACCGGCACCGCGAGCACCGTGAAGCCGACCTCGCCCGCGAGCGCGGCCACCGACCAGCCGAGGCCGGCCAGGTCGGTGCGGCCCCAGCCCTGCACGGCGAAGGCGCCGGCGGCGACGAGCACCGCCCCGTACAACACCGGCCTGGCCGGCCGCCGGCCCTCGGTCAGCGGCACCAGGACGGCGACCACGACCGGCGCGCAGCCGACCAGGACGCCGGGGACGGCCGGCTCGGCGGTCCGTTCGGCGGCCAGCACCGCGAGGTTGAAGCCGACCATGCCGACCGCCGCGAGCAGCGCGATCCGCAGCCAGTGGCGCGCGGTCAGGGAGCGGAACGGCGCGAGCGCGGCCCGGCCGCCGAGCAGCGGCAGCAGGAAGAGGCAGGCGGCGGCGTAGCGCAGCGCCTGACCGCCCGCGTACGGATAGGCACCGAGCAGGCTGTTGGCGGTGAAGGAGGCGCCGACGAGGGCGTAGGCGACGGTGACCAGGAGCACACCGCGCAGGGAGTTCGGGTTCATGATGTCGACGCTAGGAACCGCGGCACCCGATGATGAGGTCCACTTCCCTGACGACATCGGGGACCACTTGGGGGGAAGCGCATGGACTGGATCGACGGGGAGCTGGGTGACGGCCGGGGCGACGGCCCGCCGGGCGGCGAGGGCGGCTGGAACTGGGTGAACGTGGGCTGCATCGCCTTCTTCGTGATCCTGGCGGTGATCATGTTCAGCGTGCTCGGCTGGTTGCGGGACCTGATCCTGTGAGGCCGTCGGCAAGGCCATGAGGCCGTCGGTCCATGAGGCCCTCCCCTGGGGGCGGGGACCGGGAACAGGAAGTGGGAGGAGGCGTGGGGATGCGGGGGCAACCGGCCTGGGAACTGCTGCTGCCCGCCGCTGCCGCACCGGCGCGGCAGCGCGGCCGGTCGCTCCAGGAGGCGCTGCGGGAGGCCGTGCGCACGGGACGGCTCGCCGCCGGGACCCGGCTGCCGTCGAGCCGGGCGCTCGCGGCCGACCTCGGGGTCTCGCGGGGCCTGGTGACCGAGGCGTACGAACAGCTCGTCGCGGAGGGTTATCTGCGCAGCGACCGCGGGTCCGGGACCTGGGTGGGCGGGGCCGCGCGGGCCGCCGCGCCCGGCGTACGGGACCTCGCGCCGCGCCCGCCGGGCGTGCGGGTGGACTTCCACCCCGGCACACCGGACCTGTCGCTGTTCCCGCGGGCCGCGTGGGGCGCCGCCCAGCGGGCCGTGCTCGCGGAGCTGCCGCACCGCCGGCTCGGCTACCCCGACCCCCGGGGCCTGCCCGAACTGCGGGCCGCGCTCGCGGCGCTGCTGGCGCGGCGGCGCGGGGTGGTCGCCGACCCCGAGCGGCTCGTGGTGTGCTCGGGGGTGGCCCAGGCGACGACGCTCCTCGGCCTCGCGCTGCGGGCGCGCGGCCACACCTCGGTCGGCATCGAGGACCCGGGCAGCCCCGAGCACGGCCGGCTGTTCGCCGCCTCCGGCCTGGAGACGGTGTGGCTGCCGCTGGACGAGGAGGGCCTCGTCCCGGGGCCGCTGGCCGCGTCCGGGGTCCGGGCGGTCGTGGTCACGCCCTCGCACCAGTTCCCTTCCGGCATCGCCTACGGGGCCCGGCGGCGGGCCGAACTCCTCGACTGGGCGCGGGCGGTGGACGGTTTCGTCCTGGAGGACGACTACGACGGCGACTTCCGCTACGACCGGGCGCCGGTCGGCGCGCTCCAGGGCCTCGACCCGGAGCGGGTCGCGTACGCGGGCTCGGTGAGCAAGTCGCTCGCGCCGGGCCTGCGGCTCGGCTGGATGCTGGTGCCGGAGGCGCTGCTCGACGAGGTGGTGGAGCGCAAGCGGACCATGGACCTCGGCAATCCGGTGCTCGACCAGGCGGTGCTGGCCCGCTTCGTCACCGGCGGCGGGTACGACCGGCAGCTGCGCCGCTGCCAGCGTGCGTACCGCGAGCGCCGGGACGCCCTGGTGACCGCCCTGGACCGGCACTTTCCCGGTACGGAGGTCACCGGTATCGCCGCCGGCCTCCACGTCATCGCCCGTCTGCCGCCGCGCCACGGGCCCACCGCCCGTTTCCTGGAGCGGGCATGGGCCGCGGGCGTCTCCCTGCGCCCCCTGGAGGACCACGGCACGGCCCGCCCCTCGGACGGCGCGGTGCGGCTCGTGATCGGCTACGCCCATCTGGCGCCCGCGGAGATCGCGCGCGGGGTGGGGCTGCTGGCGGACGCGATGCGGGACGGCGGTCGGCAGGACGGCTGAACGGGGCTCCGGGCAGGGGTTGTTCACGCCGGGTTCGGCTGCCCGCCGTCCCCGGGCGCTAGGCATGGGGCGCGGCCCGGGTCCCCGGAGCCGTGGCCGGGGCGACGGTCCCGGTCCGCAGACCCCTTGGAGGCGTTCGATGTCCCAGCCCACCCCCGGCCCGGCGGCCGGCGGCCCGGCACCCGCCCGTCGTACGGTCCTGCGCGGCTCGCTCGCCGCGTCGGCGGCCGCCCTCGCCGCCGGCGGCGGCGCGTTCGCGAGCCCGGCGTTCGCGCTCTCCGGGCGTCCGACGGCCGCGTGGGGCGTGCAGACCGGTGACGTCACCGCGCACTCGGGTCTGGTGTGGGTCCGTTCGGACCGGCCGGCCCGCATGATCGTGGAGACCTCGGCGAGCGAATCGTTCCGCCGGGTGCACCGGCACCACGGCCCGCTGCTCGGCCCGGGCACCGACTTCACCGGCACCACCGCGCTGCGCGGTCTTCCGGCCGGCGAGCAGATCCACTACCGGGTCACCCTGGCCGACCCGGACGACCCGCGGCGCACCGGCGAGCCGGTCACCGGCACCTTCCGCACCGCCCCGGTGCGGCGCCGCGACGGGGTGCGCTTCCTGTGGTCGGGCGACATCGCGGGGCAGGGCTGGGGCATCAACCCGGACATCGGCGGCTTCCGGGCGTACGAGGAGATGCGCCGGCTAGACCCGGACTTCTTCCTGTGCAGCGGCGACACCATCTACGCGGACGGCGTCATCCAGCCCTCCGTGACGCTGCCCGACGGGCGGGTCTGGCGGAACGTCACCACGCCGGAGAAGTCGAAGGTCGCCGAGACCCTGGCCGAGTACCGGGGCAACTTCCGCTACAACCTGCTCGACCACAACGTGCGCGCCTTCAACGCGCAGGTGCCGACCATCGTGCAGTGGGACGACCACGAGGTGCGCAACAACTGGTACCCGGGCCAGATCCTCGACGACCCGCGCTACACCGAGAAGGACGTGGACGTCCTGGCGGCCCGCGCCTCGCGCGCCTTCGCCGAGTACTTCCCGGTCTCCACGCTGCACGCGCGCGTGGGCGAGACCCGCGCCGAGGGCCGGATGCACCGGGTGGTGCACCACGGTCCGCTGCTCGACGTGTTCGTGCTCGACATGCGCTCGTACCGCAACGCCAACTCGCCGGGCCGGCAGGCCGACGACACCACCGGCATCCTGGGCGCGGAGCAGCTGGAGTGGCTGAAGCGGGAGCTGTCGCGCTCGCGTGCGGTGTGGAAGGTGCTCGCCGCCGACATGCCGCTGGGCCTCGTGGTCACCGACGGGGCGACCGACTTCGAGGCGGTCGCGCAGGGCGACCCGGGCGCGCCGCTCGGCCGCGAGCTGCAGATCGCCGAGCTGCTGCGCTTCATCAAGCACCGCCGCATCACCGGCACGCTGTGGCTCACCGCCGACGTGCACTACACCTCGGCGCAGCACTACGCGCCGGAGCGCGCGGCCTTCAAGGACTTCGCCCCGTTCTGGGAGTTCGTCTCGGGCCCGCTCGCGGCCGGCGCCTTCCCGGCCAACAAGCTGGACGCCACCTTCGGCCCGGACCGCGTCTTCGTCCGCGCCCCGGAGCGGGCCAACCTCTCGCCGATGGAGACCCCGCAGCACTTCGGCGAGGTCGACATCGACGGCGACAGCGGGGAACTGACGGTGCGCCTGCGGGCGGAGGGCGGTCTCGTGCTGTTCAGCCGGACGCTCCAGCCGGGGCGCGTGGGGCAGTAGGCACGGCACCGGGGCCCGGCCGGACGGGGGCGCGTCCGACCGGGCCCGGCGCTCGGCCGGGGGCCGGGGGCCGGGGGCTCGGGCTCGGGCTCGGGCTCGGGCTCGGGCTCGGGCTCGGGCTCGGGCGATTGTCAGTGGTGGGTCCTACGGTCGTTCCCATGACGCGATCCCTGACTGCGCTCGCCTACGCACGCCCGTCCGTCCTGGAGACCGCCGGCTCCGGGCGGTCGCTCGGCCTGGAGACCTCGGGAGGCCGCACGCCGCGCGGCGCCGAGGCCCGGCCCCGGTTCTTCTCCGGGTTCCTCAGCTCGCCGCAGATCGCCGCGCGCGGGCTGCTCGCCGTGGCCGACGTGGCGGCGGCGCGCTACCACCAGCGGATGCGACCCGGTTCGCTGGACCCGGTGGTGACGGGCAACGGGGACCGGCTGCGCTTCGAGTCCTTCTCGGGCTGCGGCGGGGTGTACGCGCGTCTGGACGTGCTGAGCGCCGGTCTCGACGGGGCGGAGACCGGACACGGCACCACCAACGTCGACGTCAACAACCCGCTGCGGGAGGCCCTGTCGCGCCTGACCGGCACCGACCCGCTGCATCTGCGGGTCGGGCCGGACGAGTTGGCGGTGACCACCCTGGACGGCCCGGTCGCCGAGAAGAAGGTGCCGCTGCCGGACCGCTGGCTGCGCGGCTTCGCCGAGGCGCAGGTCTCGTCCGCCGGCTTCGACCTGCGGGCCGAGCTGTCCGGTGCCGAGGCGGTGCGCTTCCTGCGCTCGCTGCCGCGCGGCCAGGCCCGCGGCCGGGGCCCGCTGTGGGTGGTGCAGCAGGGCCGGACCCTGCGCCCGACCACCCGGCCGGTGCCGGGCGCGGTCTGTCTCGCCGGCCCCGACCGGCTCGTCGCGCTTGAGCGGGTGCTCCGGCACGCCGTGGCGCTGCGGGTGTACGGGCCGGTGCCGGACGGGGCGGCCGCGCCGAGCGCCTGGGAGGTGGAGCTGCCGGGCATGCGGCTCACCCTGACCCTCTCCCCCGACCCGGCGCGCGGCTTCTCCGGCGAGGGCGGAGTCCTGGAGTCGCTGGCCACGGAGGAGGCCGCCGGGGACGCCGAGCTGATCTCGGTGCTGCTCGCCTGGGAGCCGCGCATCGACCTCGCGGACCTGGCCGAGCAGTCGGGCCTGCCGGTGGACCGGGTGCGGGCGGCGCTGACCCGGCTCGGCACGGCCGGCCGGGTGGGCTACGACGTGGCCGAGGCGGCCTACTTCCACCGCGAGCTGCCGTACGACGCCGACCGCGCCGAGCGCCACAACCCGCGGCTGCTGTCCGCCCGCGCCCTGCTCGCGGCGGGCGCGGTCGCGCTGGACGGCGAGCTCGCCACGGTCGTGTCCGGCGAGCGCCGCTACCAGGTGCGGGAGGCGGCCGACGGACGCCTGAGCTGCACCTGCGCCTGGTGGGCGGACCACCGGGGCCGGCGCGGCCCGTGCAAGCACGCGCTCGCGGTGCGGATGGCCCGGCGCGGGGTGACGGTCGAGACGGCGCCGGCCTCCGTCGGGGCGGCCACGCAGGCCGCGCGATGACGACGACGGGGACGGAAGCGGGGACGGTACGGACCATGACGGGGGCGGTGGGGACCATGACGGACACGACGGCCACGACGGACACGACGGACACGGCCGCCACAGCGGAAACGGCGGCCACGACGGACACCGCGGCCATGACCGCGGTGGAGGGCGCGGCGGAGCGGCTGCTTGCGGCGGTGCGGGCGGGACGGCACACCGAGGTGCCCGCCCTCCTGGAGCCGCTGGACGCCGCCGCCCGCAAGCGGCTGCTGCCGCGCCTGAAGGAGCTGCGCGCCGAGGTGCGCGGCTGGGACTGGCAGCAGTGGACCGCGCAGACCGAGGCGCGCAGGGCGCTGCGGGTGGCGGGCGCCGCCTGTCACACGGGCCCGGCCGCGGCGGCGACCTGGATCGCCTCGCGGGATCTCACCGGCTGGGGCGGGCACACCGTGGACGGCCTCCTGGACGTGCTGGCGGACCGGGAGCCGGCCTGGCTCGCGGACGTGGCGGGCCGGCTGGCCGCCCGCCCCGGCTTCGCCGACGACGAGTACCGCCTGGTGCGCACGCTGGTGGAGCGCGCGGGCGGCCCGGTGCCGACCACCGAGGGCTATCTGCGCGGCTGGATCCGGGCGGTGACGGACCACCGGCTGACGGCGCGGCTGCGCGAGGACCCGCAGACGCCGGTGCTGCTGCCGCACGTCCTGGCCCTGACGGAGACCCCGGACCGGCTCACCTGGTCGGTCGGGCCCGACGCGCCGACGCACTGGCCGACGGCCCTGAAGACCCTCGCCGACGAGGGCGTGCTCGACCGGGCGGTGCTGGTGGACGGCTGCGTGTCCCGGCTGCTGCGCGGCGGCCGGGCCCGTGACCTGCGCTTCCCGCTGGCGCTTCTGCAGATCCTCGGCACCACGGACGAGGAGCGGCGCGCCCGGGTGCCGGACTGGCTGGGCATGGCGGCGGACGGGCCGTCGCCGGTGGCCGGGCACGCCCAGGCGGTCCTGACCGAGCTGGCGCTCGACGGCGGGCTCACGGTGGGCGAGCTGGCGGAGATGTCGGGCTCGGTGCTGTTCCGCAGCGAGAAGAAGCTGGTGCGGGCGCAGTTGACGCTGCTCGGCAAGGTGCTGCGGCGCGATCCGGGCGCGGCGCCGGAGCTGCTGCCGGCGGTCACGGACGCCTTCGGACACGAGGACACCGCGGTCCAGGAGCGGGTACTGGCCCTGGTGGGCCGTCATCTGAAGCACGTGGACGACGGGGTACGGGCGGAACTGGCGGGTTCTGTCGAGCTGTTGAGCCCGGTCCACCGGCAGGCCGCGGCGGAGCTGTTCGGCGTGGCCGCGGCCGTGGCCGACGAGGCGCCGTACGAGGAGGTGCTGCCACCCGCGCCGGAGCGCCGCCCGGTGGCGCCGCCGGCCGGCACGGTGGCGGAGCTGGTCGCGGACCTGGTCGCGCTGGAGCGGCGTCCGTACGAGGATCCGGAGGCGTTCGAGCGGGCCCTCGACGGTCTCGTACGGCATGCGCACCGGGACCGGGAGGCGCTGAAGGCGGCGGTGCGGGAGGCGTTCGCGGGCTCGCACCGGCTGAACAGCGGGCGGCACACGAGCGCGCTCGGCTCGCACGGTCTGACGACGGTGCTCGCGGCGCTGCTGGGTCTGGTGCGGCCGGGTCAGTTGGACGCCGCCCGGAGGCGTCGGTCGGAGTCCGCGTCCTGTGCGCACACGGCCCTGGGGCAGGTGATCGACGCGCGGGTGTGGGAGACGGCGTGGCTGGTGATCACGGAGAAGCCGGTGCCGTTCCTGCTCGCCGCGCCCACCTGGCACACGGGGGCGATCGATCCGGCGGTGCTGGTGGAGCGGCTGCGGGAGTACCGGGACGCGGGGGTCGATCCGCTGCCCCTGGACCTGGCGCAGGCGCTGCTGCGGGTCCGCAAGGGCGGCTCGGAGGCGGCGGACGCGGCCGCCGGCGCGGCGGCGCTCGGCACCCGCGCGGGTGACCGGCTGGCGGAGTGGCTGACCGCGGACGAGACGCTGTCGCCCGGTCTGCGCTTCCTGGCCCGGAGCGGCGACGACCGCTCCGGCCGGTGGTGGCTCGCGGACCGGCTGGTGGTGGCGGTGCGGGAGCGGCGGGCGATACGGGACGAGTTCCCGGCCGCCTTCCACTGGCTGGGCTCGTCGGTGGCGGAGCACGCGCGCGGCTGCGCCCACTGGCCCGGCTCGGGCCGGCGTCCGCTGTGGCCGGCCGTCCTCCCGGACGACCGGGAGACCTTCGCGGCCTGGCTGCTGCCGGTCCTCGCGGCCGGGGCGCGGGGTGAGGAGCGGGACGTCGCCGAGGGGCTCACCGCACTGGCCGAGGCGGACGGCCCCGTCGGTCCGGCGGTGCACTGCGCGCTCGCGGTCGCGCTCGGTTTCCGGCACGTGGAGGACCGGCTGACGGCGGTGGACGCGCTGCTCGTGCTGGCCTCGCGGGGCGAGCTGGACGCGGGGCTGCTGGGGGCGCGGCTCGCGGAGCTGCTCGCCGAGGGCACGGTGAAGCCGAACCGGCTGGCGGACTCGGCCCGTACGGCGGCGGCGACGGGCGCGTACCGGACGGTGGGCGACCTGCTGCTCGCGCTGCTGCCCTCGGTGCTCGGCGGCCCCGGGCCCGTACGCGGCACGGGCGAGCTGCTCGCGGTGGCGGCGGAGTGCGTGGAGCGGGCCGGCGGTTCCGGGGAGGTGCCGGGGCTCGCGGAGCTCGCGGCCCGGAAGGGGTCGACGCAGCTGGTGACGCAGGCGCGGCGGCTCGCGGTCGCCCTCGGTCAGGGGGCCGATCAGGACCGATCGGAAACTGCTTGAAATCGCCATCAATGCCCCGGATCGGCGCTTAACCCGTCAGTCACAAGGCGTTCGTGATCACGCAACACCGCTGGGTCACAGTGAGGTCATGACGCCCGACATGTCACACCGGAACAACGCCCGCCGCCTCCACCACTGGCGGCACGACCTCATCGAACTGGCCGCGCTGTTCACCGCCGTGGTGGTGGCCGACTCGATCGCCAAGACCGTGGTGAAGGGCCCGGACGGCCCCTACCTGCTGGTGTTCTCGGCGATCGCGCTGGTCGCCACGGCCGCCTTCCACACCTGGTGGGCCCGGCGGCACAGCCATGCGCCGCCCGCCGACGATCCCGGCGGCAGCGGGGCGTCGGCCCCGCTGCCGCCGGACGCGGTTCCCGGCAGTGCCCCCACCCCCGTGGGGGACTCCGCCGGAACGGCCACGACCCTGTGGCGGCTGCGGACCACGGTCCGCGACGCCCCGGGCAGCCTGGCCGCGCTGTGCGCGGTGCTGGCCCGGCACGGGGTCGACATCCTGACCCTGCAGACGCACCCGCTGGCCGTGGGCACCGTGGACGAGTTCCTGCTGCGCGCGCCCGCCGCTCTGGAGGCGGGCGTGCTGACCCGGGAGATCGCCGCGGCCGGCGGCACCGACATCTGGACCGAGCGGGCCGACGCGCACGACCTGGTCGACGTCCCGACCCGGGTGCTGGGCCTGGCCACCCGCACCGCGCTCGACGCGGCCGAACTCCCGCTGGCGCTGCGGCGGCTGCTCGGCCGCTGCACCCTGCGCTCCGTGCCGGCGGTCTCCCTCAGCGGCCGTCCGACCGGTGAACAGGCTCCCGTGGAGGGGGTCCTGGAGGAGACCTCGATGCGGCTGCGCGACCCGAACGGCGGGACGCTGGTGATCGAGCGCCCCTATCTGCCGTTCACGCCCACCGAGTTCGCCCGGGCCCGGGCCCTGGTGGAGCTCGACGCCCGGCTCGGGCCGCGGCTGCCGCGCGGCCGGGACGTGCTGACCCTGCCCGAGGGCAACGACATCACCGTCCGCCGCGCCGACCAGCGCGACCTGGCCGCCGCGCGGGCGATGCACGACCGCTGCTCCGACCGGACCCTGGCGCTGCGCTACCACGGCCCGGTCGGCGACGCCGACCGCTATCTCGACCACCTGCTGAGCCCGCGCTTCGGGCGCACCCTGGCCGTGCAGACGGCCTCCGGCCGGGTCGTCGCCCTCGGCCATCTGCTGTGGGACGGCGACGAGACCGAGGTCGCGCTGCTCGTCGAGGACGAGTGGCAGCGGCGGGGCATCGGCTCCGAGCTCCTCGGGCGCCTGGTGGCGCTGGCCGAGGAGGCCGGCTGCGACAGCGTCTACGCGGTGACCCAGTCCTCCAACACCGGCATGGTGGCCGCCATGCGCGGGCTGAACCTGCCCCTCGACTACCAGATCGAGGAGGGCACCCTGGTGATCACCGCCCGCCTCGCCGGACGCCCGGCCGGCGCCCGTACGGAGGCCGACGGCGCCCGCACGGAGGCCGACGCGGCTACGCTCCGGCCCGCTCCGGGTCCCGTGGACGCCGCGAGCCGGTGGCGGGCCCGGCGCTGAGCGCCCGGTCGAGGTCCTGCCACAGGTCCTCGACGTCCTCCAGGCCCACGGACATGCGCAGCAGCCGGTCGTCGATGCCGCCGGTGCGCCGGTCCGAGGGGTCGACGATCCGGTGGCTGATCGAGGCCGGGTGCTGGATGAGCGAGTCGACGCTGCCGAGGCTGACCGCCGGGGTGACGAGCCGCACGGCGCCGATCACGTCGTGCGGGTCGCCGTGCACCTCGAAGGCGATCATCGCGCCGCCGATCCGCGGATAGTGCACGCGCGCCACCCGCGGGTCGGCGGCGAGCCGGCGGACCAGTTCGGCGGCGGTCTCCGAGGCGGCCCGGACCCGCACCGGCAGCGTGGAGAGGCCGCGCAGCAGCAGATAGCCGGCGAGCGGGTGCAGCACGCCGCCGGTGGCGAAGCGCACCTGGCGCAGGGTGCGGGCGAAGCCCTCGTCGCAGGCGACGACACCACCCATGACGTCGCCGTGGCCGCCGAGGTACTTGGTGGCGCTGTGCAGCACGATCCGCGCCCCGAGCTCGGCGGGCCGCTGGAGCACCGGGGTGGCGAAGGTGTTGTCGACCAGCAGCGGCACCTCGCCGCAGGAGTGGGCCAGGGCCCGGACGTCGACCTCGGCGAGGGTCGGGTTGGCGGGCGTCTCGACCATGACCAGGCCGGTGTCGGGCCGGATGGCGTCGGCGACGCCGGCCGGGTCGGTCCAGGTGACCTCGGTGCCGAGCAGTCCGGCGTTGAGGAGGTGGTCGCTGCAGCCGTAGAGCGGGCGGACCGCCACGACGTGCCGCAGGCCCTGGCTCGCGCGGGCCAGCAGGACGGCGCTGAGCGCCGCCATGCCGCTGGCGAAGGCCACCGCGGAGTCGGTGCCCTCCAGGCGGGCGAGGGCGGTCTCGAAGCGCGCGGTGGTGGGGTTGTCCAGGCGGGCGTAGACCGGCGGGCCGTCCGGGAGGACGCCGGTGGTGGCGAACTCGTCGATCCGGGCGGCCTCGGCCCGGGCGTCGCGGGACGGATAGGTGGTGGACAGATCGAGCGGCGGGGCGTGCAGACCGAGCTCGGCGAGGTCGTCGCGGCCGGCGTGCACGGCTTCGGTGGCGAGCGCCCGGGTGGGGGCGGACGCGGCGGAGGACGCGTGGGCGTTCCTGGTCATGTCCATGCGGCGCACTGTGAACGAATACCGGTGGGTAGCGGGAAATCGCCGTGCTACGTTCGGCCAATGGCCGATTCTGTCGTACTGGACCCGGTCGATCTGCACATTCTTCGCCTGTTGCAGAACGACGCCCGGAGCACCTACCGGGAGCTCGCCGCCGAGGTGGGGGTGGCTCCGTCCACCTGCCTGGACCGGGTGGCCCGGCTGCGCCGCAGCGGCGTGATCCTCGGACACCGCCTACAGCTGAATCCGGCCAAACTCGGCCGTGGCCTCGAAGCCCTGCTGCTCGTCCAGGTGCGCCCGCACCGACGCGAACTCATCGGCCCGTTCGTCGAGCGGGTGCGCGCCCTGCCGGAGTCCCGGGCTCTGTTCCATCTCACCGGCCCCGACGACTACTTGGTCCACGTGGCCGTCGCCGACCCCGCTGACCTGCAGCGACTCGTGCTGGACGCGTTCACCTCACGGCGCGAGGTGGCCCGGGTGGAAACCCGCCTGATCTTCCAGCAGTGGGAGTGCGGACCGCTGCTTCCACCGGTCCCGGGCGCTCAGTTGTCGCCGACCGAGATCGAACGAGGGTGACGCGGACGCCCCGTACGGGCCAGGATTGGCCCATGCCAGAGTCTTCCAGCACCGCGCTCCCCCGCCAGGTCGCCGACGACTACGTCGACGCGCTCATCGAACTCGACCCGATCACCGGCACCTTCCTGGGAGTCCGCGAGAGCGCGGGGCGCCTCCCCGACTTCTCCCCCGCCGGCCAGGAGGCCGTCGCCGACCTCGCGCGGCGCACGCTCGAACGGCTCGACGCGGCGGAGCGGCAGGACGGCGCCGAGGACGAGGCGGAGCGGCGCTGCGGCCGGCTGCTGCGCGAGCGGCTGACCGCCCAGCTCCTCGTGCACGAGGCCGACGAGGGCCTGTGCGCGGTCAGCAATCTGCGCTCGCCCGCGCACAGCGTGCGCCTCTCCTTCACCATGCTGCCGACGGCGACCGTCGACGACTGGACGGCCGTCGCGGCCCGGCTGCGCGCCGTGCCGGCGGCCCTGGAGGGCTACCGCGCCTCGCTCGCGCTGGGCCTCGAACGCGGCATGCGGGGCGGGCCGCGGGCCACGGCCACCTTCGTCGGGCAGCTCACCGAGTGGGCGGCCGGCGGCGGCACCGGCCCGGACGGCGCGCCGCGCGGCTGGTTCGCGGGCCTCGCCGCCGGCGCGGACGCGGCGCTCGGCGAGGGCGTCCTGCCGGACGCCCTGCGGGCCGAGCTGACGGCGGCCGGCTCCGGCGCCGACGCCGCCGTGCTGGCGCTGCGGGACTGGATGCGCGACGTCTACGGCCCGGCGGTCGCCGACGCGCCTGACACCGTGGGCCGCGAGCGCTACCGCCGCTGGGCGCGCTTCTTCAACGGCACCGACCTGGACCTCGACCAGGCGTACGCGTACGGCTGGTCCGAATACCACCGCCTGCTCGGCGAGATGCGTCACGAAGCGGACCGGATCCTGCCCGGCTCCGACCCGTGGGAGGCACTGGCCCACCTCGACGTGCACGGGGCGCACATCGAGGGCGTGGACGCGGTACGGGACTGGCTGCAGGGCCTGATGGACGAGGCGATCGAGGCGCTGGACGGCACGCACTTCGAACTCGCCGAGCGGGTCCGGCGGGTGGAGTCCCGGATCGCCCCGCCGGGCGGCGCCGCCGCCCCTTACTACACCGGCCCCTCGGAGGACTTCGCGCGCCCCGGCCGCACCTGGCTGCCGGTCGACGGGCAGCACCGCTTCCCGGTCTACGATCTGGTGTCGACCTGGTACCACGAGGGCGTGCCCGGCCACCACCTGCAGATCGCCCAGTGGGTGCACGTCGCCGACCGGCTGTCCCGCTACCAGGCGACGATCGGCAAGGTCAGCGCCAACACCGAGGGCTGGGCGCTCTACGCGGAGCGCCTGATGGACGAGCTGGGCTTCCTCGGCGACCCGGAGAAGCGGCTCGGCTATCTCGACGGGCAGATGATGCGGGCCTGCCGGGTGATCGTGGACATCGGCATGCACCTGGGCCTGGAGATCCCGGCGGACTCGACCTTCCACCCGGGCGAGCGGTGGACCCCGGCGCTCGCCCAGGAGTTCTTCCAGCGGCACAGCAGCCGGCCGCCGGCCTTCGTGGAGAGCGAGATGACCCGCTATCTGTCGGTGCCGGCCCAGGCCATCGGCTACAAGCTGGGCGAGCGGGCCTGGCTGCTCGGCCGGGCCAACGCCCGCGCCAAGCACGGCGACGCGTTCGACGCGAAGGCCTGGCACATGGCGGCCCTGTCGCAGGGGCCGCTGGGCCTGGACGACCTGGTGGACGAGATCTCCCGGCTCTGAGCACCCGGGCGGCCGGGGCTGCGGGGCGGCCGGGGCTGCGGGGGGCCGGACTGTGAGAAACCCCCGGGAAGACTTGAACTCCCGGGGGTTTTTCTGCAAGGTCACGCCCATGACCAGCGGATACACCCCGGACGCCACGGACTGGCGGATCCTCGACGCCCTCCAGACCCAGGGCCGGGCCAGCTTCGCCGAACTCGCCCGGGCGGTGTCCATGTCCGCCTCGGCCGTGACCGAACGCGTACGGCGCCTGGAGGAGGCGGGGGTGATCGCCGGCTACACGGCGATCATCGACCAGGAGCGGCTCGGCCTGCCCATCCTCGCCTTCGTCCGGCTGCGCTACCCCAACGGCAACTACAAGCCCTTCCACGATCTGATCGCCGCCACGCCCGAGGTCCTGGAGGCGCACCACGTCACGGGCGACGACTGCTTCGTCCTGAAGGTCGCCGCCCGGTCGATGCGGCACCTGGAGGAGGTCTCCGGGAAGATCGGCGCGCTCGGCTCGGTCACGACGAGCGTCGTCTACTCCTCACCGCTGCCGCGCCGCCCGATCAGCCGCTGAGCGCCTCCCCCAGCGCCTCGCCGCCGGTGCGCAGGCGGACCGCGGAACCGTGCCGGGCCTTCACCACCTCCAGCTGGGCCGGGATGCGGCGGCGCAGGTCGCCGACGTGGCTGACGATGCCGACGCTGCGGTCCCGCTCACGGAGCGAGTCCAGGACGTCGAGCACCTCGTCCAGGGTCTGGTCGTCCAGGCTGCCGAAGCCCTCGTCGATGAAGAGGGTGTCCAGGCGGACCCCGCCGGCCTCGTCGGTGACGACGTCGGCGAGGCCGAGCGCCAGGGCCAGGGAGGCGAAGAAGGTCTCGCCGCCGGAGAGCGTGGCGGTGTCCCGCTCGTTGCCCGTCCAGGCGTCCACCACGTGCAGGCCGAGACCGGACCGCCGGCCGCCGCTGCGGGCGTCGGAGTGCACCAGCGTGTAGCGCCCGGAGGACATCCGCTGCAGCCGGGCCGTGGCGGCGGCCGCGACCTGCTCGAGGCGAGCCGCGAGCACGTACGACTCCAGGCGCATCCTGCGCTCGTTCTCGGCGGAGGTGCCGGCGGTGAGCGCGGCGAGCCGCGCCACCCGCTCGTACTCCTCGCGCAGCGGCCCGAGCCGGCGCACCTCCGCGTCGGCCAGACCGGACAGCCGGTCCAGGGCCTCGCACCGCTCCGTTACGGCGGAGAGCGCGGCGGCGGCCTCGCGCAGCGCGCGCTCGGCGCGGGTGTGCGCGGCGCCGGCCGCCTCCGGGTCGGCGGGCGGCAGCGCGGCGGCGGCCGCGGTGGCCTCCTCGCCCAGCCGGTCGGCGACGACCGCCGCCTCCGACCGCCAGGCGTCGACCCGCTGCTGCAACCCGCGCCGGGCCGGCTCGTCCAGGAGCGCGGCGGCGGCCTCCGCAGGGGTCGCGAAGCCCGCCCGGAAGGCGGCGTCGGCGAGCCGGTCGTCCGCCTCCTTCAGTGCCCGCGCGGCCGTCTCGGCGGTCCGCACCGCCTCGGCGGCCCCGGTGAGCAGCGCGATCCGCCGCTCCAGCAGCGTGGCGTACTCCGCCACACTGCCCGACTCCCCCCGCGAGGCCGCCACTTCGGCCTCCAGCTCCGCCTGCTGCCGCTCCAACGCCTCCCGCCGCGACATCCGCGCGGCCACCCGCCGCTCGGTCTCCCGCTGCGCGGCCACCCGCTCCTCGTACTCCCGCTCGGCCGCCGCCAACGCCTCGCGCGCGGCATGCGTCTGCCCGGCGAGCGCGTGCGCCTCGCCGTGCGCCCGGGCCAACTCGTCGACGAGCCGCGCGAGCTCCTCGACGGCGGGGTCGGGGGGCGTAGCCGCTCCGGCGGCGTCGGCGGCCGGGTCCCCCACCGGGGCCGGCCCGGCGGCGGCCGGGTCGCTCGCGCGGGCCTCCTGGCGGGCCGCCTCCCAGGCCTCCGTGGTCGCGGCGACGCCCGTCTCCGCGGCCGTGCGGGCCTCGTCGGCGCGGGTGTAGGCGGCGTAGGCGGCGTCCTCGGCGGTGCGGTCGACGTGGTCGGCGGTGGTGCGGGCCGGGGCGGGGTGGGTGGCGGAGCCGCAGACCTGGCAGGGGGCGCCGGGGGTGAGGGCGGCGGCGAGTTCGGCGGCGATGCCGCGCAGGCGGCGGGACTTGACGTCGAGCCAGTGTTCGTGGGCCTCGTTGCGCCGCTCGCGGGCGGTGGTGAGGCGCTCGCGGGCGGTGGCGAGGTCGGCGGCGAGGGCGTCGCGGCGGCGGGCGGCGGCGAGGCGGCGGCGGGCCGGTTCGAGGCGGCCGGCGAGCTGTTCGGCGCGGGCGGTGGCCTCCTGGGCCGCCTCGACGTGCCGCCTCAGCTCGGCGCGGCGGGTCTCCCAGCCGGCCAGCCAGGCCGCGGCGTCCTGGAGGAATTCCTCGTCGGCGCGGGCCTCGCGGTCCAGGGCGGCGCGCTCGGCGGCGAGTTCGGCGCCGCGCTGTTCGGCCCGGCGGGCCGCCTCCAGGGCGCCGAGCTCCTCGCGCAGCCGCCGCTCGACGGCGGACAGCTGTTCGGCGCCGGCCTCGGCGTAGTCGGGGTGGAGGACCGCGCGGGCCCGGTCGCGGGCGGCGTCGGCCGCCCGGTGGGCACGCTCGGCGTCCTCGCGCAGGGCGAGCGCGGGGGCAACCCGGTCGGCCTTGAGGGAGCGGTCGAGGGCCTGCTGCCAGCGCTCGCACTCGGGGCGGCGGGCGGCCAGTTCCTCCTGCCGGCGCAGCGCGTCGGCGTGCCGGGCCTGGCGGTCGGCGAGCTCGCGGGCCGCGTCGAGGGCGGCGCGGGCCCGGGCCTGGCGCTCCTCGGCGGCGGCGAGCCGGAGCCGGGCGATGTCGAGGGTCTCGCGGGCCTCGCTGCGGGCGAGCGCGGCGCGGGTCTGGACGGCCTCGGCGAGGCCGGGCTCGCCTGGGCGCTCCTCGACGGGCGCGGCCGCGGGCGATCCGGCGCCGGCGGCCTCGGCCATCCGGTGGGCGAGCGCGAGGAGGCGTTCGTCGCCGGCGGCGACCTCCCGCTCGGCGGCCTTGCGCAGCTCGGCGAGCCGGTCCTCGACGGCGGCGAAGCGCCGGGTGTCGAAGAGCCGGCCGAGGAGCTTGCCGCGGGCCTCGGCGTCGGCGCGCAGGAAGCGCGCGAAGTCGCCCTGGGGCAGCAGCACGACCTGGCAGAACTGGTCGCGGCTCATGCCGAGGAGCTGGGTGATCTCCTCGCCGATCTCCTGGTGGGAGCGGCTGAGCGCGCGCCACTCGCCGCTCCCGGCGTCGTACTCGCGCAGCCGGCTCAGGGCCTTCTCGGTGGTGAAGCCGGTGCCGCGCCGCTTGGGGCGCTGCTGGGCGGGCCGCCGGGTGATCTCCAGGCGCCGCTCGCCCACGGTGAGTTCGAGGGTGACCTCGGTGGGGGTGCCGGCGGCGGCGTGGTCGCTGCGCAGCACGGTGCCGGGGCTCTGGCGGGCGCCGGGGACGGAGCCGTACAGCGCGAAGCAGACGGCGTCGAGGACGGAGGTCTTGCCGGCGCCGGTGGGGCCGTGGAGCAGGAAGAGGCCGGCCGAGGAGAGGCTGTCGAAGTCGATCTCCTGCGGGGTGCCGAAGGGGCCGAAGGCGGTGACGACGAGGCGGTGGAGTCTCACCGGGTCACCTCGCGCTCGTGGCGGGCCGCGTCGACCCGGACGTCGTCGAAGGCGCCGTGCAGCACGTCGCGTTCGGCGCTGTCGGGGCCGGCGCCGCCGCGTACGTGGGCCACGAAGTCCTCGGCGATCTGCTGGTCGCTCCGGTCGCGCAGCCGGCCGGCGTAGGAGAGGGCGGGGTCGTCCTCGCCGCGCTCGGGGTCGAAGACGAGGTGGAGGGTGTGCGGGAAGCGCTCGGCGAGCCGGGCCATCGGTTCGGCGGGCCGCACGGCATCGGTGAGGGTGGCCTCGATCCAGGAGTCCTCGTGGCGGGCGAGGCCGGGGTCGGCGAGGAGGTCGTCGAGCCGGCCGCGGATCCGGGCGAGCGGGCGCGGTACGGGGCAGTCGATCCGCTCGGCCGTGTCGATGGCGCCGTCGGCGCCGAGGTCGATCAGCCACATGGTCTTGCGGTGGTCGGTCTCGGAGAAGGAGTAGGCGAGTGGGGAGCCGGAGTAGCGCACCCGCTCGGTGAGGGTCTGGCTGCCGTGGAGGTGGCCGAGGGCCACGTAGTCGACGCCGTCGAAGACTCCGGCGGGGACGGCGGCGACGCCGCCGACGGTGATGTCGCGCTCGCTGTCGCTGGGCTCGCCGCCGGCGACGAAGGCGTGGGCGAGGACGACGGAGCGGGTGCCGGCGGGGCGGGTGGCGAGGTCGGCGCGGACCCGGTCCATGGCGGCGCCCAGGACCGCCTCGTGGCCGGCCTTGGCGGCGCCGAACTGCTCGCGGACCAGGGCCGGTTCGAGGTAGGGCAGGCCGTAGAGGGCGACGTCGCCGTGGGCGTCGGCGAGCAGCACGGGGGTGCCGACGCCGGCGGGGTCGGTGCGCAGGTGGATGCCGGCGCGCTCGATGAGGCCGGCGCCGACGCCGAGGCGGCGGCCCGAGTCGTGGTTGCCGGAGATCATGACGGTGGGCACGCCGGCGTCGGCGAGCCGGTGCAGGGCGGTGTCGAAGAGCGCGACGGCGGTGAGCGGGGGCACGGCGCGGTCGTAGACGTCGCCGGCGACGAGCACCGCGTCCACCTCGCGCTCGCGCACCGTGGCCACCAGGTGGTCGAGGAACGCGGCCTGGGCGTCGAGCAGGGCGACCCGGTGGAACGAGCGTCCCAGGTGCCAGTCCGACGTGTGCAGAAGCCTCATGATCCCTGAGCGTATCGGTGGGGTGTGACAGCGGTGGCGGGGTTCGGTCCGGCGTCACTCATCGCCGGACGCCTCGCCGTACGCCTCGCCGCCGAGTTCGAAGCCGGCGGTGCCGGCCGTCACGTCGGCGAGCCAGGCCGTGAAACGGGTCACATCGGAGTCGGGCAGCCCGATGCCGATGGTCACGGCGGCTCCGTACCCGACCTCGCGCACCGCGATCCCGGTGGCCCGCAGGTCGTTCTGCAGCTTCCCGGCCCGCTGGTGGTCGACGGTCACGGTGGCGAGCCGGTAGCGGCGCCGGGTGACGGTGCCGAGGGCGTCCAGGGCCTCGCCGACCACTCCCCCGTAGGCGCGGATCAGCCCGCCGGCGCCGAGCTTGACGCCCCCGTAGTAGCGGGTGACGACGGCGGCGACGTACCGCATCTCGCGGCGCAGCAGCATCTGGAGCATGGGCACCCCGGCGGTGCCGCCGGGTTCCCCGTCGTCGGACGCCTTCTGCACGGAGGCGTCGGCGCCGATGACGTACGCGAAGCAGTTGTGCGTGGCGGTGGGGTGCTCGCGCCGGATCCGGGCGACGAACTCCTGGGCCTCGGCCTCGGTGGCGACGGGCGCGAGCGCGCAGATGAAGCGCGATCGGTTGATCTCGGACTCGTGAACGCCCTCGCCGGCGAGCGTGCGGTACTGCTCCTGCATCCCGCCACCCTATGCGCCCGCGCCCGGCTTCCCGGCCACGGCGGATCCGCCGGCCGCCCGGGAATGACCGAGGGTCACGGGGCGTTCACCATCGACGACCGATCGTTTCGCGGAAGGGCAGTGTGTGATGAGCGTCGAGTCCATGACCACCGAGGCGGAGACCGTGCGCCGCATCCTCACCGAGACCGGCGACACCTGGGCGGTGGTGGGGCTGTCCAACAACCGGATGCGGGCGGCGTACGGGGTGGCCGAGGTGCTGCAGCGGTTCGGGAAGCGGATCGTGCCGGTGCATCCGAAGGCGGAGACGGTGCACGGGGAGCAGGGGTACGCGTCGCTGGCGGAGATTCCGTTCCCGGTGGACGTGGTCGACGTGTTCGTGAACAGCGAGCTGGCCGGTGCGGTCGCGGACCAGGCGGTGGAGATCGGGGCCAAGGCCGTGTGGTTCCAGCTCGACGTGATCGACGAGGCGGCGTACGAGCGGACCCGGGCGGCCGGGCTCGACATGGTGATGCACCGCTGTCCGGCGATCGAGATTCCGAAGCTCGGGCGCTGATCCGGGGCGTGCGGCGGCTCCGGGGCGTGCGGGTTCGCCTCGGGGCCGCCGACCGCGATCGGGCGGCCGGGGTCAGCCCTCGGTGCCGAGGCCTTCCAGGACGACGGCGCCGGGGAGGTCGGCGAAGGCCTTGCCGGGGACGATGAGCTTGCCGCGGCGGCGGCCGCTGCCGATCAGCACCCACGGGGTGTCGACCACGGTGGCGTCGACCAGGACCGGCCAAGCGGCCGGGAGGCCGATGGGGGTGATGCCGCCGTATTCCATGCCGGTGTCGCCGGTGGCGGTCTCCATGGGCGCGAAGCGCACCTTGCGGGAGCCGAGTTCCTTGCGGACCACGCCGTTGACGTCGATGCGGGTGGCGGAGCGGACCACGCAGGCGGCCAGGGTGGTGGTCTCGCCCCGCTTGCCCGCGACGATCACGCAGTTCGCGGACTCGTCCAGGAGGCGCCGGCCGTAGTGCTCGACGAAGACGGACGTGTCCGCCACGTCCGGGTCCGTGTCCACGTACAGCAGCTGGTCGGCCGGCACGGCGCCGGACCAGGTGCGGACCGCCGCGGCGACGGGGGCGGTCAGCAGGTCGAGGCAGTCGGGGGCGGGGCGGACGTCGTCGAAGTCACCGATCGGAGCGCGCATGCCCGGCACCGTAACAAGTGCGGGCCGGGAAGCGGCCGTTCGTCTCAGCGTACGGGCGGGATCGAGACGGCCATGGTCATCTCGACGGTCTCGGTGCCCTCGTTGCGGTAGGCGTGCGGCACGTTGCTCTCGAAGACGGCGGAGGTGCCGGCCGGGAGGAGGTGGTCGGCGCCGTCCACTTCGAGGGTGAGGGTGCCGGCGGTGACGTGCAGGAGCTCGGTGGTGCCGTCGGGGTGCGGGTCGGAGGCGCTGCCGTCCCCGGGCATGAGGGTCCAGTGCCACAGCTCCAGCGGGCCGCGGGCCTCGGTGCCGGCCAGCAGGGTGGTGTGGCTGCCGGTGGAGGTGGACCACATGCGGACGGCCTGCTCCGGGGGCACGAGCCGGACGTGCGGGCCCTGTTCGTAGTCGAGCAGGGTGGTGATCGAGACGCCGAGGGCGTCGGCGAGCTTGACCGTGGTGCCGACGCTGGGGTTGGTGCGGGCCTGCTCGATCTGGATGATCATGCCGCGGCTGACTCCGGCCCGGGCGGCGAGCGCGTCCAGGGTGAAGCCGCGCTCGTTGCGCCAGCGCCTCAGGTTGCGGGCGAGCGACTGGGTGAGCTGGTCGAGGTCCGACACGTACCGTCCAATATCCTGGATGACAGAGTTCAGCAGACTGCACTACGGTGTGGTGCACTCCCTTGTTCACCGCACTGTACTGCGAGGCACCACCGATGACCGCACTGACGGCGCTGCTCGCCCTGGGCACCAGCCTGCTCTGGGGGCTCGCCGACTTCGGCGGCGGTCTGCTGACCCGCCGCTTCCCCGCCCTTACCGTGGTCGTGGTCTCGCAGACGGTCGCCGTCCTCGTCCTCGGCACCGTGGTGCTCTCCACCGGCGCCTTCGACGAGGCCGGTCCCCGGCTCTGGTACGCGGTCGCGGCCGGCGTCGTCGGCCCGGTCGCGATGCTCGCCTTCTACCGCGCGCTCGCCCTCGGCCCGATGGGCGTGGTCTCCCCGCTCGGCTCGCTCGGCGTGGTGGTCCCGGTCGGCGTGGGCCTGCTGCTCGGCGACCGGCCCGGACCGCTCCAGTTCGCGGGCATCGCCGTCGCGGTCCTCGGCGTGGTCCTGGCCGGCGGCCCCGAACTGCGCGGCGCTCCCGTGCAGCGGCAGGCGGTGCTGCTCACCCTGGTCGCCGCCTTCGGCTTCGGCGCCGTGATGGCCCTGATCTCCGAGGCGTCGACCACCGTGACCGGGCTCTTCCTCGCGCTGTTCGTCCAGCGCGTCACCAATGTCGCGGTCGGCGGGGCGGCCCTGTGGGTCTCCGTACGGCGCGGCGGCCGGGCCCTGCCCGAGGACGGCGGCGGCCTGCGGGCGATCGCCGCCTCGCTGCCCGCGCTCGCCTTCGTCGGCCTCGCGGACGTCGCCGCCAACGGCACCTACGCGCTGGCCGCGCAGCGCGGCCCGGTCACCGTCGCCGCGGTCCTCGCCTCGCTCTACCCGGTCGTGACGGCCCTCGCCGCGCGGGGAGTCCTCAAGGAGCGGCTGCGCGCGGTCCAGGCGGCCGGCGCGGGACTGGCCCTGGTCGGCACGGTGCTGCTCGCCACCGGATGAGGGACCCTTCATGACCGGCCGCCGGACCCCTCGCCGTCCGCTGAGGCCGGAGCCCCGCCCCCACCGCGACGCGCCCCTCAGCGCTCCAGGTTCGCCAGCCCCTCCAACTGTTCCGCGTCGAGTCGCGCCAGCGCGGCCATCTGCTCGGACGTGATGCCGTCCGGGAGCGGCCGGGGCGCCGGGGTGCGCAGCGGGGGCTGCCAGCCGCGCTCGGGGTCGTAGGAGCGGACCACCTTCGCCGGGGCACCGGCCACCACCGCGTGGTCGGGCACCTCCCCTCGGACCACGGCGCCGGCGGCGACCACGACGTTCCGGCCGAGGCGGGCGCCCGGCAGTATCACCGCGCCGGTGCCGAGCCAGCAGCCCGGTCCGATGCGCACCGGCTCCGAGCGCGGCCACTGGCGGCCGATCGGCACGTCGGGGTCGTCGTAACTGTGGTTGGTCGAGGTGATGTAGACGTACGGCCCGCAGTAGGTGTCGGAGCCGATGCTGATCGGCGCGTCCGCGATGACGTGGCTGCCCCGGCCGAGGACGACGCCGTCGCCGAGGGTCAGCACGGTCTCGGTGCCGAGGTCGAGGTCCGGCAGCATGCCGGCGGTCAGCGTGACCTGTTCGGCGATGATGCAGCAGGCGCCGATCTCGATCCACTGCTCGCCGAAGACGGTGCCCTGCGGGAACGCGAGCCGGGTGCCCTCGCCGAGGGCGCGGAAGCGCAGCCGTCCCGGGTGCTCGGCGGTCACCGCCCCGGCCTGCTGGATCCGACGCCAGCCGCCCTGGAGGGCGCGGGCGACGACACGGCGCCGCCAGGCGGTCAGGGAAGAGAACGTGTTTCGGTTCCGGGGCACCCGGACACCGTAGTCGGCGGTGTCGTCGCTGATCAGTGCGGTGCGCTGTGATGTCCGTCATGGGCCCGGACTACGCTGCGCGGGAAGGCGCGACGGACGACCGACGAACGACGAACGAAGCAGGAGCGAGACGATGGCAGAGGTGACGGACGTGTCCGGGGCGTTGATCAGGGGCGTGGGCGGCAAGGAGCCGGTGGTCGACCCGACGGCGTTCACGGCGCCGACCTCGGTGGTGCTCGGCGAGGTCACGCTGGGGCCGCGCGCCAGCGTCTGGTACCACGCGGTGCTGCGGGCGGACTGCGGCCCGATCGAGGTCGGGGAGGACGCGAACGTGCAGGACAACTGCACGGTGCACGTGGACCCGGGCTTCCCGGTGCGGATCGGGGCGCGGGTGACGATCGGTCACAACGCGACCGTGCACGGCTGCACCATCGAGGACGACGTCCTGGTCGGCATGGGCGCCACGGTCCTCAACGGGGCCCGGATCGGCGCCGGTTCGCTGGTCGCCGCGCAGGCGCTGGTGCCGCAGGGCATGGAGGTGCCGCCGGGTTCGCTGGTCGCGGGCGTGCCCGCGAAGGTGCGGCGGCCCCTGACCGAGGAGGAGCAGGCGGGCATCCGGCTGAACGCGGAGATGTACCTGCACCTGGCCAAGGGCCACGCCGAGGCGTTCGGCGAGGAGCCGTCCGGCTCCGCCTAGTCGGCGACGGCGGGCGCCGGCCGGTCGCCCGCCCCCGACCGGTCCGCCTCCGCGGGGGCGGTCCGGCCGGCGGCTGCCTTCTTGGCGCGGTTCTTCAGGATCAGCAGGGTAACCAGGCCGAAGAGGACGGCGATCACCAGGCCGAGCCAGGAGAAGCGCTTGAGCCAGGCCTCGGCGACGATGCCCACGGTGTAGATGACGGCCGTGGTGCCGCCGGCCCACAGGATGCCGCCGAAGACGTTGGCGACGAGGAACTTCCAGTACGGCATGCGCAGGACGCCGGCGAGCGGGCCGGCGAAGATGCGCAGCAGGGCGACGAAGCGCCCGAAGAAGACCGCCCACATGCCCCACTTCTCGAAGGAGCGCTCGGCGAGCCCGATGTTGGCCTCGCTGAAGTGCTTGGGGAACTTCTTCCCGAGCTTCGCGAGCAGCGGCCGGCCGCCCTTGCGGCCGATGGCGTAGCCGATGGAGTCGCCGACGATCGCGCCGACGCTGGCGCAGGTGCCGAGGACGTACGGGTTGATGTCGCCGTGCTGCGAGGCGAGCAGCGCGGAGCTCACGAGGACGATCTCGCCGGGCAGCGGGATGCCCAGGCTCTCCAAGCCGATCACCACCCCGACCAGTGCGTAGACGGCGACCGCGGGGATCGTCTCCAGCCATTCCTGGACGTGCACGCGGGTTCCTCTCCGGTGGGGTGGCGGTGGGGTCTGGGCAGCCTACCGCGCCGGCGGTGAGCGCCGGCTAAGGGCGAACGACGGCCCGGGTACGGAGGGGGAGGTTCCGGGAGGAGCGGCCGACGTGGATCTCGCGGCGGCCGGTGCCGAGGACCCAGGCGTGCCGGGCGCTGTCCCAGGAGGAGAGGGTGCGGGCGCCGACGGTGACGGTGATCCGGCGGTGGGCGCCGGCGGCGAGGGTGAGCCGCCGGTAGCCGGCGAGGATCCGGCGGGGCTGGTCGATCCCGAGGGCGGTGAGGTCGGGCGAGGGGCCGGCGTAGACCTGGGCGACGTCGGTCCCCGTGCGGGTGCCGGTGTTGAGGACGCTGAAGGTCACGTGGAGGAGCCCCCCGGCGGCCGGGACGACGCGCAGCGCCTCGTACCGGAAGGTGGTGTACGACAGGCCGTGGCCGAACGGGAAGAGCGGGGTGACGTCCTCCGCGTCGTACCAGCGGTGGCCGACGTGGACGCCCTCGCCGTACTCCTCGATCCCGTCCTGACCGGGGTAGCGGCGCGGGTCGCCGGCGGTGGGGTGGGCGTCCTCGGTGCGCGGGAAGGTCTGGGTGAGCCGCCCGCCGGGGTCGGCGTCGCCGAACAGCACGGCGGCGGTGGCCGGGCCGCCCTCCTGGCCGGGGTAGTACATCTGCAGCACGGCGCCGGTGCGCTCCAGCCAGGGCATGGTGACGGCGGACGAGGTGTTGAGGACCACGGTGGTACGGGGGTTGGCGGCGGTCACGGCCTCGATGAGGGCCTCCTGGCCGCCGGGCAGCGCGAGCGTGGTGCGGTCGCGGCCCTCGGTGGCGTCCTCGTAGGCGAAGAGGACCACGCTCTCTGCGGCCCGGGCCGCTGCGACGGCGGCGGCCCGGTCGGCGCTCCGGGTGGCGGTGTTGGCGGCCCGCAGCCGGAAGCGCTGCCCGCCGGTGCCGCCGTGGGCGGTGACGGCGAGGCGGTGGGCGCCGGCGGCGAGGCGGAGGTCGGCGCGGCGCAGGTGTCGTCCGTCGGGGGCGCGGCCGCCGAGCCCGCCGGCGAACTCGGTGGCACCGGGAACGACGGGGAAGAGGTCGGTGCCGTCGAGGGTGACGGTGGGGCGCCGGCCGGTGTAGTGGACGAAGAGGCTCCAGTCGTCGTCGGCCGCGGTGGTGAAGGCGGCCTCGTGGCGCCAGGTCTCGCCGGCGGCCACGGCGACCTCGTCGAGGGAGCGGGCGGGTTCGAGGGTCGCGCCGGTGGCGGGCAGCGGCTTGCCGTGGATGTCCTCGCCGAGCGCGTACGTCACCGTGGCGTCGGCACCGGCGCGGGCCCGCAGGGCGTCGAGCGGGCTGACGGCGGCGTCGGACACGACGTGGGCGCTGCCGCCGCCGCTGGCGAAGGGCACGGAGCCGGTGGGGCCGATCACGGCGATCGAGCGGGCGGCCGGGCCGGCGAGCGGCAGGGTGCGGTGCGCGTTGCGCAGCAGGGTGGCGCCGGCGACGGCGACCTCGCGCGCGAGCCGCGCGCCGGCGGCCGCGTCGCGCGCGGGCCGGGCGGTGGGCGCGTCGAGGTGCCCAAAGCGCTCCCGTACGGTCAGGACGCGGCGGACCGCGGTGTCGACGGCGGCCTCGTCGATCCGGCCGTCGCGCACGGCGGCGCGCAGGGCGGCGCCGAAGTGGGGGCCGCGGGGCATCTCCATGTCGCAGCCGGCGGTGAGCGCGGGCACGGTGGAGTGGACGGCGCCCCAGTCGCTCATGACCCAGCCGTCGAATCCCCACCGGTCGCGCAGGACGTCGGTCAGCAGGTCCCGGCTCTCGGTGGAGTGCACGCCGTCGACCTTGTTGTACGCGGCCATGACGGAGCCCACGCCGGCGGCCACGGCGGCCTCGAATCCGCGCAGTTCGGTCTCGTGCCGGGTCTGTTCGTCGGCCCGGACGTCGACGGAGAGGCGGTCGCGTTCCTGGTTGTTGAGCGCGAGGTGCTTGACGGTGGCGATGAGCCCTTCCGCCTGGATGCCGCGGATCTCCTCGGCGACGAGGTCGGCGGAGAGCAGCGGGTCCTCGGAGAAGGTCTCGAAGTTGCGGCCTGCGTACGGGGTGCGGATGAGGTTCACCATGGGCGAGAGCAGCACGTCCTGGCCGAGGGCGCGGCCCTCGTGGCCGATGACCCGGCCGTAGGCGCGGGCGAGTGCGGGGTCGAAGGCGGCGGCGAGCATCACGGGCGCGGGCAGCGCGGTGGCGGTCCTGGGGAGCCGGACGCCGGCGGGGCCGTCGGCGAGCCGCAGCGGCGGGATGCCGAGCCGGGGCACGCCGGGGACGTAGCCGGCCTGGCCGAGCCGTTCGGGGTCGGCGGTGCCGTGCAGCAGGGCGGTCTTCTCGTCGAGCGTGAGCTGCGCGAGGAGTTCCTCGACCCGGGCCGGGCCGGGGCCGGTGGGTCCTCCGGCCGGGCGCCGGGACGCGGCTCGCGCGGAAGCGGGGCGACCGGGCGGGGCGAGGGTGAGGGCGGTCGCGCCCGCGAGCGCGAGGAGCAGTCCGCGCCGGGTGGGCCGGTGCGGCGGAGCGGGAGTGGCGGGGGTGTCCGGCCGGTCCGGGGTGGGGGCCTGGGCAGGGGGCACGGCGCGCTCCTTAGGTGACGTACCGGGACGAATCCGGTGATCATGCTCTGGTCGCACTATGCGTGACGGTCCATCGGATTCCGCGCCGACGTGCCGACGGGCCCATGCGCCGACGAGGCCCAGGGGCCGCCACGCCGCCACGGCCCGACGAGCCGGCGGGCCACGCGCCGGCCGGCCCACGCATCCACCCACCAACGCACCGACGCACCCACCCATCGCCCGCCCACGCATCCACGCACGGACCGACCCATCGGGGCCGCCCCGGTCCTCCCCCGTGGTCCCTTGTGACACCCCTGTGACCGGAACTGTGGCTTCCCTCACGGGCCCCCCGCCTCCCCCCTGCTGGGATGGCCGGATGACGAAGCGCACCACTGTCCTGCCGGTCCTCGCCGCGGCCGCCCTCCTGCTCACCGCCTGCGGGACCCGGCCCGCCTCCCTCGGGGAGGTCGAGACCGGCGGGCGGGCGCCGGGGGCGCCGTCGGCGCGACCCGTGGCCGACCCCGGCAAGGACGGGGCGCGGATCACCTCGGTGACCCTCGCCGGTGCTTCGGCCTCGGAGATCTCCGCCGCGTACGAGGTCACCAACGCGGGCACCGAGACCCTGACCTACACGCTGGTCGTCACCTTCACGGACGCGGCGGGCGGGGCGATGTCGAACCGGACGGTGACCGTCCGGGACGTGGGCCCGGGCCGGACGGTGCGGGGCACGGTGGGGCCCGGGGAACTCCCGCCGGGCACGCCGCGGGTGACGGGGGCGAAGGTCTTCGGGGTGACCAAGGTGCCGGCGGCCGAGGCGCCTTCGGAGGACGGCGCCTGTCCCGCGTCCGGGGTGCGGATCCACGCGGACCGGGGGGACGCGGCCATGGGGCTGCGCGTGGTGGGGCTGCACCTGGAGAACTGCGGCACGCGGGAGTACGTGGTGGAGGGCTATCCGCTCCTGGAGCTGCTGGACGCGGACCGCAAGCGGGTCACGGGCGTCACGGTGCTGCGGGGCAGCGGGGCGATCAGCACCGGCGCGGGGGCCGACGCGCCGCCGCGGCGGGTCGTGCTGCGGCCCGCCGAGGCGGCGATCGCGAGCCTGGTGTGGCGCAACACGACGGAAGGCGGCACGCCGTTGACGGTGCCGTACGTACGGGTCCGCGCGAAGGCGGGCGCCGATCCGGTGATCGTGACCCCGGGGCTCGACCTGGGCACGACGGCCCGGCTCGGGGTCAGGCCGTGGGCGAAGCAGGAGCGGTCGGCCGGGTCCGCGGGGTGACGTCCCCCGACGCGGGCGGGGGACGCCGTGGGGTCACTTGCCCTGGCCGTTGGGGCGCAGCGTCCAGGTCACGGTCATCTCGCCCGTGACGGCGCCGTCCTCGCGGGTGATCGCGATGTGCACCGGGAACTCGGGGCGGGTGCCCGCGTCGAGGTCGGCGACGACCTCGGCGGCCGGGCGGCCCAGGGTCGCGGTGGCGGTGACGACGCCCATGGCGAGCTTCTTGTAGGCGATGTCGGCGTTCACGGCGAGCGGGACGGCGCGGCCCAGCTGGTCGCCGAAGGCGGCGAGCACGATGGCGCCGCTGGCGGACTCGGCGAGGGTGAACATGGCGCCGGCGTGCGGGCCGCCGACGTGGTTGTGGTAGGCGGGCTGGTCCGGCAGGCGCACGACGGCACGCTCGGCGGTGGTCTCCAGGAACTCCAGGTTGAGGGTCCGGGCCATGGGCACGGTGGCGGCGAGCATCTCGCCGACGGTCATCTGGTCTGCGCTCATGGGCCGTGATGTTACCCACCAGTAGCAGTCTTCGCCATCCCCGCACGGGGGCGGCCGTAGCCCCGCTCCCCCGACCCCTCTATCGTTACGGCCCATGTGGCCAGGACAGCAGCCGCCCGGGGGCGAGCAGAACCCGCAGGACCAGAGTCAGAACCCGTACGCGCAGCCGGGACAGCAGCCGGGCGCGCAGCCCGGGCAGCAGCCCGGCTACGGGCAGCCCAATCCGTACCAGCAGCCGACCGTGCCGCAGCCGGCCTACGGACAGCAGCCCAACCCGTACGCCCAGCCCGGGCAGCAGCCCGGCTACGCGCAGCCGAACCCGTACCAGCAGCCGACCGTGGCGCAGTACGCGATGCCCGGCCCGGCGCAGCCCGGCGGGGGTGACGACAAGAAGAAGACGACGGTCGTGGCGATCGTCGCCGCCCTCGCGGTCCTCGCGGCCGCCGGCGTGACCGCCTTCCTGGTCCTCGGCAAGGACGAGGACAAGAACGACCAGGCGCAGGACCCGAAGCCCACGCAGTCGGCGACGGGCACGCCGAGCGGCTCCGCCTCGGCGCCGCCGCTGGAGAACCCGCGCAACGGCGCCGACCACCAGCCGACGATCCCCGGCTGGAAGGTCGTCTACAACCCGAAGTACGGCACGCTCTTCGACGTCCCGCCGGAGTGGGAGCTGTCCAAGCCGGGCATGGTCACCTACTTCGAGGACGAGAAGAAGGGCGACGGCTCCCCCGTCGTCACCATGTCGGCGCCCGCGCACCTGAAGAGCAACTGGTGCGCGTACGACACCGACAAGAACGGCACCGAGGAGACCTGGGGCCTGAGCACCGCCGGCACCAAGGGCGGCCAGGGCGCCAAGGACACCGCCGAGGCGGCCTACAACGAGGCCGGCAACTGGGTGTGGGCGGGCTACGCGCAGCACATGCCCAAGGGCACCATCAAGATCACCAAGGCGGTGCCGTTCACCACCGCGTCCGGCCTCCAGGGCAGCATGGCGACCGCCGTGGCGCCCAACATCAAGAAGCGCAACAAGTGCGAGTCGGACGGCAAGTCCGTCGCCTTCTCCTTCAAGAACGCGAAGGGCGACTTCTCCTCCTTCGTGCTCTACGCCGCCAAGGGCGTCAAGGAGGAGCTGTCGGACGACACCATCAAGAAGATCGTCTCCACCGTCCGGCTGGCCCCCGAGTCCCCGCAGTCGTGAACCGGGCTCGCAGACCCGAGTGGGCGGGCCGGAACTACCTGCTGCTGACCGCCGCCGCGATCGTCACCAACCTGGGCACCCACGGTGCCCTGATCGCGGCGGCGTTCGCCGTCATCCAGTCCGGCGGCGACGGCGGCGACGTGGGCCTGGTCGCGATGGCCCGCACCCTCCCGCTGGTGCTGTTCCTGCTCGTCGGCGGCGCGGTCGCCGACCGGGTGCCCCGGCACCGGGTGATGGTGGCCGCGAACGCCCTCAACTGCGCCTCGCAGGCCGTCTTCGCGGTCCTCGTGCTCACCGGCGAGGCCCGGCTGTGGCACATGATGCTGCTGACCGCGCTGTGCGGCACCGGGCAGGCCTTCTTCAACCCGGCCGCCGAGGCCATGCTGATGTCCAGCGTGGACGGCGAGCAGGCCGGGCGCGCGTTCGCCCTCTTCCGGATGGCGATGAACGGCGCGGGCATCGGCGGCGCCGCGCTCGGCGGCGCGATGATCGCCGCCCTCGGGCCGGGGTGGGTGCTGGCCGTCGACGCGGCCGCCTTCGCCCTCGCGGGCGCGCTGCGCGCCTTCCTCGACGTGCGGCACATCCCCGAGCGGACGCCGGGCGGCGGGCTGCTCGCCGATCTGCGGGAGGGCTGGACGGAGTTCGCCGGACGGCCCTGGCTGTGGTCGATCGTGGCCCAGTTCTCCATCGTGGTGGCCCTGGTCGGCGCGGCCGAGTCGGTGTACGGGCCGCTGGTCGCCCGGGACTCGCTGGGCGGCGCCCGGCCCTGGGGCCTGGCGCTGGCCGCGTTCGGCCTCGGCACGCTGGCCGGGGCGCTGCTGATGGCCCGCTGGAAGCCGCGCCGGATGCTGCTCGTCGGCACCCTGTGCGTCTTCCCCATCGCGCTGCCCTCGGCGGCGCTCGCGGTGCCGCTGGACTTCTTCGGTCTCGCCGCGGCGATGTTCGTCAGCGGGGTCGCGATCGAGGTGTTCGGCGTGTCCTGGATGACGGCGCTGCACCAGGAGATCCCGGAGGAGAAGCTGTCGCGGGTCTCGGCCTACGACTGGTTCGGCTCCACGGCGATGCTGCCGCTCTCCACGGCCCTGGCCGGACCGGTCGAGAGCCTGGTCGGCCGCAGCGCCGCGCTGTGGGGCTCGGCGGCGCTGATCGTGCTGGTCACGGGCCTGGTGCTGCTCGTGCCCGAGGTGCGGAACCTGACCCGCCGTACGAAGCCGGTGACGGGCGGCCCCGCGGCCGTCCCCGCCCCCGGCGCGGCCTCAGCCGATGCCGAAGGCCCCGTCCGGGGGCACGGGTGACGGCACGGCGTCCGCGTCGTGCACCGGCGCCGCGCCGCTGACGAAGCGCACCACGGCCGCCCCCGACTCCACCCGCGCCGGGAACGGGTCGGCGGCGGTACGGCGGGCCAGGCCCGCGAGGTCCGGCTCGCGGTCGGAGGCCAGCAGCACGGCGTTGCCGAAGCGCCGCCCGCGCAGCACGGCCGGTTCGGCGACGAGGGCCAGCTCGGGGAACACGGCGGCGAAGGTGGCGAGCTGGCCGCGCAGGAAGCCGAAGGGCGCGCCGTCGGCCAGGTTCGCCGCGTAGATCCCGCCGGGGCGCAGGACCCGGCGCGCCTCCCGGGCGTACTCGACGGAGGTGAGGTGCGCGGGCACCCGGGAGCCGCCGAAGACGTCGGCGATCAGCACGTCCGCGGAGTCCGCCGGCTCTTCGGCCAGCCAGGCCCGGGCGTCCGCGCCGTGCACGGCGATGCCGGAGTCCGGCGGCAGCGGCAGGTGTTCGGCGACCAGGTCGAGCAGTCCCCGGTCGGCCTCGGCGACCCGCTGCCGGGAGCCGGGCCGGGTGGCCGCCACGTAGCGCGGCAGGGTCAGCGCCCCGCCGCCCAGGTGCACCACGTCGAGCGGGGCGCCCTCCTCGGCGGCCAGGTCCAGGACGTGGGCGATCCGCCGGGCGTACTCGAACTCCAGGTGGTCCGGGTCGTCGAGGTCGACGTACGACTGGGGCGCGCCGTCGACGGTCAGCAGCCAGCCGTGCTCGGTGTCCACGTCGGGCATGAGGCGGGCGGTGCCGCCGTCGACCTCGCGGAGGACGGGAATCTGGTCGTTCACCCGCTCATTGTGCCCAGAGGGCGGTGACGGCGGCTGCGTGGGCCGCCGCCTGGGCGCGGCCGGCCCGTGCGGCCGGGCCGCGGCGCGTGAGGTCGAAGCGGTCGCGGCCGAAGGCCTGCCGGGAGGCGGCGTCCGGGGTGATGACCTCGACCCGGGCGCCGGCGGCCGCGAGCGCGGCGCCCTGCCGGGCCGGGGAGTGCAGCACGCCGTTGCCGGCGGCGCTCGGGGCGACGACGAGGACCCGCTCGTATCCGGCGGCGAGCTGGGCGTTGGCGGTGGAGTGCAGACCGCCGTCGATCCAGCGGCGGCCGGCGAGTTCGACGACCGGCCAGGCGCCGGGGATGGCGCAGCTGGCGGTGACGGCGTCGACGAGGGGGACGCCGGCGTCCCGGTCGAAGGCGGTGAGGGCGCCGCTGTCGGCGTCCACGGCGGTGAGGAGCAGCCGCCGCGCCGGCCAGTCGGCCCGGTCGCCGAGCCGGGCGGCGACGACCTTGCGGCGTGCCTCGGGGGTGACGGTGCGGGCGGCGGTCGCGAGGCGGCCGAGCTTGCGCCCGTACGCCTCGGGGGTGCGCGAGCCGAGGACGGCGAGGGCGTAGCGGAGGATCTGGCCGGGGCTCAGGCGGGCGGGCAGCTCGTCGGCGGCGTCGGCGAACTGGCTCTCGTACAGCTCGTCGAGGGTGCGTCCGCCGGTGGTCAGCTGGGCGCCGACGACGGCGCCGGCGGAGCTTCCGACGACCAGGTCCGCGGTGCCCGGGTCGACGCCTGCCTCGGCGAGCCCCCGCAGGATTCCGATCTCCCATGCCGCCCCGGTCAGCCCGCCCGCGCCCAGGACGAGTGCCGTTCGCCTCGCTGTCTCGGTCATGGGACGAGTGTGGCCGACAGGGTGGGGCAGGTGTCGGGCGGGGGCCGGAAGGAATCGTTCCGGCCCCCGCCCGTGGTGCTGGGGGCGGGTCAGAGCACCTCGGTCACCGTGCCCGCGCCGACCGTGCGCCCGCCCTCGCGGATCGCGAAGCCGAGGCCGGGCTCCAGCGGGAGCTCGCGGCCCAGTTCGACGGTCATGGTGACCATGTCGCCGGGCCGGGCGGCGGGCAGCGGACCGAGGTCGACGGCGCCGACCACGTCGGCGGTGCGCAGGTGGAACTGCGGCCGGTAGCCGGTGCCGATCGGGGTCGAGCGGCCGCCCTCGCGGGCGGAGAGGACGTGCACCCGGGCCGTGAAGCGGCGGCGTGGCTCCACCGTGCCGGGCTGGGCGACGACATGGCCGCGGCGGACCGCGCCGCGCGGCACCCCGCGCAGCAGCAGCGCGACGTTGTCGCCGGCCTGGGCCGACTCCATGGGGCGCCCGAAGGTCTCCACGCCGGTCACGACGGTGTCCAGGTCCGGGCCGAGGACGGTGACGCGGTCGCCGACCCGGACCGCGCCGCGCTCCACGGCTCCGGTGACGACGGTGCCGCGCCCGGTGATGGTGAGCACGCTCTCCACCGGCAGCAGGAACGGCGCCTCCACATAGCGCTCCGGCACCGGCACATAGGTGTCGACGGCGTCGAGCAGCGCCTCCACGGAGGCCGTCCAGCGCGGGTCGCCGTCGAGGGCGCGCAGCCCGGAGACCCGGACGACCGGCACCGCGTCGCCGCCGTAGCCGTGGGCGGTGAGCAGCTCGCGCACCTCCAGCTCGACCAGGTCGGCCAGTTCGTCGTCGGCGCCGTCCGCCTTGTTGAGCGCGACGACGATGTGGTCGACGCCGACCTGGCGGGCGAGGAGCACGTGCTCGGCGGTCTGCGGCATGATCCCGTCGAGCGCGGACACGACGAGAATCGCCCCGTCGAGCTGCGCGGCTCCGGTGATCATGTTCTTGACGTAGTCGGCGTGGCCGGGCATGTCGACGTGGGCGTAGTGCCGGGTGTCGGTCTCGTACTCGACGTGCGCCGCGTTGATGGTGATGCCGCGCCGTGCCTCCTCGGGGGCCCGGTCGATGCGGTCGAAGGCCACGTAGCGGGTGGTGCCGCGGGCGCTGAGGACCTTGGTGATGGCGGCGGTGAGGGTGGTCTTGCCGTGGTCGACGTGGCCCATGGTGCCGATGTTGAGGTGCGGCTTGGTGCGCGCGTACAGCTGCTTGGACATGACGAAGGCGCTCGATTCCCTGCTCGAAGCGTGTGTGGGGACCCCGGGGCCGGACCGACCCTCCCCCTGTGGGGTCCGCCGGACGGTCCGGGGAGGGTCAGCTTCGGTCGCCGCCGGGCAGCGCGCGGACGGCAGCCTTCGGCGCGTCCGCGACTGCGTACGGCGCTGCGGGGAAGGCGTACCGGGACATGCTCCGATGATGGACGGCCGGGCGGCCGCCGTCGAACGGATTTCGGCGCGGCGGCGGGCCGTTGGCAGCGCCTCAGAGGTTCTTCAGCGCCTCGCGCACCGAGAGCGGGGACAGTCGCGAGCCGTTCTGGGCGACGAAGGCCCGGACCTCGTCCGGGGCGGTCTTGGCGTACTCGCGCAGGGACCAGCCGATCGCCTTGCGGACGAAGAAGTCGGGGTGGCCGGAGCGCAGCAGGCAGTGCGCGAAGAGGCGGTCGGCGTCGGTGGCGGTCTTGAAGCGGAGCTGGTGGAGCAGGGCGGTGCGGGCCACCCAGAGGTCGTCGTCGGCGATCCACTCGTCCATGACGTCGCCGAGCGCCGGGTCGGCGGCGACCAGGCCGCCGACCACGTGCGCGGCGAGGTGGTCGACGGTGTCCCACCAGGAGACGGTGGTGACGAGCGTGCGGGCCACCGGCAGGAAGGCGGAGGAGCAGCGCCGGACGTGGCGGCGCAGGTAGTCGACGGCGAAGTAGTGGTACTCGCGCTCGGGCAGCGCGAAGCAGCGCAGCGCGAGGGCGGTGCAGTCGCCCTCGGCAGGGGCGGGCAGGCCGTCGAGGACGGTGCGGGACAGCGCCCGCCGCTCGGGGGTGCGGATGCCGAGGAAGGGCGCGACGCCCTTCATGTACGCGATCATCTCCTGCGCCCGGAAGGGGTCGCCGGCCCGCGGGTAGACCTCGGTGAGGCGGGCGAGCACCGTGTCGGCGAGGGTGCTCTCGGGGACGGCGGTGGTGGTCACGGGCCCACTCTAGGAGCCCCGGCGGCACCTCACCTGCGGCGATCATCCGCCGGTGTCGGTTACGCTCCCGGCCATGCTCCTGTCGCCGAAGGCCCGGCTGGCGTACCTCGCCGTGATCCTGCTCTCCGCGGGCGTCTCGGTGCTGCTCTTCGAGCCCCAGCGGCTGCTGTCGGCGGGGTGGCCGCCGCAGCTGAGCGGGGCGGGCGCGGTGCTGGTCTTCGGGCTCGCGTACGGGGTGTGCACGGCGGCCCTGGTGCCGCGGCCGATCCTGAACCTGGCGGCCGGGGCGCTGTTCGGCACCCAGGCGGGCTTCGCGGCGGCGCTCGGCGGCACGGTGCTCGGGGCGGGGCTCTCGTTCGCGCTGGGCCGCGTCCTGGGGCAGGAGGCGCTGCGCCCGTACGTCCGGGGGCGGTGGCTGAAGGCGGCGGACGGCCAGCTGAGCCGGCACGGCTTCCGGTCGGTGCTGGCGATCCGTCTCTTCCCGGGGATGCCGTTCGTGGTGGCGAACTACGCGGCGGCCGTGTCGCGGATGCGGTGTCTGCCGTTCCTGCTCGCGACGGCGCTGGGTTCGATCCCGAACACCCTGGCGTACGTGATCGCGGGCAGCGAGGCGACCTCGCCGACCTCCCCCGCCTTCCTGGTCTCGACGGGGTTCATCGTGCTGTCGGCGGTGGTCGCCGCGCTGGTGGGCTGGCGCAAGCGGCACCATCTGCGCCGTCCCGGCCCGGCCGGGACGGCGCCGGCCCCGCGCGAGCCGGAGCGCGTCTCGGCCTGAGCCGCGCGCCCCGGGGCGGCCGGCGTCCCGGTGTTACAGCGCCTCGACGATCATCGCGTTGGCGAGGCCGCCCGCCTCGCACATGGCCTGGAGGCCGTAGCGGCCGCCGCGGGTGCGCAGGGCGTGCACCAGGGTGGTGGTGAGGCGGGTGCCGCTGGCGCCGAGGGGGTGGCCGAGGGCGATGGCGCCGCCGTGCACGTTGACCTTGGCCGGGTCGGCGCCGGTCTCCTGCTGCCAGGCGAGGACGACGCTCGCGAAGGCCTCGTTGATCTCGAAGAGGTCGATGTCCGCGAGGTCGAGGCCGGCCCGCCGGAGCACCTTCTCGGTGGCGGGGATGACCCCGGTGAGCATGAGCAGCGGGTCGGAGCCGGTGACGGCGAAGGAGTGCAGCCGGGCGAGCGGGCGCAGGCCGAGGGCGCGGGCGGTGTCGGCGGCCATGACGAGGACGGCGGAGGCGCCGTCGTTGATGGGGCTGCTGTTGCCGGCGGTGACGGACCAGTCGATCTGCGGGAAGCGTTCGGCGAAGGCCGGGTCCTCGAAGGAGGGCCGGAGCCCGGCGAGGATCTCGGGCGTGGTGGCCGGCCGCACCGACTCGTCGCGGCGCACGTCCCCGTACGGCACGACCTGGGCGTCGAAGAAGCCGTCGGCCCAGGCGCGCGCGGCCCTGGCGTGCGAGCCGGCGGCGAACTCGTCCATGGCGGTCCGGCCCAGCGACCACTTGGCGGCGATGAGTTCGGCGCTGATGCCCTGCGGGACGAGGCCGTCGGGGTAGCGGGCGGCGACGCCGGGGCCGAAGGGGTCGGCGCCGGGCGGCACGTTGGACCACATCGGGACGCGGCTCATGGACTCGACGCCGCAGGCCACGACGATGTCGTAGGCGCCGGAGAGGACGCCCTGGGCGGCGAAGTGCACGGCCTGCTGGGAGGAGCCGCACTGCCGGTCGACGGTGGTGGCGGGCACGGTCTCGGGCAGGCCGGCGCCCAGCCAGGCGTACCGGGTGGTGTTCATGGCCTGCTCGCCGACCTGGTCGACGGTGCCGCCGATGACGTCGTCGACCCGGGCGGGGTCGATCCCGGCCCGGTCGATCAGGGCGCGCAGGGTGTGGGAGAGCAGGGCGACCGGGTGGACGTCGGCGAGCGCTCCGCCGGGCTTGCCCTTCCCGATGGGCGTGCGGACGGCTTCGACGATGACGGCCTCGCGCATGGCACATCTCCTGAGGTGCTGGGTTGGAAAACTGGACGAACACTCGTCGGTAACATAGCCCAGTGAGTTGGACTTTCAAACCCTCTCGTTCCCGGCTGCCTTACGCTGGCCCCATGAAGGCCGCGCCCCGCCCCTGCTCCATCGCCGACACGCTCGCCCTGGTCGGCGAGAAGTACTCCCTGCTCGTGCTGCGCGAGATCTCCCTCGGCGTCCGCCGCTTCGACCGCATCGCCCGCAACACGGGCGCCCCGCGCGACGTCCTCACCGCCCGGCTCAAGCGGCTCGTCGACGCCGGGATCCTGGAGAAGGTGGCCTACAGCGAGCGCCCGAAGCGCTACGAGTACCGGGCCACGCCCGCCGGCGAGGAGCTGGCGCCGGTGCTGCTGACCCTGATGGCCTGGGGCGACCGCCACCTCAACCCGGACGCCCCGCCGGTCCTCCTGGAGCACGACTGCGGCGCGGCCCTCACCCCCCGGGTGGTCTGCGCGCACTGCGGCGGAGCCACGGACCCGGACCGCCTCCGGCACCACACCCGGGCCCCGGGCTGGACCACGACGGGCCCGGTCGAGGACTGAACGCCCGCCCGGGGAGGGGCCCGACGGCCCCGCACGACCCTGACGTTTCCCGGCCGCGGCGGGGCGTCCGCCCGGCCCGGCCCCGTGGCGGACGCGTCATCTTGGGACGGTACGCTGCGCACCGACCTTCTGACCGCACACGTACATTCGGGACGGCCCTGGCTCCATGAGTTGGTTCGAATCGTTCATCCTCGGACTCGTCCAGGGGCTCACGGAGTTCCTCCCCATCTCCTCCAGCGCGCACCTGCGGCTCACCGCGGCCTTCGCCGGCTGGGAGGACCCGGGTGCCGCGTTCACGGCGATCACCCAGATCGGCACCGAGACCGCCGTCCTCATCTACTTCCGCAAGGACATCGCGCGGATCGTCTCGTCCTGGTTCCGCTCGCTCTTCGACAGGTCGATGCGCGCCGACCACGACGCCCAGATGGGCTGGCTGGTCATCGTCGGCTCCATCCCGATCGGCGTCCTCGGCGTCACGCTCAAGGACCAGATCGAGGGCCCCTTCCGCGATCTGCGGCTCACCGCCGCCTCGCTGATCGTCATGGGCATCGTCCTCGGCGTCGCCGACCGGCTCGCCGCCCGCGACGAGATGGGCGGCCGGCACCGGGCCGCGCGCGAGCGCAAGACGCTGGCGGAGCTCGGCGTCCGGGACGGCCTGATCTACGGCGTCTGCCAGGCCATGGCCCTGATCCCGGGCGTCTCCCGGTCGGGCGCGACCATCTCCGGCGGCCTGCTCATGGGCTACACCCGCGAGGCCGCCGCCCGCTACTCCTTCCTCCTCGCCATTCCTGCGGTGCTCGCCTCCGGCGGCCTGGAGCTCAAGGACGCGGCCGAGGGCGGCCACGTCTCCTGGGGCCCGACGGTCTTCGCCACGATCGTGGCGTTCGTGGTGGGCTACGCGGTGATCGCCTGGTTCATGAAGTTCATCACCACGAAGAGCTTCATGCCGTTCGTGATCTACCGGATCGCGCTGGGCATCCTGCTGATCGTGCTGGTCGGCATGGGCGTGCTCAGCCCGCACGCGGGCGAGTCGGCGGGCTGAGCAACCGGGTCACACGGGTCGCGCGCTATCGCGGCACGTGGCCCGTGAGGGCGCGGACTTCGGCGATCAGGCGCGTGACCAGGGCCTGGGGCGCACGATCGGTCCATACGACGGCGAGTTCGAAGCGCTCCGCGTCCTTGACCGGGATCCAGCGCACGCCGCCGGTGGGCGCCAGCATCTCCAGCGGCTGCGGCGCGAACCACACGCCACGGCCGCGGCCGACCTCCAGCAGGCAGTCCTCGACCAGCGGGACGACCGGTCCGAGCGGCGCGCGGGCGCCGTCGGGGCGGGGGTCCACGATCCAGAACCGCTCGACGTCCGGCGAGATGAGGACGTCGGGACGCACGACGGGATCGGTCGCGAGCTCGGCGAGGGTCACGCTCGCGCGGTCGGCCAGGGGATGCCGGGTCGAGACCGCCACGGCCCGGGGATCGCCGCGCACCACCGCGTGGTGCAACGAGCCGTCGCCGACCGGCAGCCACATGAAGGCCGCGTCGGCTCGTCCGCCGGTGAGGAGTTCGAGTTCGTCCCTGGGATGGCGTGCGGCTTTCAGCGTCACGCGCAGGCCCGGGACCGACGCCTCGAGCGCGTCGGCGAGGTCGAAGGCGAACAGCGAGGTGGCGGCGGGGCAGCAGGCCAGCCGCAACGTGCCGGCCTGGGCATCGGCCACGGCGCGCACCCGTTCGGCCAGCCGGTCCACGTCGTCGACGACGGCCGCGCCGCCGGCGGCGAGTTCCTCCCCCGCGGCGGTGAGCAGGACACCTCGGGAGGTCCGCACCAACAGGGCCACGCCCAGGGCGCGTTCCAGATGCCGCACATGAGCCGACACCGCCTGCTGCGTCAGGTGCAGCACCGCTCCGGCGCCGGTGAGGGAACGCTCCCGGGCCACCGCCAGGAATGAACGCAGGTGCCGGAGCTCGATGTCGTTCATGGCGATCACCCTAACGGCCACAACGATGCGCTGGGACAGGCCCAGCGCATCGTTGTTTCCGTTCGCGGTGCTGTCCGTACAGAGTCGTCCTGGCGGTCGGAACGGTCACGCGGACGGCTTCCGCCGCATCAGCCACGCACCCGACGTCACGAAAGCTCCAGATGAGTCAGTCGAATCAGTCGAGTCATGCGCGTCAGTCGCGTCATGTGCGCCAGTCGCGCCAGGGATTACGGCGTGTTCTGGCCACCGGCTTCGCCGCCGTGTGCGCCCTCACGGCGGCCACGGGCTGCTCGGACGTCCCCGGGCCCGACGCGTCGCAGACGCGGACGGTCCCGCCGCCGGGGCGCTTCGCCTCCCGCGATCCGGGCTCCGTCAACACGTACTGGATCCAGGCGCCGCAGGGCCTGGTCGTCATCGACACCCTGCGCACGCCGGGCGACGCCCGCGAGGCGATCGCGGAGATCAGGAAGACCGGCAAGCCCGTCGCAGCCGTTCTCCTGACCCACTCCCATCCCGATCACGTGGGTGGCGCGGGCGCCTTCCACGAGGCCTTTCCCCAGGCCCCGATCCTCGCCTCCAAGGCGACGGACCGGGCCATGCGGGAGGACCGACGGGGCTTCTACCCGCTGGCCCGTTCGGCCAACGCCGCCTTTCCCGCCACCCTCACGTACGCCGACAAGACCTTCGAGGACGGCGCTCCGGTGCGGGTCGGCGGACTGCGTTTCGAGACCGCCACGTTCACGGAGGGCGAGTCCGACACCGCGACCGTCTACTACCGTCCGGAAACCGGGGACCTCTTCGCCGGCGACCTGGCCACCAGCAAGGTCACGCCCGCCCTGATCGAGGGACACAGCTGCGGCTGGCTCCAGGCCCTCGACCGGCTGGGCCGGCGCTTCCCCGAAGCCGGGACGGCCTATCCGGGACATGGTGCGCCGGGCCCGGCCAGGACGCTGATCGAGGACCAGCGCGGATACCTCCAGCGGTTCCGCGGTCTGGTCCGTCCGGCCGTCGCCGTGCACTCGCCCGCCGGGCGGGCGGTGACCCCTGACGAACAGACGACGATCACCGCGGCGATGGACCGCTCCCACCCCGGTCACCCACCGGTCGCGGACCTCCCGACCCTCGCGCAGGAGAACGTCAAGGCCGTCGCGGAGGAACTGGCCTCCGAGGATCCGGGGCAGGTCCCCGCGGCGTGCGGGGAAAAGCGGTGATCCGGACCGTGTTCCGGGGCAGGGGCGTGCGCGCATGCCCCTGCGCACGACGATGAGCGCGGACGCCATCGACCTCCGGACCGGTGAGGGGGTCGTGGAGCTGGGGCCGGTGAAGGTGTGGACGATCCGCGCCGCGTCGGCGCACTCCCCGGAGCGGACCACCACGGCACCTCGGCCCCTCCCTCCCCTCCACCGCCTGACCCTCGTGCCGCACGACATGCCGCCATCGGGCGGTCACGCGGGGCCGGCGTCCTCGCTCGACCCGCGCATTCTTCTCACGATGACGGGTTCGCGGCTTCGCGAAGCCGACCCGTACGGCGCCGACTCCGCCGGGCGGCGGGCGGCGGACCGTGCCGTCGAGGGCGTCGCGGTCGAGTTCCCGCAGGCGCTGCTGTCGCTGCCCGCCCCGCGTGTACGCGGCCTGCTCGGGCGCGGGTTGACGGAGCGGGAGGGCACGGGAGCACTGCTGACGGACTTCCTGCTGGGCCTCGTACGCCAGGCCCCGTCGCTCCGGCCGGCCGACGCACCACGCCTGGGCGCGGTCGTGCTGGACCTGGTGTCGGTCTGGCTGGCCCAGGTGGTGCGTGCCGAGGCCGGCCGGTCCGAGGACGCGTGTCAGTACGCCCTGGCGGAACGGATCCGGGCGTACATCGAGGAGCACCTGCACGACCCTGAGCTGACACCCGGCACGATCGCCGACGCCCACCACATCTCGCTCAGCCATCTGCACCGCGTCTTCACCGAGCAGTCCGGCGGAGAGACGGTCGCCGCCTGGATCCGCCGCCGACGGCTGGAGAACGCCCGACGCGACCTGGCGGACCCCCTGCTGCGGACCACTCCGATCCAGTCCGTCGCGACCCGCTGGGGCATGCCCCGCCCGTCCTGTTTCGCCCGCGCGTTCCGGGCCGCTTATGGCGAATCACCCAGGGAACACCGGCATCGCTCCCTGACCGGAGAGTCGTAGCCGCGGAAAACTCTGCGCATTCCATCGCCGACGACTTTTCTTTCCATCGCGGACCACGCCGAATCCTTGTTCCGTTGACGGCCCGTGAATAATCTGCGTTCACCCAATGGACCAACAGAGGGGGAATCCATGCGCATTCCGCGTTTTGCGAAGAGGCTCTTCACGGCGACGGTAGCGGCCGGCGGAATGCTGGTCTTCGCCACGTCTCCGGCGCAGGCCAGCACGAGTGTCACCGTCCACGTCCTGCAGTGCCCGCTCGACTACTGCTCCACCGCCGGGTACGGGTGGTTCAATGCCGATCCGATAGGGAGCAACCCCGGTGACGCGCTGAAAGCCTGTGACCTGGCCTCGGACGGCTATTACATCAAGGCGTGGCTGACCAATCGGGACACCGGCAGACTCATTCGGACCGCCAGCACCGCGGGTCACACCGCGAACTACTGCACGGGTTGGCAGACCGGTGACCTTCCGGAGCAGACGCGCGTGTGGCTCGAAGTCTGCAAGATGTCGGGCACCACGAGGGTCCTGTGCGAATACGGTGCCCCGGGCTGGGCCTGACCGTATTCCCGCCCCCGCGCGGCGCCCGTACCGGCCCGCACAGCCCCGGCTGTGCGGGCCCTTTCGGTGCTTCCGCCGCACGACCCTTGGCCTCGCGCGGGCGCTGCCCGACACTGAGGCGATGACGCAGCGCGTGGACCTCGCCGGCGTGATGGACCGGCTCGCCCTCGACGACCTGGTCACCGGCTACGCCGTGGCCGTGGACGACGCCGACTGGACCGCCTACCGCGGCCTGTTCACCCCCGACGGGCGCGCCGACTACCGGGGCTCGGGCGGGATCGAGGGGCCGGCCGCGGAGGTGGCCGAGTGGCTGGCCGGGGCGATGCGGCTCTTTCCCGTACGGCAGCACCTCATCGTCAACCGCCGGTTCCATGTGGCCGATCAGGGGGGCTTTCCGGGTGACACGGCCAGCGTGCGCGCCGACTACGTGAACCCGATGCGCTTCGAGACGGGCGAGGATTTCGTGTGCGGCGGACGGTACGTCTTCACCGCGCGCCGCACCGACGCCGGCTGGCGGCTGTGCGGCGTGGTGGTCGAGGAGAGGTGGCGCCGCATGTGAGGCCCGCCGGGAGCGGGGCGCGCACACTGGAGGCGGCGACACCTGGAGGCAGGGCATGCGGATCCCGTTCGCCCACCGGCCGGCGACGGCCGGGACGGCGCCCGCGACGGGCGCGGACACCGGGGGCACTCCCGGCGCCGACGCCGGTACGGGCCGAGGTTCCGGACCCGCCGCCGGTACGGGGTCGGGGCGCGGATCCGACGCCGGTACGGGCCCGGGCCGCGGTCGGCTCCGGGGGCTCGGGCGGTCCGGGGTCGCCTTTCTCCTCGGGGCGCCGCCCGCGCTGGCCTTTCCCGAGCCCGGCCTGTGGTGGTGGGCGTACCTCGCGGTCGTGCCCTGGCTGCTGCTGATCCGCACGGCGCCCGACCAGCGCCGGGCCGGGCTGGACGGCTGGTGCGGCGGGATCGGGTTCATGGTGGCCGTGCACCACTGGCTGCTGCCCAGCCTGCACGTCTTCCTGCTGGTGATCGCCGCGCTGCTCGGGCTCCTGTGGCTGCCCTGGGGGCGCCTGGTGCGGGCGATGCTGGGCGGGACGCCGTCCCCGCGCCGGGCGGCGGCCGCGCTGCTCGTCGTCCCGTCGGGCTGGCTGCTCGTCGAGCTGGTGCGCTCCTGGCAGGGCCTCGGCGGGCCCTGGGGGCTGCTGGGGGCGAGCCAGTGGCAGGTGCCGGCCGCGCTGCGGCTCGCCTCGGTCGGCGGGGTGTGGCTGGTGACCCTGCTCGTGGTCGCCGTCAACACGGCCGTCGCCCTCTTCCTCGCCGTGCCCCCGCTGCGCCGCACCGCCGTGGCGGGGCTGCTGTGCTGCGCGCTCCTGGTGGGGCTCGGCTGGTGGGCCGGCGCGCCCTCGCGGGGCTCCGGCACGGTGCGGATCGCGGTGGTGCAGCCGGGCCCGATCGGCCCGCCGGGCCTGCGCTTCGACCGGGGCGAGGAGCTGACCGCCTCGCTGACCGGGCAGCGGCTCGACCTGGTGGTGTGGGGCGAGAGCAGCGTCGGCATGGACCTGGCGGCCCGGCCCGACGTCACCGCGCGCGTGGCCGCGCTCAGCCGGGCCGTGGACGCGCCGCTCCTGGTGAACGTGGACGCCCGCCGCTCCGACCGGCCCGGGATCTTCAAGAGCGCGATCCTGGTCGGCAGGGACGGGGCGACGGGCGCGCGGTACGACAAGATGCGGCTGGTGCCCTTCGGCGAGTACATCCCGGCCCGGCCGGTGCTCGGCTGGGCCACGGCGGTGGGCAAGGCGGCCGGCGAGGACCGGCGGCGCGGTGCGGCGCCGGTGGTGATGACCCTGCCCGAGGCGCCCGGGCCGGGGCCTGCGGGGCTGCGGATCGGGCCGCTGATCTGCTTCGAGACCGCGTTCCCCGACATGAGCCGGCAGCTCGCGCGGGACGGCGCGGACGTGCTGGTCGCCCAGTCCTCGACCTCGACCTTCCAGGAGTCCTGGGCGCCGGCCCAGCACGCCTCGCTCGGTGCGCTGCGGGCGGCGGAGACGGGCCGCCCGGTGCTGCACGCGACGCTGACCGGGATCAGTGCCGCGTACGGCCCCGACGGGCGCCCGGTCGGCCCGCGGCTCGGCACCGGCCGCAGCACGACCGCCGTCTACGCGCTGCCGCTCGGCGGGGGCCCGACGCTCTACGACCGGCTGGGCGACTGGGCGGTGTACGGGGCCTTCGCCGTGATGGTGCTCGTCTGCCTCGCCGGGCCGGGGCGCCGGTGGGGGCTCAGGACGCCTGGGCGAGCACCTGGCGGACCACGTGCTCGCACAGCTCGTGGGTCCGCAGGGCGTCCCGGGCGCTGAGCCGGCGGCCCGCGCGGACCGCGTCGAGGAAGGCGAGCACGGCCTGCTCGATGCCGCGCTGGCGGGCCACCGGCACCCAGTCGCCGCGCCGGCGCACGGTGGGCTGGCCCTTGTGGTCGACGACCTCGGCGAGGTTGAGGACCTGGCGCTTGGTGTCCTGTCCGGAGACCTCCAGGATCTCCTCGGTGGAGCCGTTCAGGCGGTTCATCATGCCGATGGCGGTGAAGCCGTCGCCGGAGAGCTGGAGCACCACGTGGTGCAGCAGCCCGTCCCGGAGCCGGGCGCGCACGTCGGTGTGCTCGACCTCGCCGGGCAGCAGGAAGCGCAGGGTGTCGACGACGTGGATGAAGTCGTCGAGGACGAAGGTGCGCGGGTCCTCGGGCAGTCCGACGCGGTTCTTCTGCATGAGGATCAGTTCGCGCGGGTGCTCCAGGCACTGGGCGTAGCCGGGGGCGAGGCGCCGGTTGAAGCCGACGGCGAGGCCGACGCCGCGCTTCTCGGCGAGCTCCACCAGGCGCTCGGAGTCGGCGTAGTCGTAGGCGAGCGGCTTGTCCACGTAGGTGGGCACGCCCGCCTCCAGGAGCCGGGTGACGATCTCGGCGTGGGCGGTGGTGGCGGCGTGCACGAAGGCGGCGTCGAGGCCGGCGGCGAGCAGGGAGCCGAGGTCGGCGTGCCGGCGGGCGGCGGGCAGGTGGTAGGTGTCGCCGAGTTCGTCGAGGGTGGTGCGGCTGCGGGTCTGGAGGTGCAGCTCGACCCCGGGGAGGGCGGCCAGGACGGGCAGGTAGGCCTTGCGCGCGATGTCGCCGAGGCCGATGCAGCCAACCTTCACGAGGAGTTCTCCTGTTCGCCTTGTCGCCGGTCCTCCGGGCCGCGGTCAGCTTACGCGGGGGGACGGGCCGTCGACGGCCGGGTCTGCGGCGGGCGGCCGCCAGTCGGCGATGCCGTCGAAGCCGCGCAGGATGAGGCCGGGGCCGAAGCGCGAGACGGCGGTCGCGGCGGCGTCCCGCAGGGCGACGGCGGGGCGGGCGGAACCGCGCACCGGCTTCCAGGAGTTGCTGCGGGGGATGCTGGGCGGGGCGTAAACCACTGGCACGCGGGCCCGGCGGGCCGCGACGATGCCCCCATGACGAGCGATCACACCGCCGCGCCCGAACGCCTCTACCCGGACACCACGACCGGCGAGCGCCAGGCCCTGGAGCAGTGGCTGGACTTCCATCGCGCCACCCTCGCCACGAAGTGCGCCGGCCTCGACGACGCACAGCTCCGCACCCTCTCCGTACCGCCCTCCGAGCTCAGCCTGCTGGGCCTGGTCCGGCACATGGCCGACGCCGAGCGCGGCTGGTTCCGCAGGATCCTCGGCGGCGAGCAGGCCCCCTGGCTCTACGCCGACGAGGAGGACTTCGACCGGAGCATCCACGTCACCGGGGCCGACACCTACGAGGAGGCCCACGCCGCCTGGCAGGCGGAGATCGCCCACGCCCGGAAGCTGGCCGGGGGGATGGCCCTCGACGACCTCGCCGCGAGCCCGCACTACCGCACCGGCGACCCGATCAACCTGCGCTGGATCTACCTCCACATGATCGAGGAGTACGCCCGCCACAACGGCCACGCCGACCTGATCCGCGAGCGCGTCGACGGCGCCACCGGCGCCTGACCGCCCGGCGCCGGGTCAGCCCGCGCTCGGTGATCACTCATGCGGGGCATTCCCCGCGAGTAGGGGCGCGCGAGGGCCGCTCCGACCAGCACAGTTGCCCGGTGCATGGAACCCGAACCCCACTGTCGCTGCTCGCCGGCGTGGCCATGGCCGCCGCCCTGACGGGCTGTGTCGCCGTCGAGCCGCCGCCCGCGGCCCCCGCCCCCGCCGCCTCCGGCGGTGCGGCCTCCCCCGCCGCTCAGGACGTGGCCCCGCAGATCGTGCCGGGTCCGGCCCGCGAGGCCCTGGAGGCGGCGCTGCCCGATCCGCCGGAGCCGCGGGCGGCCGTGGAGCGGCGGCGCACCGACGCCCCCTCCGCCCCGGCCGCGCCGCGCCGCACGGAGCGCCCGCGCCCCTCCGCCGTACCGCAGCAGAAGCACCCGCGGCCGCGGACCCCCGAGGTCCACGTCCCCGGGGTCCCGGAGGTGCCGCGCGACCGGGCCGGGGTGTGCGCCCTCGGCCAGGCCTACGGCGGCTGGAGCCCGGACAGCCCGCAGGCGCGGCTCTGCAAGGGCACGCACGGACACTGACCACCCGGACCCGGCCCTGCGGACAGTTCCAGAACCCGGCCCGCGGTCGCGCCGCCCGGCCTGCTCGTCCCGCGCGACCCGCAAGCGCCTGCGCAAGCGCGGGAAACCGGGCCGTGGTCCGATCGCGTCGGCCGGGTGCGGCCCTTGCCGCTCACGACGATCAGGCGATCCTAGAAATTACCGAAAGTGTCCCTGAAATGTTCCGGCATTTCCTTGCTGTGATTCCGCGCGCTTTCACCGAGGGTTTTCCCTACGTTGTCGTACGTCTGCTCCAGGCTCTTATCGACTTTCTGCATGACGCGATCGTAGATCACCGGGTGGGCACCTCTGATCTCTTCCAACGCCTGGGCAGCCTTGACGCCCTCGTTGACGACGCTTGTAGCCCCAACCGCCGCAGAACCAACTCTGACCGCCGTTCCGAGCACAGGGTTGACAAGTGTTGCCAGCATCCCGAACGCCCCCGACGTCACGATGCCGCCGGCAATCACACCCCCCGCATTCTGCTTGACCCTGTCCAACCCTTCATTGGCTTGCTTGTTGAACTTTTCGCCCCCCTCCTGACTGCCGTACGACGCAGCCTCGGCTATGAGCTTCTGCAGATCGTCCTGTCCGTTGATCAGGGCGTAGAGGGCGAACTTTCCGCCGTCCGGGAGGTTTTCGGCCAGCTTCTTCAGATCTCCCTGCGTCGGAACCTTCATGTTGCCTTGTAGCGCGTCGGCTCGGTCTTTGAACGCTTTCTTCACTCCCGACTCAAATCCGTCACCGAATGAGAGACCCTCAGTCTTCTCCTCGATTCTGTCTCCCACCGCGCCCAGTATCCTGTCCACCGCCCCCAGCCGACTCGCCCCCTGCGACGAAGATTCACCCGAATTCAAGTAGCGCCTGTTGGAAGCCTTGTCGAATCTATCGCAGATGGCTGCGGCGAGGGCCTCTGCGCCTGCTTTGTCGTCGCTATAGGTGAGCACCGTCGCGTTCTCCACCATGTCCTGCATGATGGCGTTCGCTTCGTACCCTATTTCCGCTCCTCGGGAGAGGGTGAGTGTCCCCTCAGAAGCGGCGACGCGTCCGACTATCGAAATACCATGGGTCTCAAGGAATGCTTGGACGGCTGTGACGCTTGCCAGGACCCGAGAGCTCTGAGCATCCTTCGGATTGCTGAGTGCTATCTTCCGCTGGATCGCCGGGGTCTCGTCGATGGTGACGTAGGAACGTGTCTCCGGCGGGGTGGACGAGGTGTCCCGCTGAACTGGTGCCGGCTCGCTCATGACTCGGTGTGCGGTGGCTTCGGCTTCTTGTTCGTAGCGGTCTGACGGGTCACTTACGCGTAGCCCGTTGCCCTGGTCCCTTCCTGCGACGGGGCCCTGGCGTTGCTGAATGACGTGGGTGAGTTCGTGGGCGAGGGTGTGTTTGTCTCCCCCGCCGTCGCCGAGGACGATGTTGTTGCCGCTTGTGTAGGCGCGAGCACCGATTTCGGCCGCAGAGGCGCGGGCGGCGCTGTCGTCGTGGATGCGGACGTCGGAGAAGTCGGCGCCGAGGCGGGCTTCCATTTCGTCACGGAGCGGGGCGTCCATGGGGCGGCCGCTGCCTGCGAGGACGTCGTGGACGGCAGACCGCTGCACGGCGGCGGGTGCCTGTTCGACGGCGGCCTGCTGGTGTCCGCAGCCGGCGCCGTGGACGTGCCGTTCGGCAGCTTCGTTCTTGCCTTCGACAGAGGGTTGGGCGTAGGGGTGCCCGGAAAGTTGGAGCATGCGGAGGACGGCGGCGTTGCCCGCAGTGCGCTGCAGGGCGAGGAGTCCCGCCGGGCTCGTGTGGGCCGGTCTGGCAGGCGTCGGGAACTGGGGGCTCGGGCTGCTTGTCTGCTCGTGGCGGTGTCCGTGCTGTGTCAACGGCGTGCCTCTCAGGGAGATGGGACGTGTTCCACGAAACCTGTTCGCAGCGTGTCCCCGGCAGGACCGGAAGGGCAGCACTTGGGGCAGCGACTCCGGCCTCGGCCGGCCGTCTCCTTCGGATCGCCTCGCCCTTCGACCGTGAGGCGTACGAGCAGCGGAACACGGTCGAGCGGTGCCTCAACGAGCTCAATCAGTGGTGCGGTCCGGCATCGTGGAGCGCGTAGGTACGTGGAACGCGGCCTGGTAGGCGACGGCGAGCTCGTCCGTTCGCATGGCCAGGACGCGCCACTGCTTCAGCCGGGCGATGCACCGCTGGACGCTGCTGCGTCCCTTGTACGCCTCGGGGTCGAACGTCGGCGGACTCCCGCTGTTCGAGCCGCGCCGCCGACGGACCTGGGTCCACCGGCTGTGGGATCACGGTCCGCGGCCGCCCGCTCTGCTCGATCCGGCCCCCCATCACATCGCGAGGTCGTCCGGGAAGTCCCGGAGCCGGAGGGCGAGGCGCTCGATCGCGGCCCGCACCCCGTTGCCGTAGCCGTCGTCGTCGAGCGCCTCGGCGGCGGCGCGGGCCCGGGCGAGGTGGACGCGGGCCGCGTCGGGGCGGGCCAGCTTCACGTAGTCGGCGGCGAGGTTGAGGTGGAGCGAGGGGGCGAGGGCGCGCAGGGCGACCGAGGAGTCGTGGCGGGCGAGCCGGTCCTCGTCGAGGCTCTCGGCGGCGATCAGGGCGCGCAGGTCCCAGGCCAGCTCGACGTCCGGGTCGTCCTGGGCGTCCGCCATGTAGTGCGCGAGGGTGCACCGGTGCAGCGGGTCCCCGTCGGGGCCGAGCTGGTCCCAGATGGCGCCGAGGCGGTTGCGGGCCTCCTCCCGGTCGCCGCCGTGGAGCAGCATGATCGCCTGCCCGATCCTGGTCATGACGGCGTCGTCCGACACCTGCTGCCCGGTCATCACGGCCTCCCCGTGTTCGGTCCCGCTCCGAGCCTGCCGGATCCGGCGCCCCGGGTGTGCCTTCGGCGCGCCGGATCCGGTGGGGCTCAGCCGAGGTTCGGGATGCGCCAGTCGATCGGCTCGTGGCCCTGGGCGGCGACGGCGGCGTTGATCTGGGTGAAGGGCTGCGAACCGAAGAACTTCTTCGCCGACAGCGGCGAGGGGTGGGCGCCCTTGACCACCGCGTGCCGCTCCTCGTCGATGAGCGGCAGCTTCTTCTGGGCGTAGTTGCCCCACAGGACGAAGACGGCCGGGTCGGGGCGGCCGGCGACGGCGCGGATGACGGCGTCGGTGAACTTCTCCCAGCCCTTGCCCTTGTGCGAGTTGGCCTCGCCGGCGCGGACCGTGAGCACCGCGTTGAGCAGCAGGACGCCCTGCTCGGCCCACGGCATCAGATAGCCGTTGTCCGGGATCGGGTGGCCGAGTTCGGCCTGCATCTCCTTGTAGATGTTGCGCAGCGAGGGCGGGGTCTTGACGCCCGGGCGGACCGAGAAGCACAGGCCGTGGCCCTGGCCCTCGCCGTGGTAGGGGTCCTGGCCGAGGATGAGGACCTTGACCTTGTCGAAGGGGGTGGCGTCGAGAGCGGCGAAGACCTGCTCGCGCGGCGGGTAGACCGGCCCCCGGGCCCGCTCCTCCTCGACGAACTCGGTCAGCTCCTTGAAGTAGGGCTGGGCCAGCTCTTCGCCGAGGACGCCGCGCCAGGACTCGGGCAGCAGGTCGGTGTCGGTCACGTCGGGAACCTCCGGTGGGGCGTTCGTCTGATCAGAACCAGAACCTACCGGGCCCCACTGACAACGCCGTCCGCCGCCCGGGATTTCCGGGCGGCGGACGGCGTGCGAGGTCGGCGGAGCGCGGTGCGCGGCTACGTGGCCTACCAGCTGGTGCGGCGGCTCAGCTCCCACATCTGCATGACGGTCTGCGGGTCGAGGGCCCGCTCGCCGCCGCCGATGTCCTCGCTCGCGGCGATGTAGAGCTTGCCCTGCCACAGCGGCAGCAGCCGCACGTCCTGCACCATGATCTCCTGCGCCTCGGTGAACTCGTCCGTGACGGCCGCGCGGTCGCTCTCGCGCCGGGACTTGGGGATGAGCTCGCCGGTGATCCGCGGGCTGAGGTACGGCGTGCCGAGGACGTTCTCCTTGCCGACGAACGGGGCGATGAAGTTGTCCGCGTCGGGGAAGTCCGGGAACCAGCCGCGGCCGAACACCGGGTACTGGCCCTTCTGGTAGGCGGCCTGGAACTCCTTCCAGGGCTTGCCGTGCAGGGTGATCTCGAACAGCCCGGAGGCCTCCAGCTGGCGCTTGAGCTCGGCGAACTCGGGCGCGGTGGCGGAGCCGTAGCGGTCGGTGGTGTACCAGAAGTCCAGCTTCACCGGCTCCGTGATGCCGGCCTCGCGCAGGATGCGCTTGGCCTTGGCCGCGTCGGGCGCGCCGAAGCGGTCGTAGAACTTGGTGGTGTGGCCGGCGATGCCCTTGGGGACCATCGAGTACAGCGGCTCGGCGGTGCCCTGGTAGACCTTGTTGACCAGCTCGTCGCGGTTGACCAGCTGGGCGATGGCCCGGCGGACGGCCGGCTGGGCGACCGAGGGGTCCTTGGCGTTGAAGACCAGGTAGCGGATGTCGGCGCCGGTGGACTCGACGAGCTGGAGGTGCTGGTTCTCCGGCTTGTCGGACTGCAGGTCGACGACCTCCTCGGCGGTGAGACCGCGGTAGGTGGCGTCGATCTCCTTCGCCTTGAGGGCGGCGACCATCGGTTCGGACTCCTTGAAGTACCGGATGGTCACGCCGCCGTTCTTGCGGTCGGCGAAGCCCTTGTAGCTGGCGTTGCGGCTGAGCTCGGCCTTGTCGCCCTCGGTGTAGGAGTCGAGGACGTACGGCCCGGAGCCGATCAGCTTGCCGTCCTCGCGGAGCTTGTCCGCCGGGTACTCGGCCGGGTCGACGAGCGACATGGCCGGGGTGGCGAGGATGAAGGGGAAGGTGGCGTCCGGCTTGTTGAGCCGGAAGACCACGGTCTGCGGGTCGGTGACGTCGATCCGGTCGAGCGAGCCGAGCATGCCGTTGGGGCCGCCCTCGACGTCGATGGTGCGGATCCGCTCGATCGAGTACTTCACCGCCTCGGCGTCGAGCTTGTGCCCGTTGGAGAAGGTGAGCCCGTCGTGGACGCGGCACTCGTAGACCCGGCTCGACGAGCCCTGCTTGAAGGCGCAGTCGGCGGCGTCGGGCTGCGGGGTCGTGCTCCCGGTCGGAAATGCCACCAGTGTCTGGAAGACATTCCGGAAGAGCTCCCATGAATTGTCCCAGGCGGCCGCCGGATCGAGGGTGCTGGGAGAACTCGTCGTCCCCACGACGATTCTCTGGTCCGCTACGGATTCACTGTCCGAAAACACACTGCATCCGGACAGGAGGGATATGGACGCAAGGGCTGCAGCGGCCTGCAGACTGGTCCGGTTGAACACGTGCACGCTCCTCGTTCAGCCTGGGGTCGGCCGACCATACCGCAGCGCCCCGCCAGGTCAATGGTCCGCCCTGGCGGGGCACTCGAGGCATTCGATGGATAACCGGGGCCAATCCGGTCAAGAATTCAGCGAGGTGTCCGGATACCGGTCACTCGACACCGGCGTTCAGGAAAAGACCGCCGTCGACGACCAGCGTCTGCCCGGTGATCCAGTCCGACTGGGGCGAGGTCAGGAAGGCCGCGGCGCCGCCGATGTCCTCCGGCTGTCCGAGCCGGCCGAGCGCGTACCGGGCGGCGGCCTCGGCCTCCCGGCCCTCGTACAGGGCGGCGGCGAACTTCGTCTTCACGACGGCCGGGGCGATCGCGTTGACGCGCACCAGCGGGGCGAATTCGTGCGCCAGCTGGAGGGTCAGGTTGATCATCGCGGCCTTGCTCATTCCGTACGCGCCGATGAACGGCGAGGCGGAGACGCCGGCGATCGAGGCGATGTTCACGATCGCCCCGCCGTGCTCCTTCTGCCAGGCGCGGTACGTCTGCTGGGCGAAGCCGAGGGCCGAGACCACGTTCGTCTCGAAGACCTTGCGGGCCACGTTCAGGTCGAGTTCGGCGATGGGGCCGAAGACCGGGTTCGTGCCGGCGTTGTTGACCAGGTAGTCGACCCGGCCGAAGGCCTCCATGGTGGCCTCGACCGCGGCGGCCTGGTGGGCCTCGTCGTGGGCCTTGCCCGGGACGGCGATGACGCGGTCCGCGCCGAGCCGTTCCACGGCCTCCTTGAGGGCCTCCTCGCCCCGGCCGGTGATGCACACCCGGTCGCCGCGGGCGACCAGCGCCTCGGCGACCCCGTAGCCGATGCCCCGGCTCGCGCCGGTGACCAGGGCGACCCTGCCCGAGAGCTCGGGCAGCTCCTTGCTGCTCATGGGAATGTTCCTCTCGCCTGTTCCGCCGCGGCCCGGGTCAGTTGAGCGGGCCGCCGGCCACGTACATGACCTGGCCGGAGACGAAGCCGGCGTCGTCGCCCGTGAAGAAGGCGATCGCGTTGGCGACGTCCTCGGGGCGGCCGACCCGCTGCACGGGGATCATGGAGGCGGCGGCGGCCTGGAACTCCTCGAAGCCCATGCCGACGCGCTCCGCGGTCTGCGCGGTCATGTCGGTGACGATGAAGCCGGGGGCGACGGCGTTGGCGGTGATGCCGAACTTGCCGAGCTCCTTGGCGAGGGTCTTCGTCAGGCCCTGCAGACCGGCCTTGACGGCGGAGTAGTTGGCCTGGCCGCGGTTGCCCAGGGCCGAGGAGGAGGAGAGCGAGACGATCCGGCCGAAGCCCGCGTCCACCATGTGCTTCTGACAGGCCTTGGTCATCAGGAACGCGCCCTTCAGGTGCACGTTCATGACGAGGTCCCAGTCCGACTCGGACATCTTGAACAGCAGGTTGTCGCGCAGCACGCCGGCGTTGTTGACGAGGATGGTGGGCGCGCCGAGCTCGGCGGCGATCCGCGCGACGGCCGCCTCCACCTGGGCGGCGTCGGAGACGTCGCAGCCGACGGCGAGCGCGGTGCCGCCCGCGGCCGTGATCTTCTCGACGGTGTCCTTGCAGGCCGCCTCGTCGAGGTCGAGTACGGCGACGGCGCGGCCCTCGGCCGCCAGCCGGATCGCGGTGGCGGCGCCGATGCCCCGCGCCGCACCGGTGACGACGGCTACCCGCTGCTCGGTGGTGGACATGCTTGTTCTCCTCGCCCTTGGCTCGTCCCTGGATGCGGTGCCCACCCGGCGGCCCGCCCGCACCCGGAGACCCTCGCGCCGGGAGGTGAGCGACCGCTTAGTATTGCCCGCAGACGAGACGCTAGAAGCCCTGGCACCCGGTGTCAACGCCCCACCGGGTGCACCGGATCACGCGGCGCGCGGCTTGACCGGCGCGCCCCCGGCGGGCGCCCCCCCGGGCGGGTCAGCGGACGAGCAGGTCGAGCAGCCGCTCCACCTCGGCCTCGGGGTCGGCGGTCAGTCCCGTGTGCACGGGGCCGGGCTGGACCACGGTGGAGCGCGGCGCGATCAGCCAGCGGAAGCGCCGGCCCGCGTCGTCCCGGGAGGCCTGCCCGGCGGCCTCGCCCCCGGTGCAGACGCCCTCGACGGCGTGCAGCGCGGCCCGTACGCCGGTCGCGTCGGCGCCGGGGTCGAGCGCGGCCAGCTTGGCCTCGTCCAGATGGGTGCGGGCGGCCACGAACGACCGGGCGCGGCAGTAGACGACCACGCCCGCGTTGAAGCACTCGCCGCGCTCGACGCGCGGCACCACGCGCAGCAGCGCGTACTCGAAGACGTCGCGGTCGGTCACGGGGTGCTGTCCTTCTCGGTGGTGCGCGGGGCGAGGCGTTCGGCGAGCCAGCCCGGGGGCTGCTGGGGGCGGCGCTCGGTGCGCGGCCCGAGCGTGATCCGCTCGTGGATGGTGGCGGCGCGCGGCAGCAGCGCCGCCACGTACGCGGCGCGCAGGGCGTCGGTGCCGTCGAAGCCGGGCTCGTCGACCAGCCACTCGTCGGGCACGTCGGCGGCGACCTCCTCCAGGAGCTCGCGGGTGACCAGCGGGGCGAGCTCGGCGGCAGCGGCGGCGATGTCCGGCGAGAAGGAGGCCAGGGCGTGGTCGGAGGCGTCGTACGGCTTCGCGGCCGAGGCCTCGGCGCCGGGCCAGTTGTGGTGCCAGATCATGGTGGCGCCGTGGTCGATGAGCCACAGGTCGCCGTGCCAGACCAGCATGTTGGGGTTGCGCCACGAGCGGTCGACGTTGTTGATGACGGCGTCGAACCAGACGACCTTCCCGGCCTCCTTCGGGTCGACCTCGTACGCGAGCGGGTCGAAGCCGAGCGAGCCGGGCAGGAAGTCCATCCCGAGGTTCAGCCCGCCGCTCGCCTTGAGCAGCTCCTGCACCTCCTGGTCGGGCTCCGACAGCCCGATCACCGGATCGAGCTGGATGCCGACGAGCTCGGGCACCCGCAGCCCGAGCCGCCGGGCCAGCTGCCCGCAGATGACCTCGGCGACCAGGGTCTTGCGCCCCTGCCCGGCACCGGTGAACTTCATGACGTACGTGCCGAGATCGTCGGCCTCGACGATCCCGGGGAGCGATCCGCCCTCACGCAGGGGCGTGACATAGCGGGTCGCTACGACCTCTTGCAACACTTTCCCAGGCCACCCATCTCTTCAACCTTGCAATCCACGGAAGGCTTCTCCGGAGCGTAGAGGCCGGGAACACGGGTCGATAGCGCTGGGGAGAATCTGGGGAGTTTCGGCTGGCAAGCTGATCTCCCGCGCTCCCCAAGCAGACCGTCGATGGTGCCGCGTCCCTTGCTGCCGGCCTCCGGCATGAAGTGAGCATAGTAACCGAGAGTGATCGCAGGCGAGGAGTGTCCGAGCCACCGAGCCAGGGTCACGACGGACTCTCCGGCTTCCCACATGATCGAGGCGTAGGTGTGCCGAAGCACATGGAAGCCGCCCTTCGGAGCCGCCGCCCACTGCCAGGCTGTCGCCCCCTCGGCGCGCGGCGGGATGCCCCCCCCGCCTTGGCCAAGGCAACGCGTGGTGAGCAGCAGGGAGAACTTCTTCCTCTCCCCCTGCGGCCCCACGGCAGCTCCACTTCTACCGGCGGGAATGCTTCGATGTGACGCTTGAGTTCTTCGGCAGGGCGAAGTACAGCCTTCCGTGAATCGCCCGTACTCGGCTCCGAACGTGAGGCGGGCCGCGTTCGTAGTCGACCTGATCCACACCGGCGGTTCCGCGCTCATCCGCGCCCACGTCTGGGCCTGGCGGGGAATCCCTTCCGCGCTCGTGATCCGAACGGAGTGGGCCTTCAGCCCGGCCCTGTGCGCCCTGTCGGCGGTCTTCCGCGCCGACCCACTGGGGCGGGGGGCGGTGGCCGGGATCCTCGCCTGGTGTGCCATGGTCCCGCTGGTGCGGTGGTCCGCACGACGATGCGCTGGTGATGCCGGCCATTTCGGCGGCCATGTCGAGGCGCTGTCCGTCGTGCCAGCTGTCGGCCGCCGAGCGGGCGCCCTGGACGACCTCGCGGAGGACGGCCGCGACGCGGTGCGGCCGGCCCGTGGGATCGCGAGCGGGACGGGGCTCGTAGCGCAGTTGTCGCGCCTTCACCGCGTGCGGGAGGAGCCGGTTCGAATCCGGCCGGCCCCGCCCGTCCGACCGGGGCCCGGCTCGGCCCCGTAGCGCAAACCGGCGGCCGGGGCGGCACTGCGTCACCGCCGGGTCCTCACAGGTGCGACGCCTGGGCTCCCCCGCGAAGGCCGGGGAGCCCAGGCGTCTGTCAGGTGCCCGCCGTCGGCGGTTACTTGGGCATCAGGACGGTGTCGATGATGTAGACGTTCGCGTTGGCGGTCTTCACGTTGCCGCAGACCACCTTCGCGGTGTCGTTGACGGTGTACGACTCGCCGGAGCCCTTCGTGGTGATCGTGCCCTTCTGGAGGGTCTCGAAGGAGCCGTTCTCCAGCTGCGCCGGCGTGAGCCGCTGGCCGACGACGTGGTACGTGAGGATCTTGGTGAGCGTGGCCTTGTCGGCGAGCACCTTGTCCAGGTCGGCCTTCGGGATCTTGGCGAAGGCCTCGTTGGTCGGCGCGAAGACCGTGATGTTCTCCGCGTTGTTGAGGGTGTCGACGAGCCCGGCCTGCTTGACCGCGGAGACCAGCGTGGACAGGGCCGGGTTGTTCGAAGCGGCGGTGGCCACCGGGTCCTTGGCCATGCCCTCGAAGGAGCCCGCCCCTTCCTTCGGCCCGCCGGCACAGGCCGGACCGAAGGGCTCGTCCATGGCGGTCGCGCCCTCCTGCGGGGTCGCGGCGGTGCTCGGGTCGGCGGCGGCCGAGGTGGCTGCCGCGTCCTTGGTTCCGGAGCCGCTGTCGGAGTCCGAGCAGGCCGCGAGCGAGAAGGGGAGGACGACGGCGGCGGTCACGGCGAGTGCGACGCGGCGAATACGGAGGGAGTTCATCTGAGTTGCTCCTTGGGAGTGTCGGTGCTGACCGGCCGGCGCCGGCGGCGCCGGCCGGTGGTCTAGGTGACGGTGACGAACACGCTGTGCCAGCCGCTCGCGCCGTCGGGGACGGTCCGGGTACGCCGTTCCGTCTGGACCTGTCCGGTGCCGTCGGTGGCACGGACGGTGAGCGTGTGGCCGCCGGGGGCGGCCTGCCAGCGGTAGGACCACTGGCGCCAGGTGTCGACGGTGTCCTGGGCGGCGAGTTCGGCGTCGTTCCAGGGGCCGTCGTCGATGCGGATCTGGACGCGGCTGATGCCACGGTGCTGGGCCCAGGCGACGCCCGCGACGGTGACGGGGCCGGCGCCCGCGGAGGGGCGGGCGAAGGGCTTGGGGGTGTCGATGCGGGACTGGGTCTTGATCGGTGCCCTGCGGGCCCACTTGCGTTTCACCCAGTACGGGTCGTACGCGTCGAAGGTGGTGAGTTCGATGTCCTCGATCCACTTGCAGGCCGAGACGTAGCCGTACAGGCCGGGCACGAGCATGCGTACGGGGAAGCCGTGCTCGAACGGCAGCGGTTCGCCGTTCATGCCGACCGCGAGCATGGCGTCCCGGCCGTCCATCACGTCCTCGACCGGGGAGCCGAGCGTCATGCCGTCCACCGAGCGCGCCACCAGCTGGTCGGCACGCCCGCCCCGCGACGGCGGGCGCACCCCGCAGTCGGCCAGCAGTGCGCCGAGCGGGACGCCGAGCCAGCGGGCGTTGCCCACGTAGGGGCCGCCGACCTCGTTCGACACGCACGTCAGCGTGATGTCCCGTTCGATGAGGGGACGGGCGAGAAGGTCGGCGAGGGTGTAGGTACGCGGGCGGGCGACTCCCTCACCGTGGATCCGCAGCCGCCAGGTCTCGGCGTCGACCTTGGGTACGACGAGGGCGGTGTCGACGCGGTAGAAGTCGCGGTTCGGCGTCACGAACGGGCTGATGCCGGGAGCCTTCGCGCGTACGGCGGGCGGTACCGGAGGGGCGGGTGAGGCGGGGGCGGGCAGGACGAGGCGGGTGCGGGAGGCGACCGCGCTCTGCCCCCGCCGTCCGCCGAGGTACCGGCCGAGGGCACCGGCGCCCGCCGCCGCCCCGGCGGTGACGGCCGTGGCCGTGAGGAATCCGCGTCGGTCCCAGCCGGCTCCGTCCCCTTCCGGCGGGACGGCCGGAACGGGGGCCGCCGCCCGGCGCGCCTTGCCCGTCAGCAGGTAGAGCGCCGTGGCTCCTGCCAGGGCGCCGGCCACGGACGGCAGTACGTCGAGGGGGCCTGCGTCCGGACGGCTCAGCGCCGCAACCGTCCCGACCAGGCCGAACAGCAGGATCCCGGCCGTACTCGCGCGCCGGTGACGCAGGGCCACGGCTCCCGCGACCAGCGCGAGCACGGCCAGGACGGCGAGGATGCCGATCTGGAGGGCGGTCTTGTCGTTCTCGCCGAAGGTCCGGATCGCGAAGTCCTTCACGGCGGCCGGAGTCCTGTCGATCACCGCCCCGCCCACCACCGTGACCGGCCCGGCGGCCGGACGGAGGAGGCCGGCCACCAGCTCGGCCACGGCCAGGGCGCACAGGCCCGCGACCAGACCGGCCAGGGGTCCCGGCCACGCCCTGCTGACGGTGTTGCGGAAGTTGCTCACGACGGGAATTCGGCGACCACCGCTCGGCGGATGGGTCCGTCACCCGAAAGAGTGTCAGCCGCCGTGTCCCTGACGGCGATCGTGGCAGGCTCGCCGAGCGGGAGACCGGTCGGTCCGTGCGGCTTGGGCCGGATCCCGTGCGCTGCCCGGCATGCCCGGCCGGCGCTTGGGCCGGAGGCCCGTGAGCTGCCCGGCATGCCCGGCCGGTCTCGCGCGGTGGCGCCGCGCCGACGGCCGGGGGCCGAGACGGCCGCGTTCCCGCGTCCGGCCGCGGGACGCGGCGACGAAACGGGTCCCATCCGTTCGGGCGTCCGCAACGAAGTACATGCAGAGGTGTCCCGCGGTCATGCGCTCCGGGGCGTCTCACCCGTGACAGCACCGAACGAGCTCCGGCAACGAAGGACCAGCATGCGATGGACCGCCCTGCCCCGACCGGCCCCGACCGGCGTCTCCGCCTGGTCTTCTCGCGCGGAGAGCGTCCGGTGAACGAGCCGCTCCCCTTCCGAAGCACCCGGAGCACAACCGGGTCCCCCGACCTTCCCGCCGTCATGCAGCGGGTCGCCCAGGGCGACAAGGACGCCTTCTCGGCCCTGTACGACGCGCTCGCCCCGATGGTCTTCGGCATCGTGCTCCGAGTCGTGCGCGACCCCGCGCAGTCCGAGGAGGTCGCCCAGGAGGTCATGATCGACCTGTGGCGCCAGGCGGCCCGCTACCGCAGCGACTCCGGCTCCGTCACCGCCTGGGCGGCGACGATCGCCCACCGCCGTGCCGTGGACCGGGTCCGCTCCGCGCAGGCCGCGATCGACCGCGAACACGCCCAGGCCGTCCGCGACCACCGCACCGCCCACGACGACGTCGCCGAACAGGTCGAGACGCGCCTGGAGAGCGAGCAGGTACGCCGTTGCCTGCGCGGCCTGACCGAACTCCAGCGCCAGGCCGTGACCCTGGCCTACTACCAGGGACTCACCTACCGTGAAGTCGCCGAGACCCTCCGCACGCCGCTTCCCACCATCAAGACACGCATGCGCGACGGGCTCATCCGGCTCCGCGACTGCATGGGGGTGACCACGTGAAACACCACGCGTCCGACATCCACGCCCTCTCCGGCGCCTACGCCCTCGACGCACTCGACGCCGAAGAGACCGACACGTTCGCCCGTCACCTCGACCAGTGCGAGGCCTGCCGACGCGAGGTGGCGGAGTTCCACGCCACCACGGCCCGGCTCGCCGCCGCCACCACCAGGGAAGCGCCCGCCGCGCTGAAGCAGCGCACCTTGGACGCCATCGACGGCGTCCGCCAGCTCCCGCCGCGCCTCACCCCCCCGTCCGCGACGCCGGACCGGGGCCGCCGGCTGCGCCGCAAGGCCCTGCCGTTGGGGCTCGCGGCGGCTCTCGTCGCCGCCGCCTCGTTCGCCGGTCTCGCCGCCTGGCAGCACCAGGAGGCACGCGACGCGGAACAGCAGAGCCGGCGGGCGCAGCAGAACCTCGACACCATCAGCGGCGTCCTGGCCGCGCCCGACGCGCAGACCGTGCACGGCAAGACCGCCAACGGAGCGCTCACCACCGTCGTCACCTCCACCAGCCAGAACAGGGCCGTGTTCACCGCGACCGGTCTTCCCGCACCCGCGCCGGGCAGGACCTACCAGCTGTGGCTCCAGCACGACGGCACCATGCTCCCCGCCGGTCTCGTCCACCAGGACGGCACCGTCCTCGTCGACGGCGACCCCGCCGACGCGACGGCACTCGGCCTCACCCTCGAACCCGCCACGGGCTCCTCCCGGCCCACCACCACCCCCCTCCTCGTACTGAGCCTGCCCGCGTGAAGCACCCGTCCCGCACCCGGCGCGGGGCGCGGCGCATCCGCCGGGGCCCTCCGGCCGGAAGGACGGGTGCCGGGGGCGGTTCGCGAACCCGGCGGAACGCAGGAGGAGGACCGTACGGTGATCACTGTGGAGCGCGTCATCGCGGTGCGCCGTCCGCTGGCCGAGCTCGTGGCCTATCTGGCGGACTTCGCGCGCACCGAGGAGTGGGATCCCGGCACCGTCCGTTGCGTACGGCTCGACGAAGGGCCGGTACGACCGGGTGCGAGTTGGCGGAACACCTCGCGGTTCCGGGGCCGTACGACCGAGCTCCGTTACGAGCTGGTGGTGCGCGAGCCCGGGCGACTGGTGTTCGTCGGCGAGAACCGTACGGTACGGGCGACCGACGTCCTGCGCTTCGCCGGCGAGGGGACGGGCACCCGGCTGACGTATCGGGCGTCGCTGGCGTTCAAGGGCCTCGCCCGCCTCGCCGAGCCGTTCCTGCGGTCGGAGTTCGAGCGGCTGGGTGACGCGGTGGCCACACGGCTTCCGCAGGCAGCCGAAGCGGAAGACCTGTGACGGCGCCCTCCTCGCGGCCGCCCGGCACGCATCGTTTCCGCATCGTTTCGCGTCGTAGGGTGGGTGGCATGTCCGATACGGCTCACGGGATCACGACCGGTGCCGTGGCCCGGCGCCTGGGCGTCTCCCCCACCACGGTGCGCTCCTGGGACCAGCGCTACGGCATCGGTCCCGCCGTGCGCCCGGACGGACGGCACCGGCGGTGGAGCCCCGCGGACATCGCGGTGCTCGACGAGATGTGCCGTCTCACGGCCGCGGGCGTCCCGCCCGCCGAGGCCGCCCGGGCGGCCCGGCAGGCGCGGCCCGCGGTGGATCCGGCCGTTCCCGTTCCCGTCGCCGTGGCCGGTGCTGACGCCGAAGCCGGTGCCGGTACCCGTGCGGGTTTCGAATCCGCCGCCGGCGCCGCTCCGTCCGCTCCCGCCGCCCCTTCAGCCCCGGGCGGTGTGCCCCAGGGGAGGGGCCGTCGGGCGGGGCCCGGCAGTGGGCTTCCCCTGGGCGACGTACGACAGGAGGCCCGCGGGCTGGCCCGTGCCGCCGTGCGCCTCGACGGCCCCGCCATGGAAGGGCTGCTCCAGGAGGCGCTGGCCGAGCACGGCCTGGTCACCGCGTGGCAGGAGATCATGATGCCGACGCTGCACGCCGTGGGCCGCAAGTGGGAGTCGTCCGACGACCGCTATGTCGAGGTGGAGCACCTGCTCTCCTGGCACGTCTCCACCGCGCTGCGGCGCGCCGCCGTGACCGGCCCGGCGACGGGTTCCCAGGCCGCGCCCGTCGTGTTGGCCTGCGCCCCCGGGGAGCAGCACACACTGCCACTGGAGGCGCTCGCGGCGGGACTGGCCGAGCGGGGCCTGCCGACCCGGATGTTCGGGGCGGCGGTGCCCGCGGAGGCCCTCGACGCGGCGGTGCGCCGGTCGGGACCGGCCGCCGTCGCCCTGTGGTCCCAGGCACGGTCCACCGCGAACCACGCCCTCGCCCGGCATGTCGCCGGCACGGCGTTCGGGGTGCGGGGTGCCCGTACGGCGCCCCTGGTCCTGCTGGCGGGGCCGGGTTGGCTCGGCCGGCCTCTGGCGCCGGCGATGGTGCGCCCCGGAGGGCTGCGCGAGGCGATCGGCGTGATCGCCCGACTGTACGGGGAGCCCGGCCGACGTCCCGAGGCCTGAGTTCGCCTCGCGGGCCGCCGCCGGCTGTCCGGACCGCTGTCTCGTGTCTCCGGTACGGGCAGGGCCCCCATCTGTCCCCGGTACGGGCAGGGCTCCCGTCTCAGGCGTGAGGGCCCCTCTCTCAGGTGTCGGTCCGGGCCGGGCCGTCGCCGCCGTCCCGGGCCGGTTCCGCCGCTCGGCGGGGCGGGCGGGGGATGAAGCCGCTGGTGCGGGCGCGGTAGGCCGCGTAACCGGGGCGTTCCGCCATGTGGGCCTCCAGGAGCCGCTTGCCGCTGCCCCAGATGAGCAGGCCGCTCATGACGAGTGGGGAGACGAGGGTGAGCAGGGCGCTCTTCCAGGTGGCACAGGCCGTCAGGTACAGGCCCCACCACACGAGGAAGTCGCCGAAGTAGTGCGGGTGGCGGCTCCAGCTCCACAGCCCCCGGTCCATGATCCGGCCGCGGTTCGCCGGGTCGGCCTTGAACCGGGCGAGTTGCCGGTCCCCCACCGCCTCGACGCCGAGCCCCACGGCCCACACGGCGAGCCCCGCCCACAGGGTCGCGCCCGGCGGCCCGGGCAACAGGACGGCGAACTGGACGGGGAGGGAGACGAGCCAGACCAGGGCGCCCTGCAGGAGGTAGACCTTCCGCAGCGCGTACAGCGTGGGGTTGCCGCGGGCGCGGGCGAGCATCCGGGCGTACCGGGGGTCCTCACCGTGGCCGCGTCCGCGCAGGGCGATGTGGGTCGCGAGCCGCAGTCCCCAGACGACGGTGGCGAGCGCGACGGCGGTCCGGCGCACGTCGTCGCCGTGCCCGGCCGAGAGGAACCAGGCGACGACGGCAACGGCGGCGAAGGCGGCTCCCCAGGCGACGTCCACAATCCGGTGGAGTCCCTTGGCGGTGCCGATCGCGAAGGCCGTCAGCATGACGGCGCCGGCGGTGGCCGCCGAGGCGGCGAGCACGAGCCCGAGGGCACCGGGGTCGACGGCGCTCACGGCCTCTCCTCCGGCCGGCCGGCGAGGCCGGTGGGTCCGGCGGGCGCGCCGGCCTCCCGGGGGGTGTCGGCGGTCAGCAGGAATTGGCGGACGTCGAGGTAGTGGGCGCGGAATCCCGCCTCGGACCAGGCGAGGTAGAACTCCCACATGCGCCGGAAGACGGGGTCGAAGCCGAGCGCGGCGACGGCGGTCTCCTGGTGGAGGAAGCGGGTGCGCCACTGGCGCAGTGTCTCGGCGTAGTGGGCGCCGTAGCCCTGGTCGTGGGCGATGCGCAGGCCGGCGGCGGCGCTCTCGCGCGCGATGGCCTCCGGCGAGGGGATCAGGCCGCCAGGAAAGACGTACTTGCTGATCCAGGTATGCGTGCGGGCGGTGGCGAGCATCCGCGCGTGCGGCATGGTGATGGCCTGGAGCGCGATCCGGCCGCCGGGGGCGAGGAGGCGGCGGAGCGCGGTGAAGTAGTCGGGCCAGAACTCGGCGCCGACGGCCTCGATCATCTCGACGCTCACGACGGCGTCGTAACGCCCCTGGACGTGGCGGTAGTCGAGGAGCTCGACGGTGACGCGGTCGGCGACGCCAGCCTGTGCCACGCGCCGGCGGGCGAGGGCGAGCTGCTCCTCGGAGAGGGTGACGGTGCGGACCCGGGCGCCTCTGGCGGCGGCGCGGATCGCGAGCTCGCCCCAGCCGGTGCCGATCTCCAGGAGGTCGGTGTCCGGTCCGGTCCCGGCCAGGTCGAGGAGCCGGTCGATCTTGCGGTGCTGGGCCGCGGTGAACTCCGCGTCGGGGAGGGGGGCCGGCCCGGCCGGGAGGGGGTCGAAGACCGCCGAGGAGTAGCTGAGACCGGGGTCGAGGAAGAGGGCGAACAGCTCGTTGGAGAGGTCGTAGTGACGGTGGATGTTCTCGCGCGCCCCGTCGGGGGTGTTGAGGTCCGCCCGGGGTCTGCGCCGGACCCAGGCGCCCCGGAACCGGTGCAGCGGCCCGGGGACGAGGTCGTCGACGTGCCGGGCGAGGACGGTGAGGACCTCGACGAGGTCGTCGGCGTCCCACTCGCCGGCCATGTACGACTCTCCGAAGCCGATCAGCCCGTCGGCGCCGATCCGGCGGTGGAACGCGTCGGGGTCGTGGAGCGTGAGGGTGGGCACGGTGCCGTGCCCACCGGGCGGCGTGGGTCCCGGGAGCAGGCTCGTGCCGGTCCGTATCCCCAGGGGCAGCCGGGTGAGGGCACGCTCCACGAGACGGCGGGCGACGGCGGTGCGCAGTGCCGAGGCGCGGGGCAGGCGGGCGACGTCGGGCCAGCGGTCCGGGTCGACCGGAACCTGGCCGGCCCGGGTGGTGGCGGGCGCGGTCGGCGGAGGCGGGAGGGTCATGACGTGCCTTCCTGGGCGGGGGTCCTGCGGGGCGGCCGCGGCCGGACGCGCAGCCCCTTGAGGTAGAGGTGGATGCCGTGGCGGCGGATGCCGAGGGAGACGGCGGCGGTGGACCACGGGTGGCGGAGGGCGGCCGCAAGCAGGGCGGCCGGGCCGGCGGGGCCGCGGGCGCCGCGCACCGTGGCGGTCAGGGGGCGGGACCCGTTCGGCCGGCGGTACTGGACGGTCAGGTCGAGGCGTTCGCCGGGGAGCGGCAGCCGCATGCGGTAGGTGCCGTCGAGGTCGAGGAACGGCGAGACGTAGAACTCCTTGGCGGTCTCGGCGTGGTCCCGTGCGTCGGGGTGCAGCAGGTAGCAGTGGCGTTCGCCGTAGGTGTTGTGGACCTCGGCGACCACGCACACGGGGCGCCCGGCGCGGTCGTGGCACCAGTACAGGGTGAGCGGGTTGAAGACGTGCCCCAGGACGCGGGCGTGAGCGAGCATCAGGACCCGGCCGTCCGCGTTCCGCACGCCCTGCGCGGCCAGGTAGGCGTCGATTCCGGCCCGCAGCGAGGGTGCGGTTCCGTCGAAGTGGTCGCGCGGGTCGAAGCGAGCGAGCGGGCGCAGCGGCCGGGGCAGGACGGGCAGGTCGTCGATGTCGACCAGCCACAGGTAGGTGCGGTGGCGCAGGGCGTGGTGGACGGGGTCGACGCGGGTGTGGGCGACCTCGGTCGCGTACAGGGCGGGCACGGGTGGCGGGACCGGGCCGGTCATCACCAGTTCACCCCCAGGTGGCGGGCGGCTTCGACGCCGGAGCGGCAGCCGTCCTCGTGGAAGCCCCAGCCGTGGTAGGCGCCGGCGTAGGCGGTGACCGGGCTGCGGAGGGTGGGCAGGAGTTGCTGGGCTGCCACGGACTTCGCGGTGTAGACGGGGTGTTCGTATGTCATGCGGGCCAGGACGGTGGACTCGTCGACGCGGTCGCCGGGGTTGAGCGTGACGATGTGCGGCTCGTCGCCGGGAAGGCGCTGGAGCCGGTTCATGTCGTAGCTGACCTGGACGGCCCCCGGTCGGGCGGTGCAGGACGGCAGCCGGTAGTTCCAGGAGGCCCGGGCGTGCGGCGAGCGCGGCAGCAGGCTGGTGTCGCGGTGCAGGACCGTGGGGTTGCGGGAGTAGGTGAAGGCGCCGAGGACCCGCCGCTCGCTGTCGGTGGGATCGGCCAGGAGGCGGAGGGCCTGGTCGGGGTGGACGGCGATGACCACGGCGGCGTGCTCGGCCGACTCGCCGTCGGCGGTGACGACGGTCGCCCGGTGGGCGCCGCGGACGACGGCCCGGACGGGGGTGGCGGTCCGTACGGAGGAAAGGTTCTTCGCGATCCGTTCGACGTAGGTCGCGGATCCGCCGGTGACGGTCTTCCACTGCGGGGAGCCGGTCACCGACAGGAGTCCGTGGTGGTCGAGGAAGCGGAACAGGTAAGCGGCCGGGTAGAGCAGCGCGGTGTCGGGGGCGCAGGACCAGACGGCGGCGACGAGGGGGGCGGCGAAGTGGCTGACGAAGTGGGCGGAGAAGCGGTGGGCGCGCAGGAAGTCGGCGAGGGAGGCGGTCGAGTCGCCGGTGGCAAGCAGCCGTCGGGCGGCGCGGTGGAAGCGCGGGACGTCGGCGAGCATGCGCAGATGGCGGCCGCGCAGGGCGTTGCCTCCGCCGAGGAGGCCCCGCGGGCCGCGGGCTCCGGCGTATTCGAGGCCGCAGCCGTCGCAGCGGACGGACATGCTCATCTCGGAGTCCTGTGTGGGGACGCCGAGTTCGCGGAAGAGACGCAGGAGGTGGGGGTAGGTGCGCTCGTTGTGGACGATGAAGCCCGTGTCCACACGGAGGGTGCCGCCCCCGGCCGCGGGGAGTTCGTGGGTGTGCGCGTGTCCTCCGAGCCGTCCTTCGCCCTCGTACAGCACCACGTCGTGCGTGCGGTGCAGCAGGTGCGCGGCGGTGAGCCCCGCAACCCCCGCGCCGATCACGGCGATACTGCGTGCGTTCATCGTTCCCACCCGTCGTGTGGTGGCCGCGGCCCGTCGAGGCGGCGGCCCTGGTTCTGCTGTCGGTCGTTCGGAGCGCTCGCGCCGCCGGATGGGTCGGGTCACCCACCGGCCGCGGCGAGGTCGAGGCTCAGGCGCATCCGCTGGAGGCCGCGGCGGGCGTGGCTCTTCACGGTGCCGAGGGGCATGCCGGTGCGGTCGGCGATCTGCGTCTGGGTCAGGTCGGCGAAGTAGGCGAGCTCCAGGACGTCGCGCTGGACGCGGGGCAGCCGGGCGAGTTCCTCGGTGACGACGATCCGGTCGATGATCCGTTCGGGTCCTTCGGTGGAGCCGCCGGTACGTTCCATGGCGGCTCCGAGGGCCGCGGTGAGCATGGTGCGCCGGGTGCGGGCGGTCAGCGCGTCGGCGATCTTCCGGCGCGTGATGCCGGTCAGCCACGCCGGCAGGGTCCCGCGGTCGGGGTGGAAGTTCGCCCGGCCCCGCCAGGCGGCGTCGAACACCTGCTGGGTGATGTCCTCCGCCTCGCGGGGGTCGCCGAGGGCGCGGGCCGCGAGGGTGTGCACGAGCCGTCCCCAGCGGTGGTAGGCCTCGTCCAAGCAGCGCTCGTCTCCCTGGACCAGTCCGCCCGCGATCCTGGCGTCGTCGGCCGCCGTGTCGCGCGGTGCGCGGGGCGGCCGCGGCTCCGCCGGGGTGGCGAGGTGGCCGGTCGTCCGGGTCACGGTCATGACTGTTCCTCCTCCGGGCGGTGGCGCGTGGCGTCACGGCTCTGCGGGGCGTGCGACCGCCGCTGAAGCGGCGGTGCGGCGGAACCGCGTCGATTCCGTCTCCTCACACTCCGGCGACGGAGCACCCTCACTCAACTCGCATCGTTTCCGCATCGATATCGAATGGCGATGCGCATCGATTCGCTCCCCGCGGGCGGAGCAGCGCGGCGGCCGGGCTCAGGCGGTGTCCCGGCCCTGCCGGAAACGCGCCAGACCTTCGGAGAGCTCGATCAGCGGCTCCGGGTAGTCGTAGGCCGCCCGGTCGAGGCCGGTCAGGCGCCACGGCTCGTGCACGGCCGCCCCGTCGAGGCCGGCGAGCTCGGGCACCCAGCGCCGTACGTAGGCGCCGTCGGGGTCGTACCGCTTGCCCTGGAGCACGGGATTGAGCACGCGGTTGGGCCGGCTGTCCGTCCCCGTGCCCGCCACCCACTGCCAGTTGAGCTGGTTGTTCGCCACGTCGCCGTCGACCAGCAGATCGAGGAAGTGGCGGGCGCCCTCCCGCCAGTCGATGTACAGCGTCTTGGTCAGGAAGGAGGCGGCGAGCAGCCGGCCGCGGTTGTGCATCCACCCCTCGTGGGCGAGCTGGCGCATGGCGGCGTCGACGACGGGATAGCCGGTCCGTCCCTCACGCCAGGCCGCCAGGTCAGCCTCGGCCTCGGCTCCCCGGCGCCAGCGGTCGTGCCGCGGGCGGTAGTCCGCGGCGGCGGCCCCGGGCCGGGCGGCGAGCACCTGGCGATGGAAGTCGCGCCAGCACAGCTGGCGCACGAAGGCCTCCGCTCCGGCGCCGCCGCGCTTCCTGGCCCGCTGGACGGCCTCCAGGGCGGAGACGGCCCCGAAGTGAAGGTACGGCGAGAGACGCGAGGTGACGTCACCCGCGAGGTCGTCGTGGCGCTGCTCGTACTCGTCCCCGTGCGCCGCCAGCCAGGAGCCGAGCCGCTTGCGGCCCTCGCTCTCCCCTCCCGCGGCGAGGCCCGGCGAGACGTCCGCGATCGCGGAGCGCGGCGGCACCCGCTCCGAGCGCGGCCCCGTCGGCACCGGCACCGCCCTGGGCGGGGCCAGCGGGGTGCGCAGGGGCTCGTCCGCCCAGCGCCGGTAGTACGGCGTGAAGACCGCGAAGTGGTCGGAACCCTGCGGGGTGACGTCACCGGGCGGCACGACGTCGACCACGCCGTCGTGCACGTAAAGACGCCGCCCGTCCTCCTCCAGCACCTTGCGCAGAAGCTCCTCCCGCGCCCGGGCGAAGGCCGTCACACCGGCGGACAGGTGGACCTCGTCGGCCTCGGTCTGCCGCACCAGGGCCCGTACCTCGGCCACCGTGTCACCGTCGCGCACCACCAGCCGGCCGCCCCGCTCCCCGAGCTCCCGGTCGAGGTCGGCCAGGCAGTCCGCGAGGAAGGCCAGCCGGTTGGGGGCCGCGAAGCCGGCCCGGTCCACGGCCGGATCCCGCACGAAGAGCGGCACCACCTCCCGTGCCCCTTCGAGAGCGGCCCGCATCGGCGGGTGGTCGTGCACCCGGAGATCGGAGGTGTACAGAACGACGGCGACGGTCATCGCGTCCTCCCTGCTCGGCCGCCGGTGGCGCGCTCGTCCCCCGGCGTACTGGTTTCCCGTTCCTACCTCCGCGGTTCCCCGCCGCGGCGGGGAGCGGATGCGGGCGGGGCGGGCGCTTTCGCCGGGCCGGGAGACCATCGTGCCCGTGTCCGCGCCCCCACCGCCGCCGGGGCGGGCGCGCGAGGGACGCGTCCCGCCCCGCCGGTCCGGGGACCGCGAAGGGCGCTGCGGGTCAGGGCCGGTGCCGGAGCGCGCCCGGCCACCAGACGGCGGGGCCGATGTCGCGGACCAGGGCGGGCACCAGGAGCGAGCGGACCACCAGCGTGTCGAGCAGGACGCCGAAGGCCACGATGAAGGCGATCTGGACCAGGAACGCCAGCGGGATGACGGCCAGGGCGGCGAAGGTGGCGGCGAGGACCACGCCCGCCGAGGTGATGACCCCTCCGGTGGCGACCAGTCCCCGGCGCACGCCCTCGCGCGTTCCGTGCAGCACCGTCTCCTCGCGCACCCGTGACATGAGGAAGATGTTGTAGTCGACGCCGAGGGCGACCAGGAAGACGAATCCGTACAGGGGGACCGCGGCGTCCGTCCCGGTGAACCCGAGGACGTGCTCGAAGACGAGGGCGGAGACGCCCAGGGTGGCCAGGAAGTTGAGCCCGACCGTGACCACCAGGAGCACAGGCAGCAGCAGCGAGCGCAGCAGGCCGACCAGGATCACGAGGATGATCGCGAGCACGACGGGCACGATGAGCTTCCTGTCGTGCTCGGCGGTGACCTGGGTGTCGTACTGCTGCGCGGTGAAGCCGCCGACGAGGGCGTCGGCGCCGGGCACGGCGTGCAGGGTGTCGCGCAGGGCGGCCACGGTCTGCTTGGCGGCGTCGGAGTCGGCGGCGTCGGCGAGGGTGACGTCGATCCGTGCCCGCCCGTCGGCGACGAGCGGCTGTCGCGTGCCGGGGGCGGCGAAGAGGGTCGCGGAGTCGACTCCGTCGACGGAGAGCGCGGCGGTCCGGACCCGCTCCGCGGCATCGGCGTCGGCGACGACGACGGCGGGCTGGCCGGCACCGGCCGGGAAGTGCGCGCTCAGGCGCGCCTGGGCGGCGACGGACGGGGCGTCCTTGACGAAGATCTCGTCGAGCGGGACGCCCTTGGAGTCGAGTGTGAGGGAGAAGGCGGCGCAGGCGAGCAGGGCGGCGAGGGAACCGGCCCAGACCTTGCGCGGCACGCGGTCGACGAGCGCGGCGACCCTGCGCCAGGCGGGGTGGGCGTCGTCCCCGGTGGGCTCCTGGGGCCGGGCGGGCCAGTACGCGGCCCGGCCGAGGAGGACCAGGACGGCAGGAAGGAACGTCACCGCGCTCAGGACGGCGCAGCCGATGCCGAGGGCGCCCACGGGACCGAGCGCCCGGTTGTTCGTGAGGTCGCTGAGGAGGAGCGCGAGCAAACCGAGGGCGACCGTTGCGGCGCTGGCCAGGATCGTGCCGAGCGACTGCTTCAGGGCCGCACGCATGGCCGGGAACCGGTCGCCGTCGCGGGCTCCCAACTCCTCCCGGTAGCGGGCCGCCAGCAGCAGGGCGTAGTCGGTCGCGGCGCCGATGACCAGGATGGACAGGATGCCCTGCACCTGGCCGTCGACGCGTACGACGTCGTGGTCGGCCAGGACGTAGACGAGGGCGCAGGCCAGCCCCAGGGCGAAGACGGCACCGAGGATGATCGCCAGTGGCAGCAGGACGCTCCGGTAGACCAGGAGCAGGATCACCAGGACGGTCACCAGGGCGACGACGAGGAGGAGTCCGTCGATGCCCGCGAACGCGTCCCTCAGGTCCGCCTGGGAGGCGGCCGGGCCGCCCAGCCACGCCTCGGTGCCCGGTACGGCGGAGGCAGCCGCCTCGACCGTGCCCAGCATCTCGGGCAGCCGGTCGCCGAGGTCGGGCCGGAGCTGGACGACGCCCCGCAGGGCCTCGCCGTCCTCGGAAGGGAAGGCCGGCGAGGGGGCGCCGACCACGCCCGCGGCACCCGTCAGAGAGGCCAGTGCGCGGGTGGCGGCCGCCTGAGCGGACGGGGGCGTGGGGCCGCCGCGCTCGGCGGTCCAGACGACCAGGACCGGCAGGGTCTCTTCCTGGCGGAAGGCCTCCTGGGCCCTGAGCACCTGTGTCGACTCGGCGCTGCGCGGCAGGAAGGCCGCCTGGTCATTGGTGGCCACCTCACCGAGCTTGCCCGCGTAGGGGCCCAGCCCTCCGCCGATGGCGAGCCAGCCGACGAGCACGAGCAGCGGCAGCAGTCTGCGCGCCCACCGCAGGGGTGCGGACATGGAGGAACCCCCAAGCATCTCGACGATCAATAATCTCAATGATTGAAATAAACTGAACCACACCCCCTTCCGGGCTCCGACACCGCACGGATGCACGTGGGTCGACGGTGGCAGCGGTTTTCTAGTGGCGCGGGGCGCGGAGCTCGCCGAGCTCCTCGTTCAGCGCGTCCAGGTACCTCAGGACGACGGCGAGCTCCTCGTCGCTGAACCGCTCGCGCGCCCGCTCCGCCGCCTGCGCGAGCGGCATGAAGTGGGCCCGTGCCACGGCCCGCGCCCCCGGCACGTAGTGGATGCGCACCACCCGCCGGTCGTCGTCCGCCCTGCTGCGGCGGATGTGGCCCGCCTTCTCCAGACGGTCCAGGCAGGCGGTCACGGCGCCCGAGGTCAGGCCGAGATGCTCCCTCAGCAGCCCCGGGGTGGCGGTGTCGGGGTGGTCCAGCACGAACGAGAGCGCGTGGACGTCGGTGGAATGCAGCCTCTCCGCGGAGGCGAAGCCGTGCACCAGGCGGTTCGCCTCGCCGATCGTCCTCCGCAGGGCGACCGCGAAGGCCCGCAGATCGGTCCTGGTCCCGTTCTCCGTCACGCTCTTCTCCGCCTGCCCGTCACCCACGCGGCAAGCCTATGCGGACGCTTCGGGAACACGGAATCGGCCGCTCTGCGGCCCCTGTGCATCAGCTCACCGCACCAGTCCCGAAGAACGGGATCCCGGCGGCCTCCCCCGGCCGCCCCCCTACGGAGAACGCCATGAGCACTACCGAGCCCTTCCCTCCGGCAAGCCACTCCCCCGCGCCGGGCACCTACGTGTGCGACTGCGGCGGCACCCACCTGTGGCGCATCGAGCCGGCAGGACATCTCTTCCCCACCTTCCCGGCCGCCTGCACGGGCCGCACCTGGCGGCCCTCCGCCCCTTCCGGCCCGGCCCCGGCCACCGGACCGGTTTCCGAGGCCGAGCCCGGAGCGGCCACGGAGCCCGCCTGACCGCCGGCCCCGATTCGGGCCCCGATTCGGGCCCCGAGGCGGACCGCGGAAGCGGCAGGCCTCGGCACGTCATGGTCGTCCCTGCCCGTCCCCCGACGCGGGGGCGGTGCCGGGGCGGCGGAGCGACGCCTCCTCGATGCGGCCGCCGCGGCCAAGCAGTCCGGTCTGCTCGAACGTGTACTCGTCCATGAGCCGCGGCAGTTCGCGCCGCGACACCAGGTCGACGACGAACGGGAAGACCGGGCGTCCGGCCTGCGCGAGCCGGAGCCACGGGGGTGCGTAGACCGTGGCGGACCGCCGCTCGACGCCCCGGCCGATCCAAGCCGCGACACGGTCCACTGGGTACACCCGGCGTGCGGGGGCGGGCATGTGCCCGCGCAGTTCCCGCAGGACCGTGTGGCGGTCGACGTCACGGATCATGTCGGTGTCGGTCCAGTGCAGGTAGGCCACGCCGACGACGACGCCGACCGGGGCCACTTCGGCGCGGAGCGAGCGGGCGAAGGCCTCGGCGCCCGCCTTGGACGCGCAGTAGGCGCTCATCATGGGAGCCGCGCCGAAGGCCGCGGTCGAGGCGATCTGCAGGAAGTAGCCGCGGGTGGCCCGCAGTCCGGGGAGGAAGGAACGCGCGGTCGCGGCGCTCCCGACGAGGTTGACCTCGATGACCCGGCGCCAGATCTCCGGATCGGAGGATTCGAAGGGCCCGCCCTCCGCGACACCGGCGTTGGCGATGACGACCGACGGGGCGCCGAGGCCGCGGGCCACCTCGTCGGCGGCCCGGCGCATCCCGGCGTCGTCGGTGACGTCCACCTCCACGACGTGGCTCCGGGTGGGCAGGGTCCCGGCGACCGCCTCCAGGGTGGCGGCTTCCCGACCGAGCAGGGCCACCCGCATCCCCCGGGCGGCGAGGCCGCGGGCCAGGTCGGCCCCCAGCCCTCGGGCGGCGCCCGTGACGACCGCGGTGCGTCCCTGCAGATCCCATGAACGGCTCATGGCGGCAGCCTCCTCGTGTCACTGCTCACGGCCTGGGGGTGCGGGAGCCACGCGGGGCGGACGGGTGCGGCAGAGGCCGCTTCCCGTTCACGGCGCGACCCGCCGTCCGTTCTCCGTCTCGGCGGTGCGGGCGATGTTCCTGGCCATGCCGCCGAAGACCACGGCGTGAAAGGGGGAGACGCTCCACCAGTACGCCTGGCCCGCGAGGCCCCGGGGATGGAAGAGAGCCCGCTGGCGGTACGAGGTCCGGCCGCGCTCGTCCCGGTCGACGGCCATCTCCAGCCAGGCGAGACCGGGCAGCCGCATCTCGGCCCGCAGCCGCAGCAGACGGCCGCGGTCGATCTCCTCGACGCGCCAGAAGTCCAGCGCGTCGCCGACCCGCAGCCGCGCCGCGTCACGGCGGCCCCGGCGCAGCCCCACTCCCCCGACGAGGCGGTCCGCCCAGCCCCGGACGGCCCAGGCGAGCGGGAAGGAGTACCAGCCGTTCTCCCCGCCGACGCCCTCGATGACCCGCCACAGCGACTCGGCGCTCGCCTCGACGGTGCGCGCGCGTTCGTCCGTGTAGAGGCTGCCGCCCGCCCAGTCCGGATCGGTGGGCAGCGGGTCGCTCGGCGCCCCGGGCGGCGAGGCCGAGGACCAGCGGGTCGTGACCTGTGCGTCCCGCACCCGGCGCAGGGCCAGCCGGAGGGCCTCCACGAACGGGACGGGCGCCCCGGGTGCGTCCGGTACGTGACGCGTGATGTCGTGTTCGGTGCACACCACCTCGTGCCGGAGCGACTCGGTGAGCGGCTTGGCCAGCGAGGCCGGCACCGGGGTGACCAGACCGATCCACTGGCTCGACAGCCGCGGGGTGAGGACGGGCACGGGCACGATCAGGCGTCGGCGCAGACCGGCGACCTCGGCGTACCGCTCCATCATCTCCCGGTACGTGAGCACGTCGGGGCCGCCGATGTCGAAGGTCCGGTTGACGTCCGGGGGCATCCCGGCGCTGCCCACCAGGTATCTCAGCACGTCGCGGACCGCGATGGGCTGGACCCTGCTGCCGACCCAGCTCGGGGTGACCATGACGGGCAGCCGTTCGGTGAGGTAGCGGAGCATCTCGAAGGAGGCCGATCCGGAGCCGATGACCACGGCCGCGCGCAGCACGGTGGTGGGGACGCCCGAGTCGAGGAGGATGCGGCCCACCTCCGTGCGGGACCGCAGGTGGGGCGAGAGCTCGCGCTCCGGCACGCCGCGTGGGACGAGGCCGCCCAGGTAGACGATGCGCCGCACGCCGGCCGCACGCGCCTCGGCGGCGAAGGTGCGGGCGGCGAGCCGGTCGGTGGCCTCGAAGTCGGGCGTGGAGCTCATGGAGTGGACGAGGTAGTAGGCGACGTCCACGCCGGCGAACGCCTCTCGGAGGCTCGCCGCGTCGGTGACGTCCCCGCGCACGGTCTCCACGCGGTCGGCCCAGGGGAAGTCGCGCAGCTTGTCCGGGTGCCGGGCCAGACAGCGGACGCGGTGACCGGCGCCGAGCAGCTCCGGCACGAGCCGGCCCCCGATGTAGCCGCTCGCGCCGGTCACCAGACAGCGGGCGCCTTCGGCCGGGGTGGCAGTGTTCATGCGCTGATCCGTTTCACCGATCGACGTGGCGCACACGCGCCCTGCCGCTTCTTCGGCGTTTCGGCGGCGCGCGGATGCGGGCCGGGTGGGGCCGAGCGTCGGCGTCGGCCGTGCCCGCGCCGTCGGAGTTCCGGTGAGCTCGGGGCGGGGTCCTGGTGGGGTCGGGTCCGGTCGGCGTCTGCGACTTCGCGCACCCGCTCGCCGGGCCGCCGACCACGGTCGTCTACCTCATGTCCGTACCGCACGGCCTCCCCGGCGCCACGGGACGGGCACTGGCCCGCCTCGACCAGGTCCGGCTGTGCGCCTCGGTCAGCGGCCGGTACGACCTGCACGCCCAGGTCCTGCTGCACGGCCTGGCGGGCATCGACCCGTTCGAGGCGCGGCTTGAGCGTCCGGCCCGTGGTCAGGCGGCGCGGGCGGCGCCTTCGGCGGTGACGGGGGTCGCCCGCGGGGCGAGGCCGAGGACGCGGTCGAGATAGCGGTTGGCGAAGACCCCGGTCGGGTCGAGGGCGTCGCGCAGCGCGACGAAGTCGTCGAAGCGCGGGTAGCGGGGGCGCAGGGCCTGGGCGTCGAGGGTGTGCATCTTGCCCCAGTGCGGGCGGCCTCCGAAACCGCCGAGGATCTCCTCGCAGGCCCGGAAGTACCGCTCGTACGGCATCCGGTGGTACTGGTGGAAGGCGATGTAACAGCTCTCGCGGCCCTGAGCGGTCGACAGCCAGATGTCGTCGGGGGCGGCGAAACGGACCTCCAGCGGGAACGAGACCGCTTCGTCGTGGGTGTCGACCCAGCGCCTGATCTCCTCGAGCGCGTCGATCGCGTGCTCACGGGGGATCGCGAACTCGCCCTCGTGGAAGCGGACCTCGCGCGACGAGGCGAAGACGCGCGGCGACAGGTCGGTCCATTCCCGGGCGGACATGGCCCGTGCCGCGAGCCGGGTGATCGGTGGCACCAGGGAGGGGACCCTCGTGCCGAGCCGGCACAGCCCCTCGAAGCCGATGTTGCTGACGGCCTCGTCGACACGGCGGCTCAGCGCGCCCAGCGGCTTCAGCGGGGTGCCATCGGGCAGGCGTTCGAAGCGTCGGGTCAGTGTGGTAGTGCTGTGCGGGAACCAGAAGAACTCGAAGTGGGCGTTGTGCTCGACGAGTTCGTCGAGCCGGCCGAGCGTCTCGGCGAGCGGCAGCGCGGTGTCCCGGGCGTGCAGGGCGAACTGCGGGACACACTGCAACGTGACCTCGGTGAGGACCCCGAGCGCCCCGAGTCCGACGCGCGCGGCCTCGAACAGCTCCGGGCGCTCGTCGGCGGAGCAGCGGACGTCCGATCCGTCCGCCAGGACCAGACGCAACGCCCGGACCTGGGTGGCGATGCCGCCGAACCGCCGGCCCGAACCGTGTGTTCCGGTGGAGATCGCCCCGGAGACGGTCTGCCGGTCGATGTCCCCCATGATCTCCATCGCCAGTCCGTGGGCGGCGAGCAGCGGGCTGAGCTTCCACAGCGGCATCCCGGCCCCGACCGTGACCAGGCCGCTGTCCGGGTCGACCGAGCGCAGGCCGTCCAGCCGGTCGAGGCGCAGCTGGACGTCAGGGGCGACGGCGGCCGCGCTGAACGAGTGCCCTGCTCCGACGGCCTTGACCCGCCGCCCGGCACGGGCCGCGTCCGTGACGACCTCGGCCACCTCGGCCGTGCTCCCCGGACGCAGGACCCGTACGGGCCGGGCCTCCTGGTTTCCCGCCCAGTTGCGCCATACCTCGGTCATACCGGAAGTCCTCTCGCATGGATCGACGGCCGCCCGCGACCGGGCGCGGTTCCCGGAAGTTGAACTTGGTCAGGCGTCCAAGTCAAGAGATGCGACCTCTTGACTTGGACACTTGTCCAAGAGAGGTTGGCGCCGCCCGGTCCGCCGACAGAAAGGCCCGTCCGCCATGGGAAGCCCGACGCAGACCGCCACGAAGCGAGCTCTCGACGGGACGACGGCACCGGCCGGCTTCGCCGCGCTGGACGAGGCCACGGCGGAGCTCCAGCCGCCCTTCGCCGTCGTCGACCTCGGTGCCCTGCGCGCCAACGCGGCGCAGATGACCCGGCGCTGCGGCGGCAAGCCGATCCGCCTGGCCAGCAAGTCGCTGCGTTGCCGCCCCCTGATCGACCACGTGCTGCGACTGCCCGGCTTCGCCGGGATCCTGGCCTTCACCCTTCCCGAGGCGCTGTGGCTGGCCGAGACGCACGAGGACGTCCTCGTCGGCTACCCGTCGGTGGATCCGGTCGCGCTGCGCCGCCTGGCCGGAGACGACGAGCTCGCGGCCCGCGTGACCCTCATGGTCGACTCCGTCGCCCATCTCGACCTGCTTGCCGCGGTCGTCGGCCCGGACGGCCCGCCGCTGCGCGTCTGCCTCGACCTCGACGCCTCCCTGCGCGTCCTCGGCGGCCGGATCCACCTGGGCATGCGCCGGTCGCCCGTGCACTCGGCCGACGAGGCCCGCGACCTGGCCCGCGCGGTGCTCGCCCGGCCGCGCTTCCGGCTCGTCGGCATCATGTCGTACGAAGGGCAGATCGCCGGCGTCGGCGACGACCGGCCCGGCCCGGCCCTCGCCCGCACCGCCGTCCGGCTGATGCAACGGATCTCCGCACGCGAACTGCGCGAGCGCCGCGCCGCCGCCGTCAGGGCGGTACGGGCCCTGACGCCCCTGGAGTTCGTCAACGGCGGCGGCACCGGCAGCCTGGAGGGCACCTCCGGCGAACCCGCCGTCACCGAACTCGGCGCGGGCTCCGGCCTGTACGCACCCGGCCTCTTCCACCACTACCGCGGCTTCCGCCCGCTGCCCGCCGCCCACTTCGTCCTTTCCGTGGTCCGCCGCCCCGCGCCCGGCCACGTGACCGTGCTCGGCGGCGGCTGGGTCGCCTCCGGGGCGCCCGGCACCGACCGGCTGCCCACCCCCGTGTGGCCCGCCGGTCTGCGCTACGTGCCGCGCGAGGGAGCCGGAGAGGTGCAGACCCCGCTCACCGGAGAGGCGGCCGACCGGCTGCGGCTCGGCGACCGCGTGTGGTTCCGGCACGCCAAGGCGGGCGAACTGTGCGAACGCGTGGACCGGCTGCACCTCGTCGACGGCGGCAGGATCGTCGACGTCGTCCCCACCTACCGGGGAGAGGGCCACGCCTTCCTGTGACCCGGGGCTTTGACCCGGGGTACGGTGCCCCCGACCTGCCCCACGCCACGATCCAGGGAGCCCCCATGGCCCGCCAGTCGGCCGACGCCCGCCGCGAGCAACTGGTCGAGGCCGCCATCCGCGTCATGATCCGCGACGGCGTCGCCAAGGCCACCACCCGAGCCGTCGTCGGCGAGGCCGGGCTCCCCTTGGGCGCCTTCCACTACTGCTTCCGCTCCAAGCAGGAGCTCCTGCACAGCGTGATCGAACGGATCATGCTCAGATCGCTGACGTTCGCACCGGCGTCCCCCGCCCACGGCGACGGCCCCCGCGACATCATCCGCTCCACACTGCACGCGTACTGGGAGGGAATCCGCGCCCGCCCCGCCGAGCACCTGGTCACCTACGAGCTCACCCAGCACGCACTGCGCGAGCCGGGCCTCGCCGACGTGGCCCGGCGCCAGTACCAGCACTATCTCCAGGCCAACATCGACCACCTCGAGGCCATCGCCGAGCTCGCCGGCATCCACTGGACCGTCGAGGTCCCCGTCCTCGCCCGCTACGGCCTGAACTTCCTCGACGGCCTCACCCTCAACTGGCTCATCGACCGCGACGACACCCAGGCGCTGGCCGCCCTCGACGCGTACGCCGAGCACCTTGCCGGCGTCGCGGCGCCCGGCAGGCCGCGGATCCCCGAATAGGGAGGGGACCGTCCGGGAGACGGTTCGGCGCGGACACCGGGCCGGCCGGGCGGACGAAGACCGGCACCACCTCCTCCGCGCTCCGCGCCGCGGCCCTGAGCGGCGGATGGTCCTCCGTTCGGGGCGGACGGATGCGCGGTACCGGCCACTCGACGCAGCGGGCCGGGCCCGGTCGGGCCCCTCCGGAACGAGATCCCGGGCCGGCTGTCGCCCCCGTCCTCGCCGGGCGGAGATCCGCCCGGCGCCGTCCTTCCCGCGTACCGAGCGTGCGGGACCACCGGGCGCGACCCCGAGGCCCGCTCCTTGAGATGGTCAAGTATTTACTTGACGACCTCAAGCATCGCCCCCTACCTTCGACGTATTACTTGAGGACATCAAACATCTACGAACTGAAGCACCAAGAAGGTTCCCCCGCTCATGAGCCACCAGACCGCTCCGCCCGCCGCCGACCCCCGGCGCGAGACGCTCGTCGTCTTCGCGCTCAGCCTCGCCGCCATGGTCGTGTCGATGATGCAGACCCTGCCGGTCCCGATCCTCGGCCTCATCCGCGCCGACCTGGGCACCTCGGCCGCGAACGTGAGCTGGGTGACCACCGCCACCCTGCTCTCCGCCGCCGTCTTCACCCCGCTGCTCGGCCGCTTCGGCGACCAGCACGGCAAGAAGCCCACCCTGGTCGCCGTCCTCGGCGTCATGGTCGCCGGCTCCGTCGTCGCCGCCCTGGCGACCTCGCTCCCCCTGCTGATCCTCGGCCGCGTCCTCCAGGGCGCCGCCACCGCGATCTTCCCGCTGGCCCTCTCCGTGCTGCGCGAGGAAATCCGCCCGCAGAAGCTGCCCGGCGCGATGTCCCTGGTCAGCGGCACCCTGGCGTTCGGCAGCGGCCTCGCGCTCGTCGCCACCGGCCTGCTCACCTCCGGCTCCGACGCCGACTACCGCAGCGCCTTCTGGATGGCCACCGGCTTCGCCGCGATCGCCCTCCTCGCGGTGGTGTTCCTGGTCCCCGCGACCCGCCACAAGACCGGCGGCCGCACCGACTTCCTCGGCGCGCTCACCCTCGGCGCCACCCTGCTGCTGCTCCTGCTCCCGATCTCGCAGGGCCACGAGTGGGGCTGGACCTCCGGCCGTACCCTGGGCAGCTTCGCGGCCGCGGCCGTCATGACCGTCGTCTGGGTCCTCACCGAGCTCAAGGTCCGCGAACCCCTCGTCGACATGCGGATGTTCGTGCACCGCCCGGTGCTCATGGCCAACCTGGCCGGCGTCCTCGTCGGCTTCGGCATGTTCGCCAACTTCCTGGGCGTCTCCTACCTCGTCCAGATGCCCGAGCCCCTCACCGGCTACGGCTTCGGCGCCTCGATCCTGCGCGCCTCCGTGGAGTTCCTGCTGCCCGGCGCGATCGTCTCGCTGCTCGCCTCGCCGATCGGCGGCCGCCTCGTCCGCCACCGCGGCCCCCGCACCGCGCTGACCCTGGCTGCCGCACTCGGCGCCGTGGGCTTCGGCTGGCTCGCCCTCGACCACGGCCACACCGCCTCCGTCATCGGCGCCGGCGTGATCGTCGGCGCGGCGGTCAGCTTCGGTTACGCGGCCATGCCCGCCGTCATCATGGCGAGCGTCCCGCACCACCAGAGCGGCATCGCCAACGGCATCAACTCCATCTCCCGCTCCACCGGCAGCGCGATCGGCAGCGCCGTGGTCACCACGATCCTGGCCTCGCGGACGATCGAGCACCTGCCCGCGGGCGTCCCGGCCCTGCCCGCGGAGTCCGGCTTCACCCTCACCTTCTGGATCGGCGCCGCCGCCTTCGCGCTCGTCGCCGTCATCGCCCGCCTCGGCCTGCGGGCCCGGCAGACGGCCCGCACCGAGCGGGTGGGCGCGCCGGCCACCGTGGAGGAAGCCCCCGAGACGGCGACCGCGGCCACGGCCACTGCCGCCGCCACGGCATGACGAGAGGGGAGCGGGCCGCCGGACGGCGGGCCCGCCCCCTTTCGTTTCCGCACCCGCCGCCAGGGCCCGCCGCCGCCCCGCCCGGCGGGTGCCGGTGTCCTCGGCCGGCCGGCGTCGTTGACCAGGCCGCACACGCACGTCCTGATGCTTCTCTCGGAAGGCGGTTCCATGAGGTCCACGTTCGTCGGTGGAGTGCTGTTGGCCGGGGCCGTGGCCCTCGGCTCGGCCGGAGCGGCCCTGGCCGCCGGCCCGGGCGACGGCCAGGCGCCGGATCCGCGTCCGGCCGCGGCGCCGAGCGTCGCGCAGGGCACGCCGCCGCTCGACAACCTGCCCCTGTCGGGCAACCAGCTGTCGCCGCTCGGGACCCTGCTCGGCAGCTGACCGGCGGGCCGGGTGGTCAGGCCATGCGCCGGGCGCTCACCGTCCAGAAGACCGCGAAGCCCGTCCACAGGGCGGCGAAGGCCCAGACGACGGGGTGCCCGCCGAAGAGGGCCATGGAGCCGAGCCACCCGGCGCCGAAGGCGATGAAGAGCCAGCCGTAGCCGGAGAAGGAGAGGAGGCCGGAGGGCCGGCCGCTCACCGCCGCCCAGGCGCCGATGCCGAGGAGCAGGCAGGCGGCCGCGAGCCACAGCCGGACGCCCGTCTGCGAGGCCGGCGGGTACGTGCGGGTGTGCCCGCGCACATCCAGGCCCACCACCTCGTCCCGCCACAGCCGCAGCTCGGCGCGGTCGCCCGCCCTGGCCTCCCGGTACGTCTCGGAGGCCACGCCCAGCCACTCGGTGCGGCCGCTCCACGCGACCCTGAGGTCGTAGTACGGGGTGCAGGTGGTGGTGCCGGCGCCCCCGGTCGTGCCGGCGTTCGTGCCGCCGCCGGCGCCGCTGGTCGTGCAGTGCTCGCCCTCCCGCCGGTCGAGGACGGTGCCGGCCTCGCGCCGTACGCAGGCGCCGCCGTCGTCCGTCTCCGCGCAGAGCGGCGCCCGGCGGTAGTCCATGGTGGCGCCGTATCCGTCGACCACCTGCTGCGCGCAGAGCACGAGGGCCCACCCGACTGCGAGGAGGACCAGCCCCCGTAACCACGGGGGAAGCCGCTCCCGGTACCAACTCCGCCCGTACGGCCGTGACTTCACGCTCCGGTGATGCCCGCCCTGCGCGGGCGTCAAGCACGGGGCGGCCGGCCGCGCGGTACTGGTGGGCGAGGGGGCCGGGGCGCGGCGACGGGCGGATTCCGGGCCCGCGTCGCCCGGCCGGCCATGAATCGCGTGGGGCGGGGCACCCGCCGGTCGAGCGACCGTGCCCGGCGGTGCGCCGGGCGTGTGGGCAGAAGGGAACCGCCATGATGACTCGAAGCCGCTCCTCGGCCGGCGCGGCATCACCTCTCCGGACGGCCGCGCTGCTGGTCGGCGCGGTGTTCCTGGTGGTCGGGATCCTCGGGTTCGTTCCGGGCGTGACCACCGGCTACGACGCGATGACCTTCGCGGAGCACGACTCGGGCGCCGAGTTGTTCGGCGTCTTCCAGGTGTCCGTGCTGCACAACATCGTGCACCTGCTGTTCGGCGTGGCCGGCATCGCCATGTCGAGGACCGCGCCCACCGCCCGCTCGTACCTCGTGGGCGGCGGGCTGATCTATCTCGTCCTGTGGCTGTACGGACTGCTCATCGACCTCGGCAGCGACGCCAACTTCGTGCCGGTGAACGAGCCCGACAACTGGCTCCACTTCGGCCTGGGCCTGGCGATGCTCCTGATGGGCCTGTTCCTCGGCCGGGCCGCCGGGCGCGCCCGGCGCGCCTGACCCGGACGTCCGCCCCTGGTGTCCCCAGGTGCGGACGGGCTCTTGACCATGGTCAGGGCAGCAACTACTTTGCGGGGCATCGGACCATGACGACCGGAGGGAGGCGACCGTCGGATGTGCACCAGCTCTGACCTGGGTCGCCTCGCCCGCAGCACCGTCTGGGTACCGGGTCGCATAGCGCACGGCTGCTGACAGCGCCGTTCCGGGGCGCCGCGGGAGCGCGGCGCCCGTCTTCCGCACCTCCGTCGCGCGCCCGCGCGCTTCCGTTCCGGCGTCCTCCGTGGTCTGCGCCTCCCGCGCGTTCGCCGCGGTCCTCGGCGTCCCGCGCACCCGACCGGTGCCGGCGCCCCCCGACGACGCCTCCTTCTCCTCCCCCGCGGTACGCCGCCGGCGCGCCCTCCCCGGCGCGTGCGGCGCCCTCCGCCTCCCGTGGTGCCGCAGCGCACCCCGCACACAGAAAGCTCCCGAGCCTTGGCCGACACGGCGCACCCGACGCATCCCACGCCACCGACCGCTCCGACGACACCGACCACACCGACCACACCGACGGTCCTTCGCGCGCACCCGCGCCGTGACGGGAGCCCGGCATGACCGAGCCGCGGATCACCGTCAACGGGACCGAGGCGCCGATCGCCCCGGCCGCCCCGCACACCACCGTCCTCGACTTCCTGCGCGAGCGCGGCCTCACCGGCACCAAGGAGGGCTGCGCCGAGGGCGAGTGCGGCGCCTGTTCGGTCCTCGTGGCGCGGCCCGGTGTGGAGAGGCCCACCGACTGGGTGGCGGTCAACGCCTGCCTGGTGCCGGTCGCCGCCCTCGACGGGCAGGAGGTCGTCACCTCCGAGGGCCTCGCCACCGCCGGAGCGCCCGGCACGGCGCCCGCCCTGCACCCGGTGCAGGAGGAGATGGCCGTCCGCGGCGGCTCCCAGTGCGGTTACTGCACGCCGGGCTTCGTGTGCAGCATGGCCGCCGAGTACTACCGCCCCGACCGCTGCGCCCACCCGGCGCCGTCCGCCGACGCGGCCGGGGCCGACGGCGACGGGGACGCCGAGCACGGCCCGAACGGCTTCGACCTGCACGCGCTGAGCGGAAACCTGTGCCGCTGCACCGGCTACCGCCCGATCCGCGACGCCGCCTTCGCGGTCGGCGCGCCCGCCGAGGACGACCCGCTGGCCCGGCGCCGCGACCAGGCGCCGCCCGCGCCCGTCGCCACCCGGTACGCCCAGGGTGACCGCTCGTTCGTCCGGCCCGGCACCCTCGCGGAGGCCCTGCGGCTGCTGCGCGAGCGGCCCGACGCGGTGGTGGTCGCGGGCTCCACGGACTGGGGCGTGGAGGTCAACATCCGCGCCCGGCGGGCGGATTGCGTGGTGGCCGTCGACCGGCTGCCCGAACTCCGCGCGCTGCGCGTCGAGTCCGACGCGATCGAGATCGGCGCGGCGCTGACGCTCACCGAGATCGAGCGCCGCCTCGACGGCTCCGTGCCGCTGCTCGCCGAGCTGTTCCCGCAGTTCGCGTCCCGGCTCATCCGCAACGGCGCGACCCTCGGCGGCAACCTGGGCACCGGCTCCCCCATCGGCGACAGCCCGCCGGTGCTCCTGGCCCTGGAGGCGTCGGTGCTGCTCGCCGACGCCGACGGCGAGCGGGAGGTCCCGCTCGCGGAGTACTTCACCGGGTACCGGCAGAGCGTGCGCCGGCCCGGCGAGCTGATCCGCGCGGTGCGGATCCCGCTGCCGCTGTCGCCCGTCACGGCCTTCCACAAGATCGCCAAGCGGCGCTTCGACGACATCTCCAGCGTGGCGGTCGCCTTCGCGCTCGACCTCCGGGACGGTGTCGTCCACAAGGCGCGCATCGGCCTCGGCGGCGTCGCCGCCACCCCGGTCCGCGCGCTCGCCACGGAGGCCGCCCTGGAGGGCATGCCCTGGACGGCGCAGACGGTCGAGGCCGCGGCCGCGGTGCTGCGCGCCGAGGGCACGCCCATGGACGACCACCGGGCCAGCGCCGCCTACCGCTCCGCGATGCTCGGCCAGAGCCTGCGGAAGCTGTACGCGCGGGCCGCCGAGCCCCGTACCACCGGAACCCGTGCGCCCGAGGCGCCTGCCACCGAGGCCCGTACCACCAAGGCGGTGTCGTCATGAGCCAGTTGTCCCAACGCCCCGAGAAGCCCGTCGTCGGGCTGCCGCTGCCGCACGAGAGCGCCGCCCTGCACGTGACCGGCACCGCGCTCTACACCGACGACCTGGTGCAGCGCACCAAGGACGTGCTGCACGCCCACCCCGTGCAGGTGATGAAGGCGCACGGCCGGATCACCGCGCTGCGCACCGAGCCGGCGCTCGCCGTCCCGGGCGTGGTGCGCGTGCTCACCGGCGCCGACGTCCCGGGGGTCAACGACGCCGGGATGAAGCACGACGAGCCGCTGTTCCCGGACGAGGTCATGTTCCACGGGCACGCGGTGGCCTGGGTGCTCGGCGAGACCCTGGAGGCGGCCCGGCTCGGCGCCGCGGCCGTCGAGGTGGAGCTCGACGAACTGCCCTCGCTGGTCACCCTGCGGGAGGCGATCGAGGCCGGGAGCTTCCACGGCACCCGGCCCGTGATGGTGACCGGCGACGTCGACGCCGGCTTCGCCGACTCCGCGCACGTCTTCAGCGGCGAGTTCCAGTTCTCCGACCAGGAGCACTTCTACCTGGAGACGCACGCGGCGCTCGCCTACGTCGACGAGGCCGAGCAGGTCTTCGTGCAGAGCAGCACCCAACACCCGTCCGAGACGCAGGAGATCGTCGCCCACGTCCTGGGCCTGCACAGTCACGAGGTGACCGTGCAGTGCCTGCGGATGGGCGGCGGCTTCGGCGGCAAGGAGATGCAGCCGCACGGCTTCGCCGCCGTCGCCGCGCTCGGCGCGAAGCTGACCGGCCGCCCGGTGCGGGTGCGGCTCAACCGCACCCAGGACCTGACGATGTCGGGCAAGCGGCACGGCTTCCACGCCACGTGGCGGGTCGGCTTCGACGCCGAGGGGCGCATCCAGGCCCTCGACGCCACCCTGACGGCGGACGGCGGCTGGAGCCTGGACCTGTCCGAGCCGGTCGTCGCGCGCGCCCTGTGCCACATCGACAACACGTACTGGATCCCCAACGCCCGCGTCGCCGGCCGCGTCGCGCGCACCCACAAGGTTTCCAACACCGCGTTCCGCGGCTTCGGCGGACCGCAGGGCATGCTGGTGATCGAGGACATCATGGGCCGCTGCGCGCCGCTCCTCGGCCTGGACCCGACGGAGCTGCGGGAGCGCAACTTCTACCGGGCGGGCCAGTCGACGCCGTACGGGCAGCCGGTCACCCGCCCCGAGCGGATCACCGCCGTCTGGGAGCAGGTCAAGAGCGACGCCCGCTTCGACGAACGGCGGCGCGAGATCGCGGCGTTCAACGCCGCGCACCCGCACACCAAGCGCGGTCTCGCACTCACCGGCCTCAAGTTCGGCATCTCCTTCAACCTCACCGCCTTCAACCAGGGCGGCGCGCTCGTGCTGATCTACAAGGACGGCTCCGTCCTGATCAACCACGGCGGCACGGAGATGGGCCAGGGCCTGCACACCAAGATGCTCCAGGTGGCGGCGACGGCGCTGGGCGTCCCGCTGCACAAGGTGCGGCTCGCCCCGACGCGTACCGACAAGGTCCCCAACACCTCCGCCACCGCCGCGAGCGCCGGGGCCGACCTCAACGGCGCGGCGGTGAAGAACGCCTGCGAGCAGCTGAAGGAACGGCTGCTCCAGGTCGCCGCGACGCAGCTCGGCGTCAACGCCTCGGACGTACGGATCGTGGACGGCGTCGCGCGCGCCCTCGGCCGCGAGGACGAGCTGCCCTGGGACGCGCTGGTGCGCACCGCGTACCTCCAGCGGGTCCAGCTGTCGGCGGCCGGCTTCTACCGCACGGAGGGCCTGCACTGGGACGCGGGGACCTTCCACGGCTCGCCGTTCAAGTACTTCGCGCACGGCGCCGCCGCGGCCGAGGTCGAGGTGGACGGCTTCACCGGCGCGTACCGCCTGCGGCGGGTGGACATCGTGCACGACGTCGGCGACAGCCTGTCCCCGCTGATCGACATCGGCCAGGTCGAGGGCGGCTTCGTGCAGGGCGCCGGCTGGCTGACCCTGGAGGACCTGCGCTGGGACACCGGCGACGGGCCGAACCGGGGCCGTCTGCTGACCCAGGCGGCGAGCACGTACAAGCTGCCGAGCTTCTCGGAGATGCCCGAGGAGTTCCACGTCACGCTGCTCAGGAACGCGACCGAGGAGGGCGCGGTGTACGGCTCGAAGGCGGTGGGCGAGCCGCCGCTGATGCTGGCGTTCTCGGTACGGGAGGCGCTGCGGCAGGCCGCGGCGGCGTTCGGCCCGGACGGGGTGAGCGTCGAACTCGCCTCGCCGGCGACGCCGGAGGCGGTGTACTGGGCGATCGAGTCGGCGCGCGGTGCCGCGGCGGGCGCCGCCGCCGTCGCCGGAGCGTCGGCCGACGTGCCGGCCGGTGTCTGACGTGACGTGGTTCGCCGCGGTCGCGCGGCTGCGGGCGCGCCGGGAGCCCGGCGTGCTCGTGACCGTCGCGACCGTGCGCGGCCACGCCCCGCGCGACGCCGGCGCGAAGCTGGTCGTGGGACGGAGCGGGACCTGGGGGTCGATCGGCGGCGGCAACGTCGAGGCCGTCGTCATCGACCGCGCCCGGGAGCTGATCGCCTCGTCCCAGCGGGAGCCGGAGCTGATGGATTTCGCCCTGAACGACAAGGTGACCGGCCGGCACGGCGTGCAGTGCTGCGGCGGCGCGGTCTCGGTGCTGCTCGAACCGCTGCCCGTGGCACGGGCGGTGGCGATCTTCGGCGTGGGGCACGTCGGAATGGAGCTGGCGCGCATCCTGGCGCGCCAGGAACTGGACCTGCATCTCGTGGACTCCCGCGCGGACATGCTCGCGCAGGAGCGGCTCGCCGCGCTGGCGGACGCGGTGGCGCAGGTGCACGTACACCACGCGCCGCTGCTGCCCGAGGAGGTGCTCGCCGAACTCCCCCCGGGCACGCACGTCCTGATCATGACTCATGATCACGCCGAGGACGCGGCGCTGTGCGACGCGGCGCTGCGCGCGGATCATCTCGGTTCGATCGGGCTCATCGGCTCGGCGGCCAAGTGGGCGCGGTTCCGCAGGCGTCTGGCGACCGAGGGCGGCCACGACGAGGCGACGATCGACCGGATCAAGACGCCGATCGGCCTCGCGTACGTCACGGGCAAGGAGCCCGCGACGATCGCGGTGAGCGTGGCCGCCGACCTGCTGCGGGCCTTCGAGCGGGAGGACGCCTGAGGAGGGCGTTCCGCGTCGACCGCGGGAGGGGCCCTCCGGGCGTCGGGCTCAAGGGGCGTAGGCGAGTTCGGCCTTGGTGATCGAGGCGCCTTCCACGGTGAAGGCGTAGAAGGCGCCGAAGCCGCCCGTGCCTCCCGGCGCGAACTGCACCAGGAGACGCTGGTGGCCGGGGCGGGTCTCGGCGACCCTGAGCACGGTCAGCCGGCCGCCGATGACCTCCTTCTCGGCCCAGGCGCGGATCGCGGCGCGCCCCTGGATGCGCCGGCCCACGTCGACGACCTCGGCGTCCGCGGCGAACGCGCCCGTCAGGGCGTCGAGATCACCCTTGTTGACGGCGTCGACGTAGGCGTCGACCGGGGGCAGCAGCGCGGCTTCCCGCGGCTTGTCGGAGCAGGCCGCGGGGAGCCTGGCGGGATTCTCGGCGGTCAGTTCCCGGGCGACGGCCTTGATGTTCTCCTGGACGAGGGTCGGCAGGTCCGCGACCGGCGGGTGACCGGGGTAGGAGCGCCCCATCTCGGTGGTGATCGTCTTCTGTTCGCCGGGGGCGACCGTCCGCCCGGCGGGCGAGCCGGCGGCGACGGCGGGCCGGACGAGGTCGCGGAACCGCACGAGGTAGTCGCGCTGCTGGGCGGCGAGCTGCGTGGCGGGGCCCGGCAGGCCGTGCCCGGGGTAGGTCGTCCTGGCTTCGGGGAAGCGCCGGCCCAGTGCGTCGAGGATCTGCAGCCAGCCGCAGCTGTTCCCTTCGAGCAGGGCGGGCGTGACCTTGCTGGTGGCCAGGTCGCCGGCGAACAGGTCGCCGGTGTCGGGGCGGTAGTAGACGGTCGCGGTGTCGGACTCGCCGTGGTCGAAGGTGGCGGTCTCGAAGCGCAGGCCGGCGACCTGCAGTGGCGTACCGTCCTGGAACGTCCTGTCGGCGTAGGTGATCCGGGCGGGGAAGGCGGAGTTGGCGGAACGGGCCAGCGGGTAGAAGCCCCGCTTGTCCTCGCGCATGGCCCGGTCGGTCGACGCGGAGGCGTAGAGGGGCGCGTCGGGGAAGGCCTCGTGGAAGGCGCCCGCGCCACCGACGTGGTCGGGGTGCGAGTGGGTGAGGAGCACGGCGGCGACGGGCGTCCCGGTCTTCCTGATGGCCTCGATCGCCTTCCGGGCGTCCGCGGGAGTGCGCAGGGTGTCGACGACGACCAGGCCGTCCGGCGCCGTGATCCAGTAGGTGTTGACGGAACCGGGGTCGGCGGAGGCGAAGCGTCCCGGCGGGGCCGCCTTCGTCTGCGGGGCCCGCGGGGTCCCGGGACTCCGGGAGGCCCCGGGCTCCTCCGCCCCGGGGCCGTTCGCGCAGCCGGCCAGCAGCGCGATCGCGCACGCGGCGGCGGAGCCGGTGCCGAGTAAGCGTCGCAGTCTCTGGTTCATCGTTCTCCTGGTGGCGAGCGCCGGCCGCACGACCGGGTCCTGCTGCCGAGTGGTCACAACCGATCATCTCTGCAAGGGCGTTGCGGAAAACTCTGGTACGCCGAAATCGGCGGGAACACCCTGCGGCGGGGTCATCCGGCCACGCGCGCCGCCGGCCCCGGTCAGGCCGTGCGGGACCCGGCGCCGGCGTCGCCCGTGAACGCCGCGGCGTGGTCGGCGGCCCACTGGCGGAACGTGCGGGGCGGCCGGCCCAGGAGGTCGGCGACCGTGCTGGTGAGGTACGCGGGCCGGCCGACGGACGCGTTCCAGGCGGCGAGCAGCATGTCGACGACCGGGCCGGGGGCGCCCGACCGGGTCCTGAACTCCTCGGGCGGCATCTCCTCGTACGCGATCCGGCGGTTCAGGGCGGCGCCGATGGCGCTCACCTGGGCGGCGTGGGTCAGCGATTCCGGCCCGGTGAGGACGTAGTCCCCGCCGATGTGGGTCTCGTGGAGGAGGGTGCGTGCCACGACGGCCGCGATGTCGCGGTCGTCGACGGGGGCCGCCTCGGCGGCGGCGCAGGGCCAGCGGACGACATCGCCCGCGCGCAGCGCCGGCGCCCACCAGGCGAGCGCGTTCGAGGCGAACATGCCGGGGCGGACGATCGTCGCTCCGAGGCCGGCGGCCGCGATGAACCGCTCGATGTCGGCGTGCAGCAGCGCCATGGGGTTGGGCTGCTGGAAGAACGGGTGCGGGGTCCGGTGCGGGGAGGAGAGGAAGACGACCCGCGGTACGTGTGCGGCGATCCGCTCGACGACCGCTTCGGCGCTGCCGGGCGGCGCGGTCCAGACGAGGAGTGCCGCGCCCGCCCCCTTCAGGGCCGGGTCGAGCGTCTCCGGCACGGTGAGGTCGCCGAGGACGACCTCGACCGCGGGCGGCAGGGTCGCGGCCGCCTCGGGGCGGCGGACGAGGGCGCGGACCGGTGCGCCGGCGTCGAGGAGGTGGTCGATGACGATCCGGCCGACCCGGCCGGTGGCGCCGGTCACGAGGACGGGTGCGAGGTCGCTGTGCTTCATGCCCTCATGAAAACATTACCGAGTTACATATTCAACTCGGTTTCCTTTGCGGGTCCGCGCCGTCGCGGGGGCGGCGTCCAGTCCCCCGCGCGATCCGTTGCCCGCGCCCTGCTGACGTGGCGCCCCTCCGTCCGCCAGCATGGGCGGCGCACGGGGACCACGCGGAACATGCGAGAGGGACGAGATGAGTGGTGTGGCGCGCAGGACCGTCGTCGCGGCGGCGGGCGGAGCGGGTCTGACGGCCGCCCTGGCCGCCTGCGGCGGGAGCGGTGACGGCGGGAAGAACGGCTCCGGCGGCACGGAGGTGCACGAGGAGAACGCGCCGCTCGCGAAGACCGGCGACATCCCGGTGGGCGGCGGGAAGGTGCTCGCCGACAAGGGTGTGGTCATCACGCAGCCCAAGCAGGGCGAGTTCAAGGCCTATTCCTCGCGCTGCACGCACCAGGGCTGCGCGGTGGGCAGCGTGGCCGACGGCGTGATCGTCTGCCCGTGCCACCAGAGCCGCTTCGACGTCAACGACGGCAGCGTGAAGCAGGGGCCGGCGACGAAGCCGCTGGAGCCGATGCCGATCGAGGTGACCGGCGAGGCGATCCGGCTGGGCTGACGCCGCGAGGGGTCAGCCGGAGGTCGGGCGCGACGCGCGCCGGGGCGCCTTCCAGCAGCCGAGCAGCTCGTCGGTGGTGGTGATGGTGGCCACGAGGGCCAGGGTGTTGCGGATCATCGCGGGGGTGTAGTCGGCGGGCACGCCCGCGATGGCGTCGGAGGGCACGACCACCGTGTAGCCGAGGTTCACGGCGTCGAACACCGCGTTGGGGACGGCGACGTTGGCGGAGACGCCGGTGACGACCAGGGTGCGGCAGCCGAGGTTGCGCAGCAGCGCGTCGACGTCGGTGCCGGCGATCGGCGAGAGGCCGTGCAGCCGCCGCACCACCAGGTCCTGCGCGGCCACCTCGATCGGCGCGGCGATCCGTACGGCGGAGCTGCCGGTGTACTGCTGCACGGGGAGCCGGGCGGCGGCCCGGAACAGACGCGCGTTGTGGTTGGCACCCCGCCCGTCGGGGCGCCGTTCGGCGACGGCGTGCAGGACCTGGACGTCGGCCGCGTGGGCGGCGGCGACCAGTCGGGCCACGTTGCGCAGGGCCCCGGACGCGCGGGCCACCGCGGCGAGTTCGGGCAGGGCGCTCTCGCTGCCGACCACCCCCTGCTGGCACTCGACCGTGAGCAGCACGGCACCGTCCGGTGCGAGCAGTTCCCTGAGCTGTTCCCGCTGTCCCATGCCGTCCGCCTCCTTGTCGCCGGCCACTCCCAGGCCCCATGATTTCTGACACGCCATCAGAAATCCAGAAGGGTGCGCACGATGACCGTCGCACAGCGCCGCGGCCGCAGGATCATGATGACCCCCGCCGAGCTCGACGCCTTCCTCACCGAACAGCGCACCTGCCGGGTCGCGACCGTGTCGGCCGACGGCCGCCCGCACGTCAGCGCGCTCTGGTTCGCCTGGGACGGCACCTCGCTCTGGCTCTACTCGCTGACCCGCAGCCGCCGTTGGGCCGAGCTGCGGGCCCGGCCCCAGGTCGCGGTCGTGGTCGACGACGGCGTGGAGTACGGGGAGCTGCGCGGCGTGGAGCTGTCGGGCACCGTGGAGTTCGTCGGCGAGGCCCCGCGCACCGGCGAGCCCTGCCCCGAACTGGAGGCTCCCGAGCGCCTCTTCGCCGCGAAGAACTTCGGCCTGGACGCGATGCCGCACGACGGGCGGCACGCCTGGCTGCGGCTCACCCCGGAGGCGATCGCCTCCTGGGACTTCCGCAAGATCTGACGCGGCCCCGGCCCGGTGGCACGCACCCCGGCCCCGGCCGCCCCCGCCCCTCCCGGTCACCTCATCCGTCGTACACGGGCCCCGCCCGGCCCGGTCACCTCACCCGTCGTACGCGGCCCCCGCCTCGCGCAGCGCCGCCACGACCGCGCGGATCGAGGGGCGGCGGCCCGCGTCGGCGCGCCAGGTGGCGTAGATGTGCCGGCGCACCGGCTGGCGCACCGGCACGAAGGACACCCCGTCCATGGTCGCCGGGCGGCCGAGCCGGGGCGCCACGCACACGCCGAGCCCGGCCGCGACCAGTGCGAGCTGGGTGTGGTGGTCACCGGCGACGTGCGCGATGCGCGGCTCGATGCCCTTGTCGCGCAGCGTGAACATCAGCCAGTCGTGACAGAACTCGCCGGCCGGCCAGGACACCCACTCCTCGTCGGCGAAGTCGTCGAGCTCGACGGAGGCCCGGCCGGCCAGCGGGTGGTCGGCGGGCAGCGCGACATCGGCGGAGTCGTCGAGCAGATGGGCGCGCTCCAGCCCGGCGGGGACGGGCGCCCGCTTGTTGTTCCAGTCGAGGACGACGGCGAGGTCGCTGTCGCCGCGCAGCACGTCCCGGGTCCCGAAGTCGGGCTCCAGCTCGGCCGTGTGGACCCGCAGTTCGGGGTGGGCGGAGCGGAGGGACCGGATGGCGGCGGGGAAGAGACCGCGCATCGCGGTGGGGAAGGCGGCGATCCGCACCTCGCCGACCACCTGGCCGCGCTGCGCCTCGATGTCCGCCTGGGCGAGCTGCACCTGCGAGAGGATCCGGGCGGCGTGCTCGGCGAGCAGCAGTCCGGCGTCGGTGAGCCGGATCCCGCGTCCGCTGCGGGCGAGCAGCTGCTGCCCGATCTCGCGCTCCAGTTTGGCCAGTTGCTGCGAGACGGCGGAGGTCGTGACGTGCAGTCCGTCGGCGGCGCCGCTCACCGAGCCGTGCCGCGCGACGGCGTCCAGGGTCCGCAGGCGCTCCAGATTCAACATGTAAGCGATTCTAAGAGGTCCCCTCCAAGAATTCTCGCTTGTACTACGAGGTCGGCTCGGCCAGGCTGGACGGCATGAGCAGCCCCGCCACCTCTTCCGCACCCCGCCGGCCGCAGGTCGACTGGCGCGTCCGCTTCGGCGCCCTGGCCCTGATCTGGGGCTTCAGCTTCCTCTTCATCAAGGTCGGCACGGAGGGCTTCGCGCCGTTCCAGGTGACCTTCGGCCGGCTCCTGTTCGGTACGGCGGTGCTGGCCGTCGCCATGGCCGTGAAGCGCGACCGGCTGCCGCGCGGCGCGCGCACCTGGGGCCATCTGACGGTGGCGGCCTTCCTGCTCAACGCGCTGCCGTTCTCGCTGTTCTCGTACGCCGAGCTGACCATCCCGTCCACGCTGGCGGGCATCTGCAACGCGACGACCCCGCTGTGGGGCATGCTCCTGTCGCTGGTGGCGCTCTCCGAGGACCGGCCCACCCGGGTCCGCGCGGCGGGCCTCGGCATCGGCTTCGTCGGGGTGCTCACGGTGCTCGGCGCCTGGCAGGGCTTCTCGGGCCTGGACGTCACGGGCACGGCGATGGCCCTGCTCGCCTCCTTCAGCTACGCGGTCGGCTGGATCTACGTCCGCCGCACCCTGGCCGGCACCGGCGCCTCGAACCTCTCCCTCGCCGGCTCCCAGGTCGGTCTGGCCACGCTCCAACTGGCCCTGGTCACCCCGCTCTTCACCGACTGGCCGGGCTCGGTCGAGGTGCTCCCGCTGCTCTCGGTGATCGCCCTGGGCGCGCTCGGCACGGGCTGCGCGATGCTGCTCCAGTACGGGGTGGTGGCCGAGGTGGGCCCGACGACGGCGTCCATGGTCACGTACTTCATCCCGGTGATCGCCACCGCCGCCGGCGTCGCGCTGCTCGGCGAGCAGCTCTCCTGGAACACCCCGGTCGGCGCGATCGTCGTCCTCGCGGGCGCCGCCCTCACCCAGACCCGTGCCCCTCGCCGCAGCTCCCCGGAGCCCCCGGTGGCCGCCGCCCCGCCCCGCACCGCACGGCCCGAGACGACGGCCGGCCGCTCGTAGCCCCGCCATCCGCTCGTAGCACCGCCATCCGCTCGCGGCGCCACCCCTGCCGGACCCGCTCAGCCGTAGCTCCGGGCCGGCGCCGGCCCCGCCGCGTACGCCACCGCGTCGGCCAGCGGTTCCAGGTCGGAGCGGCCGAGGCCCGAGACGGTGAGGCGGACCGCCGGGCCCGCGTCCATGCGGAAGCGGGCGCCGGGGGCGACCGCCCAGCCCGCGGCGAGGAGCCGGGCGACGGCGCCGGTCTCGTCGGCGACCGGGACCCAGACGTTCATGCCGCTGCGTCCGTGCGCCTCGACGCCGCGCCGGGCGAGCGCCCGCACCAGGCCGTCGCGCCGCGCCCCGTAGGAGGCCGCGACCTCGGCCGGGTCCACCGCGCCCGCGGTCCACAGGTGCACGACCGCCCGCTGGAGCAGCCGGCTGACCCAGCCGGGCCCGAGCCGCTGCCGGCCGAGCACCCGGTCGACGGTCTCGGGGTCGCCGGTGAAGGCGGCGATCCGCAGGTCGGGGCCCCAGGCCTTGGCGACCGAGCGCACGAAGACCCACTTCCCCTCCCCCGTGGCCAGCGGGTGCAGCGGCTGCGCGACGATGCCGTGCCCGTGGTCGTCCTCGACGAGCAGCACGTCCGGGTGGGCCGCGAGGACCGCGCGCAGCGCGGCGGCCCGCTCGGCGGTGACGCAGGCGCCGGTCGGGTTCTGGGCGCGGTCGGTGACGATCACGGCCCGGGCGCCGGCGCGCAGCGCGCGGGCCACCGCCTCGGGCAGCGGCCCCTCGTCGTCCACGGCGACCGGCAGGGGCCGCAGACCGAGGGCCGGCACCAGGTCGAGCAGGCTGCCCCAGCCCGGGTCCTCGACGGCCACGGCGTCGCCGGGCCGCAGATGGGCGGCGAGCACCCGCTCGACCGCGTCGAGCGAGCCGGACGCGACGCCGACGGGCCCGGCGGGCACCCCGCCCGCGTCGAAGGCGGCCCGGGCGAGCCGGGCGAACTCCTCGTCCACCGGCGCCTCCCCGTACATCGGCGGCCGCTCGGCGTACTCGCGCGCGACGGCGGCGAGCGCCTCGGCGAGCGGCGGAAGCAGCGCGGGGTCCGGGCTGCCGTTGCTGACGTCCCGGACGCCCTCGGGGGCCTCGACCCGGAGGGAACCGCGCGCGGTGGTCGCGGGGGCGGAGCGCACCCGGCTGCCGCGCCGCCCGTCGGTCTCGATCACCCCGCGCTCGCGCAGGGTGCGGTAGGCGGCGGCGACGGTGTTCGGATTCACCCCGAGGTCAGCCGCCAACTCCCGCATGGGCGGAAGGAGTTGTCCGGGCTTGAGCTGCCCGGTGCCGACTCCGCGCTCGACGCTGGCGGCGATCTCCGATGCGCGACGACCTTCGATCCGATACTCTCCTAGCACAAAACAGATTATGCACTAGTGCAATGGAGTCCGCAATGACCGCGACGGAAGCACCCACCACCGCCCGGGAGTACGCCCCCACCGAGCGCACCGTGCCGACCCGTTCCCGGGAACGCGCCTCGTACGACCGCGAGCTGGTGCACTCGATCCTCGACGAGACCTACCTCTGCCACCTCGGCTTCGTCCGCGACGGCGCGCCGGTCGTACTGCCCACCCTCTACGGGCGGATGGGCGAGCGCCTGTACGTGCACGGGTCCACCGGCTCCCGGCCGCTGCGCGCCGCCGGCCGCGGCGAGGACGCCCCGGGCCTGCCCGTCTGTCTGACCGTGACCCACGTGGACGGGCTGGTGCTCGCCAAGTCCGCCTTCCACCACTCGATCAACTACCGCTCCGTCGTGGTGCACGGCACCGCCCACCAGGTCACCGACCCCGAGGAGCTGCGCACCGCGCTCGACGCGCTCGTCGACCACGTGGTCCCCGGCCGCGCCGCCGACTCCCGTCCCGGCAACGCCAAGGAGCTCGCCGCCACCGCCGTGCTCCGCATCGACCTCGCCGAGGTCTCCGCGAAGGTCCGCACCGGCGGCCCCAACGACGAGCCCGAGGACGCCGCGCTCCCCCACTGGGCCGGCGTGGTCCCGGTTCGGCGCGGCTACGGCACCCCCGTTCCGGCCGCCGACCAGCCCGCCTCCCTGCCGTTCCCCGGCTACCTCGCCGCCCTCCAGGAGACCCCGTGCTGATCCACCCCTGGGACGCCGCGCTCGACGAGGGCGAGTGGCGGGACTGGCTGGCCCGCCACGACTTCGGGCAGCTCGCGGTGAACGGCGCGCCCGGCGAGCCGCCGTGGGTGCAGCCGCTGCACTTCCGCTACGAGCCGGAGCCCGGCCCGTACGGCCGGGCGCTCACCCACCTGGCCCGGCCCAACCCGCTCTGGCACGACCTGGAGCGTTCGCCCACCGTGCTGCTCAGCGTGGTCGACGACTACGTCTACGTCCCCGGCCACTGGACCGCCCCGGACGGCGCGCCGCCCGAGCACGGCACCCCGACCTCCTTCTACGCGGCCGTCCAGCTGCGCTGCACGGCCCACGTCGTGGACGACCCGGAGGAGAAGGCGGCCCCGCTCAACCGCCAGGTCGCCCACTTCCAGCCGGAGGGCGGCACGGCCCCCGCCGTCCCGGGCGAGGCGCCCTTCGGCCGGCTGCTCCCGGGCATCCGGATGCTGCGCCTGGAGGTCACCGACGTGCGCGCCAAGTTCAAGTACGGCGGCAACAAGCCGCCCGCGATCCGCGACCGCGTCACCGCCCGCCTGACCGCCCGCGGCGCCCCGGGCGACGCGGCGGCCCTCACCCACAAGGCCCGCCGCACGCCCGGGACGGAGGGTTAGCTCGCCGCGGCCGTCGGCGTGCGGGCCTCGGTGAGCGCGAGGCCGGTGACGGCGACGAGCAGGAGCAGGGTGCCGGCGACCGTGGCGAGGGTGAGGCGTTCGCCGAGCACGGTGACCGCGATGACGGCGGCGCTGACCGGCTCCAGGAGCATGATCACGGAGACGGTGGCGGCGCGGACCACGGCCGCCCCGGCGAAGTAGAGGGCGTACGCGAGGGCGGTCGGCACGGCCGCGACGTAGAGCAGCAGGGCGAGCAGCCGCAGCGGCGCGTCGGCGTGCGGGAGCAGGCCCTCCGCGCCGGCCATGGGCAGCAGGCCCGCCGCGCCGACGGCGAAGGCCCAGGTGGTGGTGGACAGCGCGTCGCCGCTGCCGCCGCCGGTGCGGCCGAGCCAGCGGGTGAGCAGGGTGATCGCCGCGTATCCGGCGGCCGACAGCACGGCGAGGAGGACGCCGAGCGGGCGGACCTCCGCGCCGCCGCTGCCGAGGACGAGGACGCCGAGTCCGGCGAGCGCCCCGCCGACCGCGGCGGCGCCGCCGGCCCCGATCCGCTCGCCCATCAGGACGCGCGCGCCGACGGCGATCAGCACCGGTCCGGCGCCGAGCGTGACGACGGTGCCGACGGCGAGGCCGGTGGCCTGGACGGCGGCGAAGTAGGCGCTCTGGAAGACGGTCAGGCCGATGCCGGTCCCGAGGATCCGGACCAGCCGCCGGCCCCTCGGCTCGGCGGGCCCGGCGGGCCCCGCACCGCGCCCGCGCCGCAGCGCCTGTGCGCCGAGCAGCAGGACGAGGCCGCCGGCGCAGCGCCAGAAGGAGAGGGCGAGGGGCCCCATGTCGCTGGCCCGGAAGACCAGCGAGGCGGCGGCCCCGGCGGTGCCCCAGGCGATTCCGGCGACGATCAGATAGGTGAGGCTCCGCCCCGTGGACAGGGCGGGACCGAAGGAAGTCGACACGTGCGTTCTCCGTGTGAAGACGGGGGTGAGGTGGTCGCTCGGCTCCGCGGGCGGGCAGCGACGAACCACCCGGGGGCCGGATCGGCCCGCCCCGGGCCCGGTCTTCGTCAGCGGAAGGTGCCGCCCGCGCTACGGGGCGGGGGGCGGAAGAACGGTCGCGTGCATGGGGGGACCCTACGCGGAGGTCCGCCCGGCCGTCACGCCGGTATCCGCCGCGGGGGCCGCGGCCGAGCCCGCGACCGGCTCGGCGGCCGCCGCCTTGGGGGTGGAGGACTGGGCGATGAAGGCGCCGACGAGGACGACCGCGCCGCCGACGATCTGCGGGGCGGCCAGGTGCTCACCGAGCAGCACCCACGCGAGGACGGTGGCGATGACCGCCTCCAGGCAGGCCACCACGCCGGCCACCTGCGGAGAGAGCCGGCGCACCGAGATGACGCCGGTGACGTACGCGAGGACGGTGGCGACCAGGACGACGTAGCCGATGAGCAGTCCGGCGGGCACCTCGGTGCCGTTCATGTCGGCGGTGCCGCCGAGGACGGACCAGTCCATGCCCCAGGGCCGGGCGACGGCGGTGAGCACGAGCGCGCCGCCGAGCAGTCCGTACGCGATGACGCCGAGCGGGTCGGCGGGCTCGGCCTCGTCGCTGCCCTGGTCGGACAGGACGAAGTAGCCCACCTGGCAGCAGGCGGCGGCGAGCGCGAGGAGCAGTCCGAGCAGGTCGAAGCTCAGCCCGGACCAGACCTGGACGACACAGGCGAGACCGCCGACGGCGAGCACCACGCCGAGCGCGGCGCGCCGGGTGACCGGCCGGCGCTGGACGAAGCGCACCCAGCCGAGGACGAGCGCGGGGGCGAGGTATTCGATGAGCAGGGCGACGCCGACCGGGATCCGGGAGATCGCGGCGAAGTAGCAGGCCTGGACGCCGGCGACCGCGAGCAGGCCGAAGCCGGCGAGCAGGGCGGGCTTGCGGCGCACCAGGTCCCGGTGGCGCCAGGCCACGGGCAGCATGACGAGGGCGGCGCCGGCCACCCGCAGCCACACCACGTGGAGCGGGTCGAGTCCCGCCTCGATGAGCGGCTTGGCCGCCACTCCCGAACCACCGAATGCGAAGGCCGAGGCCAGGGCGAGTCCCAGGCCGGCGCTTCTCCCCTGAGACGCGTGCATCGGGCCATGATGACAGGACCCGGTCAGGGGCGTAACCCCCGTTACACCTGTTGAGACGGGCGCTCGATCCGGGCGGTGAGGGCACGGGGTTCGACCCCGGCCCGGCGCAGCACCTCGGCGGCCCGGCTGTCCGGGTCGGCGGCCAGCGCGGCGAGCAGGTCGAGGCCGCGGACCCGGCGGTCGTCCGGGTGGGCGCCGCCGTGGTCGTCCCGGCGCGCGGCGCGCTCGAAGGCGGTGGCCAGGGCGGCGGCGGCCGCGGGGGACCAGCCCGCGGTGCCGGCGGCGGCGCCGCGCAGGACGGGCAGGGAGGTGCCGGTGTCCTCGACCGAGCGCTGCCAGCGCAGCCCGTAGCCGATGGAGCGCTGGACGAGGTAGCCGAGGACGCGGGCGAGCCGCTCGCCGTCGCCGAGCGCGGCGGCGGCCTCGGGGTCGGACTCGACGAGGGAGTGCAGCAGGTGGGCGGTGTCGATCTGCCGGTCGCCGTCCCGCAGGGCCCGGCGCCGGGCGCCGTCGAGGGCGGTCACGAGCTCCGCGGTCAGCCGGTCGGCGAGTTCGGCGCGGCGCTCGGCGGGCAGCAGTCGCGGGACCCGGGGCGCCGGCGGGCGGACGGGAAGGCACGGGGACGCGGAGTCGGGGGCGCGGTCGGAGGCACGGTCGGGCGGCGGGACCGGAGGGACGGGGGCTTGCACCCTTCCACCTCATCAGGCCCGAAGGGCCAGGTCATCCCCGGTGAGGAGCATGTGCGCATCCCACCCGGGTCGTGCTCCGGCGCCCGCCGCCTCCTCCTTGCGGATGAGATCGCGGAAGTTCCGCCCCGGGGGCGCGCGCCGCCTTGCCCTACGCCCTCCGCGCAACCACGGGGCCGTCCTTTATCGTCCCTTGAGGCATGTTCTGGATGGTGGCCCTCCTCGCGCAGGACGGGCGGCAGTACGTCTACCGCGTGTACGCGCCGCGGGAGGCCCTGCCGGCCGACCTCTTCTGGGCCGCGTTCCACTGCCACGACGAGGGCGGCGGCCCGCGCGCCTCGGACTGGTTCGATTCGGCGCAGATCTGGTGGATCGACGGGCTCGACGGAGAGACCGCAGAACTGACGGTTCATCAGTATTGAATGTTCGCGCCCCGGCGGCTACGTTCCGCGACACCGAATGCCGTCTGGTACGCGTGAAGGGGTGGTCCCATGGCCGTAGTCAGCGCGGAGGCACGCATCGAGGCACCGGCCGAGAAGGTGTGGGCGCGGCTCACCGACTGGGGCTCGTACGGCGAGTGGAACGCCACCCACACCGACTTCCCGAACGGCGGCCCGGCCGCCCTGGAGACGGGCGCGAGCTTCGCGGAGAACATGAAGCTGATGGGCTTCCCCGCCGAGGTGACCTGGACGGTGGAGGAGCTGGAGACCGCGCGGGTGCTGGCGATCCGGGGCAAGGGCCCGATGGGCGTCACCGTCGGCACGCGCTACTCCCTCACCTCGGACGGCGGGGCCACCACGGTGCGGATCGACGGGGAGTTCACGGGTGCGGCCGTCTCCCTGATGGCCGGGAAGCTCAAGGACTCGGCGACCGCCGCGCTGTCCGAGTCGCTGCGCAAGCTGGCCGGGCTGGTCGCCTGACGGGCCCGTCCGGCCGGTCGGCGACCGGCGCGTTCCGTACGCGAAGGGGCCCCGCGGCGGTGTGCGCCGCGGGGCCCCGACGTGTCCGGCCGACCGCTCAGTGCTCGTCGGCCAGGATGAGGTACAGCTTCTTGCGGGCCTCGCCGATGACCTCCACGGCCTTCTGCCGCTGCTCGGCGTTCCCGGTCTTCCAGACCTGGCCGAAGGCCTCCATCAGGCCGAAGCCGGCCTGCCGGACCTCGTTGAGCGCCTCCCAGTCGACACCGCGTCCGGCCTCCTCCCACGGGGCCTCCGGCCCCGACTCGGCCTCCTCGCGCCCGGCGTCGGTGAGCGTGAACAGCTTCTTGCCGCCCTCGCTCGCGCTGGCGATCAGCCCCTCGTCCTCCAGCATCTGGAGGGTCGGGTAGACCGAGCCCGGGCTGGGCTTCCACGCCCCGCCGCTGCGCTCGCCGATCTCCTGGATCATCTCGTAGCCGTGCATCGGGCGGTCCTTGAGCAGGGCCAGGATCGAGGCGCGGACGTCACCGCGCCGGGCCCGGCCGCGCCCGCCGGGTCCACCGCGGCCCCGTCCGCCCCAGGGACCTCCGCCCCAGCCCGGACCGAACGGCCCGAAGGCGGCGCGCCGCCCCTCGAAGTCACCGCGGGGACCGGGACCGGGACCGCAGGGCCCGCGTCCGGCGCCAGGTCCGTGCCCGTGCCCGAATTCATGTCCGTAGGTACGCATCGCAACGCTCCTTCCGTCGGTATGCCGCGAGGTTCAGCGAGAGACATCGAGAACCCTGAAGATTCATCGCTGAACTGTCGCGATGCCTCAACGATATATCGGAACCGTTCGCTGAGCAAGCAAGCGACGCCCGATACCCCGACTCAGAGCGGTCCAGTCGTCCCGGATTGGCCTTGGCCTGCGGTTTTCCGCTTCGGGTACGTTCCGGGACATGCGGATTCGAATCGTCGACGCCTTCACCGACCGCCCCTTCTCCGGCAACCCGGCCGGAGTGCTGCTCCTGGACGCCTTCCCGGAGGACGACTGGCTCCGGAACGTGGCCGCCGAGGTCAACCTCTCGGAGACGGCCTTCGCCCACCCCCTGCCGCCCGGCGGCGAGGCGGACTGGGCGCTGCGCTGGTTCACCCCGGCGACCGAGGTCGACATGTGCGGCCACGCCACCCTCGCCACCGCGCACGTCCTGCACAGCACCGGCATCGCCACCGGCACCGTCCGCTTCGCCGCCCGCTGCGGCCTGCTGATCACCACCGCCGAGGACGACGGCCGGATCACCATGGACTTCCCGACCTCCTCGCTGACCGCGGTCCCCGCCCCCGAGGGCCTGGCGAAGGCGCTGGGCGCCGAACCGGTCGCCGTGCACGACACCGCCGCCCACATCGGCGACCTCGTGGTCGAACTGGCCGACGAGGCCACCGTCCGCGGGCTGACCCCGGACTTCGCGCTCCTCGGCGCCCTGTCCGAGCGCGGCGTCATCGCGACGGCCGCCGCCGACGACCCGGAGGGCCCGTACCAGTTCGTCTCCCGCGGCTTCTTCCCGGCCGTCGGCATCGACGAGGACCCGGTCACCGGCAGCGCCCACACCGCGCTCGCCCCCTACTGGGCGGCCCGCTTCGGCCGCACCGAGCTCACCGGCTTCCAGGGCGGCGCCCGCACCGGTCTGGTCCGCACCCGCCTGCGCGGCGAGCGCACCCTGCTGACCGGCCACGCCGTCACGGTCATCGACGGCGAACTGCGCGCCTGAGCACGCCCGCACACGCGGAAGGGGCGTACGGCCGATGCCGTACGCCCCTTCCTACGCTCGCGCTCAGACCGTGGGCAGCCAGCCCACCTTGCCGGCGAGCAGCCCGTAGCCGACGAAGGCCACGATGTCGAGCAGCGCGTGCGCGACGACCAGCGGGCCCACCCGGCCCCAGCGCCGGTACAGCCAGACGAAGACCACGCCCATCACCAGGTTGCCGACGAAGCCGCCGATGCCCTGGTAGAGGTGGTACGAGCCGCGCAGCACCGAACTGGCGGCCAGCGAGGCCCGCGGGGACCAGCCCAACTGGTCGAGCCGGCGCAGCAGATAGCCGACGACGATCACCTCCTCCAGGACGGAGTTCTGGATCGCCGAGAGGAACAGCACCGGGTACTTCCACCACACGTCGGGCAGCGACTCGGGCACCACGGTCAGGTTGAAGCCCGCCGCCCGCGCCGCCAGGTAGAAGGCGAGTCCCGCGCTGCCGATGCCCGCCGCGACCAGGGCGCCGCGCCCCAGGTCGGACCAGGGCCGGGTGCGGTCGAAGCCGATCGCCCGCAGCCCGCGCACCCCGGCTCCCTCGCGCAGCAGCAGGTGCGCGACCAGGGCGACCGGCACCAGGGCGGTGGCGATGCCGAAGAGCTGCCAGGCCAGGTCGAGCCAGGGCCGCCCGGGCGCGTACGAGCCGTTGAGCGTGGCGGCCTGTTCCTTCAGGGCGCCCGGCTTCGTCAGCGAGCCGATGAAGCTGATGAGCGCGGAGACGCCGCTCGCGCCGAGCGAGAGCGCGAGCACCAGCAGCGTCTCGGAGCGCAGGATCCGGCGCGAGGGACCGCCGGGAGGCAGGGAAGCGTCCACCACATGTTGCTCCGACACCACACCTGTCTCCCATTCCCCATCGCCGTCCGGGTACGGGAAACCCTACCCACGGCCCGGGGCCGCCCGGCTGGGCCGTGTCTCAGTCCCAGTGTGGCCGGTCGCCCTCTCAGGCCGGCTACCCGCCCGCGTGCGATGCCCGGCCCTGACCGGCGCCTTGCCCGGGTCAGGGCGCCGCGGCGCCGCCCTCGGCCGCCACCGGCTCCGGCACGCCGACCGGCCAGCCGTGCACCGGCTCCCCGGTGAGCATCAGCTCGCGGTAGCGGCGGGTGGTGGCGGCGAGCGCGGCCGGGCGGTCGAGGCCCGACTCCAGGGCCCGGTGGAAGGTGTCGACCTGCCAGGAGGCACCGTTCACCCGGCGCCGGCAGCGCTCCTCGATCACCCCGAGGTAGAAGTCCCGGTCGCGCGGCTCGATGTGCCAGGCGTCGAGCCCGGCGGCGGCCAGAGGCAGCAGCTCGTCGAGGACGAGCCGGGTCGCGGGGACGGTCGCCACCGCGCCGGAGCGCCCGGGCCGGGGCCAGCGCAGCTCGGCCTCGATGCCGTACCGGCAGGCGGTGTCGAAGTTGTGGGCGGCGTCCGCGAAGTCCAGCCGCTTCCAGATCGGCCGGGACTCCTCGGCGAGCGCGCGCACCAGCCCGTAGTAGAAGGCGGCGTTGGCGACCACGTCGGTGACGGTCGGCCCGGCCGGCAGCACCCGGTTCTCCACCCGCAGGTGCGGGACGCCGTCGACCCAGCCGTACACCGGGCGGTTCCAGCGGTAGACGGTGCCGTTGTGCAGCACCAACTCCTGGAGCTTCGGCACCCCGCCGGCGTCCAGGACCCGCAGCGGGTCCTCGTCCTCGCAGATCGGCAGCAGTGCCGGGAAGTAGCGCAGGTTCTCCTCGAAGAGGTCGTAGACCGAGTCCACCCAGCGCTCGCCGAACCAGGTGCGCGGGCGCACCCCCTGGGCCTGGAGCTCGGGCGGGCGGGTGTCGGTGGCCTGGGTGAACAGCGGCGGGCGGGACTCGCGCCACAGCTCGTGGCCGAAGAGGAAGGGCGCGTTGGCGCCCACGGCGATCTGCACGGCGGTGACGGCCTGGGCCGCGTTCCACACGGCGGCGAAGCGCGGCGGCGTCACCTGGAGGTGCAGCTGGACGGAGGTGCAGGCGGCCTCGGGCACGATCGAGCCCGTGGTGCACAGCAGTCGTTCCACGCCCTGGATGTCGAGCGTGAAGTCCTCGCCGCGGGCGGCCAGTATCTGGTCGTTGAGGAGGGTGTAGCGGTCGGCGGCGGAGAGGTTGTCGAAGACCGCGTCCTCCTGGGTGAGGGTCGGCAGTATGCCGATCATCACGACTCCGGCGCCGAGCTCAGCGGCCTTGCGGTCGGCATATCCGAGGCCGGTGCGGAGTTCCTCGGCGAGGCGGTCGAATACGTGCCCGTCGAGCCGGTGCGGGGCGATGTTCACTTCCAGGTTGAACATTCCGAGTTCGGTCTGGAAATCGGGGCTCGCGATGCGGTCGAGCACCGGTGCGTTGAGCATCCGGGGCAGCCCGTCGGGGCCCGCGAGATTGAGTTCGATCTCCAGGCCCATGAGATTGCGGGGCCGGTCGAAGCGCTTCTCCGCGAGCAGCCGCGCGAGCGCAGCAAGGCATTGCTGGAGCTTTCTGCGGTAGCGCTGCCGGTCGGACGGGCCGAACCCGTCGGCCACGACCTTCTCGCCCATCGAAGCGTCCCTCCCGAGTGGGCGGCCGCCGCGACGGCCGCGAGCGTCACGGACGATGATGCCCCGTCGGCTGATCGACAACGCCTGCGCGGGCAAGGTCGCGGCGGATAGTCTGGAACGGCATTGTCCGGCGGTGCGGCGGAGCAGGACCGCGCAGGGGACATATACCAATGTCATATTGTCCTCCGCGCACCGGTGCAGAAGGGGTCCGGATTCGGCCGACCCGGTTCCGCGGGGAAACCGCAGGCAGGTCTTCCGCCGGAGGCGGGCATTCCAGGGAGTCGCCCTGGTAATAAGTCCTGATGACGCCTTGTCAGGAATATCGGCGGCCTCTAGCGGAAACACTGTGTGAACACGTGTCGTATAAACTTCGCGCACGAGGCAGAGCGTCGGCGCACGGCCATGCACCCATGGCCCCCCGCTCTGGCCCCGTCGCTGACAGCGCAGTCGGTTACCTGCCCACGCTTCACCGTGTCTCCTGAGTGAGAGGCGACCCATCATGCTCCGACCCTCCCCGGCCCCCGCGCCGGCCCTCCGCAGTGTCCTCGCCGCCCTCGGATCGCCCTCGGCGGTCAGCGAGGCGCGCACACCGGCCCTGCGGGCCGCACAGGGACCGCTGAGCGCCGAACTGCCGCTCCCCGTCCACGTGCTCGGTCTGCCCGCCGTCCCCGAGGCGGCCGGCGCGGCCGCGACGGCCGGACCGAGGCCACCGCGCACGCGACTGACCGGCTGGCGCTTCCTGATCAGGCACGGGGACCGGGCGATCGCCGCCGCCGACACGATGCTCACCCCGGACGGCTGGTCCTTCTCCCACTTCTTCGAGGGGCCCTACGTCACCGCCACCGAACGGGCCCTGATCCAGGCCGAGGCCCTGGCCACCCCGTACCAGCCGCGGCTGCTCTCGGTGCCGGAGCTGTACATGCTCACCCTGTGGCTGCACACCGACCCCGAGGCCGACGGCGCGAGCACCGTGCCCGCACCCGACGACCTGCTCGTCCCGCTCGCCCCCGCACCGCCCGGCATCGCCTCGCACCGCCCCTACCGGGTGGCGGACCTGCTGCCGGTGATCGGTCTGCGCCTCGGGCCGCCCCCGCTGCTCGGCTCGGCGGCGGGGGCCTGACCCCCGCTCGGACAGCAGTGCGCCCCGGGCCGTACGGTCCGGGGCGCACTGCTGTCCGAGTGGGGGCACGATCGGACTAGCCCACTGGGACCACCCCGAACCCCCCGAAGAGACGGGGCGGTTGACCTGAACCGCCCCTGCGGGTGATGCGTCTTCCCGGGAGAGGACGAGCTGCCGTGAAATACCTGCGGAAGACCGTCCATGGGGCAAGACTGGGACCGGAACCGAACCGACCGACGGGGGCGGCCATGACCGTGAAGAGCCGCAGGACATCCACCACGACGCAGCGAAAGAATCCACCCATGTGCCAGCACCAGCCTGCCTGTCCCACCGCCGACTCCGCCGACCGGGAGGCCGCCCGACTCGTGGCGCACCACCCGGAGCAGGGCTGGAGCCTGCTGTGCAACGGGGTCCTGCTCTTCGAGGACACCGGTGAGCTGCTGCCGGACGGGCAGATCATCGCCCCGCACCGCCCGCTGACGGCCTCCGGGGTGACGACGGCGGCCTGAAAGGCCCGAGGGCCGGCCCGGAGACACCCGTCTCCGAACCGGCCCTCTTCTCGTCCTCAGTTGTCGTACTCGTCCAGCGGCGGGCACGAGCAGACCAGGTTGCGGTCGCCGAACGCGCCGTCGATGCGGCGGACCGGCGGCCAGTACTTGTCCGCGGCCGAGACGCCGGCCGGGAAGACCGCCTCCTCGCGCGTGTACGCGTGGTTCCACTCGCCGCCCAGCGCCGCCGCGGTGTGCGGGGCGTTGCGCAGCGGGTTGTCCTCGGCCGGCCACTCGCCGGAGCCGACCTTCTCGATCTCCGCGCGGATGGCGATCATCGTGTCGCAGAAGCGGTCGAGCTCGGCCAGGTCCTCGGACTCGGTGGGCTCGATCATCAGCGTGCCGGCCACCGGGAAGGACATCGTCGGCGCGTGGAAGCCGTAGTCGATCAGGCGCTTGGCGATGTCGTCCACGCTGACGCCGGTCGCCTTGGACAGCGGGCGCAGGTCGACGATGCACTCGTGGGCGACCAGACCGGCCGGGCCGGTGTAGAGCACCGGGTAGTGCGGCTCCAGGCGCTTGGCGATGTAGTTCGCGGCGAGCACGGCCACCTGGGTGGCGCGCTTGAGGCCCTCGCCGCCCATCAGGCGCACGTACGACCAGGAGATCGGCAGGATGCCGGCGGAGCCCCACGGGGCGGCCGAGATCGGGCCGACGCCGGTCTCCGGGCCCGCGGTGGGCTGCAGCGGGTGGTTCGGCAGGTACGGGGCGAGGTGCGCGCGCACCGCGACCGGGCCGACGCCGGGGCCGCCGCCGCCGTGCGGGATGCAGAAGGTCTTGTGCAGGTTGAGGTGCGAGACGTCGCCGCCGAAGTGGCCCGGCTTGGCGAGGCCGACCAGGGCGTTGAGGTTGGCGCCGTCGACGTAGACCTGGCCGCCGGCCTCGTGGACCTCGGCGCAGATGTCCGCGACGTGCTCCTCGAACACACCGTGCGTGGACGGGTAGGTGATCATCAGCACGGCGAGCTCGTCGCGGTGCTGCTCGATCTTGGCGCGCAGGTCGGCGACGTCGATCTCGCCGTCGTCGGCGGTCTTGACGACGACGACCTTCATGCCGGCCATGACCGCGGAGGCGGCGTTGGTGCCGTGCGCGGAGGACGGGATGAGGCAGACGGTGCGCTGGGTGTCGCCGTTGGCGCGGTGGTAGGCGCGGACCGCGAGCAGACCGGCCAGCTCGCCCTGGGAGCCGGCGTTCGGCTGGATCGACACCTTGTCGTAGCCGGTGACCTCCGCGAGGCGCTCCTCCAGCTCGGTGATGAGCGTGGCGTAGCCCTGGGCCTGCTCGATCGGGGCGAAGGGGTGGATCTGGCCGAACTCGGGCCAGGTCACCGGCTCCATCTCGGTGGTCGCGTTCAGCTTCATGGTGCAGGAGCCGAGCGGGATCATGCCGCGGTCGAGCGCGTAGTCGCGGTCGGCGAGCTTGCGCAGGTAGCGCAGCATCGCGGTCTCGGAGCGGTGCGCGTGGAAGACCGGGTGGGTCAGGTACGCGTCGGTGCGCAGCGCGTCGACCGGCAGCGCGTCCTCGGTGCTCGCGTCCAGGGCCTCGACGTCGGCTTCGACGCCGAAGGCGGCCCACACGGCGGCCAGGTTGGCGCGGGTGGTGGTCTCGTCGCAGGACATCGACACGTGGTCGGCGTCGACCCGGTAGAGGTTCACGCCACCCTCGCGGGCGGCGGCGACGACCTCGTCGGCCTTGCCCGGGACCCGGGCGGTGAGGGTGTCGAAGAAGGCGCCCTGGGTGAGCTCGACGCCCCCGGCGCGCAGACCGGCGGCGAGGATCGCCGCGTAGCGGTGGGTGCGGCGGGCGATGCCCTTGAGGCCCTCGGGGCCGTGGTAGACGGCGTACATGCCGGCCATCACGGCGAGCAGGACCTGCGCCGTACAGATGTTGCTGGTGGCCTTCTCGCGGCGGATGTGCTGCTCGCGGGTCTGCAGGGCCAGACGGTAGGCCTTGTTGCCGTCGGCGTCGACGGAGACGCCGACCAGGCGGCCGGGCAGGGAGCGGGCGTGCTTGTCCTGGACGGCCATGTAGCCGGCGTGCGGACCGCCGAAGCCCATCGGGACGCCGAAGCGCTGGGTGGTGCCGACGGCGATGTCGGCGCCGAGCGAGCCGGGCGAGGCGAGCAGGGTGAGCGCGAGCAGGTCGGCGGCGACGGTGACGATCGCGCCGAGCTCGTGGGCCTGGTCGATGACCGGCTTGATGTCGCGGATCGCACCGGAGGCGCCCGGGTACTGGAGCAGCACGCCGAAGACGCCGCGCTCGGCGATCTCGGCCGGGATGCCGGCGGACAGGTCGGCGACGACGACCTCGACGCCGGTGGGCTCGGCGCGGGTCTCGATGACGGCGATGGTCTGCGGCAGGGCGTCGGCGTCGACGAGGTAGACGCCGTTCTTGACCTTGCCGACGCGGCGGGACAGCGCCATGGCCTCGGCGGCGGCGGTGCCCTCGTCGAGCAGCGAGGCGCCGGAGGTGGGCAGACCGGTGAGGTCGGCGACCACGGTCTGGAAGTTGAGCAGCGCCTCCAGGCGGCCCTGCGAGATCTCCGGCTGGTACGGCGTGTAGGCCGTGTACCAGGCGGGGTTCTCCATCACGTTGCGCAGGATCACCGGCGGGGTGAAGGTGCCGTAGTAGCCCAGGCCGATCATCGGGGCGAGGACCTGGTTGCGGCCGGCGAGCTCGCGGAGCTCGGCGAGCACCTCGGCCTCGGTGCGGGCGGCCGGCAGGGCCAGCGCCTCGGCGTTCTTGATGACGTCCGGCACGGCGGCGGCCGTGAGCTCGTCGAGGGAGCCGTAACCGACCTGGGCGAGCATCTTGGCCCGCGCCTCGGCGTCGGGTCCGATGTGCCGCTGCTCGAAGGGAATGCCCTGCTCGAGCTCGGAGAGCGGGATGCGGTTGGCGGTCATGTACGGGGGCCTCCTGGTCGTCACGACCTGCGAGGGGCACCACGGCGCTGGTGCCCGGACGGCCTCCCCCTCTGTCATCTCAACCTGAGAGCTTCACCGGCCGTGCCTCGCGGCGGGCCGGCTTTCACCGTCGGTGAGGGCGGGAGCCGTCGACACCCGTCCTGCTTTCCAGAGTGACCTCGTCCGCGCGGTACAGGGGCCTGAGAGATTCCGGGGAGGATTTGCTCCTTCGGCGCCTCCGAGAGGTTTCCTCGGAGGACTCTCCCGCGCGGGGTCCACAGCCACAGCCAGCCTACCAGCGCCGTTCCCTCTCCCATCGCTCAAGTGGCCGACATCCCAGATGTGCACTTTCGTAGGGGTTGTAGAGCAGTTGCGACCAGTTGGAGGGACCGTGCAGACCGACATCGATCCGCGCAGCCTGATCGGCCGCAAGGCGTTCGACCGGAACGGACACAAGATCGGCACCGTGGATGAGGTGTACCTGGACGACGCGACGGGCGTCCCCGAATGGGCCGCCGTGCGCACCGGCCTCTTCAGCCGGGACGCGTTCGTCCCCCTGGAGCCCAGCGAGCTGTCCGGGGACGGCCTGCACGTCCCGTACGAGCGCGCGCTCATCAAGGACGCCCCCGACTTCGGCGTCGGCCGCCACCTCTCCCCCGAGCAGGAACTCCAGCTCTACCGCCACTACAGCCTCGCCCTCCCCCCGGCGCCCCAGGACCCCGGCCCCCGCGACTTCGGCCGCCTGGCGGGCCACGAGGACCCCTGAGGGGCCCTTCCCGCCCGCGGCCCTGGGCGCGCCGACTAGGCGACGGCGCCGGTCGCGCCGCCGGGTACGAGGGGCAGGGGGTCCGACGGGGTCAGGTCGGGGTCGTCCACGGCGAAGGTACGGACCCGGCCCGGCGCCGAGCCGGGCTCCTCGAAGCGGACCGTGACCCGGCCGAGTCCGCTGCCCTGCACCCAGCCGGCCCCGTGCACCGCGTGCCGCACGTCGTGCCCGGGCGACCAGCGCCGCTCGGCGGTCTCGGTGGCCGTCGGCGGCGCGGGCGGCACCGGCTCCTCCCCGGCCGGCACCCCGGTCGCCTCCCCGGCAGCGAGGTCCGGCGCCGGCGTCTCCGGCTGCCCGGCCCCGGTCCCGGCCCCGGCCCCGGTCCCGGCTTCCGCCTGCGCGAACAGGTCCTCCTGCGTGTAGTCGGCCAGGCCGCTCACTCCCACGCCCAGCAGCCGCACCCCGCCCGTGGTGTCCACCAGGTCCAGGAGCCGCCCGGCCGCCTCGCGCACCACCACGGGGTCGTCCGTCGGCCCGCGCAGCGTCTCGGAGCGGGTCAGCGTCGAGAAGTCGTAGCGCCGCACCTTCAGGACGATCGTCCGCCCCGAATGCCCGGAGCCCCGCAGCCGCGCCACGCAGCGCTCGGCGAGCCGCTCCACCTCCAGACGGATCCGCAGCCGGTCGTGCAGGTCGACGTCGAAGGTGTCCTCCACGGAGACCGACTTCGCGTCCCGCTCGGCCACCACCGGCCGGTCGTCGTGCCCCAGCGCCATCCGGTACAGCCCGGCCCCGTGCGAGCGCCCCAGGAGCCGTACGAGCTCGTCCTCGCCGGCCTCCACCACCTCCGCCACCGTGGTGATCCCGGCCCGCCTCAGGTGCTCCCCCGTCGCCGGGCCGACACCGGGGATGATCCGCACCGAGCGCGGCCCGAGCAGCTCCCGCTCCGTCCCGGGCTCTATCAGCACCAGACCGTCGGGCTTGGCCTCCTCGGAGGCGATCTTCGCGAGCATCTTCGAGCCGGCCAGGCCCACCGATCCGGTCAGCCCGGTCGTGGCCAGGATGTCCCGCCGCAGCCGCTCCCCCACCGCCCGCGCGCCCGCACTGTCCCCGGCCAGGCCGCCCGCCTCCAGGTCGACGAAGGCCTCGTCCAGGCTCAGCGGCTCGACCAGCGGCGAAAGCCGCCCGAGCAGCTCCATGACCTGCCCGCTGATCGCCCGGTAGAAGGCGAACCGCGGCACCAGATACGCCGCGTTCGGCGCGAGCCGCCGCGCCTGCCCCATGGGCATCGCGGAGTGCACGCCGAAGCGCCTCGCCTCGTACGAGGCGGTGGCGACCACCCCGCGCGGCCCGAGCCCGCCCACGACCACGGGCTTTCCGCGCAGGCTGGGCTTCGACGCCTGCTCGGCGGCGGCGAAGAAGGCATCCATGTCGAGATGCAGGATCGTGGGCGCGGCTCTCACGCTTCCGATGCTGCCGCACCCCACTGACAATCGGCCCGCACGCGCGTGCGGGCCGTGTCGCGGGGAGGGGGTGGTCCAGACCGGTTCAGACGGCCCGGTCGCGGCGCCGGCGCGCCAGCTCGTCGGCCGGGTTGTGCCCGATCAGCGTCTCGCCGGTGTCGACGCGCTCGCCGTGCAGCTGCGACAGCGCCGCCTCCACGTCGCGCCACACCACGCCTACGGCGATGCCGAAGACGCCCTGCCCGCCCTGGAGCAGCGAGACCACCTCGTCCGGCGAGGAGCACTCGTAGACGGTCGCTCCGTCGCTCATCAGCGTCATGCGTTCGAGGTCGCGGAAGCCGCGGGCCCGCAGGTGCTGCACGGCGGCGCGGATGTTCTGGAGCGCCACCCCGGTGTCCAGAAAGCGCTTGACGATCTTGAGGACGACGACGTCCCGGAAGCTGTAGAGCCGCTGCGTGCCGGAGCCGTACGCGGGCCGCACGCTGGGCTCGACGAGGCCGGTGCGCGCCCAGTAGTCCAGCTGCCGGTAGGTGATGCCGGCCGCCGCGCAGGCGGTGGGGCCGCGATAGCCGACGGCCTCCGGCTCCGGGCCGGCGCCCGCGTCCGTACCGAGGTCGCCCACCCTGCCGTGAAGCGGATACGGGCCCATCTCCCCGGGAGCACGCCCCAGGAAGCCCCCTGCCGTACCGTCGCCGCTGCTCATCACGCCGACCCTCCGTCCTTGACCTGCCCACACGAAGGTAGGCAGTCACTCGGGGTGCGTCAACGATCGCCACACTCGGCACGCCGAGTGATAATCACCCGAAGAGTGGTTTCCCGTGCCCCACTTTCGGGAAAGGCTACTCGAATGCGCCGGGCACTCCCCGGCGGGGCGGCCCATCGGGTGTCGCCCGAACGGACGACCTCCCGGCCGCGGACCGGTTACTGGTTGCCGGTCCCGAAGTCCTCCGGGGAGATCTGGTCGAGGAACTCGCGGAACTTCTCCACCTCGTCCTCCTGCTCGTCCGGAATCGCGATCCCCGCGTCGTCGAGCACCCCGTCACTGCCGTAGATCGGCGTCCCGGTGCGCAGGGCGAGGGCTATCGCGTCGGACGGGCGGGCGCTCACCTCGACGCCGCTGGCGAAGACCAGCTCGGCGTAGAACACCCCGTCGCGCAGATCCGTGATGCGGACCTCGGTGAGCTCCTGGCCCACGGCCTCCAGGACGTCCTTGAAGAGGTCGTGCGTCAGCGGCCTGGCCGGAGCCATGCCCTGCTGGGCGAAGGCGATCGCGGTCGCCTCGCCCGGACCGATCCAGATCGGGAGGTACCGGTCGCCCCCCACTTCGCGCAGGAGAACGATCGGCTGGTTGGAGGGCATTTCCACCCGGACACCCACAACGTCGAGCTCGTTCACACAGCAACCCTAGGACGTGCCCGACCGGTTTGGGTAGTCGGGCCGTCCGAAGGCCGGTCGAAGATCACCGGCGGATCACTGCAGACGCACCCCGAGCGCGGTCTGGACCAGTGCCGCGTGAAGCCGGACGGCGAGGCCCGCGAGCTCCTGCGCGGTGGCCTCCGCATGGGCCCTGGTCTGCGGATTGCGGTGCCGGCGCAGCGGCGCGACCACCTGCTCGACCAGTCCGGCCTCCCGGTCGGCGGCGGCCTTCACGGCCCGCAGGTGCCGGGGCTCGAGCCCGAATCTCCCCAGATCCGCCACGAGCCGGGCGACGGTGACGGTCTCGGCGTCGTAGCCACCGCCCTCCACCGGGGCGATCAGCCCGAAGGACTCCCATTCGGCCAGCTCGGCCTCGGTCACCTCGGCCGCGGCCAGCAGCTCGGCCCGGCCGAGCCGGGCCGCCGTGGGCCGCTCGCCCTCGGCGTCCCACGACCCGTCGAGCAGGTCGCGCCGCCCGCCGGCCGGGGCCGGCAGCCGCACCTCCTCGCCCCGGGCCAGGGCGTCCAGGTGCTCGCGGATCACCTTGAGCGGCAGGTAGTGGTCCCGCTGCATCCGCAGGATCTGCGCGAGCCGTTCCACGTCCCGCGCGCTGAACTTCCGGTAGCCGGAGGCCGTGCGCCGGGGCTCGACGAGCCCCTCGGCCTCCAGGAACCGGATCTTGGAGATGGTCACTTCGGGAAACTCGTCGCGCAGCTGGCTCAGCACCGTGCCGATGCTGACCAGCCGTTCGCCCGCGGAGGCGGTGCCGGGACCGGCACCGCCCGTCGGTGTACGCAGCATGGACCTTCCCTGAAGGTGCTCCGGAGCGTCACACGCTCCGCTGGCTCGCGAAGAAGACGAGCCGGTACTTGCCGATCTGCACCTCGTCACCGTTGGAAAGCACGACCGAGTCGATCGGCTCGCGGTTGACATAGGTGCCGTTGAGGCTGCCGACGTCCGCCACCGTGAAGGTGCCGTCCGGCTGGCGCCGGAACTCAACGTGCCGGCGCGAAACCGTCACGTCGTCCAGGAAGATGTCGCTCTGCGGGTGACGGCCGGCCGTGGTCAGCTCGCCGTCCAGCAGGAAGCGGCTGCCCGAGTTGGGCCCGCGGCGCACGATGAGCAGCGCGGAGCCCGCCGGCAGTGCCTCGACCGCCGCCAGGGCCTCCTGGGAGAGCGCCGGGATCTGGCCGGTGACCTCCGCGTCGTAGGCCTCGAGCCCCGAGATGGAGATCGTCGAGGTCGTCTCGGAAGCGCGCTCCGGCGCCACCCCGCCGCGCAGCGGCGCGCCGCAGTGGGAGCAGAAACGGCTGTCCGCCGTGTTGCGGTGACCGCACCTCGTACACACCGGCATGGACGCGTCCTCCTGCCGCGGCTGCCCCGCGGAGGTCTGGGTCGCATACGGGTCGGAGGCAAACCCTCCACCCGTACTCGAGGTTGATGGTTCTCCGAAACCTATGCGCGCGGCACCGGCAGGGTCAACAGAAGACGCGCCCTGTGTGCCCGGAATGTCGCCACCCGGGCCCCCGACCTCGTCACGGAAGAGCGGGCGCTCCACGCCCTGTCCCTCGTCCTGGGCGTGACGCGGCGCGCGATGCCGGGCGTTGCCGCCGTCCTCGCGTCCGCTCTTGCCGAACAACTTCGCAAACAACTTCACGGGCGATTCCCCTTGACCGAAACAGACCCGCCCGTGGGGCAGGAACCCTGACTGAACACACCTGCCGACCCGGACACCTTCACAACGTCCGTGGCCACTCGACAGTTTCCACCACGCACCACCCATGTGGTGCGGCGACCCCCCGCAAGGTCATGCCCTTGCCGCGCTGCCGTCATCAGCCCCGCCTCACTGCGAGGACGACTGAGCGTAGTCAGGCCGCTTCGCCGGTCGCAAGGCGTCGACGACGATCTTCCCGGAACGCTCCACCGTGGCCGTGGCCTGCTCCTTCTCCAGTGTCTGAACGATTCCGCCGGGGATGTTGAGCGCGGGCTCGAGATCCTCCGGCTTGCCGATGACCTTGAAGACGTACGGAGCGGTCACCTGCGTTCCATCGATCTTCATGTCACGCCCGCCACCCGAGAAGTAGCTGTCCGCCACCACCCGCACGTCGTTGACCTGGATCGCCTCGGCGCCCGCGGCCCGCAGCTCCTGGATGGCGTCGAGCAGCATGTCCGACTCGACCGCGCCGGTGGAGTCGGTGATCGTGAGCGTGATCCCCGGCCCCTCCGCGGCCACCGTGCCGGCCAGGATGCCGAGCTGCCGCTCCTTCTCCTGGGTCTGCTTGCGGGCCTCCTCTGCCTGGTCGGAGCTGGACTCCAGCTCCGACTGCTGCTTCTCCAGCCGGGTCTTCTCGTCCTCCAGGCGCTGGGTGCGGTCGTCGAGCTCGTCGAGGATCCGCACCAGGTCCTCCTGGCGGGCGCCGCGCAGAGCGCTGTTGTCACTGGTCGACCGGACCTGGATGGCAAGCCCGAGACCGAGCACGAACAGCAGCAGGGCGACGACGAGTTGGGCCCGCGAGACCCGCGGCGGCCACAGACTGGCGGCGAGCCGCTGCCGTCCGGTCACCTCGCCGCCGCCACCGCCCGAGGGCGGCTGGGACGCGGCCGCGGGCTGCGGCTGCGGCTGCGGCTGGGGCTGGGGCTGCGCTTGAGGCTGCGGCTGCGGTACGGGCCGGGGCCCGGGACGGGCGTCCTGCCGCGCCGGGGGCAGGGGCCCGGAGCCGGCCGGCGGCGGCCCGCCCTGAGGCCGGGGCCGGGGTCCCGCCGGAGGACCGGCGGGCCGCCCCAGGGGCGGCTGCGCCTGCGGCCGGGGCGCGGGCTGCGGGGCAGGCCGGGGCGCCGGCTGCCGCTCGGGCCGGGACTCGGGCGCGGGGCGGCGCGGCTCGGCGCCCTCCTCGGGGCGCCGGACCGGCTCCTGCTCGCGTCGCGGCTCGGGCTGCGGCTCCGGCGGCCGGTTCCCGGCCCCGTTCGCCCCTTTCGCGCCGTTCTCGGCGCTCCCGCCGCTCCGGGCGTTCCCGTCGTGCTCGCTGTTCTCGCTCATCGGCCTCACGCCCGGAACACGTGCCGCCGGATGGCGGCCGCGTTGGAGAAGATCCGGATGCCGAGCACGACGACCACACCGGTCGACAACTGCGCGCCCACGCCCAGCTTGTCGCCGAGGAAGACGATCAGCGCGGCCACGACCACGTTCGACAGGAACGACACCACGAAGACCTTGTCGACGAAGATGCCGTCGAGCATGGCCCGCAGGCCGCCGAAGACCGCGTCGAGGGCGGCGACCACGGCGATCGGAAGATAGGGCTCGACCACCGCCGGAACCTCGGGCCGGACCAACAGTCCGACCACGACTCCCACGATCAGGCCCAGTACGGCGATCAAGATGTGCCCTTCCCTGTGTCGGCCGTGGCCCGCCCGGTGGCCTGGGCGGCCCCGGCTCCCCTCGGCTCTGCTGTACGTACGATCAGGCTCGGCGCGGCCGGCAGACGCACGTCGCCCTCGGCCGAGATGCTCGTACGGATCCCGAAGTTCTCCTGCAACGCGTGCAGGTACTGGCCGTCGGCGCTGTCCTGGAACGCGGTGCTCAGCCGCTGCCCGTCCCCGATCGCGAGGACGGTGTACGGCGGCACCAGCGGCTTGTTGTCGACCAGTATCGCGTCACCCGCCGCCCGGATCGCCGACAGCGCCGTCAGCCGCTGCCCGTTGATCGCGACCGCCTCGGCGCCCGACTCCCACAGGCCGTTCACGATCCGCTGCATGTCACGGTCGCGCACCCGCCCGGTGTCCGAGAAGCCACTGCTCTCGCGCGGCCCGCCGCCACCGGTGTCGGTGCCCTTGGCGTCGTCCACGACCAGCTTCACGCCCGGCCCGTGCACCGGGGTCGCCCCCGACAGCAGCGCCACCAGCTCCGCCTGGTCACCGCCGTGCTGCTCCAGCGCCTTCCGCTGGCGCTCCCCCACCTCGGCCCGGATCCGCTCGACGTCCTGCTCCAGGTCGTCGGCGGCGGAGGTCTCCGACTCGATCCGGTCGATCAGGTCCTGCCGCTCCTTGGCGACCACCGGCGCGGACACCCGCGCCTCGGCGGCGCCCAGCGTCACCACGGCCGCCGCGAGCACGAGGCCGGCGGCGAGGCCGAGCTTCGCCCGTACCGTACGGGGCAGGGCGCCGCCCTCGGCGGCCCGGCGGGCCGTCGCCTCCGCGTATCCGTCGTCCAGCGCGTGGTCGATCACGTTGTTCAGCAGCGACATGGACGCGTCCGGGCGCGGAGGGGGCGATCCTGTGCTCCGAACGGGGGGCTGCTGCGACATGCCGCACATCGTCGCACGTCGCACGCCGTACCGCCGAATGGCCCCTCCGGTCGGCCGGGAGGTACCGACGGGTACCTCCCGGCCCACGGGTATCAGCGGCCCGTCGACTCCCTACTGACCAGCGCTGTCGACCACTGCCGCCCACTCGTCCAGCAGGGCCTGCGCGGAGGCGTCGTCGGGGCCCTCCGCCCACAGATGGGTGACGGCTTCCGCCGGGTCCGGCAGCACCATCACCCACCGGCCGTCGGCCTCCACCACCCGCACGCCGTCCGTGGTGTCCACGGACCGGTCACCGGCCGCCTCCACCACCCGGCGCATCACCAGACCCTTGACCGCCCACGGGGTGGCGATGTCCCGCTTCAGCACGTGAGCCCGCGGGATCCGCGCGTCGATCTGGCTGAGCGTGAGCTGGGTCCGCGCCACCAGACCGATCAGCCGCACGAACGCCGCGGCGCCGTCGAAGACCGAGCTGAACTCCGGCACGATGAAGCCGCCGCGCCCGTCACCACCGAAGATCGTCGACTCCTCGCGGCCGACCCGGGTCAGGTCGTCCGGCGAGGTCGTCGTCCACTCCACCTGCGTGCCGTGGTACGCGGCGACCTGCTCCGCGATCCGCGTGGTCGTCACCGGCAGCGCCACCCGGCCCGACCTGCGCTCCGCGGCCACCAGGTCCAGCATCACGAGCAGCGCCCGGTCGTCCTCGATGATCCGGCCCCGCTCGTCGACCAGCGACAGGCGCTCGCCGACCGGGTCGAACCGCACGCCGAACGCGGCCCGCGCCGACGCGACGATCTCCCCGAGCCGTACGAGTCCGGCCCGCCGGCTCTCCGCCGACTCCGTCGGCCGGGACTCGTCGAGACCCGGGTTGATGGTCAGCGAGTCCACCTGGAGCCGCCCGAGCAGGCTGGGCAGAACGAGCCCGGCACTGCCGTTGGAGGCGTCCACGACCACCTTCAGACCCGCCTCGGCGATGCCCGAGGTGTCCACGTTCCGCAGCAGCGAGCCGGTGTACGAGTCGAAGACGCTGGCCGGGAAGGACAGGTCGCCGATCTCCCCGGGAAACGCCCGCCGGTACTCCTGACGCGCGAAGACCCGGTCCAGCTTGCGCTGCCCCGCCTGCGAGAGGTCGGCGCCCCGCTCGTCGAAGAACATGATGTCGACCGAGTCCGGCACCCCGGGCGAGGTCCGCACCATGATCCCGCCGGCCGAGCCCCGCGCGGTCTGCTGCCGTGCCACCGGCAGCGGCACGTTCTCCAGGTCGCGCACGTCGATGGCGGCGGCCTGCAGCGCCGAGATCACGGCCCGTTTCAGCGCCCGCGCGCCCCGGGAGTGGTCACGGGCCGTGGTGACGGTCGCGCCCTTCTTCAGGGTCGTCGCGTACGCTCCGGCCAGCCGCACCGCGAGCTCGGGCGTGATCTCCACGTTGAGGATGCCGGAGACCCCGCGGGCACCGAAGAGGTGCGCCTGGCCGCGGGACTCCCAGATCACGGAGGTGTTGACGAAGGCGCCGGCCTCGATCGTCTTGAACGGGTAGACCCGCACGTTGCCCTGCACGATCGATTCCTCACCGATCAGGCACTCGTCGCCGATGACGGCCCCGTCCTCGATCCGGGCGGCCCGCATCACATCGGTGTTCTTGCCGATGACACAGCCGCGCAGATTGCTCTGCTGCCCGATGTAGACGTTGTCGTGGATCACGGCCTTGTGCAGGAAGGCCCCGCTCTTCACGACGACGTTGGACCCGATGACGGTGTGCTCGCGGATCTCGGCGCCGGCCTCCACCTTGGCGTAGTCGCCGATGTAGAGCGGCCCCCGCAGCACGGCGTCGGGGTGCACCTCGGCACCCTCGGCGACCCAGACGCCCGGCGAGATCTCGAAGCCGTCGATGTCGACCTGGACCTTGCCCTCCAGGACGTCCGCCTGGGCCTTCACATAGCTCTCGTGGGTGCCTACGTCCTCCCAGTAGCCCTCGGCGACGTAGCCGTAGATCGGCTTGCCCTCCTTCATGAGCTGCGGGAAGACGTCACCCGACCAGTCGACCGGGACGTCGGCCTCGACGTAGTCGAAGACCTCGGGCTCCATGACGTAGATGCCCGTGTTCACGGTGTCCGAGAACACCTGGCCCCAGGTCGGCTTCTCCAGGAATCGTTCGACCTTTCCTTCCTCGTCGACGATCGTGATGCCGAATTCGAGCGGATTGGGCACCCGGGTCAGACAGACCGTGACGAGGGCGCCCTTCTCCTTGTGGAACCGGATCAGATCGGTGAGGTCGAAGTCGGTGAGCGCGTCCCCCGAGATGACGAGAAAGGCATCGTCCTTCAGCGCCTCCTCGGCGTTCTTCACGCTCCCCGCGGTGCCGAGCGGTTTCTCCTCGTTGGCGTAGGTGAGCTCCATTCCGAGCTCTTCGCCGTCCCCGAAGTAATTCCGGACGAGAGAGGCGAGAAACTGCACGGTGACGACGGTCTCGTTGAGACCGTGCCTCTTGAGCAGTCGCAGGACATGCTCCATGATCGGCCGGTTGACCACCGGCAGAAGAGGCTTGGGCATGCTCGAGGTCATGGGGCGAAGGCGTGTGCCCTCGCCACCGGCCATCACGACGGCCTTCATGTCGGAAGCGTCCTCCTTGAAGAGACGACGGTCCTGCCGACTTCACCTGTCCACTCAATGGCCCTGGGGCGTCCTCGTTCCGGCCGGCGTCGTTGCTCGGCAGGGGACGGACGGGCTCAATCGGCCGCGGTATCCGCCTTCACGAGTCGACGGACCTGGACCACATAGAGGATCCCTGCCCACCAATACAGAGTTGTACCCCATCCGGCGAAGGCCCACCCGAAAACTTCAGCGAGTGACGCAAGCCACGTGTCTCCGTCACTGAGCAGGAGCAGGGGGAAGGCGTACATCAAGTTGAAAGTGGCAGCTTTCCCGAGGAAGTTCACCTGCGGCGGCGGATAGCCGTGCCGGCGGAGGATGCCCACCATCACCAGCAGCATCGCCTCGCGCGCCAAAAGCGCGACGGTGAGCCACAGCGGCAGGATCTCGCGCCAGGTGAGACCCACGAGCGTGGAAAGGATGTAGAGCCGGTCGGCGGCCGGATCGAGCAGCCGGCCGAGGCTGCTGATCTGGTTCCAGCGCCGGGCGAGCTTGCCGTCGAGATAGTCGCTCACACCACTGAGCGCCAGCACGAGCAGCGCCCAGCCGTCACTCTTGGGCCCGCCGAACTCGGGACGGAGGATCAACCACAGGAACAGGGGTACGCCGACGAGGCGAGCCATGCTGAGGATGTTGGGGATGGTGAGTACCCGGTCCGTCTGAACGCGAGTCTCCTGGACCTCCACCCGGGGGCCTCCTGTGGGAACGAGCTGACGATGGCCCCCTGACCTTACCCTCAGCCCCGGGAGTCGGCGGCACAGGGGTGCACAGGACGCAGAAATGCCTCAACCCCCGGACACAGTCCGGGGGTTGAGGTCAAGAATTGTTCGGCGGCGTCCTACTCTCCCACAGGGTCCCCCCTGCAGTACCATCGGCGCTGAAAGGCTTAGCTTCCGGGTTCGGAATGTAACCGGGCG
>NZ_JBITXM010000006.1:0-7372 GCF_044544705.1 Streptomyces sp. NPDC053541
CACCCTCGCGGGCTTTCCTCCGGGCGCTTCCTTCGTTCTTGCGTTTCCGACTCTATCAGATCTTTCCGACCCGATTTCCTCGGTGCTTTCCGGTCCCGATTGCTTTCGCTTTCGAGGCCTTCCGGCGTGTCCACTACTTTAGCGGATTCCCTTGACGGCTCATAATCGAGCCGCTTCGGAACAAATTCCGGCATGCCGAAATGAGCCCCGGTAGGAGATCGTTGTAAGGAAGTGGATGGCCGCTCCCGGGAGGCTTCGATGAGCACTGCCCGTCTCAAGCGGCTCGGGCCACATTACGCATCTGTTGCGCGAGAGTCAAGGCGGCGCTTGCGCGGGACGTGGGCGCGGTAGGGGCTGACGGTGCGGTCGCCGTCGATCCAGAAGCGCCAGGGGTGCGGGGCGCCTTCGCCGCCCACTCCGGTGCGGGGGCCGTTGCGGACCAGGTCACGGGCGGGTGGGGTGCCGGTGAGGATGCTCAGGGGGGAGTCAGGGCCGGCGCAGGCGTCGGTGCCGTTCAGGGAGCGGGCGACGTCGAGGGCGGTGGCCAGGCGGGCCGGACCCTTCGCGAGCTCGGAGTCGTAACGGGCCGAAAGGCGTCGCTTCCGGGCCTGCTCCGCGCCGGTGAGGATCTCACCCGCGCGGAGGAGCACTCCGCTCGCCTCGCCCTCGGGGCCGCACACCAGGTTGAGGCAGTGCCACATGCCGTAGGTGAAGTAGACGTACGCGTGTCCGGGCGGGCCGAACATGACGGCGTTTCTCGGGGTGCGGCCGCGGAAGGCGTGGGAGGCGGGGTCGATCGCGCCGGCGTACGCCTCCACCTCGGTGAGGCGCAGTTCGATGGTGCCGTCCGGGGAATTCCGTACCAGGGTGCGGCCCAGCAGGTCGGGGGCGACCTCCAGGACGGGGCGGTCGAAGAAGCTCCGCGGGAGCGGCGTACGGTCGGGGCTCTCGCTCATGGCGTCCGAGGGTACGGGGAACCGGCTACCTTCGTTGCGCGTATGTAGGGGTCAGACCATCCAGGACCACCTGGGAGCATCCAGGGAGAGGACGCAGGACATGGGATTCAAGAAGCTGCTCGCCAGTCTCGGTGCGGGCGGGGCGTCGGTGGAGACCGTGCTCTCCGAGGAGAACGTCGTTCCCGGCGGTGTCGTGCAGGGTGAGGTGCGGATCCAGGGCGGTTCGGTCGCCCAGCAGATCGAGGGGCTGTCGGTCGGTCTGCAGGCGCGGGTCGAGGTCGAGGGCAACGACCAGGAGTACAAGCAGGACATCGAGTTCGTGAAGGTGCGCCTCGGCGGTGCCTTCGAGGTGCAGGCCGGGGCGGTGCACGTGGTGCCGTTCGGTCTGGAGATCCCGTGGGAGACGCCGGTGACCGCGATCGCCGGGCAGCAGCTGCGCGGGATGCACATCGGTGTGACCACGGAGCTGGAGATCGCCCGCGCGGTGGACTCGGGTGACCTGGACCCGATCAACGTGCACCCGCTGCCGGCGCAGCAGGCGATCCTGGACGCCTTCATCCAGCTGGGCTTCCGCTTCAAGAACGCGGACATGGAGCGCGGGCACATCCGCGGGACGCGGCAGCGGCTGCCGTTCTACCAGGAGATCGAGTTCTTCGCGCCGCAGCAGTACCGGGGGTTGAACCAGGTCGAGGTCAGCTTCGTCGCGGACGAGCGGGAGATGGACGTCGTCCTGGAGATGGACAAGAAGCCGGGGCTGTTCGTCGAGGGCAGCGACTCGTACCGGGCGTTCACGGTGGGGCTGCACGACTTCCACACCACCGACTGGGCCGCTTATCTGAACCAGTGGCTCGCCGAGGTCGGCGGGCGTCGCAACTGGCTGTAGGAGCGGGCTTAGGCTCGGTTCCGCAAGGCCGGTCAGCGAGACGGAGGTTCAGACGTGGCCGAGGGCAAGCGGGCACCGCTCCCCCATGACTTCCACCCGCCGGTGGCGTCGTTCACGGTGGTGAGCGACGACGTCCAGGATGGTGGTGTGGTGCCGGACGCGCAGGTGTACGCGGAGGGGAACACCTCGCCGCATCTGCGGTGGGAGGGGTTCCCCGCGGAGACGAAGAGCTTCGCGGTGACCTGTTTCGACCCGGACGCGCCGACGGGCAGCGGGTTCTGGCACTGGGTGCTGTTCGACATTCCGGCGTCCGTGACGGAGCTGCCGGCGGGTGCGGGTTCGGGGTCGTTCGCGGGGCTGCCGGCGGGTGCCGTGCACGCCCGTAACGACTACGGGTCGAAGGACTTCGGCGGGGCCGCGCCGCCGAAGGGCGACGGTCCGCACCGTTACGTCTTCACGGTGTACGCGGTGGACCAGGAGAAGCTGGGTCCGGACGCGGACGCCTCGCCGGCGGCGGTCGGCTTCAATCTGCGGTTCCACACGCTGGGGCGTGCCCAGCTCGTGGCGGAGTACGAGAACCCCGCGTAGGGCTGATCGTTCGCCTGTTGTTTGCCCGCTTCTGGTCTTGGAGAGATCAGAAGCGGGCATCTTTCTTTGCGCAGATATTGCGTTGTCCTACCCGGCGCGCCCGGCCAGAGTTGATCCAAGCCCGCCACGGGGGTGGGCCGGCACACGGGAGGTGGGCACAATGCGGGACACGCTGGTACTGAACGCGAGCTTCGAGCCGCTTTCGACGGTCACACTCAACCGTGCGGTGGTGCTTGTCCTGCAGGACAAGGCCGTCGTGGAGCAGGAACACCCCGGTCTTCGGGTCCGTGCCGCCGCCGTGGACATGCCGGTGCCTCGGGTGATCCGGCTCTGCCGGTACGTGCGGGTGCCCTTCCGAAGACAGGCTCCGTGGTCGAGGCGGGGCGTGCTGGTGCGGGACCAGCACCGGTGCGCGTACTGCGGGCGGAGGGCCACGACGGTGGACCACGTGGTGCCGCGGGCGCAGGGCGGTGGGGACAGCTGGCTGAACACGGTGGCCTCGTGCGCGGAGGACAACCACCGCAAGGCGGACCGGACGCCGGAGCAGGCGGGGATGCCGCTGCTGCACCAGCCGTTCGAGCCGACGCCGGCGGACGCGATGCTGCTGGCGCTGAAGGCGGCCGAGCGTTCGGCGCTGCCGGACTGGCTGGCCGCGCAGGCCGCGTAGGTCGTCTGTAGGGCGTACGTCGTCCTCGATGTGGTGGGGCCCGCTCCTGGTCGGAGCGGGCCCCACCGCGTTGTCGGCTCACTTCAGGGTGAGTTGGAGGATCGCGATGATGCCGACGGCGATGATGACGCCGCGCAGGACGTTCGGGGAGAGGCGCTTGCCGACCTTGGCGCCGATCTGGCCGCCGATGGTGGAGCCGACGGCGATGAGGAGGACGGCGGTCCAGTCGAAGTCGGCGACGAAGAGGAAGAAGACGGCGGCGACTCCGTTGACGACGGCGCCGAGGATGTTCTTGACGGCGTTGATGCGCTGGAGGCTGTCAGTGAGCAGCAGGCCCATGAGGGAGATGTAGAGGACGCCCTGGGCGGCGCCGAAGTAGCCGCCGTAGATGCTGGCGAGGAAGAGTCCGATGACGAGGGCGGCGCCGCCGTGGGGGTGGGCCTCGGTGCCCTTGGCCTCGCGGCGGCGGCGGACGGCGGCGGCGATGCGGGGCTGGAAGAGGACGAGGAGCAGCGCGATGCCGATGAGGACGGGGACGATCGCGTCGAAGGCCTCGGAGGGGAGGGCGAGGAGCAGGATGGCGCCGACGAGGCCGCCGAGGAGGGCGGTGGTGCCGAGGCGCAGGACGCGGGCGCGCTGTCCGGTGAGTTCGCTGCGGTAGCCGATGGCGCCGCTGATGGATCCGGAGACCAGGCCGAGGGTGTTGGAGACGTTCGCGGTGATCGGTGGGAGGCCGGTGGCGAGGAGGACCGGGAACGTGATGAGCGTTCCCGATCCGACGACGGTGTTGATGGCTCCGGCGGCGGTGCCGGCCGCGAAGACCGCGAGCATTTCCCAGATGGACAACGCCATCTCCTTACGGGTTCGGTGAGTCGCCTCCCCGTCCCGTGTGCGGCGGGATCGAGGGGCTCGCGCCGATCATGCCCGAGATCGCGGGATTACGTGTACGTGTCAGTCAACCGGGGGTTCCTCGCGGCGGGCGGGGATGTCGGCGGTCGGGGCGTTCTTGGTGTTGAAGCCGGGGACGCCGGGGGCGACGTTGCCGAAGGCGCCGGAGAGGCCCTTGAGGGCGTCGCCGATCTCGCTGGGCACGATCCAGAGCTTGTTGGCGTCGCCTTCGGCGATCTTCGGGAGCATCTGGAGGTACTGGTAGGAGAGCAGCTTCTGGTCGGGGTCGCCGGCGTGGATGGCCTCGAAGACCGTGCGGACGGCCTGGGCCTCGCCCTCGGCCTTGAGGGCGGCGGCCTTGGCCTCGCCCTCGGCGCGGAGGATGGCGGACTGCTTCTCGCCCTCGGCGGTGAGGATCTGGGACTGGCGGATGCCCTCGGCGGTGAGGATGGCGGCGCGCTTGTCGCGGTCGGCGCGCATCTGCTTCTCCATCGAGTCCTGGATGGAGGTGGGCGGTTCGATGGCCTTGAGCTCGACGCGGTTGACGCGGATGCCCCACTTGCCGGTGGCCTCGTCGAGGACGCCGCGGAGGGCGGCGTTGATCTCCTCGCGGGAGGTGAGGGTCCGCTCCAGGTCCATGCCGCCGATGATGTTGCGCAGGGTGGTGACGGTGAGCTGCTCGATGGCCTGGATGTAGCTGGCGACCTCGTAGGTGGCGGCGCGGGCGTCGGTCACCTGGTAGTAGATGACGGTGTCGATGTTGACGACCAGGTTGTCCTGGGTGATGACCGGCTGGGGCGGGAACGGCACGACCTGTTCGCGCAGGTCGATGCGGTTGCGGATGCGGTCGATGAACGGGACCACGATGTTGAGGCCGGCGTTGAGCGTGCGGGTGTAGCGGCCGAAGCGCTCCACGATCGCGGCGCTCGCCTGGGGGATGACCTGGATCGTCTTGATCAGGGCGATGAAGACAAGCACCACCAGAATGATCAGGACGATGATGACTGCTGACATCGTGCTCCCTGTGCCCTTCGCTGCCGGGTCGAGACCGGAAGATGATCTCGATGATCGAGTTTCCCAGACCGCGGGGGGTCATGGGTGAGGTTCGGTCACATCACGACGGCGGTCGCCCCGTCGATGTCGACGACGTCGACCTGTTCGCCGGGTTCGAAGCTCTGTCCGGAGTCGAGGGTGCGGGCGGACCAGACCTCGCCGGCCAGTTTGACGCGGCCGCCCTGGCCGTCCACCCGTTCCAGGACGACGGCCTGACGGCCTTTCAGCGCGTCGACTCCGGTGGCGAGTCCGGGTCGGCCGTCGCGGTGCCGGGCGGCGACGGGGCGCACCACGGCGATGAGGGCGACGGACACGACGGCGAAGACGACCACTTGGGCGACGATGCCGAAGCCGAGGGCGGCGGTGACGGCGCCGGCGACCGCGCCGACGGCGAGCATGCCGAACTCGGGCATCGCGGTGAGGACGAGGGGAATGCCGAGCCCCACCGCGCCGATCAGCCACCAGATCCATGCGTCGATGTCCACATGGTCATGGTAGGGCGGTGGGGTCCGGTGTGACAGGGCGCCGCAGCTGTGCGGACTCGGCGCCCGCGGGGGCTACTTGAGGGGGAGGCCCTGGGCGGTGTAGCGGTCGCCGACGTGCTCGACGACGAGCGGGAGGCCGAAGCAGAGGGAGAGGTTGCGGGAGGTGAGCTCGGTCTCCATGGGGCCGGCGGCGAGGACCTTGCCCTGACGGATCATCAGGACGTGGGTGAAGCCGGGGGCGATCTCCTCGACGTGGTGGGTCACCATGATCATGGAGGGCGCGTACGGGTCGCGGGCGAGGCGGCCGAGGCGGCGGACGAGGTCCTCGCGGCCGCCGAGGTCGAGGCCGGCGGCGGGCTCGTCGAGGAGGAGGAGCTCGGGGTCGGTCATCATGGCGCGGGCGATGAGGGTGCGCTTGCGCTCGCCCTCGGAGAGGGTGCCGAAGCGGCGGTCGAGGTAGTCGCTCATGCCGAGGCGGTCGAGGAAGGCCTTGGCGCGCTCCTCGTCGACCGGGTCGTAGTCCTCGTGCCAGGTGGCGGTCATGCCGTAGGCGGCGGTGAGGACGGTCTGGAGGACGGTCTGGCGCTTGGGGAGCTTCTCGGCCATGGCGATGCCGGCCACGCCGATGCGGGGGCGGAGCTCGAAGACGTCGGTGCCGACGCCGCCGAGGCGCTCGCCGAGGACGGTGGCGCTGCCCTTGGTGGGGAAGAGGTAGCTGGAGGCGATGTTGAGGAGGGTGGTCTTGCCGGCGCCGTTGGGGCCGAGGATGACCCAGCGCTCCCCCTCCTTGACCGACCAGGAGACCTCGTCCACCAGAGCGCGTCCGTCGCGGACCACGGATACGTCCACCAGCTCCAGTACATCGCTCATGAGCGCGTTGTCTCCCCTTGCGGTCGAGTCTTCTTCGTCGCCTTGCGCCTGTGGGCGCGGCGTCCAGGGGAAAACCTACGCCACCGGCGGGCCGCGGCTGGTCGTGGGGGCTCGGTGAGGGCCGGGATTGCGCCGTGGGGGCTCCGTGGAGTCCCTAGTCTTGACGGCATGCTTTCGGAACCACGTTCAGGACGTCTGGCCGCCTGGGGCAATGCCCTGCTGGCCGGGGCGGTGTCGCCGGACGATGCGGCGCAGGCGATTGTCGGTGCGGACGCGGTGCACCGCGTGGAAGGGCTGCCGGGCGAGGCGGGGCCGGTGGGGCTGACGCTGGCGCTGGGGCGGCTGCGGCGGCTGGGCGTGTCCGGCTGGCGGGTGGCGCTGCCGGCGCCGGGGCATCCGCTGGGGCTGAGCGGTCCGCCGGAGTTCAACGCGCGGGCGCTGGAGGCGGAGGAGGCGGTGGTCGGTTTCGGCGCGCCGTACGGGCTGGTGCCGGAGGTGTCGGAGGCGGGCCCGGCGGGGGACGTGCACGTGGAGGTGGTGTGGCACTGCCTTCCGGTACGGGAGGCTCCGCCGGCCGACGTGCCGTCGCTGGGCGAGGCGGAGCGGGAGCTGGCGGAGGCGCTGCGCGAGGCGACGACGGTCCTGACCCGCCTGGACGTCGCCGCGGCGGGCCCGGCGGCGGAGGCCGCCCGCGACGCCTACCGCGCCCGCGCCGAGGCCGGCCGCGAGGTCCTGGCCCCCGGCTACCCGCCGCGCGCGGTCCGCGTCCTGGAGCTGGCCCAGCGGATCGGCCTCCTGGTCGACCTGGCCTACGACGGCCACGGCGGCGCGGTGAGCGCCGCCGAAATGGCCGCGCGGGGAGCGGCGCTGCGGCCCGTGGAGCGGGTGGCGCGGCGGGCACAGGTCGCCGCGTACAACGCGTACGTCGAAGAACGGGAACGGAACCGCGGCTTCTAGCCCCCCGGCGGCCCCGGGCGGACGG